>NZ_JALIZI010000001.1:0-699227 GCF_040595865.1 Cellulosimicrobium sp. MI9406
GTCGGGCCGAGCCGGAGCTCGGCGACCCGGCGCCCCCCCCCCGGCCGGCGCGCGCGCCCGCGCCGGCGCCACCGCCGACGCCCGCACCAGCCCCGGCCCCGGTCGCCGCACCGGACCCACCCGCCGCGCCGGACCCGCCGGCAGCACTTGAACCGCCCGCCGCGCCGGACCCACCGGCGCTCGACCCTCCGGCGCTCGACCCGCCAGCGCTCGACCCGCCAGCGCCGCCCGACCCACCGGCGCCCGAGCCGCTCGCCGTCCCGCTGCCCGACGCGCCCTGGAGCGCGGCCGCGAGCCCGCCGGCGACCGCCGCGCCGCCCGTGGTGGGCAGCGCCGTCCCGACGAGACCGAGCGCGCCCACGCCGAGCACGAGCGGGGCGATGACGGCGCGCATGCCGTGGGAGACGTCGCCCAGCTCGAGCACGAGCCCGCGGCAGTCGTCGCAGCCCTCGAGGTGCGACTCGACGCGCGCCGTCTCGCGCTTGGCGAGCCCCCCGCGCACGTACGACCCGAGGAGCGCGTTGACCGTGCGGCACTCCTCGGCGGGCACGGACGTGAGGTGCTGCTGGAGGTACGCCTGGCGCAGCCCCTCGCGGGCGCGGTACGCGAGCGCGGAGACGCCGTTCGCGGTGAGGCCCAGCAGCGGGGCGATCTCGGCCGGGGACAGGTTCTCGACCTCGGTGTACCAGAGCACGGCACGCCACCGCTCCGGCAGGTCCTGGTAGGCGCGCGTGACCGTCGAGCGCTCGAAGCCCTCGAGGGTCGGGTCCTCCGTCGAGGCCATCGGGCCGAACGCGGACTCGAACGTGCGCTCGTCGTCGGTCGGCTGCGTGCGTCGGGCCCCGCTGACGAGGTCGTACGACAGACGGCGCACGACCGTGAAGAGGTAGGCGCGGAACGTGACGTCCGGGCCGCCGCCGTTCTGCAGCACGGAGAGCGTGCGGGCGAACGCGTCGGACACGACGTCGTCGGCGTCGGCGCTCGACCGGACGTACTGGCGCGCGACCGTGCGCGCGGCGCTGGCGTGCCGCTCGTAGAGCACGCCGTAGGCGCTCGTGTCCCCTGCACGTACGGCGGTGATGAGCTCGGCGTCGCTGAACGCCTCGCTGTCCACCCGTTGTGCCTGCGTCATCGTCACCCGCCCCGGAGACCGCCCCGAACCGAGGCTACGGTGGCCATAGTAGACGCCCGTCCATCTCACGGGCAGAGGGTTCCCGCCACCGGAACGGGAACGACGACGCTTTCAGGCTTTCGTCCCCTTTCACCCGGGACGTGAGGTCCTGGAAACTCCTCGCGGTTCCCGCGTCATGGACGGCTCGCCCGCACGTCTCATCTACATGGACCACCTCCAGGGGTACGCCGTGCCCGCGACCGACGCCGTGCGCGAGCGGTGGCGGCGCGCGAGCGCCGACAGCGTCTGGCTACGGCCGGGCGACTGGTACCACCCTGCCGTCGACGCGCTCGTCGAGGCGTTGTGCGAGGAGCGGGACGCGACGCCCGCCGCCGAGCGGCTCGGCCGCGTCCGCGCGGAGGCCGGAGTCGGGATCGGCGAGGCCATCGACGACGTCGTCTGCCTGTACCGCGCCCACGACCGCGAGCCGGTCGTCGACCTGGTCCGCGGCGTGGCGGTCGGCTGGTCCGAGGGGTACGAGGCCAGCCCCGTGGCACCGGAGGTCCTCGACCCGGAGTCCGGTCTCGCGACGACCCAGTACCTGGTGCACCGGCTCCGCGAGACGTACGGCGCGGCCGAGCGCGCGGGTCTGGACGCGACCCAGACCCACGGGCTGCTCGTCGTCGACGTCGCGCTCGACGACCTCACGGGGTGGCAGCGGTTCGCGCGCTCGGCGGCGATGGGCCGCGCGCTCACCCACACGTTCGGCGAGGGCCACCCCATGGCCTCGATCGGCAACGGGCTCTTCGTCGTGCTCGGCGAGCGGGACGCGGACGACGCCATGGTGCGCACCGTGCTCCGCCACAACATCGAGCGCACCGGTCTCGCGCTGGGCGTCACGGCGATCCTGCGCCGGCCGCCGCGCGTCTGGCTCGAACCCCTCCCCCGCACCCACACGGCGGCCGTCCAGCTCCTCGACACGCTCCAGCGCTGACACGACGACGCCCCGTCCCACGCGGGCGAGCGCGTGGTCCGGGGCGTCCGGGGGCGTCTGCGGCCGGCAGGTGACCGACCGCCCGCGAGCGAGGCGGCGACCGCGCGTCAGCGCGGCGTGAAGGTGAGGCAGTCGGCGCGGTCCTCGCCGGACGCGCCCGCCCCGACGCGGATCGACGGCGCGGAGCACTCGAGCGAGGCGTTGTGGACGCACTCCGTGCGCTGGCAGGCCCCGACGTGCGCGAGCACCTTCTCCAGCCCGCCCTTCGTACCCAGCGGGATGAACGTGGCGCACTCGGCGTCGCCCGTGTGACCGGCGATCGTCACGGCGCCCGCGTGGCACCCGTGGTCGTGGTTGTAGCCGCAGCCGTCGATGGAACACTCGACGACCTGGGGCATCTCCGTGAGGCTGCTCATCGCGATCTCCTGTCTCCGAGGACCCGCCGTGGGTCGGTCTCCGCGTTCCACGGTATTCCCGGAATTCCTCGGTGTATAGCAAGGAAGGCCTTGCTAAGAAATGCAGGAATGCGCAGCAATTAGCGCACGGCATTCTTGCGGAATTGCCGCGTCGCAGGTCAGTTGTCGGTGCCGTCGGCCCGGGGCCGCCAGATGACGAGCGCGCGCGCCTCGCCGTGCTCCACGAGCGTCTCGCGCAGCGCCTCCTCGACCCCGCGCCGCACGCTGCGCCCACGCGGCACGACGACGACGTCGCCGCTCGCCGCGGCGGCGAACACGCGGCCGCCCGGCTCGACGCGCGCCGAGAGCGCCTCGATGCGCCGCTCGAGCCGCTCGACCTGGGACTCGAGGGCGAGGATCCGCTGGATGCCCGCGAGGTTGATGCCCTCGTCGTGGCTGAGGCGCTGCACCTCGAGCAGCTTCGCGACGTCGCGCAGCGAGTACCGCCGCCCCCGGCCCGCGGTGCGGCGGGGCACCACGAGGCCGAGGCGGTCGTACTGGCGCAGCGTCTGCGGGTGCATGCCCGCGAGCGCGGCGGCCTGCGAGATGACGAGGACGGGCGCGTCCTGGTCGACGTCGCTCGCGGGAGCGCGCCCGACGCCGCCCGCGTCCCCACCGATCGAGAGATGATGAGTTTCCTGCTGGGGCATCATGGTCGCCCCCCTCACTCCGCGGCCTGGCGGACCAGGTCGGCGCGCACGTCCTGGCCGGCGGTCTCGGCGGCGAACGTCTCGACGGCCTCGCGCGCGGCCTTCGAGAGCTTCTGCGGCACGGCGACCTGGACCGTGACGAGCAGGTCGCCGGTCGACTTCGCGGTCTTCACGCCGCGGCCGCGGACGCGCAGCGTGCGCCCCGAGGGCGTGCCGGCCGGCACCTTGACCTTGACGGTCGAGCCGTCGAGCGTCGGCACGGCGATGGTGGCGCCGAGCGCGGCCTCGGGGAACGTCACCGGGACCGTGATCCGCAGGTTGTTCCCGTCGAGCGAGAACACCGGGTGCGGGGTGACGTGCACGGTGACGACGAGGTCGCCGTCGGGCCCGCCGGCCGTGCCGGGGCGGCCCTTGCCGCGCAGCCGGATCTTCTGGCCGTCGCGGACGCCCGGCGGGATGCGCGTCGTGACCGTGCGGCCGTCGACGGTGAACGTCACGGTGGACCCCTCGACCGCCTGCCGGAACGGCAGGGTCGTGGCCGCCGCGAGGTCGGCGCCCGCGCGGGGCCGGGGGCCGCCGAACTGCTGGGCCGCCCCGCCGCCGAACATCGAGCCGAGGATGTCCTCGAACCCGCCCGCGCCCTGGCCGCCGGTCGAGTAGCGGACCCGTGTCCCGCCCGGGCCCCCGCCGCCGAACATGCCGCCGAAGACGTCCTCGAAGCCCGCTCCCCCGGCACCGCCGGGGCCCGCGGAGAAGCGCGCGCCCCCGCCCGCCATCGCCCGGATCGCGTCGTACTGCTCGCGCTCCTTGGGGTCCGACAGCACGGCGTACGCCTCGCCGATCTCCTTGAACTTGGCCTCGGCGCTCGCGTCACCCTGGTTCTGGTCGGGGTGGTACTTGCGGGCGAGCTTGCGGTAGGCCTTCTTGATCGCGGCGTCGTCGGCGTCCTTGGGGACGCCGAGCGCGGCGTAGAAGTCCTTCTCCATCCAGTCCTGTCCGGTCACGGCGCCTCCCTCCTGTCGGTGGTCGTGGTCCTGGTCCTTCGTTCCGTGGCTGCTGCCGGTGGGTCTGCTGGTGGTGATCCTCGCGTGCCCGACGGCGGAGCGCACCTCCGCGCGGGAGGTGCACCCGCGCCGTCGGGCACGAGGAAGGGGTGGCTACTGCGGGCCGACGACCGAGACGCGCGCGGCGCGCACGACCCGCTCCCCGATCCGGTAGCCCGGCTCGATGACGAGGTTCACCGTGGTGGCGGTGGCCTCGGGGTCGGGCTGGTGCATGAGCGCCTCGTGGACGGTGGGGTCGAACTCGTCCCCGACCGCGCCGTAGCGCTCGATCCCGAACTTCTCGAGCGACGCGTCGAGCTTGTCGGCGATGGCCGCGAACGGCCCCGTCAGCTCGCCGTGCTGCCGCGCGCGGTCGATGTCGTCGAGGACCGGCAGGAGCGCGGTGAGCACGTCCTCGATCCCCTTCGTGCGCGCGGCCTCCTGGTCGCGCAGCGACCGGTTGCGGTAGTTCGTGAAGCTGGCCCGCTCGCGCTGGAGCGCGTCGAGGTGCTCCGCGGCCTCGGCCTTCGCCGCGAGGACCGCGGCGTCGACCCCGGCCTCGTCGGACGGCTCGAAGTCGAGGCCCGCGAGCGGGTCCGTCTCCGCGTCATCGCCCGCGGAGCCGCCGGCCTCGCCCTCGGGGCGGGGCCGACCGCTCTCCGGGTCGACCTTGCGCTTGTCCGTGAACTGGAAGGGCTTGTCGTCGGAGCCCTGGCCGGGCTCGCGCCCGGCCTGCTCCTCGGGGCCCTGCGGGTCGGTCGGTCCGTCGGCCGTCACTTGCGCTCGTCCTCCTCGTCCACGATCTCGGCGTCGACGACGTCCTCGTCCGGGGCGGACGTCGCGCCCGCCGCGGCGGTGGCGTCGTCCTGCGCGGCGCCGGGGTTGCCGGCGGCCTGCTCCTGCTCGGCCGAGGCGTAGAGCGCCTGGCCGATCTTCTGCGAGGACGCGACGAGCTTCTCGTGCGCGGTCTTCACGGCGTCGGCGTCCTCGCCCTCGAGCGCGGACTTGACCGACGCGATGTCGGCCTCGACCTCGGTGACGACGTCGGCCGGGAGCTTCTCCTTGTTCTCGGAGACGAGCTTCTCGGTCGAGTAGACGAACGCCTCGGCCTGGTTGCGGGTCTCCGCGTCCTCGCGACGCTTCTTGTCCTCGGCCGCGTGCTCCTCGGCCTCCTTGACCATGCGGTCGATGTCCTCCTTGGGCAGCGCCGAGCCACCCGTGATGGTCATCTTCTGCTCCTTGCCGGTGCCGCGGTCCTTGGCGCCGACGTGGACGATGCCGTTCGCGTCGATGTCGAAGGTGACCTCGATCTGCGGCACGCCGCGCGGGGCCGGCGCGATGCCGGTCAGCTCGAACGTGCCGAGCGGCTTGTTGTCGCGCGCGAACTCGCGCTCGCCCTGGAACACCTGGATGAGCACCGACGGCTGGTTGTCCTCGGCCGTCGAGAAGATCTCGCTGCGCTTGGTCGGGATGGCCGTGTTCCGCTCGATGAGCTTGGTCATCACACCGCCCTTGGTCTCGATGCCGAGGGACAGCGGGGTCACGTCGATGAGCAGGACGTCCTTGCGGTCACCGGAGATGACGCCGGCCTGCAGGGCCGCGCCGACGGCGACGACCTCGTCCGGGTTGACGCCCTTGTTCGGCTCCTTGCCGCCCGTGAGCTCCTTGACGACGTCGGTCACGGCCGGCATGCGGGTGGAGCCACCCACGAGCACGACGTGGTCGATGTCGGAGACGGAGACGCCCGCGTCGGAGATGACCTTGTGGAACGGGGCCTTCGTCCGGTCGAGGAGGTCCTGCGTCATCTGCTGGAACTGGGCGCGCGTGAGCTTCTCGTCCAGGTGGATCGGGCCGTTCTCGCTCATCGAGAGGTACTGCATCGAGATGGTGGTGCTCGTCGCGGACGAGAGCTCCTTCTTCGCCTGCTCGGCGGCCTCGCGCAGACGCTGGAGCGCGATCTTGTCCTTCGACAGGTCGACGCCCGAGCTGTTCTTCACCTGCTTGATGAGGTGCTCGACGATGCGATTGTCCCAGTCGTCGCCACCGAGGCGGTTGTCGCCCGAGGTCGCGCGGACCTGGATCGTGGAGAAGTCGTCCTCGTCCTTGCCGACCTCGAGGAGCGAGACGTCGAACGTGCCGCCGCCCAGGTCGAAGACGAGGATGAGCTCGTCCTCCTTGCCCTTCTCCAGGCCGTAGGCGAGCGCGGCCGCGGTGGGCTCGTTGACGATGCGGGTCACGTTGAGGCCCGCGATCTGCCCGGCGTCCTTGGTCGCCTGGCGCTCGGCGTCGTTGAAGTACGCCGGGACGGTGACGACCGCGTCCGTGACGGGCTCGCCCAGGTACTCCTCGGCGTCGCGCTTGAGCTTGCCCAGGATGCGCGCGGAGATCTCCTGCGCGGTGTACTTCTTGTCGTCGATCTCCACCGACCAGTCGGTGCCCATGTGGCGCTTCACCGAGCTGATGGTGCGGTCGACGTTCGTGACCGCCTGGCGCTTGGCGACCTCGCCGACGAGGACCTCGCCGGTCTTGGAGAAGGCGACCACCGACGGCGTCGTGCGCGACCCCTCGGCGTTCGCGATGACCGTGGGCTCTCCGCCCTCGAGGACGGCGACCACCGAGTTGGTGGTGCCGAGGTCGATCCCGACTGCTCGTGCCATGTGTGTGCCTCCGTCGTTCTGGGTGCCCGACGGCGCTGCTGCGCCTCGGCACACCGGGTTGAGTCTGCTTCACTCAAGGTAGATCCGTGGTCGGTGCTCGCGCAACCTCACCTGGGTCAACTTGAGTCCATCAGGCTCAACCTTCACGCGACCCGCACTATTCCCCGCTCGCGGCCGCCCGGGACCGCGCCTGCTGGCGCGCGCGCTGCTCCGCGTAGCCCTCCTGCCAGTCGGCGGCGAGAGCCATGTCGCGGCGGCGGACCTCGTCGACCGCCAGCTCGACGGGGAAGCCCCAGGTGTCGGCGAGCACGAACAGGTGGTCGCCCGTGACGGTCGTGCCCCGGAGCCTGTCGAGCTCTCGGAGCCCCCGGTGCACCGTGCGTCGGAAGCGCGACTCCTCGTCCCGCAGCACGCCGCTCAGCTCCTCGTGCTGCTCGACCAGGTTCGGGTAGGCGTCGCGGTAGGACTCGGCCACGACGGCGACGAGGGCGTCGACGAACCGGTCCTCCAGCCCGAGACGGAGCGCGTGCACCACGGCCCGGCGCACGAGCCGCCGCAGCACGTACCCGTGCGCCTTGTTGCTCGGCCGCACGCCGTCGGCGGCGAGGAACGTCGCGGCGCGCACGTGATCCGCGATCACACGGAACGGGCGCGGGTCGTCCTCGTAGGTGCGACCGCTCAGGTCCTCGAGCCGGTCGACCAGGGGGCGCAGCAGGCTCACGTCGAACACGTCGGGGGTCGCCGTCGCGGCGGCGGCGATGCGCTCCAGCCCGCCCCCGAAGTCGATGCTCGGCTCGTCGAGGAGGACGAAGCCCTCGCTCGTGCGGCGGTAGCGCATGAACACCTGGTTGCCGATCTCGACGAACCGTCCTCCCTTGCTCGCCGGGTGGGGTTCCCCGGTCGACGGGTCGTGGAGCTCCGGTCCGAGGTCGTAGAAGACCTCCGAGTCCGGCCCGCAGGGGTCGCCCACGGGCGTTCCCTCCAGGCCGCCGCCCCGGCTCCACCAGTTCTCCTCGGCGTCGTAGAGGAAGACCCGGCCGCCGCGCATGCCGTCGCGGTCCCCGTCCGCGCGGGACCCCACGTCCACGACCGACGCCTCGATGCCGTGCTCGGCGAACACCGTGACCCAGGCCTGGGCCGCCGCGTCGTCCCGGGGGATCCCGTGCTCCGCCGACCCGCGGAAGCACGTGACGTAGAGGCGCGCGAGGTCGACGCCGACGAGCGCGAGGAAGTCGGCGAACCACCGGACCTGCCGCTCGACGTCGGCCGACCGCAGGCTCCAGTTGCCCAGCATCTCGAAGAAGGTCGTGTGCCGTCGGTCGCCGACCTCGTCGATGTCCTGCGACCGCAGGCACGGCTGCGAGTCGGCCAGGAGGCGCCCGGCGGTGTGCGGGCGCACGCCGAGCAGGTAGGGCATCAGCGGCTGCATGCCCGCGCCCGTGAACAGGGTCGTCGGGTCCTCGCGCAGGACCAGGGGCGCTCGCTCGATCACGGCGTGCCCCCGGGCGGCGAAGAAGGCGAGGTAGGCCGAGCGGATCTCCTGGGCGTCCATCCGTCGACCCTAGGGACCGACGCCACCGACTTCCAGGGCAATCCCCGCAGCCCCCGGCGAGGACGACCGCGCCCCGCCGCGGTGGGGGGCACCGGGGCGGGGCGGGCAGGGTGGCGCGGGGCGGCGGGTGGGGCACACCGGGGCGGGGCGGCTCGACGGGAGCCGCGCCGCCCCTCGCTCAGATGAGCTCGACGCCGTCGGCCTGCGGCCCGCGGTCGCTCTGCCGGATCTTGAACCGGACCCGGTCCCCCTCCTCGAGTTCCTCCCCGCCGCGCACGACCGACACGTGCACGAACAGGTCCTCGCCGCCGGCGTCGGGCGTGATGAAGCCGAAGCCGCGGTCCGCGTCGTAGCGCGCGACCGTGCCCTCGCCGCCGCGCACGCGACCGCCGGACGCCGGACGACCGCGGTCCGAGCCCGGACGGCCTCGGTCCGAGCCCGGTCGGCCGCGGTCCGGACCCGGGCGCCCGGAGCCGCCCACGAGCTGCACGTTCCGGGCGTTCGGCCCCTTGTCGCCCTCGACGACGTCGTACGTCACGCGCGCACCCTCGGCGAGCTCGGTGAGCCCGCGGCCCAGGGCGCTGACGTGCACGAAGACGTCGTCTCCGCCGCCGTCGGGAGCGACGAAGCCGAAGCCCTTGACGTCGTCGTACCAGGACACGGTGCCGTCGGCGCCGTCCGCCGCGGGCTGCGCGGCCTGCGCGCCGAGCGGCAGCAGGTGGTCCGCCTGCGGGCCCTTCTCGCCCTCGACGACGAGGAACGCCACGCGCTGCCCCTCCGTGACGACGCCGCCCCCGACGATGGCCGAGCTGTGCAGGAAGATCTCGTCGCTGCGCCCGTCGGGCGTGACGAAGCCGTAGCCCTTGGCCGGCTCGTACCAGACGACGGTGCCGAGCACGCCCACGGGCGCGTCGGCGGCGCGGTCGCCCGTCACGCGGACGCGCCGCGCCTGCGGGCCGCGGTCGCCGGTGCCCATCTCGAACTCGACGACCTGCCCCTCGCGGAGCTGCTTCGGGCCGTCGTCACCGACGATCTCGGACGCGTGCACGAACAGGTCCTCGGCCTCGTTCCCGAGGTCGATGAAGCCGAACCCTCGGTCGGCGTCGAACCATCGGACTGTTCCCTGGGGCACCTAGGACTCCTTGCATCGACAGACAGTGCTGCTCCTAGTGTCCCCGACGACGCCGCGCCCCGGCGCCGCGGGACCGCTCGGCAGACGTCAGCGGCCGGTGCCCGACGCGCCGGCGCCCGGCTCCGTGCCCGGGTCGTCGACGTCGTCGCCGCTCCAGCTCCGCTCGTCGCCGGGGTCGACGTCGGTGGGGACCTCGGGGTCCTTCGGCAGCGAGTCGTTGGCGAGCGCGGGGAACGCGCCCGCGGTGCCGATGTCCGGCTCGCCGCGGACCGGTTCCTGCTCGTCCCGCCGGTCCTGCTCGTCGCCGGTGCCCCGGCGGTCCTGCGGCTGCGACGCGGTCATGAGCGGGCCCTCCTGGTCTCCGGCCCGGCCGCCTGGTCGACCGGGCGCACTCCCTCGACCGTACGTCGCCCCGCCGGGCTCACCACCCGGGCCGCGGGCTACGGCGCCGCGGCGGGGACGGCGGGCTTCCCCTCGTCCGCCGGGTCGTCCGTCCCGTCGACCACCGAGTCCTGCCCGACCACCGAGTCCTGCTCGACCGCCGAGTCCTGCTCGACCGCCGGGTCCGCGTCCGGCGCGGCGGGCGCGGCGGCGGCCGCCGCACGACGGCGGCGCACCACGAGCACGACCGCACCCGCGAGCGCCGCGACGACGAGCAGCACGGCACCGATCCCGACCCACGGCGCGACGGCGGCGCGCGACGACGCGTCGTCGGCCGCGGCGTCGGCCTCGTCGAGGCGGCCGGCGTCGAGCGCGGCGCGTGCCTCGGCGGTCGAGCCGTCGACGTCCAGCAGGAGGCGGCCGAGGTCGGCGAACGGCCCGCCGCCGGTGCTCGCGGCGACGGCGTCGCCGACCGTCCCGACGACCTCGACCGTGCGCGGCAGCACGGTCGCGAGCGCGGCGTACTCCTCGGCGGTGCGGGCGCTCTCGTACTGCGTGCGCACGGCGGCCGGGTCGGGCAGGCCTGCGTCGTCGGCGGCCTGCTGGACCTGGCCGGCGGCCGCGGCGGCGTCGGGCCCGATCGCCTCCCGGGCCGCGTCGGCGTCCGCGAACGCCCAGTCCGTCATCGCGGTGCGCAGCCCCGCGGGCGGCAGCCACGCGCCGTCGGCCGCGTCGAGGGCGACGTAGGCCTCCCTGGCCGGGCCCCGCGCGTCGAGCAGGGCGGTCTCGTCGGCGTCGGCGACCCACGTGCGGTAGGCCGCCTGGGCGTCGGCGACCTCGCCGCGCACCTCGACGAGGTCGAGGAAGCGACGCCCGTCGGTCAGGCCCGGACGGCCCGGCTCGCCGGGGGCGTCGTAGGCGCTCTCCCCCGCGTACGCGGCGGCGACGAGCGACCCGAGCGTCTCGTCGTCGAGCCCGCCGACGAGCGCGGAGACGGCCGTCCACGCGGCGGCGTACGCGTACTCCTCGGTGGCGTCGGCGCCGTCCTGCACGTCGACGTCCGCCCAGGCGACGAGCGGGAGCGCCTCGGCCGCGTCGCGCGCGGGGGCCGGGAACGTCTCGGTCGGGCCGCCCGTCTGCGCCGCGACGCGCTCCCCCACGACCTCGGCCAGGCCCTCGGACACCCACCGGTCCGCGAACCGGTCCCCGGCGAGCCACGCGTGCGAGAGCTCGTGGAAGAGCAGCCCGGCGTCGAGGTCCTCGGGGATGACGATCTCGCCGGACCCGCGGTCGAACCACGCGTACCCCAGCACCTCGGGCGACACGTCCTCGCGGATGCGCTCGAGGTTCCCCGGCCACGGCATCCCGACGACGCGCTCGAGCGCGGGCAGCCCGGCGGCGACCTGCTCCGCGACGAAGGCGCTCCACTCGGCGTCGCCCGGGAAGCTCTCGAGCACGAGCTCCGTCCCCGCGGCGTCGACCGTCGTCGTGTCGACCTGCGCCGGGTCCCGGAGGGAGACGAACGACCACGTGCCGAGGTCGTCGGTGCTCTCCGTCGCGCGGTGCGTCCGGGTCGTGCCCTCGAGGACCGGGGTGAACCCGTCCCACGTGCTGTCGAAGTCCATCGACGTCGGGGTGACGATCTCGACGGTCACCTGGCCCGGATCCCCGGCGGCGCTGACGGCGAACGTCGCGTACCCGGGCCCGACGCGCGTGTACCCCTCCGAGCGGATCGGCTCGCCCGGGATCGTGTAGGCCCACTCCACGGTCCGCTCGCGCCCGTAGTTGAGGGGCGAGAACGAGACCCGCGCGGCGCTCGTGGCCGGGTCCTCCGTCGGCTCCAGCGTGACGGGGAGGGTGGCGCCGCCGCTCGTCGCGGTGACGTCCGTCGCGCCCGCCGGCACGGGGATGCCGTAGGCGTCCCAGTAGTAGAAGTACTGGCCGCTGTCGGGCTGCTCGTTGCGCAGCGTCGTCGTCACCCGGACCCGGACCGGGCCGGTGCCGTCCACCTCGTAGCGGACGTGCGACGTCTCCGACAGCCCGTCGTCCGGGTCCGCGCTCGCGACCCCCGGCGCCCCCACCACGACCGCGCCCGCGAGCACCCCCACGAGCACCGCGCGCGACGCCGTCCGCCCCGCGCGCCGCCCGTCGCCGGACCCTCCTGAGACCACCCCTGCACCGCCGTCCTCGCCGAAGCGCACAGCCCGTCGCCCCCCGCTCGTCGGGACCGGTCGACGACGACCGGAACGGGACACCGGCGGGAACTGTACCGGCTCCCGGGGACGCTCCGGACCACGCCCCGGGGCGGGTGGCGGGGCCGCCGTCGGACACCTCGTGGACACCTGGTCCTGGCACGCTGTGCGGGTGACCACCGCACCCGGCCAGCCGTCGCTCGCCCGCCGCCTCGGCACGACGGACGCCGTCGTCGTCGGGCTCGCGTCCATGGTCGGCGCGGGCGTGTTCTCGGCGTTCGCCCCGGCGGCGGCCGCGGCGGGGACGGGCCTGCTCGTCGGCCTCGCGCTGGCCGCCGTCGTGGCGTACGCGAACGCGACGTCGTCGGCCCAGCTCGCCGCGCAGCACCCGACGTCCGGCGGCACGTACGTGTACGGGCGCGAGCACCTGGGCCCGTGGTGGGGCTACGTCGCGGGGTGGGGCTTCGTCGTCGGGAAGACGGCGAGCTGCGCCGCCATGGCGCTCGTCCTCGCCGCGTACGCCGCACCGCCCGGGTGGGAGCGTCCCGTCGCCGCCGCGGCGGTCGTCGTGCTCACCGCGGTCGGCTACCGCGGCGTGACGCGCACGGCCCGCCTCGCGCGCGGGATCGTCGCGGTCGCGCTGCTCGCGATCGCGACGGCGGTCGTCGCGAGCCTCGCGGGGACGACGCCGCGGTGGTTCGCCGTCCTCGACGCCGACGGCGCGCACGGCGGCTGGTACGGCGTCCTCCAGGCCGCCGGGCTGCTGTTCTTCGCGTTCGCCGGGTACGCGCGCGTCGCGACGCTCGGGGAGGAGGTACGCGACCCGCGCCGCACCGTCCCGCGCGCGGTCCTCGTGTCGCTCGGGACGGTCGTCGTGCTCTACGCCGTCGTGGCGGTCACGCTCCTCGCCGTGCTCGGGCCCGCGCGGCTCGCCGCGTCCGCCGCGCCGCTCGCCGACGCCGTCGCGGCCGGGTCGTGGGCGTGGGCTGCACCGGTCGTGAGCGTCGGCGCGGTCGCCGCGAGCGCCGGCGCGCTCCTCGCCCTCCTGGCCGGGGTGAGCCGCACGGGGCTCGCGATGGCCCGCACCGGCGACCTGCCGGGCTGGTTCGCCGCGGTGCACCCCGTGCACCGGGTGCCGCACCGCGCAGAGCTCGCGGTCGGGGCGGCGGTCGTGCTGCTCGTGCTCACGACGGACCTGCGCGGCGCGATCGGGTTCTCGTCGTTCGGGGTGCTCGTCTACTACCTCGTCGCGAACCTCTCGGCGCTGCGCCAGACCGCGCCGCACCGCCTCTACCCGCGCGTCCTCCCCGTGCTCGGCGCGCTCGGGTGCGTCGCGCTCGTCGTCACGCTGCCCGTCCCGAGCGTGGTCGCGGGGGTCGTCGTGCTCGCGGTCGGCGTCGCGCTCCGGGCCGTGCGCGTCCGGTCGTAGCCGCGGGTCAGGACGCCTCGGGCTCGGGCTCCGGGGGCGCGCCCGTGGCGTCGTCGGACTCGACGACGCGTGACGACTCGCCCTCCTCACCCGCGGGCGGCAGGCCGCGCTCGTCGGGCGCGTAGTAGCGGCCGGTGTAGCGGGGGCGCAGGAAGTTCTCGGTCGTGAGCACGGCGTCGACCTCGTCGGCCGTGAGCAGGCCGCGCGCGACCACGACGTCGCGCACGGAGGCCCCGGTCCGGGCGGCCTCCGCGCCCACGAGGTCGCCGTTGCGGTGGCCGATGATCTCGTTGAGGTACGTGACGATGCCGATGGAGTCGAGCACGTGGCGGCGGCAGACCTCGACGTTCGCCGTGATGCCCGTGACGCACTTGGTGCGCAGCGCGACGCACGCGTTGGTCAGCAGGTGCAGCGACTCGAACATCGACTGCGCGAGCCCGGGCTCCATGACGTTGAGCTGGAGCTGTCCGGCCTCGGCGGCGTGCGTGATCGTCACGTCGTTGCCCATGACCTTGAAGCAGACCTGGTTGACGACCTCGGGGATGACGGGGTTCACCTTGGCGGGCATGATCGACGACCCGGCCTGGAGCTCGGGCAGGTTGATCTCGCCGAGGCCCGCGCGCGGCCCCGACGACAGCAGGCGCAGGTCGTTGCAGATCTTCGACAGCTTGGCTGCGAGCCGCTTGAGAGCGGAGTGGACGGCGAGGTAGGCGCCGTTGTCGTAGGTCGCCTCGACGAGGTTCTCGGCCGGGACGGTGTGCAGTCCGCTCACCTCGGCGAGGCGTCGCGTCGCGACCTTCGGGTAGCCGGGCGGGGTGTTGAGCCCGGTGCCGATCGCGGTCGCGCCGAGGTTGACCTCGAGCAGCAGCTCGCCCGCGACCTCGAGCCGGCGGATCTCCTCCCCGACGTTCACGGCGAACCCGGCGAACTCCTGGCCGAGGCTCATGGGGACCGCGTCCTGGAGCTGGGTGCGCCCCATCTTCAGGACGTCCGCGAACTCGGACGCCTTCTCGTCGAACGCGCGCTCGAGCCGCCGCACCTCGTCCTGGAGCCGCGCGACGAGCTCGTGGACCGCGAGGCGGAAACCCGTGGGGTAGGCGTCGTTCGTGGACTGCGAGCGGTTGACGTGGTCGTTGGGGTTGATGACGTCGTAGCGGCCCTTCTCGAACCCGGCGAGCTCGAGCGCGAGGTTCGCGACGACCTCGTTGGTGTTCATGTTGACGCTCGTCCCGGCCCCGCCCTGGAACACGTCGACCGGGAACTGGTCGAGGCACCGCCCGTGGCGCAGGATCTCGTCGCACGCGGCGACGATCGCGTCGGCGACGTCGCGCTGGATGGTGCGCAGCTCACGGTTCGCGAGCGCCGACGCCTTCTTGACCATCACCATGCCGCGCACCATCTCGGGGACGTCGCTCACCGTCGTCCCCGAGATGCGGAAGTTCTCCATGGCGCGGACCGTGTGGACGCCGTAGTAGGCGTCCGCCGGGACCTCCTTCGGTCCCAGCAGGTCCACCTCGGTGCGTGTCCGTTCGCTCGACATGCCCCGACCGTAGCCCGGCCGCACGCTCCCGCACGCCCGGGCGACGCGTCAGGCCACCGGCTCGTACACGAAGCGCTCGACGCGCACGACGGACGCGCTCGGGCGGCCCTCGCTCGTCGCGTGCACGCCGAGCCAGAGCCCGAGGAACCCGCCCGCGGCGGCGCTGTCGAGCGTGCGCCCGTCGACCGTCGCGACGTCCACGACCGGCCCGTCGGCGGGCCCGGCGACGAGCCCGTAGTCCTGCCCGCGCACGCGCAGCCCGACGACGACCGGCTCCCCGGGGGCGGCGGTCACCGTCGTCTCCCCGACCACCGCGTCCGTGCCGCCGCGCCGGTGCACGGCGACGACGCGTCGCTCGTCGCCCGGGCCGCCGTCGACGAGGAGCCGCACGTGGTCGTCCTCGGACTGGCGCACGACGACGCCCGCGCGCTCCCCCGCCGCGGCCGGGACCTGCACGGTGACCGTCACGTCGACGTCGCGGTGCTGCTGGCGCACGCCGAGGAACGCGGGCGTGCCCGGCTCGGCGAGCGTCGTCGGGCGCACCGGGAGGTCCCAGCCCTCGCCCGCCGGGGTCGCGACGTCGCGCGGCAGGGCGCGCACCGCCGTCCAGCGCGGGTCGTCGGGGCGGACGACGCCGCTCGCCCCGCCCTGGACCGCCGTCCGGGGCGCCGGGCTCGCGAACGGGACCTCGACGGCGTCGGGCACGCGGCCCTCGCCGGGCGCGAGGACGGGCCAGCCGTCCTCCCACACGACGGGGACGAGGAACGTCTCGCGGCCGAGCGGGTAGTGGTAGCCGCCGTAGACGCGCATCGCGAGCAGGACGGCCCACCACGAGCCGTCGGGCGCCTCGACGAGGTCGGCGTGGCCCACGCCGACGACGTCCACCCCGCGCCCGAGGTGCCGGTGCGTCAGGACGGGGTTGGCCTTGTTGCCCTCGTACGGCCCCGTGACCGACGACGCGCGCGCGACGGACACCGCGTGGTGGAAGTCCGTCCCGCCCTCGGCCGCGAGCAGGTAGTACGTGCCGTCGACCTTGTACAGGTGCGGCCCCTCGGCCCAGACGGCGCCGCGCACGGCCCCCGTCCACACGACGTGCTCGGGGCCCACGAGCGTGCACGTCGCGGGGTCGAGCTCGCGCACCCACACCTCGGTCTGGTGGAACCACTCCGGCTCGGGCGCGAGACGCGTGCCGTGCAGCCAGACGCGGCCGTCGTCGTCGAAGAAGATCGACGGGTCGATCCCCGCGACCCGCTCGCCGTCCTCGTCGCGCAGCCACACCGGGTCGGACCACGGCCCGGCCGGGTCGGTCGCCGTCATGACGAAGTTGCCGCCGCGGGTGTCGTCGTCCGGGTCCACGAGCGTGCACACGAGCCAGAACGTGCCGTCGTGGTGGCGCAGCGTCGGGGCGAACAGGCCGCCAGACGACCGGATGCCGTCGTAGTCGAGCTGCCCCGACCGGTCGACGACGTCCCCCACGTGCTCCCACGTCGCGAGGTCGCGGCTGCGCAGCACCGGCAGGCCGGGCAGGTACTCGAACGTCGAGGTGACGAGGTAGAAGTCGTCGCCGACGCGGCACACCGACGGGTCGGGGTTGCACCCGGGCAGCACCGGGTTCTGGACGCGCGTCATGCGCGCTCCCCCGCCTCGACGCGCGCGGACACCTCGACGGCGACGAGCCGCTCGTCCGCGGCCGTGACCTCGTGCAGGGGACCCGTGACGGCGATCGTCGCGCGCGCGGTCGCCGCGCCCGGCACCACGTGCCTCGCGGTCGGCGCGGACTCGTTGACGATCGCGCCGCCGGTCGTCGACCCGAGGTCGCCCGCTCCGGGGGCGGAGTCGACGGCCGCCGCGTGCGCGCCGACCCAGACCTCGACGTCGCCCGGCTCGACCACGCGCACGAGGCGGCGGTCGGAGAACGCGAGGCGCGTCGTCGGGACGCGGAACGTCACGCGGCGCGACTCGCCCGGAGCGAGGTCGACGCGCGCGTACCCGAGGAGCTGCGCGACGGGCCGCGGCACGGAGCCCACGACGTCGCGCGCGTACAGCTGCACGACGTCCGCCCCGGCCACCGCGCCCGTGTTGGTCACGGTGACCGCGGCGCGGAACGTCCCGCCCGCCGCCACGGCCGCGTCGACCTCGAGGTCCGCGTACGCGAACCGCGTGTACGACAGCCCGAACCCGAACGGCCGCACCGGCGTCGGGTCGGTGGACGTCACGTCGGACGGCCCGCCGAGCACCGGGTGGAGGTAGGAGTAGGGCTGCGCGCCGCCCGCGCGGGGCAGCGACACGGGCAGGCGGCCCGAGGGGTTCACCGCGCCGACGAGCACGTCCGCGACGGCGCGCCCGCCCTCCTCCCCGGGGAAGAAGCCCTGCACGACGGCGGCCGGGACGCCGCCGCGCGACGACCCCGCGTCGAGGGCCCAGCCGATCGCGTAGGGGCGGCCGGTGAGCAGCACGAGCACGACCGGCGTGCCCGTCGCGACGACCTCCTCGACGAGCCGTCGCTGCACCCCCGGCAGCTCGAGCGACTCGACGTCGTTGCCCTCGCCGACGGTGCCGCGCCCGAACAGCCCGGCCTCGTCGCCCACGACGACGACCGCGACGTCCGCGTCCCGCGCGGCGTCGACCGCGGCCGGGATCTCCGTGACGTCGTCGCCCTCGACCGCGCACCCGCGCACGTACGTGACGTCGGTGCCCGCCCCGGCGAGCGCGTCGCGCAGCGACTCGAGCACCGTCGGCAGCTCGATGCCCGCCGGGGTGCCCGGGTGGTGCGCGAGCACGTGGTTGACGAACGAGTAGCAGCCCATGAGCGCCTCGGCCGAGTCGGCGTCCGGCCCGACCACGGCGACGCGCCGCGGGGCGGCCGGCGCGCCGTCGGCCCCGGGCCGCACGAGCGGGAGCACGCCGTCGTTCGCGAGCAGCACGAGCGACTCCTGCGCGAGGCGGCGCGCGGTCGCGCGCTGGCGCGGGGTGTCGAGGTCGACGGCGGTCGGCGGCTCGTCGGCGTAGGCGCCGGGGTCGAGCAGGCCGAGCTCCTCCTTCTGGGTGAGCAGGCGCAGCACGGCGCGGTCGACCCACGCCTCGTCGAGCGCCCCAGACCGCACTCGCTCGGCGAGCGGCGCGAGGTAGGCGTCGCCCGTCGGCAGCTCGACGTCCAGGCCGGCCCGGAGCGCCTGCGCCGCCGCCTCCCCGCGGTCGGCCGCCACGCGGTGCATCACCTCGAGGAACGCGACGCCGAAGTAGTCGGCGACGACGACGCCGTCGAACCCCCAGCGCTCGCGCAGCACCTCGGTGAGGTGCTCGGTGCTGGCGTGCAGCGGCACGCCGTCGACGTCGACGTACGACGCCATGACGGACCGGGCACCGCCGTCGCGCACCGCCATCTCGAACGGCGGGAGGTAGACGTCGGCGAGCTCGCGCGGCCCCGCGCTGACGGGCGCGTGGTTGCGCCCCGCGTGGGAGCCCGAGTACCCGACGAAGTGCTTGAGCGTCGCGTGCACGCCCGCGTCCTGGAGGCCGCGCACGTACGCCGTGCCGACCGTGCCCACGAGGTACGGGTCCTCGCCGACGCACTCGTCGACGCGGCCCCAGCGCGGGTCGCGCACGACGTCGAGCACGGGCGCGAGGCCCTGGTGGACGCCGAGCGTGCGCATCGACTCCCCCACCTCGCGCGCCATCTCCTCGACGAGGTCCGGGTCGAACGACGCGCCCCACGCGAGCGGCGTCGGGTACGTCGCGGCCTGCCACGCGGCGAGACCCGTGAGGCACTCCTCGTGCACGATCGCCGGGATCCCCAGCCGGGTCCCGGTCCGCAGCCGCCGCTGCTCCGCCCACAGCCACGCCGCCCGCTCCGCCGGGTCGACGGGGCGCGTGCCGTACACGCGCGTGTAGTGCCCGATCCCGTGCTGCGTGATCTCCGCGAGCCGGCCGCCGTCGGCCTGGCCGGCCGTCATCTCCGACTGCATCGGGGCGACGGTGCCGTTCTGGTCGAGCCAGTAGCCGACGAGCTGCGCGAGCTTCTCGTCGAGGGTCATGCGCGCGTGGAGCGCGCGCACGCGCTCGGAGACCGTGGGCATCTGCGGGGGTGCGGGGCGCGGGGTCGGCGCGGGGTCGGCGCCCGGGTTCGGGCTGCCGAGGGGTGCCGTCGGGACGGCAGGGACGACGTCGGTCACGGGACCGTTCTCCTTCGGTGGTGGCCCCGTCCCGCGCGCGGCGCGGGACGGGGCAGGGTGCGGACGGGCGTGGTCAGCCCTTCACGGCGCCGGTGAGGCCCCCGACGATGCGCCGCTCGAACAGCGAGAAGAAGACGAGCGCGGGGATCATCGACAGGGAGGTGAAGGCGAGCACGCGGGCGGTGTCCACGGAGTACTGCGACGCGAACGCCTGCACGCCCAGCGGGAGCGTGTACGACGTCTCGTCGTTGAGGATGAAGAGCGGGAGCATGTAGCTGTTCCAGCTCGCGACGAACGCGAGGATCCCCACGGTGATGACGCCCGGCAGGGACAGCGGCACGACCATCCGGAAGAAGAAGCCGAGGCGGCTCGCGCCGTCGATCGACGCGGCCTCCTCGATCTCGCGCGGGATGGCGCGCAGGAACGGCACGAGGATGATGACGGTCGTCGGGAGGGCGAACGCGATCTGCGGGAGCACGAGGCCGCCCACGGAGTTCATCAGCCCGAGCGAGCGGATCATGATGTACAGCGGCGTGATCGCGACCGTCATGGGGAACATCAGGCCCGCCGCGAACAGCGCGTAGAGCGCCCCGCGCCCCACGAACGAGTAGCGGGCGATGACGTAGCTCGCCATGAGGCCGAGCACCACGACGCCGAGCGTCGTGAGGAGCGCCGCGACGAGCGAGTTCCCGAGCTGCTGCCAGAACAGCGAGCTCGACAGGACCTCGACGTAGTTGACGACCTGCCACGGGTCGGGCAGGCCCGACGGGTCGGCCGTGATCTGCGCGTTGGTGCGGAACCCGCCGACGACGATGTACGCGATCGGCGCGAGGCACACGCCCACGAGCAGCCACGCGACCACGTAGGTCAGCGGACCGCCCCGGCCGATGCCGGAGCTGCGGGGCTCCTTCGGGGTCTTGACGCCGGCGGGACGCTCGGGCGCGGGTACGGCGGTGACGGTGGCCATCACTTCTTCCCTTCCGTGATCGCGCCCTCGGTGTCACGGCGCAGGACGTACCGCTGGTACACGAGCGCCACCGCGAGGGAGATGAGGAACAGCACGACCGCGACCGCGCTGCCGTACCCGTAGTTCCCCGCGTTGCGGCCGTTCGCGACCATGTACGTCGCCATGGTCGACGTGCCGGCCGTCGAGGCCACGTACTGGCCCCAGATGATGTAGACGAGGTCGAACAGCTGGAGCGAGCCGATGATCGACAGGAACGCCCAGATGCGGACCGTCGGGCCCAGCAGCGGGAGCGTGACGTAGCGCTGCGCCTTCCAGTACGACGCGCCGTCGATCGCGGCGGCCTCGCCCAGCTCGTCGGGGATGCCCTGGAGGCCCGCGAGGAAGAGGATCACGGCGAAGCCGATGTACTTCCACGTGATGATGAGCAGCAGGGTCCAGATCGCGACGTCGGGGTCGGCGAGCCAGTCGACCGCGAGGAACCCGAGGCCGATCTTCTCCAGCAGGTCGTTCACGGCGCCGGTCGTCGAGAGCATGAGGCTGAACCCCGTGCCGACGATCACCTCGGACACCACGTACGGCACGAACACCAGCACGCGGACCACCGAGCGGCCGCGCATGCGCCGGTTGAGCATGAGCGCGACGACCACCGCGACCGGGCCCTGGAGCACGAGCGACATGAGCACGATGAACCCGTTGTGCCGCAGCGCCGCGAGGAACTCGGGGTCCCGGAAGATCGTGAGGTAGTTCTCGAACCCCACGAAGTCCGTCGGCGGGCCGAAGCCCTTCCACTTGAAGAACCCGTAGTACGCCGCCATCAGCACGGGCACGATGACGAACGTGAGGAAGACGACGAGCGCCGGCCCGGCGAGCACCGCGATCTCGGCTCGCTGGCCCCAGCGGCCGCGGCGCGGGCGGCGGGCCCGCGCCGCGGCGGCCGGGGGCGGCCCCGCCACGGCGCCGGCGCCGCCCCCGGCCCGGTCCTCGGGCGTCGTCGTGCTCGGCGAGGTCTCGCCCTGGGACACGGTCATGGCTCCGGTTACTCCTTGGCCGCTGCGGCGTTCGTCGTGTCGACGATGTCCTGCGGCGTGCCCTTGCCGGCGAGCAGGTTGACCACGGAGGTGTTGAGCGCGTTGCCGACGTTCTGCCCGAACAGCGTGTCCAGCCACACGGTGACGTACGGCGCCTCGTTGTAGGCCTCGAGGATCGAGACGAGCGCGGGCTCCGTCACGACGCCCTGCGCCTCCTTGCTCGCGGGCAGGGTGTGGAACGCGGTGGCGTACGCCTCCTGCGACTCCTTCGACATGATGAAGTTGAGGAACTCCGCGCACTCGGCGGGAGCCTGGGCCGAGCAGGAGAACCCGTCGACGCCGCCCATCATGGCGCCGGGCTCGCCGTCACCGCCCTCGACGGCCGGGAACGGGAACCACTGCAGGTCCGCGAGCGGCTTCTCGTCCGGCGTGAGCGACGCGATGACGCCGGGGTTCCACGCGCCCATGAGCTCCATCGCGGCCTGGTGGTTGGCGATCAGGCCCGCGGACGAGCCCGCGCCCTGCTGCGCGGAGGTCGTGAGGTAGCCCTGGTTGAAGGGCTCCGTCTCGGCGAACGCCTGGAGGTCCTCGCCGGCCTTGAGCCAGCACGGGTCGTCGAAGCTGCGCTCGCTCGCCGCCGTGTTGATGGTGTCCTGCGAGCACTCGCGCAGCGCGAAGAAGTAGTACCAGTGCGCGGCCGGCCACGCGTCCTTCGCGCCGAGCGCGATCGGCGCGACGCCCGCGGTCTTGAGCTGGTCGACGACGCCCTCGAGCTCGCTGATCGTCGTCGGGTTCGCCGTCACGCCGGCCTGCGAGAACAGGTCCTCGCTGTAGTAGACGCCGCCCGGGAGGATCGAGACCGGCATCCCGTAGACCTTGCCGTCGACCGTGAAGGCGCTGAGCGCCGCGTCGCCCACGGCCTCGCGCGTGGTGTCGTCGATCGCGTCGGTGAGGTCCATCGCCTGGCCTGCCTCCACGACGTCGGCCAGCTTGCCGCCGCCGCGGGCCATGAAGATGTCGGGCGCGTCGCCCGAGTTGAGGGCCGTCTGGAGCTTGCCGTCCATGTCCTCGTTCTGGATGGCCTGGATCTCGATCGTGACGCCGGGGTTCGCCTCCTCGAACGCCGCGACCGTCTCCTCCCAGTAGGCCTTGCCCTCACCGGTCGTGGAGTTGTGCCAGAAGGTCATCGAGACCGAGCCGTCGTCCGAGCCGGAGTCGCCTCCGCCTCCGCAGGCCGTGAGCACGAGCGTGCCCGCCAGGGCGACGGCGGTCGCCGTCAGGAGCTTCCGAGACTTCATCGTTCCGTCCTCTTCGTCGAGTCGCACCGGGGCGCACGCTGCCTCGAGCGCGCCGGGCCGCCACCGCTGTGGGGCCGCCGGTAGCGACTCTGGCAGGCGCGACCGGGTCGTGTCAATCGATATCGATAACGTTTTACACACGACGTGGCGCGGGCCTCCGGACGCCCTCGCCAGGGGCTACTGTCATCCCCATGCGCTCCACGGGAAGAGTCACGATCGGCGACGTCGCGCGCACCGCCGGCGTCTCCGTCGCGACCGTCTCCAAGGTGATCAACGGTCGCTACGGCGTCGCGCCCGAGACCTCCCGCCACGTCCAGCAGGTCATCGACGACCTCGGGTACGAGTCGTCGATCGTCGCGAGGAGCCTGCGGAGCAGCAAGACCAACGTCATCGGGATCCTCGTCGCCGAGTTCGAGCCGTTCTCGACCGAGCTGCTCAAGGGCATCTCCGAGGCCGTCGACGGGACCGGGTACGAGCTCCTCGCCTACTCCGGCGGCCTGCGCCGCGACGACCGCGTCGGCTGGGAGCAGCGCTCCCTGTCCCGCCTCGGTGGCACCCTCATCGACGGCGCCATCCTCGTCACGCCCACCGTCGTCGCGCGCGGCAGCTCGATCCCCGTCGTCGCCGTCGACCCGCACCGCGGCCCGTCCGACCCCCCGACCGTCGACTCCGACAACCTCGCCGGCGGCCGCACCGCGACGCAGCACCTCCTCGACCTCGGCCACCGCCGCATCGGCTTCCTCGCGGGCCGCCCCGACCTCGAGTCCGCGCGCCTGCGCGAGCAGGGGTACCGCGAGGCGCTCGCCGACGCGGGCATCGCCTTCGACCCCGACCTCGTGCGCGTCGGCGGCTACCGCCCCGACCTCGCGGACTCCCCCGCGCACGAGCTCCTCTCGCTCCCCGAGCGACCCACCGCGATCTTCGCCGCCAACGACCTCTCCGCGATCCGCACCATGGAGGTCGCCGCCGAGCTCGGCCTGCGCGTGCCCGACGACGTCTCCGTCATCGGCTTCGACAACGTGCCCGAGTCCGCGCTCACCACCCCGCCCCTGACGACCGTCGACCAGCCCATCCACCGCATGGGCACCGAGGCTCTGCGCCTCATCGTCGACCTCGTCGAGGGCCGGACGCGCGAGCCCCACGTCCGCCTCCCCACGACCCTCGTCGTCCGCGGCACCACCCGCGCCGTCTGACCCATCGGCCCGCAGGACGGCGCCGCCGTCGCGGGCCAGAGCCGTGGCCCCGCGAGGTAGAGCCGAGGTCGCGCGAGGTAGAGCCCTGGTCGGCCGAGGTAGAGCCGAGGTCCCGCCGAGGTAGATCCGTGGTCCCACGGGGTAGAGCCCTGGTCGGCCGAGGTAGAGCCGCGGTGCCTCGGCGTAGAGCCGAGGTCACGCCCGACGCCGCGGGCTCGCCGCGGGCGTCCAGGCTGACCGTGCCCGACGTCGGGGGCACCCGGGGCGGGCCAGGTCGCCCGTCGGGACCGGGGGCGGGCCGACCAGGCCATCCCGGCAGCCCGAGCAGGCGGTTCCGGCGCGTCCGTCGGCCAGGACGCGCCCGATCCACCTGCTCGGCACGACGGCGGTCGGTCCGCACCCGGCGACCGTGGCGCCGCCGCGGGAGGTCGCCCGCGCGGTTCCCGCCTGCGAGAACACGAAAGGCGGGGCGACCCCCGCCGTCGGCCCGGCGACCAGGGCTCTACCTCGCGGGACCACGGCTCTACCTCGCGGGACGACGGCCCTGCCCCGCGAAGCCAAGGCCCTACCTCGGCGGGGCGGCGGTGTTGGAATCCTGGGGGCCTCGGCGCCGTTATGTCACCAGTACCACTGTCGACAGACCTTGAGGAGGTCAGGTGGCCCGCCTCGCACGCCGCGTCCAGGTCGAGAACGACTTCGGCGAGATCATGCACTACGACCGTCACACCGGCGGCGGCTTCGTGTCGCCCCACGCCCGCGTCCCCGAGTCCGTGCCCGTCGGGTGGGGCACCTACGTCGAGAAGGGCGCCGTGGTGGGCCACGGCTGCCGGCTCGGCGACGGCACCTGGATCGACCGGGACGTCGTCCTCGGCCGCGACGTCCGCGTCGGCGACAACGTCCGCATCGCCCCCGAGGCGCGCGTCGGCGACCGTGCCCGGGTGGGCAGCGGCGCGCGCGTCGGACGCCGGGTGCTCGTGGAGGCCGGCGCCGTCGTCCCGCCGGACGAGATCGTGCCCGACGACGCGACCGTCCGCCGCCGGGGCGGCCTGCGCTCCGGGTACGACGTCGCGGCGTAGCCCACCCCCGTCCGCCGCGCGGCGCGACCGCCCCCGCGCGGCGCGCCGGGCGGACGCCTTCCCGCGTCGCCCGCCGGGTGCGTAGCCTTACCGCCCGTGACCTTCCCGCCGCACGGCCCGGCCGTCCCCCCGCCCCAGCAGCCGCCGCACCCGCTGGGTCCGGCGGGAGCCGCCGTCCCGCTCGACCCGCGCGCCGTGCTCGAGGGCCGACCGCCGGGCCGCGCGCGCGTCGGCGTCATCGTGACGATCGCCGTCGCGAGCCTGTGCCTGCTCGTGGGCCTCGTGCTCGCGGCGCTGTCCGGGGTGGGCACGTTCACGGTCGGGCTGCTGCTCGCGCTCGTGCCGCTGGGCATCTGGGTGCCGGTCGTGCTCGCGCTCGACCGCCTCGAGCCCGAGCCGCCGAGCGCGCTCGTCGTCGCGTTCCTGTGGGGCGCGGGGATCGCGACGCTCGTCGCGGGGATCCTCAACACGCTCGGCCTGGAGCTGCTCACCGCGCCGCTGTTCGGCGAGGAGGTCGGCTGGTACGTCGTCGCGTCGTTCGGGGCGCCGTTCGTGGAGGAGATCCTCAAGGGCGCGGTGCTGTTCGGGATGCTCTGGTTCCGGCGCCACGAGATCGACGGCTGGACCGACGGCGTGATCTACGCCGCGATGGTCGCCCTCGGGTTCGCGGCGGTCGAGAACGTCACGTACTTCATCATGGCCGCGCAGGACGGCACGCTCGGCCCGACGTTCGTGCTGCGCGCGATCGTCACCCCCCTCCTGCACCCGCTGTGCACGGCGCTCACGGGCCTCGGCGTCGCGAGCGCGGCCACGAGCCCGCCCGGGCCGCGCCGCGTGCTCGCGCCGCTCGGCGGTCTCGCCGCGGCCATCGCCCTGCACATGCTGTGGAACGCCTCGACCGGCTTCGGCCCGCTCGCGCTCGGGGTCGCGTACCTCGCCGGGCTCGGGGTGCTGGTCACGCTGGTCGTCCTGCTCGTCCGGGACCGACGCCGCACGGTCGCGACGATCCAGCGCCAGCTCGTGCCGTACGTCCCGACGGGCCTGGTCACGCCCGCCGACCTCGCGATGCTGTCGACGCTCGCCGCGCGCCGCCAGGCGCGCGACTGGGCGCGCCGCACCGGTGGCGCGGGGGCCGCGCACGCGATGCGCGACTACCAGCAGGCGGCGACGGAGCTCGCGCTGCTCCACGACCGGGTCGAGCGCGGCGCCGTCGAGGCGTGGCGCGTCGAGGGGCAGCGGCGCGCGCTGCTGCAGCTCATGCTCACGGCGCGCCAGGCGTTCCTCGTGCGGGCCCCGCAGCCGCCGCCGGCCCCGTGGTCGCCGGGCGCGCCGTCGGGGTTCACGTCCGGCGCGTGGGCGCCGGGACCGGGCCTGCGGTAGCGGGCCGCTCGCCGCGTCGCGGGGGCGTGCGGATGACGAGCACCGCGTCGACGGGCGCCCCGTCGAGCGCCCGGTAGGAGTGCTCGGCGTCCGACACCCAGCGCAGCTCGTCGCCCACGGTCACCACGGCCTCCGCGCCGCGGCGCCCCGCGCGCACGCGACCGGCCGTCACGAGCAGGTGCTCGACGACGCCCGGCCCGTGCGGCGGCGACGTGCGGTCCGCGGAGGGCTCGAGGTGCAGGTGGTAGACCTCGACGGCGGTGCCGTCGGGCAGGTGGTGGGCGTCGAGGAGGCGGGCCCGGACGCCCTCGGACGACACCTCCGAGCCCGGTCGCTCGGCGAGGAGCGTCGCGAGCGGGACGCCGAGCGCCCCGGCGAGCGCGTAGAGCGTCGCGAGCGTGGGGTTGCGCGCGCCGTGCTCGATCTCGGAGAGCGAGCCCTTCCCGACGCCCGCCGCCGCCGCGAGCGCCGACAGCGACAGCCCACGCTCGGCCCGCAGCGCCCGGATCTGGGCGGCGACCGCGGCGAGCGTCTCGTCCCCGCGGCGGTCCGACGGCGCGGGGGCACCACCGCCGCCCGGGCCGTCGTCCGGCCCTGTGCTCGCCCCCGCGCTCGCTCCTGCGCCCGTTCCTGTGCCCGCTCTCGCGCTCGCCTGCGCTCCCCCGTCGCTCACGCGCGGCAGCCTACCGGCCGTGACCCAGGCCACTCTGGTAGCGTTCCGCAAACAGAACGGCTCGGCACGTCCGCTGGAGCAGCATGGAACCCGACCCGGAGCGCCTGCGCCCCGTCCTCGCCGGGCTCGTCACGGCCCTCGTCGGCTTCACGAGCTCGTTCGCCGTCGTGCTCGCCGGCCTGCGCGCCGTCGGCGCCACGCCCGACCAGGCCGCGTCCGGGCTCCTCGCCCTGTGCGTGACGCAGGCCGTCGGCATCCTCTGGCTGACGACGCGCCACCGCACCCCGCTCACGCTCGCCTGGTCCACGCCCGGGGCCGCGCTGCTCGTCAGCACGGGCGCGGTCGCGGGCGGCTGGCCCGCCGCGGTCGGCGCGTTCTGCGTCGTCGGCGGGCTCGTGCTGCTCACCGCGCTCTGGCCGCGCCTCGGCGACCTCGTCGCCGCGATCCCCACCCCGATCGCCCAGGCGATGCTCGCGGGCGTGCTGCTCACGCTGTGCCTCGCGCCCGTCCGCGCGTTCGTCACGACGCCGTTGCCCGTCGCGCCCGTCGTGCTCACGTGGCTCGTGCTGCTGCGGGTCGCGCCGCGCTGGGCCGCGCCGGCGGCGCTCGCGGTCACGCTGGCGATCGTCGGGTACGAGGCCGTGGGGAGCGGCACCCTTGCCTGGGCCGACGCCGTCCCCCGCCTCGACCTCACCGTCCCGACGCTGTCGTGGCAGGCGGTCGTCGGGCTCGCCGCGCCGCTCTACGTCGTGACGATGGCGTCGCAGAACGTCCCCGGCGTCGCGGTGATGGCCTCGTTCGGCTACCGCGTGCCGTGGCGCGAGACCATGACCGTCACCGGCCTCGCGACGCTCGCGGGCGCCACCGCGGGCGGGCACGCGATCAACCTCGCGGCGATCTCCGCCGCGCTCGCCGCGGGCCCCGAGGCGCACCCCGACCCCCGACGGCGCTGGGTCGCCGCCCACACCGCGGGCTGGGCCTACCTCGTGCTCGCCGTCGGCTCGGCCGGCCTCGCCGCGCTGGTCGCGGCCGCACCCGACGGGCTCGTCGAGGCGGCCGCCGGGCTCGCGCTCGTCGCGACGCTCGGCGCCGCCGTCGCGGGCGCGGTCGCCGAGCCGCGGGGCCGCGAGGCGGCCGTCGTGACGTTCCTCGTCGCCGCGAGCGGGACGGTCGTCGCGGGCATCGGCGCTGCCTTCTGGGCCGTGCTCGCGGGCCTCGCCGTCCACGCGGTCCTCACGCTGCGCCGTCGGGCGCCCACCCCGGGGTAGAGCCCCGGTAGCCCCAGGTAGAGGCGTGGTAGCGCGAGGTAGAGGCGTGGTCGTTGACCACGCCTCTACCTCGGCGGACCGGGGCTCTACCTCGGCGGGACGACGGCGGGCGCGGGCTCGTCCGTCGGGTGCGGCCCGAGGACGGGCAGGTTGTCGCGGAAGACGTTCGTCGGGTCCACGCGGCGCTTGACCTCGCGCAGCCGCTCCAGGGTCGCGGGCGGGAACGCGTCCGTCACGCGCTCGGTGCGCAGGTCGGTGTCGAAGCTGAGGTACATCCCGTCGAACACGTCGGCGAGCGCGTCCCAGCGCGCGTCGAGACGAGACCGGCTCGCCCCCATCGCGACGACCGAGAAGTTCGCGGACCGGTGCGCGTACGCCGTCGCGTCGGCGGGCACGTCCGACGCCGCACCGCCCGTCGAGCGGATCTGGAAGAAGTACGTGTCCCCGCTCGCGACGAGGCCCGCGAGACGCGCCGACGCCTCGGGCGTGAGGTGCTCCAGCAGCCCGGACCGCGACACGGGCTCGCCCTGCCCCCCGTGCGGGCCGGGCGGGGGCGCCGAGACGACGGCGTCGTACGGCACGATCTGCGCCGTCGCCCGGGCGAGCAGCGGGGAGATCGCCGCGAACGGCTGGAGCCGCGCGAGGACGGTTTCCGGGTCGTCGGAGTCGACCATCGTCATGGACTGCGCGACGAGGGGCTGCCCCGGCCGCGGCCGCCCCACGATGAGGAAGCTCGTCGTGTCCCGCGGCGAGGCCTCCACCGTGGCACCCCAGCGCTCGAGGAACCTGGCGAGGTCCGACGCGTCGTGCACCATCTGCGCGAACCCCACCGCCGACACCTCGTCCGCGACGAGCTCGAACGACGTGACGATCCCGACCTGCGCCCCGGCGCCGCGCACGGCCCAGAACAGGTCCGTGTTCTCGTCGTCGCTCGCGCGCACGACCGAGCCGTCCGCGAGGACGACCTCGACCGCGCGCACGTGGTCGATCGTCAGGCCGTGGGCCCGGCCGAGGAAGCCGATGCCGCCCGCGGTCGCGAGACCGCCCACCCCGACGCCGCCGGAGTCGCCCGACGTGATCGCCCAGCCGCGCGGCGCGAGCGCCGCCGCGACGCCGCCCCACCGCGCGCCGGGGCCGACGCGCACGAGGCGCGCGGCGTCGTCGAGCACCTCCACCTGGTCGAGCGCGGCGAGGTCGAGGACGATGCCGCCGTCGTTCGTCGAGCGCCCGCTGATCCCGTGCCCGCCCGAGCGGACGGACAGCGGCACCCGGCGCGTCACCGGCTGGGCGCGCGCGAAGGCGAGCGCCTCGACGACCTCCGCGGTGTCGCGCGGGCGCAGCACGAGGCCCGGCGAGCCGCCGCGAAGGTAGTTCGAGCGCACGCCCGCGTACGCGGCGTCGCCCGGCTCGACGGCGCGCTCCACGAGCGAGGCGGGGACGTCGTCGTAGGCGATGCCGTCACGACGCGCGGCCCGCACGGCGAGCGGCACGACGCGCGACGTGTCGGTGCCCCGCTCCGCGCGCGCGGCGTCGACGGCGTCGCGCAGCGCGGGCGCGACCTCGTCCGCGAACCGGCGGGTGGTGCGCTCGTCGTCGGTCGCGAGGATCAGCGTGGAGACGCCCTCGTCGAGGACGAGCGGCAGGAGCCGCTCGACCCAGGCTGCGGGCGGGCCGGAGAGGTCGGGGGCGCCCCCGAGGCCGGACGCCTCCGGGACCGCGTCGAACGTGCCCGACACGTTGAGCAGCCGCGTCACCTCGCGCGGGTCGCGCCCGACGGCGGCCGCCGCCTCGTCGATGCGCGCGTTGCCCGCGCGCAGCCCGTCGAGGCCCACGCGGCCCAGCGACGGGAGCCAGCCGTCGGCCTTCTCCCCCACCAGGCGCAGCATCCGCGGGCCGAGCGCGCCCAGCCACAGCGGGATGCGGCGCGTGGTGCCCGGGCCGGGCGTCGCGCCGTCGAGCCGGTGGTGCCGGCCGGGGACGAACAGCTCGCCATCGCCGTCCTCGCCCCAGATCGCCCGGATGACCTCGATCGCCTCGGCGAGCGCGTCGACGGACTCCCCCGGCGTGAGCCGGCGCGTGCCCATCGCCTCCATCGCGTCCCAGAAGGCCCCCGCCCCGAGGGCGAGCTCGACGCGCCCGTCGGAGAGCAGGTCGAGGCTCGCCGCCGCGCGCGCCAGGACGGCAGGCGGGCGCATCGGGACGTTGACGACGTCGGGCGCGACGTGGATGCGCTCCGTCGCAGACGCGACGTACGACAGCAGCGTCCACGTGTCGAGGAAGCGCGGCTGGTACGGGTGATCCTGGAACGTCACGAGGTCGTAGCCGGCGTCCTCCGCGACGCGGGCGAGCCCGACCGTCGCCTCCGGGTCCTGCGCCGACGGCGTGACGAACGTGCCGAACCGGAGCGGGTGGCCGTAGTCGGTCATGCGTTGGCCCCGCCGTCGGCCGGTGCGACCGGTGCCGGGCCGTCGGTCGTGCCGCGCGCCGCCGCGACGAGCTCGCGCGCCGCGGGCGCGACCTCCTGGCCCACGACGGCGAGCGTCGTCGGGTCGTCCCCGCCGACGATCCACGTGGACACGCCGTGCTCGAACGTCACCTCGGCGACCTGCTCGGCCCACTGCCGGGGCGACCCCTGGAGGAACCCGGCGCCGCCGTCGGCGGTGAACCGGCCGCCGACGTTGAGCAGGCGGCGCACCGCGCTCGGGTCGCGGCCCGCCTCCTGGGCGGCGGCGTCGATCGTCGCGTTGCCCTGCGCGAGCGCCTCGAAGCTCTGCAGGTACGCGAGCGACGGCAGCCAGCCGTCGGCCTGCGCGCCGACGAGGCGCAGCATGCGGGGCTTGAGGGCCCCGACCCAGATCTCGACGTCGTGCGCGGGGGCGGGGCCCCGCTTGGCGCCGTCGACGTGGTGGTACGAGCCGCCCACCTCCAGGCGTTCGCGCGTCGTCGTGTCCCACAGCCCGCGGATGACGTCGATGCCCTCGGAGAGCGCGTCGACGGACTGCCCCGGCGTGAGGCGCTCGCCGCCCATCGCGACGATCGGGTCCCAGAACCCGCCCGCGCCCAGGCCGAGCTCGACGCGCCCGCCCGACAGCCGGTCGAGGCTCGCGACGGCGCGCGCCAGCACGGCCGGCGGGCGCAGCGGCAGGTTGAGCACGTTGCCCGCGAGGCGGATGCGCTCGGTGCGCGCCGCGACCCACGACAGCAGGGTCCAGGTGTCGAGGAACGCCGCCTGGTACGGGTGGTCCTGGAAGGTCACGAGGTCCAGGCCGACCTCCTCGGACAGCTGCGCGAGCGCGACCGCCTGCTGGGGCGCCGCGGCGGTGGGCGTGACGAAGGACCCGAAGCGCAGGTCGTGGCCGTAGTCGGGCATGGCTCCTCGCGATCTCAAGATACGTTGTTGAGCAGAACATATCGAGAACAGATAGGTGGTGCAACCGCATTCCCGCGGTACCCTGAGCGGATGAGCACGAGCGCGACGACCGCCGCACCCACCGGCCCGGCCGAGCTCCCCGGCCGCCTCGAGGACCTCGGCTGGCACCTCGGCGTCCTGCTGCGCGCCTACCGCGCGACCGTCGAGCAGGCGCTCGACGACGTCCCGCACGGCACGCGCGGCTACCAGGTCCTCGTGACCGTGGCGCAGGGCGACCACCCCACGCAGCTTGCGCTCGCCGAGCACCACGGCATCGACCGCACCGTCATGACGTATCTCGTCGACGACCTCGTCGCGTCCGGCCTCGTCGAGCGACAGCAGAACCCCGCGGACCGGCGCGCGCGCCGCGTCGTCGCGACGCCCGAGGGCCGCCGTCGTCTCGCCGGGTGGGCCGCCGCCGTGCACGACGCCGAGGAGGACCTCCTCGACATGCTCTCGCCCGACGAGCGCGGCACGTTCCGCACCCTCATGCGCCGCGTCGCGTGCGACCTCCGCGACATCGACGCCAGCACCGACCCGTGCGCCGTCGCCGAGCACACCCTCGGCACCACCACCCCGCCCAGGTAGAGGCGGGGCCCGCCGAGGTAGAGCCAGGGTCAGCCGAGGTAGAGCCGTGGTGCGCCGCGCGCGCAACCACGGCTCTACCTCGGCTGGCCACGGCTCTACCTCGCGCGCGACCACGGCTCTACCTCGCGCGACCGGGGCTCTACCTCGCGCAACCACGGCTCTACCTCGCGTGACCGCGGCTCTACCTCGCGTGACCGGGGCTCTACCTCGCGGGGGCGAGGACTACCTCGGGAGGGGGTCCGCGGCGGTCGGTGACGCGTCGGCGTCGGCGAGGGCGGCGTCGGTGCCCTCGGGGTCCCGGCCGCGCAGCGGGTAGAGCCAGAAGCACACGAAGGCCAGGGCGGCGATGAGGACGGGGACGCCACCGAGCAGGAGGCGCACGCCCGTCGCGACGCTCTCCGGCTGCACGACGTCGCCCGTTCCCTCGACGTACCCGCTCGCGGAGAGCACGGCCGCGACGAGGACGGCCTGCACGATCACGGACCCGCGCACGACGAACCCGTTGGCCCCGAAGTACATGCCCTCGCGGCGCAGGCCGGTGCGGCGCTCGTCGTCGTCGATGACCTGCGCGAGCGCGACCTCGAGCACCTGCATGAGCCCGGCCACGCCCACGCCGACGGCCAGGCCCGCGAGCGCGGCGCCCAGCACGGTGGTCGGCACGAGGTAGAGGCACGTCGCGAGCCCGTACACGGCGACGACCCACAGCATCGTGGAGCGCGGGCCGATGCGGCGCACGACCCACGACCACCCGACGATCGCCGGGATGGCGGCGACGAAGATCGGCGCGAGGAGGAACGTCGCGTCGGCCTCCGCCCCGCCGAGCACGTAGCGCACGTAGAACGGCACGGCGGCGAGCACGATCGCGGTGGTGCTCTGCAGCAGCAGCGACCCGAGCACGTAGGTGACGAACGCCCGGTTCGCGAACGTGTAGCGCAGCTGGGCGCCGAGCCCGACGGCGGCCTCGCGCTCGCGCACCGCCGCGACGTCGACGGGGCGCTCGACCATGCCGGCGAGGGACCACGCGAAGAACGCGAGACTCACGACGGCGAGGAGCAGCGCCATCCACGTCCACCCGAGCGTCCCGTACAGCAGCGGGGCGCCGGCGGTGCCGAGGATCATGCCGACGAGGCCGAAGATCTGGCGCGGCGCGTTCCCGCGGGCGCGCTCCGCCGTCGTGCGGAAGATCTCGGGGAACAACGCCGAGACGTTGAGCACGACGACGACGTACGCGACGTCGTACACGGCCACGACGACGAGGAACCACACGACGAGCCCGGTGGGGCTCAGCGCGGGCGGCGTCCACACGAGCGCGAACGCGACGACGAGCGGCACGACGCCCAGCCCGATCCACGGCACGCGACGGCCCCAGCGGGTGCGTCGCCGGTCGGAGGCCGCGCCGACGAGCGGGTTGAGCACCGCGTTGAGGACGCCGTGCGCGACCATCGCGCCCGCGACCCAGCCGGCGGGCACGCCGAGGTGGTCGACGTAGAAGTAGACGACGAACGCGGAGAACGTCTGGAGCAGCAGGTTCGCGGGGAACGCGGACGCGCCGTAGGCGACGGTCTGCGCGCGCGTGGCCGCGCCGACGAGGCGGCGGTCGCGCACGCGGGCGAGCAGCCCCCCGCTCGGCACCGTGCCCGACGGCGTCCCGGACGGCGCGCTCATCGCTCGCCCCGCTGGACCGCGCGCAGGTCGCGCCAGCCGACGCGGACGAGGCCCTCCTCGGCGACCACGGCCGCGACGGCCGGGTCAGCGAGGAGGCGGTGCTCGAACCCGCGCTTCGGCGCGGCGTAGTCGGCGACGTCGCCGAGCTCGTCGTCGTCGAGCATGGGGTGCAGGTAGATCTCGGTGACGCCGGCCGGCACGCGGCGCAGCAGGTCGAGGAAGCCGTCGCGGACGTCCTCGTAGCCCTCCGCGTCGTCCGTGCCCTCGCCCGCGAGCTCGAACGGGTGCGTCCACAGGCGGTCGACGAGCACGACGCCGAGCGCGTCGGCCGCCGCGGTCGCCTCGTCGAGGAGCGGCTGGAAGTCGCCGGGCGGCAGGAGCATCCCGTCGGTCGTGCGCGGCAGGCGGAACGGCAGCCCGTGCCGGGCCGCTAGCTCGAACACCTGCGGCAGGAACGAGCGTCCCGTCTCGAGCCCGTAGACCGAGCCCATGTGGTTGTCCAGGTGCGAGACGTCGACCCCGGCGGCGAGCGCGGCGTCGAGCTGCGCCGCGAGCTCGGCCGCGACGTCCTCGGCGCGTGCCTGCTGCTCGACGGCGCGGACGTCGCGCGGGAAGTACCCCGCAGCGTCGACGAGCGACGTCCCGGCACCCGTGAGGGGCCGCCACCGGTAGCGCGTCCACTCGCTCGTGAGCACGAGGTGGACGCCGACGTCGACGGGGTGGGCCGCGGCGAACGCGAGCGCGTCCGGCGCCCAGCCGCACGGCACCATGACGGTCGCGGAGTCGAGGTGCCCCGCGAGGAGCAGCTCCGAGATCGCGCGGTTCGCGGCCCGGCACATGCCGTAGTCGTCGGCGTTGAGGATCACGGCGCGCGCGTCGTCCGCGAGGCCCAGCCGGGACACCAGGTCCGACGGCGGGCCGCCCGGCTCGGTCACGACGCGGCCTCCGCGCGCTCGTCGCCGGCGTCCTCGCCCTCGACCGGCGCGGAGTGGGCCGCGGCGGCGCGGAACACCTCGTCGCGCAGCGCGTCGCTCGCGGACCGGGCCGCACCCACGACGACGGCGTCGCTCGTGAGCTCGGACGGGACGACCCGCACGGGCAGCACGGCCAGCTTCTCGCCGAGGAACCGCTGCACGCGCTCGGCGATCGGCGGGCGTGCGGCGTGGTTGGTGAGCACGAAGAGCTCCGGCTCGACGACGAGCGCGACCGCCGCCGCCACGACGCCGATGCGCTCCGCGACCTCGTCGAGCACGTCGCACGACGCGCCGTCGCCGTGCTCGGCGCGGTCCACGAGGTCCTTGACGGCGATGTCGTCCGGGAGGCCGTTCTCCTTCGCGATGGCCGCGATCGACGACGCCCCGAGCGTCTCCGAGCCGAGCGACCGGCCGGGGTGCGGGAGGAAGGACACCTCGCCCGCGCCGCCCGCCGCGCCGCGGTGCAGGCGACCGTCGAGGACGAGTCCGGCCCCGAAGCCGTCGCCGAGCCCCAGCACGACGAAGGTCCGGACCCCCGCCGCGACGCCGTCGCGCTGCTCCGCGAGCGCCGCGAGGTTGAGGTCGTTCTCGAGCGTCACCGGGCAGCCGAGCGCGTCGACGAGCGCGTCGTGGAGGTCCGTGCCGCCCTTCTCGAAGCCCGGCACCCGGCGGATCGTCGCGTGGTCCGGGCTGACGATCGACGGCACCGCCGCGACGGCGCGCGTCACCTCGACGCGCGCGCCCTCGGGCAGCCGGGCCTCGACGTCGGTCACGCACGCGCGGGCCAGCTCGGCGGCGGCGCGGGCGCGCGCCGTCGGGGTCGGCCTGACGTCGCGCCGCTCGGCGCGGGCACGGATCGCTCCCGTGACGTCGACGAGCGCGACCCGCACGCGGTCGCGCGCGACGTCGATCCCCAGCCCGAACGCGTAGTCCGGGTCGACCCGGTACAGCGTCGCGGCCGGGCCGCGACGGTCCCGGTCGAGCCCTGCCTCCGTGACGACGCCCGTCGCCTCGAGCGCGCGCAGGGTCTGCGCGACGGTCGTCTTCGACAGGCCGGTCGCCGCGACGACGTCGGGCCGGGCGACCTGCGCGCCGGTGCCGAGCACGTCGAGCACGGCGCGCGCGTTGAGGGTGCGCAGGAGGGCGGGGGTTCCGGCGGGAGTGGTGTCCATCTGGTCTCCGTCGAGCAGTGGGTGGTCGAGCAGACATGTCCGGGCCGAGCAGGTAGGGCGGGAAGTTCCCTACCCGCCGGAGACTAACCGCGCTGCCTGTGGTTGTCGACGGCGGCCCCTCGCTCCCACCCTGTACCGTGACGTGGTGATCCGCCGAGCCCTCGCCCGCGCCTTCTGGGCGACCAGCCGGTGGCGGCTGCGCTCGCAGCCGTACGACACGAGCCGGCCCACGCTCCTCGTCGGCGCCCCGCACACGTCGAACTGGGACTTCGTGCTCATGCTCGCGATCGCGTGGAGCACCGGCATCCACGTGCGCTGGCTGGGCAAGCACACGCTGTTCGCCGGTCCCGCGGGCCCGGTCATGCGCGCGCTGGGCGGCATCCCCGTCGACCGGCGCGACCCGAGCCGGGTCGTGGCGGACGTCGTCGGCCGCCTCCAGGCGAGCGAGGTCTTCTCGCTCGTCGTCACGCCCGAGGGCACGCGCGGCGCCGGGTCGTACTGGAAGTCGGGCTTCTACCGGATCGCGCGCGAGGCGCACCTGCCGGTCACGCTCGGCTACGTGGACCGCACCACGATGACGACGGGCCTCGGCCCGACGATCGACCTCACCGGTGACGTCCGCGCCGACATGGACGTCGTGCGCGCGTTCTACGCCGACAAGTCCGGCCTCCGGCCCGCGCTGCGCACCGAGCCGCGGCTGCGCGAGGAGGACGCGCCCGCCTGACGGGCCGCGACCCCGGCACGCGCTCTCGCACGCGCCCCCATGCCGGGTCCGTGGGGCGTCCAGCACCCTCGTTCTCGGACGCTCGTCCAGGTCGGGCCACCGTCTCGTCCGGCGTCCCGGCGCCCTACGTAGTCCCCACACTTTTCACCCGCCGGACGGATGCCCGAGGCACCTCGCGAGGGGGTCCCGCACCCCGGTCCAGCCGCACGAAGACGCCCTCCGCAGGACGTCGCGTACGGGACATCCCGTACTCCGGAGCGGCCCTGCGTAGGCGTTGGAGCCTCGTCCTCCACCTGCTTACGGTCCCCCTCGTCACGGTCGACGGTGCGGGCTCCGCACGACGTCGGCCCTCCCCGACCTAGGAAGCGAGTCCCCCGATGAAGCGACTCCGCGCGGCGCTCCTCGCCGCCGTCGTGGGCGCGACCGCGATCATCGCCCCGATCGCGATCGCCCCCAGCGCCTCGGCGCACGGCTGGATCACCTCTCCCCCCAGCCGGCAGGACAACTGCGCGAAGGGCACCACGTCCTTCGACTGCGGTTCCATCAAGTACGAGCCGCAGTCCGTCGAGGCCCCCAAGGGCTCGATGAAGTGCTCCGGCGGCAGCGGCTACGCGATCCTCGACGACGCGAGCAAGCCCTGGCCCCGCACGACCACGGGCCGCGACGTGACGTTCCAGTGGAACCTCACGGCAAACCACGCCACGAGCGTGTGGGAGTACTTCGTCGACGGCCAGCTCTTCGCGACGTTCGACGGCGGCGGCGTCCAGCCCCCCAAGAACATCTCGCACACCCTCAAGGGCCTGCCGCTCGGCAACCACACGATCCTCGCGCGCTGGAACGTGTCGAACACGGTCAACGCGTTCTACAACTGCGTCGACCTGACCGTCACGGCCGACGGCACCAACCCCGGCGGCGGCACGCCCGAGCCGGGCACCCCGGGCGGCGGCACCCCCGGCGGCGGCACGCCGGGCACCTGCGCGGACCCGGCGTGGGCCGCGACGTCGACCTACACGGGCGGCGCGAAGGTCTCCTACGCGGGCAACGTGTACGAGGCGAAGTGGTGGACGCAGAACAACGTCCCGGGCTCCGAGGCATGGGGTCCGTGGAAGCTGATCGGCGCCTGCTGACCTGCTGAACCCCGCGACGGCGGGTGGTCTCGTCCGACGGGCGGGACCACCCGCCGTCGTGCGTCGCCGACCCGGCGACGAGGGCGCGCCCGGCGCGCGTACGCGGAAGCACGTACGGGCTTTGCCCAATTGTCCGGCTCTCCGCCCGTTTCGTAGCGTCGAGGTGCCCGATCCGAGAAGCGGCCCGCGAGGAAGCGCGCCGCAGGACCCATGCACCACCGGATGGAGAGCGAGACATCTCATGCGAAGACTGAGAGCGGTACTCCTGGCAGCCGTCGTCGGCGCGGTCGCGATCATCGCGCCCGTGGCCGTCGCGCCGAGCGCGAGCGCCCACGGCTGGATCACGTCGCCGCCGAGCCGGCAGGACCACTGCGCGAAGGGCACGACGTCCTTCGACTGCGGCTCGATCAAGTACGAGCCCCAGTCCGTCGAGGCGCCCAAGGGCTCGATGCAGTGTTCGGGCGGCAGCGGCTTCAGCATCCTCGACGACTCGAGCAAGCCCTGGCCCCGCACGCAGACCGGCACGTCGGTCACGTTCCAGTGGAAGCTCACCGCGGCGCACAACACGAGCACGTGGGAGTACTTCGTCGACGGCGTGCTGTTCAAGACGTTCAACCAGAACGGCGCGCAGCCGCCCAGCAACATCTCCCACACCCTGACGGGCCTGCCCGAGGGCAACCACACGATCCTCGCGCGCTGGAACGTGTCGAACACGGTCAACGCGTTCTACAACTGCGTCGACCTGAAGATCGGCAGCGGCGGGACCGACCCGGGCAACCCCGGGAACCCCGGCAACCCCGGGAACCCGGGCAACCCCGGCACGTGCACGGCTCCCGCCTGGTCGGCGAGCGCCGCCTACGTCGGCGGGGCGAACGTCTCCTACTCCGGCCGCAACTACCAGGCCAAGTGGTGGACGACGGGCGAGAACCCGTCGCAGAGCGGCCAGTGGGGCGTCTGGAAGGACCTCGGAGCCTGCTGACCTGTTGATCCCGGGAGCGATCCCGACAGCACTGCCGACGGCCGGCGGACGCGTGCTCGCACGCGACCGTCGGCCGTCCTGCGCGTCGGGCGTGCGGGGCCGCACGGGGCGCGGTCGCGCGGGTCGGCGGCAGCCCGAGGTCAGCCCCGGCCCCGCAGCCGGTCGAGGTCGCGGCGCTCGCGCTTCGTGGGGCGCCCGGCACCGCGGTCGCGGACCGCGACACGCACGGTGAGCTCACGCGGCGGCGGGGGTGGGCTCTGGTCGTCGACGGCCGTCGCGGCGAGGGTCGCGGACACCCGCTTCACGAGCACCTTCTCGACGACGAGGATCCGCTCGACCGGACCGCCCCGCACGACGACGCGGTCCTTGACCTTCACGCTCGTCGCGGGCTTCGCGCGCTCGCCGTTGACGCGCACGTGCCCCGCCTTCACGGCGGCCGTCGCCTGCGAGCGGCTCTTGAACACGCGGACGGCCCACAGCCAGCTGTCGACGCGCGCGCTCGTCGCCTCGGTCGTCACCACCCTCCGAGCCTACGAGACCGCGCAGGGCGCGGCGCCGGCGGGGTCGCCGCACCCCGGCAGACCGCCGTCGGCGTGCGAGGTCCGGGCGCCCGTGCCACGGTGGTGTCAGGCCATTCGGGGCAAGAGTCCTTTTGGCCGGATCTGTCCCTACGGGAAACGGAGCGTGACATGGGCATCATCGGCTGGATCCTCATCGGCCTCATCATGGGTGCCATCGCCCGCGCGATCGTGCCGGGCAAGCAGAAGGGCGGCTGGATCGTCACCCTCCTGCTGGGCATCGTGGGCGCCCTGCTCGGCGGCTTCATCGCCTCGGCGGTGTTCGGCACCGACGTCAACGAGGAGTTCTTCGACCTCGGCACGTGGGGCTTCGCGCTCATCGGCTCCATCATCGTGGTGTTCATCTGGTCCTGGTTCACCAACCGCAAGCGCGCCTGACGGCGTCGGCCGCACCGGCGGCCCGCTTCCCCGGACGGCCCGGTCCCCTCAGGGGGACCGGGCCGTCCGTGCGTCCCCGGGCGTATTGCCGTGGACGCGCCGCCCGTGCGCCGGACACGCTGGACCCATGAGCGCCGTCGCCCCTCCCGTCCCGGACGTCTCCCTCCCGCGCGGGTACGCGCTCGTCGAGGCCCCGCACCCCGCGTCGCTCGACGCTCCCGAGGCGTGGGCCTACCTCGCCGTCGCGGACGTCGGCCGCGAGCACGACCTCGAGGTGCACGGCTACGACGACCTCGCGCTGCCGCCCCGCGAGATCTTCACGGGCATGGCCCACCAGGAGTACTCCACGAAGCGCCGGTTCGTCGTCGTGCGCTCCGCCGCGGCGGCCACGTGGCACGAGCAGGGCGTCCCGCCCGCGGTGGCGGACGTCGTCGCGCACCTCTTCGTGACCCGCCCGGTCACGAGCAACGAGCACCTGGGCGAGGCCTACGCCGTCGTGCGTCCCGCCGAGCGCGGCCGCGGCATCGGGGGCGCGCTGCTCGCGCTCGGCGAGCGCCTGAACCTGGACGCGGGGCGCACCGTGCTCTTCTCGGACACGAACCACGGCGAGGAGCCGCCGCCCGGGCCCGGCGCGCTCGAGGCCACGACGGGCGCGGGCCGGGTCCCCGCGGACGCGCCCGGACCGCGCTTCCTGCGCGCCCACGGGTATGTGCTCGAGCAGGTCGAGCGACACTCGGTGCTCGACCTCCCGGTCGCGCCCGCGGTCCTCGACGCGCACCGCGAGGACGCCCGGGCCGCCGCGGGCGGCGACTACCGCCTGCGCACCTGGACCGACGAGGTCCCGGAGGCCTGGGCCGACCAGGTGGCGGTCCTCTTCACGCGCATGAGCACCGACGCGCCCACGGGCGGCGTCGACTACGGCGAGGACCCGTGGGACGCGCGGCGCGTGCGGACGTGGGTGCAGCAGCAGGCGGAGAACGACGACGCGTTCCTCGTGTGCGCCGCGGAGCACGTGCCGTCGGGCACGCTCGCGGCGTTCACCGTGCTCGTCCACCCGCGCGGCCGCGAGGACTTCGCGATCCAGGAGGACACGCTCGTGCTGCGCGAGCACCGCGGGCGCCGCCTCGGGATGCTCGTCAAGGTCGCCAACCTCGACGCGCTCGCTGCGCAGCGCCCCGGCGCCCGGCGCGTCCACACGTGGAACGCGCAGGAGAACGACCACATGCTCGCGATCAACGTCGCCCTCGGCTTCCGCCCCGCGGGCGTGTGGGCCGCGTGGCAGCGCCGGACGACCCCGGAGGACGCCGAGTGAGCGCAGGACCGACCACCGCCACGACCCGCGACGGGCGCGTGCGCATCGAGCCCGTCCCCGGGCGCCTCGACGCGCCCGACGCGTGGGCCGTCCACGGCACGGTCCGCGTCGGCGACGCGATCGATCGCGCGATCCACGGCCACACCGACCTCGCGCTCGATGCCGCCACGGTCGCGTCCACCGTCGCCAGCGCCGGCTACCGCCGCGTGCTGCGGTGGGTCGCGGTGCTCGACGACGCCCCGCACGGCACGACGCCCCGGCCCGAGGACGTCGTCGGCCGGTCGATGGTGGCGCTCCCGCAGCAGGGCAACACGCACACGGCGCTCGTCTACGTCGGCGTGGACCCGGCGCACCGGCGCCGCGGCGTCGGCACCGCGCTGTGGGAGGCGGCGCTCGACGTCGTGCGCGCCGAGGGGCGGCGCGTGGTCCAGTCCGACTCGTCCTTCGCGCCGGAGCCGCCGCCCGGCCCGGGTGCGATCGAGGCGCCCACGGGCAGCGGGCGCGTCCCGGCGCACGACGACGCCACGACCTTCGCGCTGCACCGCGGCTTCACGCTCGAGCAGGTGATGCGGCACTCCGTGCTCGAGCTCCCGGTGCCGTCGGGCGTGCTCGACCCGCTGCGAGAAGCGGCGACGGCGCGGGCCGTCGGGTACCGCGTGCACGTGTGGACGGACGACGTCCCCGAGGAGTGGCTCGCGCAGCTCGCGGTGCTCGAGACGCGCATGAGCACCGACGCCCCGAGCGGGGGCCTCGACCTCGCGGAGGACCCGTGGGACGCGGAGCGCGTCCGGACCTTCTCCCGGGAGATCCACGACCGGGGCCGCGCCTACGTCGTCGCCGCGGCGGAGGACACGCCGACGGGCACGCTCGCCGCGTTCTCGATGGTCGCGTACCCCCGCGACCGGGCCGAGGTCGTGTTCCAGGAGGACACGCTCGTGCTGCGCGAGCACCGCGGGCGCAGCCTGGGCCTGCTCGTCAAGGTCGCCGTGCTCGACGAGCTGGCGCGCGCCCGGCCGTCGTCGCGCCGTGTGCACACGTGGAACGCCGAGGAGAACCGGCACATGCTCGCGATCAACGTCGCGCTGGGCTTCGCGCCCACGGGCGTCGAGGCGGAGTGGCAGCTCGTCCTCGACGCACCGGACCCCGGCAGCGCGCCCTGACCCCGAGGGCCGCCGCGGCCCGACCGCTCAGCGGATGCCGTCGAGGAAGCGGATCACCCGCTCGGTGACGAGCGCGGCGGCCTCCGGCGCGTACGACGGCAGGCTCGGGTCCGTGAAGAGGTGGCGGTCGCCGGGGTAGACGAACAGCTCGGCGTCGGGCGTGGACTCCACGAGCTCGCGCGCCGCGTCGAGGTCGCCCTCGCCCGCGAACGACGGGTCCGCGTCCATGCCGTGCACCTGGACGGGCACGGCGTCGGGCCAGGCGTCGCCGAACTCGGAGACGGGCACGCACGCCTCGAGCAGCACCGCACCCTTGGCGCCCGGCTGCGTCTGGGCGAGCATCTGGGCCGGGAGGACGCCGAGGGAGACCCCGGCGTACACGACACCGAGGTCGTAGCCGTCCACGGCCCCACGGGCGCGCTCCAGCACGGTCCCGAAACCGAGCTCCTGCACGTGGGCCATGCCCTCGTCGAGGGTCGCGAACGTGCGCCCCTCGAAGAGGTCCGGCGTGTGCACGACGTTCCCCGCGCCGCGCAGCGTCTCCGCGAGCGTCCGCACGCCCTCCGTCAGTCCCTGCACGTGGTGGAACAGCACGACCTCCGCCATGGTCCCTCCTCCGATCGTCGCTCGTGGGCCGTGCGACGGCGTCGCCGCCCGGTGCGCGCCCGACGGCGCACGACCCCCATCGTCGCGCGGCCCGCCCCCACGCGCCCGGGGTCCAGGGACCTGCGACGGCCGTTCGTCAGGCCGCCGGACCATGGACCGCGGGACGGTCGGGGTGGGCGAGGGCCGACGTCGGTCAGTAGTTTGGTGGTCATGACCTCGCAGCCCGTGCCGCCCCCGATCGACCCCACCTCCACGCCGTCCTGGACCGCGCTCACCGTGCACCGCGACACCGTGGAGCCGGACCTGCGCACCTGGTTCGCGGCCGACCCGGACCGCGCGCGCCGCCTCACGCACCAGGCGGCCGACCTCACGGTCGACCTGTCGAAGAACCTCGTCACCGACGAGACGCTCGAGCTGCTCGTGCGCCTCGCCGAGGAGGTCCACCTCGACGACCGCCTCGAGGCGATGTTCACGGGCGAGCACATCAACGTCACGGAGGACCGCGCCGTCCTGCACACCGCCCTGCGCCGGCCGACCCCGCTGGGCGACGACGAGCACCTCGTCGTCGACGGGCAGGACGTCGACGCGGACGTGCACGCCGAGCTCGCGAAGGTCTACGCGTTCGCGGACAAGGTCCGCTCGGGCGAGTGGACGGGCGTCACGGGCGAGCGCGTGCGCACGGTCGTGAACATCGGCATCGGCGGCTCCGACCTCGGACCGGTCATGGCGTACGAGGCGCTGCTGCCGTACAAGCACCAGGACATCGAGGTCCGGTTCGTCTCGAACATCGACCCGACGGACGTCGCGGAGAAGACGGCGGGCCTCGACCCGCGCACCACGCTGTTCATCGTCGCGTCGAAGACGTTCGGCACGCTCGAGACGCTGACCAACGCGCGCCTCGCGCGCGACTGGCTGTGGACGGAGCTCGCGGCGGTCGGCGCGATCGAGGACACGGACGAGTCCCGGCAGGCTGCCGTCGCGCAGCACTTCGTCGCCGTCTCGACGGCGCTCGACAAGGTCGCGGCGTTCGGGATCGACCCGGCGAACGCGTTCGGGTTCTGGGACTGGGTCGGCGGGCGCTACTCCGTCGACTCCGCGATCGGCACGTCGCTCGCGATCGCGATCGGCCCGGACCGGTTCGCCGAGCTGCTCGCGGGCTTCCACGCGATCGACGAGCACGTGCGCCGCACGCCGTTCGAGCGCAACGTCCCCGTCCTCATGGGGCTGCTCAACGTCTGGTACGTCAACTTCCTCGACGCGCACACGCACGCCGTGCTCCCGTACGCGCAGTACCTGCACCGCTTCCCGGCCTACCTCCAGCAGCTCACCATGGAGTCCAACGGCAAGCGCGTGCGCTGGGACGGCTCCCCGGTGACCACCGAGACGGGCGAGATCTTCTGGGGCGAGCCGGGCACGAACGGCCAGCACGCGTTCTACCAGCTCATCCACCAGGGCACCCGCCTCATCCCGGCCGACTTCATCGCGGTCGCGAACCCCGCGCACCCGCTCGTCGACGCGGTGGGCGACGGCGGCGCTGTCCAGCCGGGCGCCGACGTGCACGGCCTGTTCCTCGCGAACTTCTTCGCCCAGACCAAGGCGCTGGCGTTCGGCAAGACGGCGGACGAGGTCCGGGCCGAGGGCACCGCGGAGCACCTCGTGAGCGCCCGCACGTTCCCGGGCAACCGCCCGACGACGTCGATCCTCGCTCCCGCGCTCACGCCGTCGGTCCTGGGCCAGCTCATCGCGCTCTACGAGCACATCACGTTCGTGCAGGGCGTCGTGTGGGGCATCGACAGCTTCGACCAGTGGGGCGTCGAGCTCGGCAAGAAGCTCGCGCTCGAGATCGCGCCGGCCGTCGCGGGCGACGAGGACGCCCTCGCGGCGCAGGACCCGAGCACCGCGGCCCTCATCGACCGTTACCTCGACCTGCGCAGCTAGCCCGCGCCCCGCCCGGGCACGGGGACGACCGTGCTCGGGCGGCTCGCGGGGGGCGGTCGTGCGCACGGGGACGGGCCGAGCGCCTCCACGGACCGCGTCCCGCGGTGTGTCCTCCGCCTCACGGCGGGGACGTGTCGCGAGGTCGTGACGTCGTGCGCGCGACCGCGCGTCCACAGCCGCGCTGCGAGCGCCCGCGCCCTGCGTACACTGGCGGGCGCGCGACCGCCGCGAGCCCGTTCGGCGTCGCTCTCACCGTGGAAGGAACCCCGATGGCCGACGCCGCCACCCCCGAGACTCTCGCTCGGACCCTGATCGAGCACGCGGACGCCGTGCGCAGCGCGTGGCTGGAGGCTGCAGCGAACGAGCTCCACGGCCGCACCTCGCGGGGCGAGCTCGAGCGCGAGCAGGGCGAGATCCTCGACGCGCTCCTCGAGGGCCTGCGCGCCGGCGGCGTGTCGCTCGCCGAGCCGGCGTTCGACCAGCTCCGGGGCATCCTTGCGGACGTGTCGTCCGCACGCGCGCGCCTCGGCTTCACGCCGCGCGAGACCGCGATCGGCGTCTTCGCCCTCAAGGAGGGCCTGTACCGGCTCGACTCCGCGACCGGTGCCGACACGGACGTCACCCCGCTGCTGCGCCTCGTCGACCAGCTCGGGCTCTTCACGTTCGAGACGTTCGCTGCCGCGCGCGAGGCGATCATCGCCGAGCAGGCCGAGCAGCTGCTCGAGCTCTCCACACCCGTGGTCAAGCTCTGGGAGGGCATCGTCGCGGTGCCGCTCGTGGGGACGCTCGACTCCGCGCGCACCCAGGTCGTCATGGAGAAGCTGCTCAACACGCTCGTCGACACGGGCAGCGAGCACGCGATCATCGACATCACGGGCGTGCCCGCGGTGGACACCCAGGTCGCGCAGCACCTGCTCAAGACGGTCGTCGCGGCGCGCCTCATGGGCGCCGAGTGCACGATCAGCGGCATCCGCCCGCAGATCGCGCAGACGATCGTCGCGCTCGGCATCGAGTTCGGCGACATCCGCACGCGCGCGACCCTCGCCGACGCCCTCGTCGACGCGCTGCGCGCGAGCCGCGACACCCGGCAGGCCGGGCTCCCCGCATGACCGACGGCGTCCCCATCCTCAAGATCGGCTCGACGCTCCTCGTCTCGATCCAGATCGACCTCCAGGACGACACGGCGCTGCAGCTCCAGGAGGACCTCGCCCAGCGGATCACCGACACCGGTGCGCGCGGCGTGATCATCGACATCTCCGGGCTGGAGATCGTCGACTCGTTCATCGGCCGCATGCTCGCGTCGGTCGCCGGGATCTCGCACGTGCTGGACGCGACGACGGTCGTCGTGGGCATGCGCCCGGCCGTCGCCATCACCATGGTCGAGCTCGGCCTGTCGCTCGGCGACGTCCGCACCGCGCTGGACGTCGAGCGCGGCCTCGCGCTCCTCGCCCCCGAGGAGCGGTCCGCCGAGGACGTGCTCCTCGCCGCCGCCGAGCGCGAGGAGAGGTGACCACGACCACCCCGCCGCCGACGACCGCGGAGCGCGTGCCGGTCCGCACGGACTCCGACGTCGTCAAGGTGCGCCAGCTCGTGCGGTCGCTCGCGCAGCAGGCACGCCTCTCGCTCGTCGACCAGACGAAGCTCGTGACGGCGGCGAGCGAGCTCGCGCGCAACACCCTCGTGTACGGGGGCGGTGGCGAGGCCGAGGTGCAGCTCGTCACGGAGGGGGCGCGGACGGGCGTCCGCGCCGTCTTCTCGGACGAGGGGCCGGGCATCCCCGACCTCGACCTCGCGCTCACCGACGGCTGGACCAGCGGCGGCGGGCTCGGGCTCGGGCTCTCGGGGTCACGACGCCTCGTCCAGCACTTCGCGATCGACACCGCGCCGGGCGTGGGCACGCGCGTCGAGATCGCGACCTGGTCCCGATGACCTCGGCGGAGCCGGACCGCCCGGACGACCGCCGCACGCTCGTCGAGGACGGGACCTGGTACACCGTGGACCACCCGTCCGCGGTCGGCAGCGTGCGTCGCGGCGCGAGCACCGCCGCGCGGAACCTCGGCCTCGACGACGAGCGCGCGGCGGAGGTCGGCCTCGTCGTCTCCGAGCTCGCGACCAACCAGTGCCGCCACGCCGGGGGTGGCTCGGTGCTCGTCCGCGTGCGGCGCACCGGCGCCGAGGCCGCGCTCGACGTGCTCGCCGTCGACGCCGGGCCCGGTATGCGGGACATCACCGCGGCGATGCGCGACGGCGTCTCGAGCCGCGGCACGCTCGGCATCGGCCTCGGCACCCTCCCCCGCCTCGCGTCGGCGTGGGACGCATGGACGTCGCCCGGGCAGGGGACGGTCATCGCGGCGACGTTCGTCGCGCACGGCGCGACCACCGACCTGGCAGCACCCACGGGCGTGACCCGCCCCATGACCGGGCAGGACGTGTGCGGCGACGCCCTCGCGGTGCGCCACGACGACGGCGTGCCCAGCCTGCTCGTCGCCGACGGGCTCGGCCACGGGCCGCTCGCCGCGGCGGCCTCTGGCGCCGCGGTGCGGGCCTTCCTCGACGCGCCACCCGGGAGCGCGGTCGCGCTCCTCGAGCGCGTGCACGGCGCCCTCGGCGGCACGCGGGGCGCGGCCGTCTCGGTCGTCCAGGCGTCGGGCGGCGTGCTGCGCTGCGCGGGCCTGGGCAACATCGCCGGGACCGTCCACGGGGCGCGCTCGCGCGGGCTCGTCAGCCACCCCGGCATCGCAGGGACGCGCGGCCGGCCGCTGCGCGAGACGACGTACCCCGTCGAGCCGGGCGACGTCGTCGTGCTGCACAGCGACGGGCTGACGGCCCGGTGGTCGCTCGCCGACTCCCCGGGCCTCGCCGTCCGCTCCCCCCTCGTCGTCGCGGGCGTCCTGCTCCGTGACCACGCCGTGCGCCGCGACGACTCGTGCGTGGCGGTGCTGCCGATCCCCCGGGAGGCCGCGTGAGCACCACCCTCCTCATCACCCAGCTGCGCTCGGACTCCGACGTGCTCGCGCTGCGCCGGGCCGGGCGGGAGATCTGCCGCCTGCTCGGCCTCGACACGCAGGACCAGGTGCGCGTCGCGACGGCGCTGTCCGAGATCGGGCGGTCCGCGGTCGGTTCCGGCACGGCCGACGTCGTCGTCGGCGTCCTGCCCGGGCTGCCGCAGGCCACGCTGCGCGCCGAGATCGTCGCGGGGACGCCGTTCCTCGTCGAGGGCGACTCGAGCGACGGCGGCGTCCCGGCCGCCCGACGGCTCGTCCCCGGCCTCCAGGTCGACCCGACGGGCACGCGCGTGCTGCTCACCAAGGCCCTGCCGGCGACCGCGCGCACGGACGAGGCGACGCTCGCGGGCGTGCGCCGGTCCACCGCCGCCGCGCACGTCGCCGACGCGAGCGACGAGGTGCGCGTGCAGAACGCCGAGCTCGTGCGGACGCTCGACGAGCTGACGCGCCAGCAGGACGAGCTCCGGCGCTTCAACGAGGAGCTGGAGGAGACGAACCGTGGCGTCCTCGCGATGTACGACCAGCTCTCGGCGGAGCTCGAGGAGACCAACACCGGCGTCGTCGCGCTGTACGCCGAGCTCGACGAGCGCGGGCGCGAGCTCGCCGCCGCCAACGAGGCGAAGACCCGCTTCCTGCGGAACGTCAGCCACGAGCTGCGCTCGCCCGTGAACTCGATCATCGGCCTCACCTCGCTCCTCACGGACTCCCACCTCGACGCCGACCAGACGCAGCAGGTCGGGTTCCTGCGCGAGAGCGCGACGACGCTGCTCACGCTCGTCGACGAGCTGCTCGACCTGGCGCGCGCCGAGGCGGGCCACGACGACGTCGAGCCCACGCCCGTCGACCTCGGGGCGCTGCTCGACGAGCTGCGCGGCACGACCCTGCCGCTCGTGCGGTCCGGCGTCTTCCTGCGGGTCGCGGCCGAGCCGGGCCTCACGCTCGTCACCGACCGTCGGCTGCTGTCCCGCGTGCTGCGGAACCTGCTGACGAACGCGGTGAAGTTCACGGACGAGGGCGAGGTCGTGCTGCGGGCGGCGGCCGACGGCGACGTCGTGCGGTTCGACGTGCGCGACACGGGTCTCGGGATCCCGGCCGACCAGCTCGAGGCCGTGTTCGAGGAGTTCGTCCAGGTGCCCAACCGCCTCCAGCCGACCGTCCGCGGCACGGGCCTCGGCCTGCCGTACGCCCGCCGCACCTCCGAGGCGCTGGGCGGCACGCTCGTCGCGACGTCGCGCCCGGGCGCCGGGAGCGTGTTCACGCTGCGCCTCCCGTCCCTCTCCGCGGTGCCCGAGGACGCCCCCGCCGCGCGCCCGGAGCCCGAGGAGGCCCCCGGCCGCGACACCCCGCTCGGGCACGTGCTCGTCGTCGACGACGACCGGGCCTACGCGTCGGTCGTCGCCTCGATGCTGCGCGACGCCGCGGCGCGCGTCAGCGTCGCGCACGACGCCACGCACGCGCTCGCCCTCCTGCACGACGGCCCGGCCGACGTCGCGCTCCTCGACGTGTGCCTGCCCGGCACGGACGGCCTCGCGCTGCGGTCGCGGATCCGCGACGTCCACCCGGCCACGGCCGCCGTGCTCATGTCGAGCGCGCCACCGCCGCCTGGCATCGGCGACGTGCCGTTCCTCGCCAAGTCCGAGATCGACCGCGACCGCCTGGTGGCGGCCCTCGGGCGCGAGGTGCGGAGCCGATGAACGCCGACCGCACCGTGCTCGTCGTCGACGACACGCCCGCGCACCGGTACGTCATGGCGAGCTGGCTGCGGCGGGCCGGGTTCGGCGTCGTCGAGGCCGGGACCGGCCGTGACGCGCTCGCGCACGCCACGACCCCGGTCGACGCCGTCGTGCTCGACGTGAACCTGCCGGACCTCTCGGGCCGCGAGGTGTGCCGGATCCTCAAGAGCGACCCCGCGACCGCGCACCTCCCCGTCCTGCACGTCTCCGCGACCGACGTCGACGCCGCCGCCCGCACCGCCGGGCTGGAGGGCGGCGCGGACGCCTACCTGCCCGAGCCGCTCGACCGCGACGAGTTCCTCGCGACGATCAGCGCGCTGTGCCGACGCGTCGACGCCCAGCGTGGCGCCGGGCGCACCGCCCGCCGCCTGGAGGCGCTCACCGACGCGCTCGTCCCCCTGCACGAGGCGCGCTCGCCCGAGGCCGTCGCCGACCACGCCGCCCGGGGCGCGTGCGCCGTCCTCGGTCGCGCCGTGATCTCGATGGTCGTCGCGGACGCCGGGGTCGTGCTGCGCTCCGTCTGCGTCGCGGAGGGCGCCGCGCTCGTGCGCGGTCGCGGCCCGACGGCGGTCCTCCCGCCGACCGGGGCGTCGACCGCCGTGTTCGGCCCGGACGAGGTCCCCCTCCCCTGGCGGCCGCTCTTCGACGAGGCGGGCGTCGGACCGTCGGCGTGGTTCACGCACTGGCTCGTCGACGCGTCAGGGGCGCTCGTGGGCGGCCTGGGGATCGAGGTCGGCGACGAGCCGCTGTCCGACGAGGAGCAGGAGGCCGCTGCCCGCTTCACGGAGGCCGCGACGGTCGCGCTGTCGAACCTGCGCACGTTCACCGAGGAGCACCGGATCGCCCTCGCGCTCCAGCGCGCGCTCCTGCCGTCGGGGCTGCAGGTGAGCGGCGGCGTCGAGGTCGTCGCGCGCTACGAGGCGTCGGACGACCGGCTGGACGTCGGCGGCGACTTCTACGACGCGTTCGACCTGCCGGACGGGCGCGTGGCCGTCGTCATCGGCGACGTCCAGGGGCACTCGCTGCGCGCGGCGACCGTGATGGCGGAGGTGCGGGTCACGCTGCGCGCCTACCTGCGCGAGGGCCACGACGCGGCGTCCGCCCTGGACCTGCTCAACGCGGCGCTGCGCGAGGACCACCCCGAGTTCGCGACCGTGTGCGTGTGCGTGCTCGACCCCCGGACCGGCGCCCTCGAGCTGACGGACGCCGGCCACCTGCCCGCGCTCCTCGTGCGCGCCGACGGCACGGTCGACCGGGCCAAGGCGGGCTCGCGCCTGCTGGGCGTACCCAGCCCGCGGTCCCGCCCCGCGCACCACGACGTGCTCGCCCCCGGCGACCTCCTCGTGCTCGTGACCGACGGTCTCGTCGAGCGCCGCGGGGCGTCCCTCGTGGACGCTCTGGACCGGCTGGCCGAGGTCGCCGGGCGGAGCGCCGGCGCGAGCCCGGCGCTCCTGTGCGAGCGCGTCGTCGCGGCGTTCGACGACCCGGGCCGCGAGGACGACGTCGCGGTGGTCGCCGTCGCGCGTCACGCGTCGCCGGACGGCACCTTGTCCTTGACGTCGTCGTAGCCGACGTCCCCGGGGATCTCGCCCGGGGCGTAGACGAGCCGCACGACGCCCGTGGGGAACGTCTCCGAGCGCAGGAGCGTCAGCGGGTAGACGGGCTCGCCCTCGTCGAACAGCCGCTCGCCGGTACGCGCCGCGACGGGGTGGACGAGCAGGCGCAGCTCGTCGAGCAGCCCGGCCGCGAGGAGCTGGCGGACTACCGAGATCGACCCGGCGACGAGCACCTTGCCGAGTCCCGGCTCCTCCTTGAGGGCGCGGACCGCGTCGACGAGGTCGCCGTCGACCCGCTCGACGTGCCGCCACCCGAGGTCCTGGTCGCCGCGCGTCGCGACGATCTTGCGCAGGTTCCCGAGGCGCGCGGCGAACTCCGCGTCCTCGTCCCCGGCGGTCTCCCGCTCGGGCCATGCCCCGGCGAAGCTGTCGTACGTGACGCGCCCGAGGAGGAGCGCGTCGACGTCCCGGTAGTCCTCGTCCACCGCCGCGGCCATGTGGTCGTCGAAGTAGGGGAAGTGCCACGCCGGGTCGATCTCGGCGACGCCGTCGAGCGAGAGGAACAGGGTGGACACGAGCGTCGCGGTCATGGTGGGCCTTCCGGTCGGGAGGATCGACGAGAAACAGACCGTAGCCGCAGCGGAATCTCATCGTCCCCGGCCGAACACGCCACCAATCCCCCGTCGAACACGGGGTCAGCGACCAGATCCGGCGGATAACGGTCGCCGACCCCGTGTTCGGCGGAGGTGGGGGTGGGGGGTGGGGGCGGGGTTCAGCGGCGGAGGGCCAGGGCCAGGGTCGCCCCCACCGTCAGGTGCTCGACGACGAGCAGGGCCACCGCACCGGGCGTCAGCGCTCCGAGCGGGCCGAGCAGGGAGACGAGCAGCACGACGCCGCACGTCACGAGCCAGGGCCGTCGGCCGCCCGAGCGCAGGCGGCCGAGCAGCGCGCGCACGCCCCACCCGGCGTACCCGACGACGAGCGTCACGGCGACCGCCGCCGCGACGCCGACCGTCTGCGTCCCGGTCGCGGTGCGCACCGCGGGGTCGACGCCGAGCGCCGTCCCGACGACCAGCACGACGGCGGCGACCACCGCCGCGACGGGCGGGACGGCCCAGCGCGGCACGCGCCGCGCCGTCCGCCCGTCCGGCACGGACGCGCGGGGATGGCCTGGGACGTGCGAGGCGCCGCGCGAGGTGGCGTCCGAGGCGCTGCTCGACGTGCTCCGTGTCGTGGACATGACGTTCCTCCTTCGTCGCGCGGCGGAGCCGCGTCTCGTGCGGCCGGGGCCGCGGTCGGCGGGTGCCGACGTCTCCCACGGTCGTGGCCCGAGCGCCCGCCTCGCGTCGGCCGGAGGGCGGCGGCCGGGCCGACCGGCGTCGGGCCTCGACCCTCCTGCCGGACGGCGACCCCCGACCTTGGTCGGTGGTCGGCCGCGCACCGGCCGCCTAGCGTCCGGAGCATGACCACCACCGACTGCCCTCCCCTCGCCGGGCGCCCCGTCCTCGCGACGGCCGCCGCGCGCCGCGACGGCACGCGCTCGCTCGTCCCCGTGTGGGTGGTCGCCCTGGCCTGGCTCGCCGTCGCGGTGCTCACGGCGCTCGCGACCGCCGGGGTCGTCGCGCAGGACGACGCCGGCGCGGGCCCGTGGCTCGACGTCTCCGTCGCGGTCCTCGCCCTCGCGGTGCTGCCCCTGCTGTGGTCGCGGACCCCGCGCGACGCCCCGGTGGTCGGCGCGCTGGTCCTCGCCTCGCTCGCGGCGTACTCGGGTGCCGCGACCCCGGCCTCGACCGTCGCGACCCTGCAGGTCGCGCGCTGGTACCCGCTGCGCACCGCGCTCCCGGTCGCGGTCGCCGGGTTCCTCGGCCACGCCGTGCAGGCCCTGTGGCGGCCGCAGGCGCTGCCGCTCGGCTGGTGGCTCCTGTGCGACCTCGCCGTGCACGCCGCCCTGCTCGGCTGGGGCCAGTACGCGCGGGCGCGCGACCAGCTGCTGTGGTCGCTGCGGGACCGCGCGCGCCGCGCCGAGCGCGAGCAGGAGCGCCGCGTGGCCGAGGCGCGCGTCGCGGAGCGCACCCGGATCGCGCGCGAGATGCACGACACCCTCGCGCACCGGCTCTCGCTCCTCGCCGCCACGGCGGGCGCGCTCGAGTACCGGCCGGACGCCGACCCGGAGCGGCTCGCCCGCGCCGCGGGACTGGTGCGCGCCGGGGTGAGCTCGGCGCTCGACGACCTGCGCGACGTCGTACGGGTGCTGCGCGCCGAGCCCGGGCTCGGCGGGGCCGACGCGCTGTCGCCGCAGCCGACGCTCGACGACGTCGAGCGGCTCGTCGTGGAGGCGCGCGACGCGGGCGGCGACGTGACCTACGAGCGGACGGGGTCCGCCGACGTCCCGCCGACGGTCGCGGTCGCGGCCTTCCGCGTCGCGCAGGAGGGGCTGACGAACGCCCGGCGGCACGCGCCGGGCGGCCCGGTGACGCTCCGGGTCGTCGCCCGGGCGGGCGAGGTCCGGGTCACGGTGTCCGACGGCGGCCCGCGCCGCGTCCCCGTCGGCGCGGGCGGTGACGGCGGTATCGGCCTGGGAGGCGGCGGCGTCGGCGACCGCGCGGGCGGCGGCACCGGCACCGGGCTGGTCGGGCTCCGGGAGCGCGTCGACCTGCTCGGCGGGACCCTCGACGCCGGGGCGCGGGACGCAGGGTTCGTCCTCGACGTCCGGCTACCGTGGGACGCGTGACGGAGCAGGGTGGGCGCGGGGACGTCCCGCGCGGGAGCGACCACCACGACGCCGGAGCTGTCGCCCCGGGCACCGCGCGCACCCGCCTGGTGATCGTCGACGACGACGCGCTGGTCCGCGCCGGGCTGCGCCTCATGCTCGACGGCGCGCACGGCATCGAGGTCGTCGGCGAGGCCGCCGACGGCGTGGAGGTGACGGCCGTGCTCGACGCCCACCCGACCGACGTCGTGCTCATGGACCTGCGCATGCCGCGCGTCGACGGGATCGAGGCCACGCGGCGCGTGCGGGCGCGACGGGACGCGCCGGCCGTCGTCGTGCTCACGACGTTCGACACGGACGAGGAGGTCGTCGGCGCTCTGCACGCCGGGGCGTCCGGCTACCTGCTCAAGGACATGTCGCCCGAGCGGATCGTCGCCGCCGTGCGCGCGGCCGCGACGGGCGAGCCCGTGCTGTCGCCGGAGATCGCGCGGCGTCTCATGACGTCGGTGGCCGACGCGGGCGGCCAGCGCGAGCGGGCCCGGGCCGCGCTCGACGCGCTCACCGGGCGCGAGCGCGACGTCGCGGTCGAGCTCGGCCGCGGCGCGACGAACGCGGACATCGCCGCGCGCCTGTTCCTCAGCGTCCCGACGGTCAAGGCCCACGTGTCGAGCGTGCTGCTCAAGCTCGGGCTGGAGAACCGCACGCAGGTCGCGCTGCTCGTCCACGCCGCGGGCCTCGACTGACCGTCAGTCGCCGGGCCACTCCCCCGTCCAGCGCTCGAACGCGCGCGCCCCGCCGCGGTCGATGAGCGCCTTCACCACCGCGTAGATCGCCCCCTGCAGGAGCGCCGCGAGCACGATCTCCTTGAGCGGGTACTCCGACTGCAGGGGTGTCGGGGCGTCCTTGCGGTGGCCGGGCGAGACCCGCTTGTAGATCTGCTTGAAAACCTGCCCGGCGACGAGCCCGCCCACGACGGAGCTGACGATGCCGACGGGGCGGTACAGGATCTTCGCGGACTTGCTGCCGTTCTTCTCCGGGGGGTGGTCACCGGTCGTCACGTCGTCCATCCCCCGACGCTAGGTCGGCTGCGGCGCTCTCGCTCGTCGCACGGGGCCCCGGGCGGCACGCCCGGGACGTCAGTCCGGCACGACGGCGCACCCGGCCGGGTCGACGACGACCCGCACCCGGTCGCCCGGCTCGACGACCGCCGGGGCGCCCGCGAGCGCGACGAGCCGTGCGGGCGCACCGCCGGAGCGTCCGGGCAGGTCGACGTCGACGGTCACCTCGACCGCGCCGCGGCGGAACACGCTCCCGACGACGGTGGCGCCCCACGCGTCGTCCGACGCCGGTGCGCCCTCGCCCGCGAGCCGCAGGCCGCGCGGACCGACCGCGAGCAGGTTGCCGGGCCCGTGCGGGACGAACGCCTGGTAGCCGAGGAACTCCGCGACGCGGCGCGACCCGGGCGCGCGCCAGAGGTCCTCGGGCGGCGCGACCTGGAGGAGCCGGCCCGCGTCCATGACGGCGACGCGGTCGGCGACGGTGAACGCCTCGTCGTGGTCGTGGGTGACGAAGACGGCCGTCGTGCCGGTGGCGCGCAGGGCCTCGCGCAGGTCGAGCGCGAGGCGCTCGCGCAGCCCCCGGTCGAGCGCGGAGAGGGGCTCGTCGAGCAGGAGCAGCCGGGGGCGGGGCGCGAGCGACCGGGCGAGCGCGACGCGCTGGCGCTCGCCCCCGCTGAGCGTCGCGACCGCGCGCCGCTCGTACCCGGCGAGCCCGACGACGTCGAGCAGCTCGGCCACGCGCGCGTCGCGCTCGGCGCGCGGCAGCCCCGCGATCCCGTAGGCGACGTTGCCCGCGACGTCACGGTGCGGGAAGAGCTGGCCCTCCTGGAACATGAGCCCGAACCCGCGGCGGTGCACGGGGACGCCCGTGAGGTCGCGGCCGTCCCACGCCACGGATCCCGCGGCGACCGGCTCGAGCCCCGCGACGGCGCGCAGCAGGCTCGACTTGCCGCAGCCGCTCGGCCCGAGCAGGGCGAGCACCTCGCCAGGCGCGACGTCGATCGTGACGCCCGCGACCGCCGTCGTGCCGGGGTCCGTGCGCGCTCCCCCGGCGCCGCGCCCGCCGTACCGCACGACGACGTCGCGCACCGCGAGCCCGGCGGCCTCCCCGGTGCCGGGGCCGGGGCGCGACGGCTCCGGCGCGCCCGCGCGCGCGGGGGCGGGGTCGGTCTGCACCATCAGAACTCTCCTCCGGGTCGGTCGCCGCGCAACCGCTCGGCGAGCAGCATCACGGTCGCGGTGAGCAGCGCGAGCACGACGCTCGCCGCGAGCGCCATGCCGTAGTTCTCGGCGCCCGGGCGCCCGATGAGCCGGAAGATCACGACCGGCAGGGTCGCGCTGTCCGGACGGGCGAGGAACGACGTCGCGCCGAACTCCCCGAGCGAGACGGCGAAGGCGAACCCGACGGCGAGGCCGAGCGAGCGCGCGGCGATCGGGCCGTCGACCGTGCGGAACACGCGTCCCGGCGCGGCGCCGAGGGTCGCGGCGGCCTCACGCAGGCGCGGGTCGATGGCGCGCAGCGTCGGCAGGACCGTGCGCACGACGAGCGGGGTCGCGACGACCGCCTGCGCGATCGGCACGAGGAGCCCCGACGTGCGCAGGTCGACGTCGAGGCCGAGCGGCCGGTCGAGCGTGACGAGGAAGCCGAAGCCGACCGTCACCGCGGAGACCCCGAGCGGGAGCATGAACACCGAGTCGAGCACCGAGATCGCGCGCCGCCCGCCGCGCGAGCGCGGGCGCCGGGACACGACGAGCGCCACGAGGCCCCCGATCACGACGGCGAGCACGGTCGCGAGCGCGGCGGTGCGCAGCGAGTTGCCCGCCGCCTCCCACACGGTGACGGACAGCGCGTTGCGCCCGCCCGTGGTGCCGAGGTTCGCGTAGTTGTCGAGGCCCCAGCCGCCGCCCGGGACGCGGAACGAACGCACGACGAGCGTGCCGAGCGGCAGCCCGACGAGCACGACCACCACGGCCGCGGTGAGCGCCGCGGGCGCGAGGTCGCCCGTCGGGCGGCCGTCGCGCCACAGGCGCAGCGGGTGGGCGGACGACGCCGACGACGACAGGTTGAGGGCGCGCTCGCGCCGGGCCCGCGTGCGGTTCGCGACCGTGAGCGCCGCCGCGACGACCACGAGCTGCACGACCGACAGCACCGCCGCGGTGCGCAGGTCGAGGAACTGCGTGGTCTGGATCCAGATCTCCGTCTCGATCGTCCCGTAGCGGATGCCGCCGAGCACGAGCACGACGCCGAACGCCGTCGCGCAGAAGAGGAAGACGATCGACGCGGCGCTCGCGATCGCGGGCGTGAGCGCCGGGAGCGTCACGGTGCGGAACGCGCGCCACGGCGTCGCGCCGAGGGCGCGCGCCGCCTGCTCGGCGCGCGGGTCGAGGTGCTCCCAGAGGCCGCCGACCGTGCGCACCACCACGGAGTAGTTGAAGAACACGAGCGCGACGACGATCGCGGCGAACGTCTCGTCGAGCCGCAGGAACCCGAGCGGGCCGCCCTGCACGAGCAACGACCGGAACGCGACGCCGACGACGACGGTCGGGAGCACGAACGGCACCGTGACGAGCGCGCGCACGACCCGGCGCCCGGGGAACCGGCACCGGTACAGCACGTACGCGCCGGGCACGCCGAGCAGCAGCGACAGCGCCGTGCCGAGCACGGCCTGCCAGAGCGTGAGGCCGACGATCCGCCACGTGCGGGGCTCGGAGAAGACCTCCGCGAACCCCGAGAGGTCGAGGCCGCCGTCGTCCCCGACGAACCCGCGCGCCACGAGCGTGACGACCGGCCACGCGAAGAACACCCCGAGGAACGCGAGCGGCACCGCCGCCGCCAGACCCCACAGCACCCCGCGCCCGACGCCGCCCCGCCAGACCTCCCGACCCCTCACCACGGCTCTCCCCCGCGCGACCACGGCTCTCCCTCGCGAGGTAGAGCCGTGGTCGCTCGGGGACCGGGGGTCAGTCGACGACCGTCGCCGTCCATGCCTTGATCCACTCGTCGCGGTGCGCCGCGACGTCGGCGGGCGCGACCTCGAAGGGTTCGTCGGCGAGCGGCGCGAACTCGGCCCAGCCGTCGGGCAGCGTGACGGAGTCGTCGGCGGGGTACATGTACATCTGGTCGGCGACGTCGGCCTGGAACGTCTCGCTCACGAGGAAGTCGAGGAGCTGCTGCGCGCCCTCGGGGTTCTTCGCGTTCGCGAGCACGCCCGCGTACTCGACCTGGCGGAAGCACGTGTCGAGCAGCGCGCCCGTGGTCGACGCGGAGCCGTCCTCGGTGAGCGTGAACGCGGGCGACGTCGAGTACGACAGCACGAGCGGGCGCGGCCCCGCGCCCTCCGAGCCGGAGAAGTCGACGTAGTACGCGTCGGACCAGCCGTCGACGACCTTCACGCCGTTGGCGCGCAGGTCCGCCCAGTAGTCCTCCCAGCCGTCCTCGCCGAACGCCCCGACGGTCGCGAGGAGGAACGCGAGGCCCGGCGACGACGTCGCGGGGTTGGTCACGACGAGGAGGTCCCGGTACTCCGGCTTCGCCAGGTCCTCGAGCGTCACGGGCTCGGGGATCCCCGCGTCCGCGAACCACGCGTGGTCCACGTTGACGCACACGTCCCCGAGGTCGACGGCGGTGAGCTCGCCGCCGTCCCCGACCGCGTACGACGCGGCGGACTCCGAGACGTCGGCGGGCGTGTACGGCTCGAGGACGCCCTCGTCGATCGCGCGCGACGCGAAGGTGTTGTCGATCCCGAACACGATGTCGCCGAGGGGCGAGTCCTTCGTGAGGATCAGCTGGTTGACCAGCGCGCCGCCGTCGCCGGGCGCGACCTGCTCGACGGTGAGCCCGCTCTCCTCCTCGAACGCGGCGAGCACGTCGTCGCTCACCGCGAAGGAGTCGTGGGTCACCAGGGTGACCGTGCCCCCGCTGCCCGACGACGCGTCGTCGCCCCCGGCGCCGTCACCCCCCGAGCAGGCCGCGAGGGCGAGGAGCGCGAGCGTCGCGCCCACGCCGGTCGCGAGGGCCCGGCCGCGGCGGGCGACGGTGGTCGTGTGCTGCATGTGTCCTCCCTGGACGTTCAGGAGGGGTCCACCGGCCCGACCAGCCGTGCGCCGGGTGGGCGCGACGGACCGCGCGAGCAGGTGATCGAGAATCCCGACTTCCTCCACCGGTGCTAACCGGATCAGGTTCGAGGGTCTGCGGTGGTCCGCACTCTCAGCTCCTCCAGGAGCTCCCCTGTCGTTCACCGCGAGCCTACACCGGCCCCTCACCCGGAGAGTCCCCTGAGAGAACCCTGAGCGCCGGCGCCCGCGGACCAGGGACGGTTCGGGGCCTGTCCCCGATGCCGCGGGCACGCGCGCCGCGGGAGGGTCGGTACGGCCGCCGGGAGCCCCGGCGGCCACCACAGGACGACGCCGCCCGGCGAGCCACGACGCTCCCGCGCAGCGGCACGACGAGAGGACGGACGAGGACGTGACGACGACAGGCGCGGCACGGCGGAGCACCCCGCACGAGGTCCCGCCCGCTGAGGGCGCTGAGGGCGCTGCGCGACCCGCGATCGCGACCGCGCGCGGGCTGGTGAAGACGTACGGGCGCGGCGAGGCCGCGGTGCGTGCGCTCGACGGCGTGGACGTCGACCTCGAGCGGGGGCGCCTGACCGCGATCATGGGCCCGTCCGGCTCGGGCAAGTCGACACTCATGCACTGCCTCGCGGGGCTCGACTCCCCCACGGCGGGGACCGTCGTCGTCGACGGCGAGACGGTCTCCGCGATGAGCGAGCGGCGCCTGACGCGCCTGCGGCGCACGCGCCTGGGGTTCGTCTTCCAGTCGTTCAACCTCGTGCCGACGCTCACGGCGGAGGAGAACATCGTCCTGCCGCTCGCGATCGCCCGGCGGCCCGTCGACCGGGAGTGGTTCGACCGCGTCGTCGACGCCGTGGGCCTGCGCCCCCGGCTGGGGCACCGGCCCGCCGAGCTGTCGGGCGGGCAGCAGCAGCGGGTCGCGTGCGCGCGGGCGCTGGTGTCGCGGCCCGCGATCGTGCTCGCGGACGAGCCGACGGGGAACCTCGACTCGCGCGCCGCCGCGGAGGTCCTGGGCTTCCTGCGCGCGTCCGTGGACGACCTCGGTCAGTCCGTCGCGATGGTCACGCACGACCCGACCGCCGCGTCGTACGCCCACCGGGTGCTCTTCCTCGCGGACGGCCGCCTCGTGACCGAGCTCCACGACCCCACGCCGCAGGCGGTCCTCGACACGCTGGGCTCCCTCACCCCCGCCGGGCCGTCCCCGGCGCACGCCACCCCGGCAGCGACGACGGCGGCCGCCCGATGATGGGCCGGATCGCGCTGCGCGGCGTGCGCGCGCACGGCGCGCAGCTCGTCCTCTCGGTCCTCGCCGTGACGATCGGCGTCGCGTTCGTGACCGGCACGTTCGCGCTGCGCGCGATGCTCGCGACCACGTTCGACGGCATCGTCGCCTCGTCGGTCCAGGCGGACGCGTACGTGCGCGGCGCGTCGTCGGCCGGGGACGCGCTGATGTCGACGTCGGCCCAGGTCGGCGGTGCGCGCAGCCTCGTCCCGGCGGACCTGGCGCGCGACCTCGGCGCGCGCGACGACGTCGCGCTCGCGCTCCCGGAGGTGAGCGGTCCCGCGGTGCTCGTGGGCGCGGACGGGACCGCGGTCCTCGGCAGCCAGGCGCCGAGCATCGGCGTCGCCTACGACCCCCGCGACCCCGGCCCGCAGGTGGTCGACGGCCGCGCACCCCGCGACGGCAACGAGGTCGCGCTCGAGTCGGCGACGCTCGCGGCGTCGGGCCTCGCGGTGGGCGGCACGACCGACGTCGTGCTCGGCGACGCCGTGCGGCCCGTGCGCGTGGTCGGCGAGGTCTCGCTGTCCGCGCCGATGGCGGGCGCGACGATCGTCCTGCTCGACGCCGGGACCGCCGCCGCGACGTACGCGCCCGACGGCCTCGTCCCGTCGGTCGCGCTGTACGCGGCCGACGGTGTCTCCCCCGAGGCGCTGCGCGACGCCGTCGCGACCGCGCTCCCGGCGGGCGCCGAGGCGCTGACGGGGGCGGAGCTGCGCGCCGAGACGAGCGAGGCGATCACCGACCAGCTCGGGTTCGTGTCGACGTTCCTGCTGGTGTTCGCGGCGCTCGCGCTGTTCGTCGGCACGTTCATCATCACCACCACGTTCTCGATGCACGTCCGACGCCGCACCCGCGAGCTCGCGCTCCTGCGCGCGGTGGGCGCGTCGCCCGCGCAGGTGTTCGGCTCCGTGGTGGGGCAGGCGGCGGTCGTCGGGGCGGTCGGCGCGCTGCTCGGCGTCGGGGCCGGGTTCGGCCTCGCGGAGCTCGCCCGCAGCGGGTTCGGCGCCGTCGGCATGGAGCTCTCCGGCACGCTGCCCGTCACGACCACGGGGGTCGTCGTCCCGCTCGTGGTCGGCGTCGTCGTGTCGGTGCTCGCCGCTGCCCTGCCCGCCCGGCACGCCGCGCTCGTGCGCCCGGTGGAGGCGATGCGCGCCGACGTCGTCCGGCCCGCCGGGACGGGGCGGGCCCGTGCCGCCGCCGGGACCCTCGCGCTGCTCGCGGGCGTGGGGCTCGTCGTCGCGGCGGCCGTGGTCGGCAGCGGGGGCGCGCCCCTCCTCGGCCTGGGCGCGGCCGGCGTCGTCGCGGGCGTGCTCCTCCTCGCCCCGCTCGCGGTCGGCCCGGTGCTGACCGTCCTCGCCGCGCCGTTCGTCGCGCTGGTCCGCCCGCTCGGCGGTCTCGCGCGCGGCAACGTCACGCGCCAGCCGCGGCGGACCGCGGCGACCGCGGGCGCGCTCGTCGTCGGGATGGCGCTCGTCTCGACGACGTCCGTCCTCGCGCTGTCCACCCGCGTCTCCGTGCAGGACATCGTCGACCAGGAGACCGCGGCCGACCTCGTCGTCCGCTCGGCGATGCCGTACCTCCCCGACGGGGTCGCGGGCGACGTCCGCGCCGTGCCCGGCGTCGCGGCCGTCGACGTCACGACGTACGGGCAGGTCGTCGTCGACGGCGAGCCGCAGCTCGTCGTCGGGTTCCCCGCCGAGGGCTTCGGGCGCTCCGTGCGCACGACCGCGACCGAGGGCGACCTCGCCGCGTACGCGCGGGGCGAGGCCGCCGTCATGGCGGACGCGCTCGACGAGCACGGCTGGGCCCTGGGCGACGTCCTGACGCTCGCCGACCCGGCACGGCCCGACCTCCCGGCCCGGGAGGTGCGCATCGGCGCGGTGGTCGACTCGCACGCGTTCTCCGTCGACCTGCTCCTGCCGCCCGACGTGGCGGCCGCGGTCGGCGCGACGACGACGGAGATGCTGTTCCTCGACACCGAGCCCGGCGCGGACCTCGCGGCCGTCCGCGCCGGGGTGACCGACGCCGTCGCGCCGTACGTCGTGGCGTCCGTGCTCGACGCCGACGAGTTCGCCGCGGACGTCGCCGGCCAGGTCGAGTCGGTCCTCGCGATCGTCTACGCCCTGCTGGGGCTCTCCGTCCTCGTCGCCGTGCTGGGCATCGTCAACACGCTCGCGCTGTCCGTCGCGGAGCGGACGCGCGAGATCGGGCTGCTGCGGGCCGTCGGGCTCGGGCGGGCCCAGCTCGCGACGACGATCGTCATCGAGTCCGTGCTCGTCGCGGTGTTCGGCACGGCCGTCGGGCTCGCCGTGGGGACCGGCCTCGCCGCCGCGCTCCCGTCGGTGCTCGCGGACCAGGGTTTCACGACCCTCGCCGTGCCGTGGACCCAGCTCGGCGCCATGCTCGTGCTCGCGGGCGTCGTGGGCGTCGTCGCCGCGGTGTGGCCCGCGGTGCGCGCCGCGCGCCTGCCCGTCCTGGACGCGGTGAGCCACGACTGAGCCGGGTGCGCGCGCCGGGCGACGCGTGGGCGGCGACTTCGCACTACGGTGGTCGTGCGAGCACGCCCGGCGCCGCCCGGCGCCCCGACCGACGGAGGAACCCCTCGTGGCCGACACGAACGAGAACGAGCAGACCCTGGCCCTCAAGGTCGGGACCGTCGCCCTGACCTTCGCCGCGGGCTGGGCCGCGCAGAAGCTCGTCACGTTCGTCTGGGCCAAGGTCACCGGGCACGACGCCCCGAAGGACCTCGACGACGAGGAGGTCGGCGTCGTCCAGGCCGTGACCTTCGCCGCCGTCGCCGCGGGCGTCGGCGTCCTCGCCCGCCGCTTCGCGGGCAAGGAGGCGAAGCGCGTCGTCGCCCGCCTCGCGTCGCGCGCCTGACGCTCGGCCCGCCCCGTCCGCGCGAGGGAAGCCGGGCCGCCCGGTAGCCTGGCGCGCGTGACCGCCCCGCCGGCGAGCCCGACGCCCCCTCAGGACTCGATCCTGCGCGCCGGCCTGCGCGTCCTCGCCGACGCCGGCCGGCTCCTGGCCCGGCACTGGCCTGCGCTCGTCGCGGTCACCGTCCTCGCGCAGGTGCTGCACGAGCTCGCGCTGCGGGCCGCGCTCGCCGTCGCGCCGTCGTCCGGGGTGCTCGGCCTGCTCGTGCTGTGCTTCTCGCCGCTCGCGACGGTCGTCGGGATCGTCGTCATGCTGCACGTCCTGCGCCGGGAGCCGCGCACCGAGCGCGACCGGCTCGAGGTCCGGGCGCTGCTCGGCTCGATCGCCTCGGTCCTCGTGCCCTACCTCGTCATCTACGAGTTCTACGGCGGGCTGTCGTCCGACTGGCAGGCGTACATCGACTCCGCCGCGCTCGACCACGCGTTCGCGGCGGGCGCAGGGATCGAGACCGCCAGCCCCGTCCCCGAGGGCTTCGGGCTCACCGTCGTGCTCGTCGTCGCGGGCGCGCTGCTCGCCCGCACCCTGCTGGAACGGCTCGCGCGGCGCCTCGACCGCAGCGTCTCCGCACGCGACGGCGACGCCCGGCACAACGCCCGCTCCGCCGCGGTGCGCATCGCCGCGGGCTACTGCGAGGTCGTGTGGATCGTCGTCGGCGCGTTCACCGTCACGGCCCTCGTCGGGCGCGTGCGCGAGTGGTGGTCGACGCGCGTCGTCGTCGTCGAGGTGACGACCTGGTGGGACGGCGTGGTCGCGCGCGTGGACGCGCTCAAGCCGCTCGTCGACGCCGTGGGCCCGACGACGTCCCTCCTCGTCGCCGGCGTCGTCACGGGGCTCGTGGTGCCGCTCGCGTGGCTCACGCTCGGGACGATCGTGTACGGCGTGGAGGCGATCGACGTCGTCGACCCCGCGCACGCGGTGCCGGGCGACGGCGGCGCGACCGGCCGCACGGCCCGCGCCGTCGACAGGTTCAACCGGACGCTCGGCGAGAGCGGCGCCCAGCGCGCCTGGGCGCTCATGCTCGACCCGGGCCGGCGGTTCGGCGGCCTGGTCGGCGCTCTCGGGATGCTGTGGCGCAGCCGCTGGGGCGCGGTGCTGCTCTTCTGCGTCGCGTTCGCGCTCCTCACGCTCGCCGAGCAGGTCGTGCTCACCGCCGCGCAGGCGGTCGTCGGCCAGCCGGGGATCGTCGCGTGGCGCGCGCTCGTCGGCCCGCTGGAGACGGTCGCGACCGTCGTCGTGCAGGTGCTCACGACCGTCCTGCTCGCCGCCGCGGCCGACGCGCTCCTCGCGAGCCTGGGCCTGCCGTCCGCGCTGCGCACGCGGCGTGCGGCGCGGCGGGCCGGGGAGCCGGACACCGGCGCCGGCACCGGGGCGCCGAGCACGCCCACCGCGGTCGGCGCGGCCTCAGCCTGACGCGGCACCCGGCCGGGCGCGGCGGTCAGCCGACGTCTGCGACGGGGAGCGACCAGTACGCGGGCAGGAGGCTCGGCTCGACGAGACGCACCTCGGCGGGCTCGGCGTCGTCCGGGGTCAGGAAGTGCTGCGTGCTCCGGCTGGAGACGGCGCCCGTGCAGACCGGCGCCTCGGGGTACGGCATGCCGGGGAGCGCCGCGGCGCCCGCCGCGTACTCCCGGCCGGCCGTGTCCCGGAGCAGCACCGCGCACGACGAGAAGGTCTCCTCCGCGCCCTCCGGGGCGGGCGGCGCGTCGGAGCGCAGCGACACGTCGGCCGCCCAGAGCGTGTAGCCGTCGGGCACCTCGATCCGGCCGCCGTACCCGTCGTCGAGCCCGTCGACCGCCTCGACACCCACCAGCCGGGCCCGCACGTCACCGACCTGGGCCCAGCCGTCGGCGTCCGGCGCGTGCGCGACGCGCGGCTCGCCCGACCACCAGGCCTGCACGTCGTCCGACCGCCAGGTCAGCCAGCCCAGGGCGCCGAGCGCCACGACCAGCACGGGCAGCCACCAGCGGTTGGTCCGCCACCAGCCGGCGCTCATGCGTCCCACCCACCCGGGACGAGCGCGGGCCGCACCGTCTCCAGGGAGTCCCCCGCGGCGGGCGGCGCGACGCGGCCGAGGTCGACCTCGGCGATCGCCTGGGGACGGTCGAGGTCCGCGTCCTGGTGCTCCGTGAGCACGCGCAGCACGAGGTCGCCCTCGAGCGCCCGTGCGGGCACCTCGACGGCGACGGTCCCCGCCTCCGGGACGTCCGGGTCCGCGAACGTGCTGAGGACCTGGTTGCCCACGCGGCGCGACGCCTCGTGGTCCCGCCCGGCGGCGTCGCGCAGCTCGACCACCTCGACGCTCGCCTCGCCCGTCGTCCCGGACACCGCGAGGTCCACGACGACCCAGACGCCGTCGGTCGTCAGCGGGCCGGATCCGTCGTCAAGCGTCGTGCCGGTGCGGACGTCGTCGACCCGCACGCGCACCGGACCGGCGGTCACGACCTCGCCCACGGTGCCGCGCGACGTCGTCGGCGTGAGCGTGGGCCACCACGTGTCGACGCGCGACACCGCGGCCCCCGCCCCCACGGCGAGGACGAGCAGCACGACGGTCACGGCCCGGCCGGTCCACCGCGGGCGCCCGTCCGATGCGCCCGGCCCGTCCGGCGCCTCGGGCCCGTCCGGCGCCACGGCGGTCGCTTCCTCGGTCACCAGCCGTCCTCCGTCTCGGGCGGGTCCATGATCTCCGGCGGGACGGCCCCCGCCGGGACGTCCACGAGCGTGACCGCGCCCGTCTCGGCCCACCGCCGGCCACCGCCGACCGTCATGTCGCGGTACCGGAACGTCGGGACGGTCACGGTCAGCGGCTCGTCGGGCGTGCTCACCGCGCCGCTCTCCCCCGGCACCGACACGGGCCACAGGAGCGCGACGTCGTCGGCGAGGCCCGGCGAGAGCACGGGGTACGACGACGCGTCGCGCACGAGGAGCGTGGGGTCCGGGCGGTCCGGCTCCGCGTCGCCCGCGAGCGCCAGGCCGCCAGGCAGCTCGTCGGGGAGCGTCACGGCGGTGCGGTCGAGCCGGCGCGACTCGCGGTCCGTGTCGAGCGCGCCGACGACCACGACGAGCCACGCGTCCGCCCCGGAGTCCTCGAGCGCCGAGACCTGCACGGCGTCCGTCACGGACCACGAGCGCACGGTGAGGTCGAAGGGCCCCGTGGCGACCGGCTCCCCCGCGGCGGCCCGGACCGGCCCCGCGTCGGCGGCGTCGTGCCGGGCGAGGCCGCCGGCCGCCGTCGTGCCGACGACGGCCCCCAGGACGACGGCGAGCGCCACGCGGCGCGGCCACGTGCCCACGACGGCGCGGAGCAGCGGCACGCCCCGGGCGGCCTTCGGCGCGGTCGACGTCACGGCGCGCATCCTACGGGGCCGTCACGGGCCGTCACGGGCCGTCGCCGGAACCGCACGGGCCGTCAGGCCCCGCGCACGAGGAGCGTCGTGACCGGCCCCATGACGATCGCGTACATGACGGCGAAGAACAGCGTGTGCAGGAGCACGAAGAGCAGCGCGTCCAGCACGGCGCCGCGGGCCCGGAAGTGGCGCACGAGCTTGCGCACGAACTGGACCGGGTGGGCGAGGTCCCAGCTGTTGAACCGCACGTACCGGCCGAGGTAGATCCCGACGGAGACGAGCGCCAGCACGACGAGCACGACGACCCACGACACGGGACGACGGAACGGGGCGTCGTCGTCCGGGTAGAGCACGATCGCGAGCAGCGCCTGCGCGAGGAACACGTTGACGAGCGTGTTCATCACCCCGGACAGGGCGAGCGTCAGCACGGCCACGATGTCGTACCAGAGCGGGACCTGCTCGCCCTCCTGCCGGTGGCTGTAGTTCAGCTCGGTGACGAGGTAGCCCGCGTTCGGCAGGAGCAGCAGCCAGACGCCGAACCCGACGACGGCGCACGTCACGACCGCCCACGACGGGGCGCCGCCCGCGATGAGCACGGCGTCGACGAGGACGACGAGCCCGAGCACGATCACCGGAGCGATCGAGAGCCCGATGTTGAGGAGCATCGGCCGGTACACGCGCGTGCGGTACAGCGGCGCGCGCAGCACCACGAGGGCGAGCGCGTACACGTTGAGCAGGGCCACGCCCCCGAAGAGCCAGTCGAGCACGACCCCACGGTACGGGGGGTTCCCCGCGCGCGGCGCGGGGAGCGTCGTTAGCGTGGAGGTGCTCGACGCAACGATCTCCCCCGTGCCCGACGACGGGCACCTCCCCCCAGGAGTCGCCATGGCGCAGCAGGACGCGGGCAGGGCCGCCGGACCCGCCGCGACGACGACGTCGACGTCCACCTCCCCGACGCTCATGCTCGTCCTCGCGACCATCGGCTTCGCGGTGAACTTCTGGGCCTGGGCGCTCATCAGCCCGCTCGGCGCGGCGTACGGGCAGCAGTACGACCTCACCGACGTGCAGGTGTCCGTGCTGGTGGCCGTCCCGGTCGTCGTCGGGTCGCTCGGCCGCATCCCCGTGGGGGCACTCACGGACCGCTACGGCGCCCGCATCATGTTCCCCCTGGTCAGCGCCCTGACGATCCTGCCCGTGCTGTTCGTCGGGCTCGTCGCGGACAGCTTCGCCTGGTTGATCGTCGGCGGGTTCTTCCTCGGTCTCGGCGGCACCGCGTTCGCCGTCGGGGTGCCGTTCGTCAACGCGTGGTACCCGCCCGCGCGGCGCGGCACCGCCGTCGGGATCTTCGGCATGGGCATGGGCGGCACCGCGATCTCCGCGTTCACCACCGTCCGCATCCGCGACGCGTGGGGCGACGCCGCCCCGTTCCTCCTCGTCGCCGCCGTCCTCGCGGTGTTCGCCGTCGTGTCGTGGCTGCTGCTGCGCGTCCCGCCCGGCCGGGCGACCGCCCCCGCCGGCGGGTTCTGGTCCCGCACCTGGGCGACGTTCCGCCTCCCCGCCACGCTGCAGCTCTCCTGGCTGTACGCCGTCGGGTTCGGCGGGTTCGTCGCGTTCTCCGTCTACCTGCCGACGTTCCTCGTCAACGCGTACGACCTCACCGCGTCCGACGCCGCGGCCCGCACCGCCGGGTTCGTCGTGCTCGCCGTCGTCATGCGGCCCGTCGGGGGCGCGCTGTCCGACCGGTTCGGCGGCGTGCCGGTGTCCGTCGCGTGCTTCGCCGTCGTCACAGCGCTCGCCGCGGTGGTCGCGTTCCAGCCGTCGCTCGTGCCGGTCGGGACGATCGCGTTCCTCGGCCTCGCCGCCGCGCTCGGTGCGTCGTCGGGCGCCACGTTCGCCCTCGTCTCGAAGGTCGCACCGGTCGAGAAGGTCGGCGCGGTCACGGGCCTCGTCGGCGCGGCGGGCGGACTCGGCGGGTTCATCCCGCCGCTGCTCATGGGCGCCGTCTACCAGCTCGAGGGCACCTACGGCCTGGGCTTCGGGCTGCTCGCCCTGACCGCCCTGCTGACCCTGCTGTTCACCCTCGGCCCCGTCCGCCGCGGTGTCCAGGCCCGCGCCGTCGCGTCCTCCTGAGCCTCCCGGGAGAAGCCCCGCGCTCGCGAGGTAGAGCCGTGGTCACGCGAGGTAGAGCCGTGGTCATGCGAGGTAGAGCCGGGGTCACGCGAGGTAGAGCCGTGGTCATGCCCGACGGCGCGTGGTCGCCCCGGGTGGGCGGGGTGGGCGGTGGTGCCGCGTCTACCATCCGCCGCTCGTTCCTCGCGGCTCCCGCCAGGCCCGCCACGACGCGGCACCACCACCCACCCCGCCCAGCGTCGTCACACCTCTGTCTCCCCAGCCCGAGCGACTGCCCGCGGTGTCAGGTGCGCTCGCACCGCACGGCCCACCGGGTCACCGCGGTCGCGCCGGAACTCGGTGGCGAGCAGGTGATCTGGGCTCGTCCTGGTCGGCTGACGGGCCACAATCACCTGCTCGCCGGAGGCCGCGGCCCATGGTGGACAGTGGGTGTCGCTCGACCCTCCGGCCCGGCGCAGGGCGGCCGGGGGGGGTGGTGCCCGGATCCACCACGGTCTTCGCCATTGACCACGGCACTACTTCGCGTGACCACAGCTCTACCTCGGCGAACCACGGCTCCACCTCGCGCGGGGGCGGTTCGATCGCGAGGTCAGTCCGACGCCGCGGTGCCGCGGGCGACGAGGCGCGGGAGGACGAACCAGAGGCCGACGAGCAGCACGAGCGCGCAGCCGCTCGACCACAGGGCGGCGGCGCGGTTCACGACGACGTCGAACACGAGCAGCACGGTCCCCGTGACGACGAACGCGAGGACGAGCACGCCGAACCGCGCGATCCGGTCGCTCAGGGTCACGAGCGTCGTCTTGCGGTGCCGGCGGAAGAGCGTGCGGTGCAGGCTCACGGGCGTCACGAACAGGCCGGTCGACAGCACGGCCAGCGCGACGAGCGCGAGGTAGACGTCGGTCTGGAAGGTGTCGAGGTCTCCGAAGCGCTGCTGGAACGGCAGCGTGAGGAGGAACCCCGTGAGGATCTGCACGCCCATCTGCATGACGCGCAGCTCCTGGAGGAGCTCCGCCCAGTTCCGGTCGGACCGTTCCTCGGCCGACTCGTCCCGCCCGTCGCTGACCTGGGTGGTCACGGTTTCCTCCCTCGCGCCGACGCTGGGATAATCTTCAGTCTGCTGGGGTCAGGAATCGGCTCCGTCCTGCTCGATCTCCGGGGACCCCCATCGATGGACGCTGCCCTGCCCGCCGACGCCACCGAGCCCGACGACGTCGTCCCGCCCGCTCTCGCCGACCTCCTCGCCGCCCTCGGCCCGGGTGACCCCCAGCCGGTCGGCCGCTTCCGCGTGGACATCGCCACCGACACGTGGTGGTGGTCCGACGAGGTGTACGAGATGCACGGTTTCGCGCCGGGCGAGGTCGTGCCGACGACCGCCCTCGTCCTGTCGCACAAGCACCCCGAGGACCGGGAGCGCGTCGCGAGCGAGCTCGCGCAGGCCGCGCGGACCGGGGAGCCGTTCGGGTCCATGCACCGCATCGTGGACGCGACGGGCGCTACTCGCACGCTCGCCGTCGCCGCACAGGGGAAGAACCCGGGCGCCGAGCTGCCCTGGGCGCACGTGGTGGGCTACTTCGTCGACCTGACGACGGCGCACGCCGAGGCCGCGCGGCGTGAGGCGACCGCGTCGATCCGGGCCGCGGACGCGTCGCGCTCGGTGATCGAGCAGGCCAAGGGCGTGCTCATGGCGGCGCTGCGCACGGGACCCGACGACGCGTTCGAGGTGCTGCGCCGGCGCTCGAACGACGTGAACGTCCCCGTCCGCGAGCTCGCCCGCCGCCTCGTGGAGGGCGTGGTCGACGGCGTCGAGACCGCCGGGCCGCTGCTCGACGAGTCGGTCCGACGCCGGGTCGACGCGCTGCTCGAGGCGCCGTGCGCCGACGAGCCGGCCACCGGCGGCTGAGCGCCGGGCCTCAGTTCCCCGCGGGCGCGCCGACGCCGGGGATGCGCCGCGTCTCGACGATCTCGCGGGCGACGTCGACGAGCTTGATGTTCGCGTCCTGGGACACGCGGCTCATCACGGCGAACGCGCGGCCGGGCGTCAGGGAGTACCGCTCCATGATGATGCCCTGCGCCTGCCCGATGAGCGTGCGGGTCTGGACGGCGGACTGCAGCTGCTCCTCGGTCCGCGCGGCCGAGATGGCCGCGGCGGCGACGGCCGCGAACGTCGAGGCGAGGTGGTGGGAGTCCGGGCCGAACGCGTTCCGCGAGCCGGAGTACATGTTGAGCGCGCCGTGCGCGTTCTCCGACGTGTAGAGCTGGACGCACAGCATGGAGCCGACGCCGAGCTCGCCCGCCGCGCGCGGCGCCCAGCGGGGCCAGCGCGGGTCCGCCGCGACGTCCCCGGACTCCACGAGCGCGTGCTCGCGGATGGCGTCGAGGCACGGTCCCTCGTCGAGCTCGTACTGGAGCGCATCGCCGCGCGCCACGAGCGGGCCCGAGACGGAAGCGCTCTCGATGCGGCGGCGGGTCACGAGCGAGATGCCCGCCTCGTCGCACCCGTCGACCATCGCGACGGCGAGCTCGACGACCCGGTCGAGGGTCTGCTGCAGCGTGGGCTCGTCGGCCAGCGCGCGGGCGGCGTCCGCCACGAGGCCCGCCACCGTCGCCTCCTCCGCCATCAGGTCGACGACGGGGACCTCGGTCAGCGGCGCTCCGGACCCTCCCGGGGTCGGCTCGCCGCTCGTTCCGCGATCGGTGCTCATGGGTGCTCTCCTTGTCTCCGCGGCAAGCCTACGTCGCGGAGAACCGGGGCACGTCGTGTCGGAGGCCCCGCCCGGGCGTCACCGGGGCGGGGCGGGGGCGGCGGCCGTCTCGCCCGCACAAGGCGTGGCGGCTGGTGACCCTCTCACGGGCGCCGTCGCTCTCGCGACGGACCCGCCCCCGGGCGGGCGCGGACGCCCACCCTCCGACCCTTCCCGAGCGAGACGCGGCCCTCGGCCGAACCGTCCGCGGCTCCCCCGGCGAGGAAGTGCCCGTCAGAACACGGGCTTGCCTCCCGTGACACCGAGCACGGTGCCGGACACGTAGCTCGCGTCCGTCGGGGAGGCGAGGAAGACGAACGCCGGAGCGACCTCCGCGGGCTGGCCCGCGCGCCCCAGCGGGGTGTCCTTCCCGAACTGCTCGATCTTCTCCTCGGGCTGGGTGGCCGGCTGGAGCGGCGTCCAGATCGGACCCGGCGCGACGGCGTTCACGCGGATGCCGCGCGGGCCGAGCTCGGCCGCGAGGTTCACCGTGAGGTTGTTGATCGCCGCCTTCGTCGACGCGTAGTCGAGCAGGGACGTCGACGGCTGGAACGCCTGGATCGACGAGTTGTTGACGATCGCCGCGCCCTCGCCCAGGTGCTCGAGCGCCGACTGCGTGATCCACAGCAGCGCGTAGAGGTTCGTCTTGAGCACCCGGTCGATCTCGTCGGTGGTGACGTCCTCGATCGACTCGCGCCGCGCCATCTGGAAGCCGGCGTTGTTGACGAGCACGTCGAGCCCGCCGAGCTCGGCCGCGGCGCGTCCGGGCAGGGCCCGTGCCGTCGCCTCGTCGGTGACGTCGCCGGGCAGGAGGGCGCACGTGCGGCCCGCCTCGCGGACCCAGCGGGCCGTCTCCTCGGCGTCCTCCTGCTCTTCCGGCAGGTAGCCGATGGCGACGTCGGCGCCCTCGCGCGCGAACGCGATGGCGACGGCGCGGCCGATGCCCGAGTCGCCGCCCGTGATCAGCGCCCGACGGCCCTCGAGCCGCCCGGTGCCGCGGTAGGACTGCTCGCCGTGGTCGGGCACCGGATCCATGCGTCCGGTGAGGCCCGGGGGTTCCTGCTGCTGGGCCGGGAAGGTGGTCTCGTCGGTCATGTCGTTCCTCCTTCTCGTGTGGGGTTCTCGTCGTGCGCGGGGCCGTCCGGCTCAGGAGCGGGCCGGCTCCCGACGACGCGCGAGCTGCGCCTCGTGGGCGCGGGGCCGCGCGACCGGACGGACGGCGGCGAACGCGCCCGCGACCGTCGCCTCGGCCGTCGGGCCGACCCCGCCGGCCTTGCTCAGCGCGCGCATGACCTGCGCGGCCGTCTCCTGGACGGGGACGCCGGCCTCGCCGGCCGCCTCCGCGAGAAGCTGGCCCGCTGCGACGTCGTCGACGCCGTGCACGGCCATGAGCACGCCCTTGACCTGCTCGACGGCGGCCTGCGCGACGAACGCGCGCGTGACGGCGCGCTGCGACTCACGCTCCAGCGCCTCCTTGTGCGTCGGGGTGACGTCGACGACGTACCCCGCGATCTCGACGACGCGACCGCGCGCGTCCCGTCGGCCCTGTCCCGTCACGACGACGGACCGGGCCTTGCCGTGCCCGTCGACGATCCGGTGGGCGCACGAGAACGGGCGACCGGAACGGATCGCCTCCGTGGCGGCGCGCACCACGCGGGCGCGGTCGTCCGGGTGCTTGCGCGAGCGCAGCGCGTCGAGGCTGGGCTGGACGTCCCCCGGCGCCCAGCCGTGCATGGTGTACACCTCGTCCGACCACCACCACGTCCCGGTGCCGAGCTCGACGCGGTACTGCCCCACGAGGAGGTGCGTGCCCACGGCAAGCACCTCCGCGAGCGCTGCGGGGCGCACGGGCGCCGTCTGGTCGGGGCTGAGGGTGGTCACGGGGATCGAGGCCATGTCGTCCTCCCAAGGTTCGGGGGGCTTCGGGCCGCTTCATGACTCCGGTGCCCAACGTAGCCCACCCTCCCGAGGTCGGCACCCGGGCTCGGCTACGGTGCGGGCATGACGCGCGACCCGAGTCGGACGATCGTCCAGCACACCGCGGACGCGCTCGCGCTCGTCCGCCCGACGCCGCCTGCGGACACCCCGCTCGAGGACGCCGTGGGCGCCGTCCTGGCCGCCGACGTCGTGTCCGTCCTGGACGCCCCCGCGTTCGACGCGTCCGCGATGGACGGGTACGCGGTGCGCGCGCAGGACGTGGCGGGGGCGACGCCGTCGGCGCCCGTGGTGCTGCGCGTCGTGGGCGACGTCGCGGCCGGGGACGCGGGTCCGGCCGGGCTCGACCTCGGCCTGGGACCGGGCGAGGCGGTCCGGATCATGACGGGCGCGCCCGTGCCGCCCGGGGCGGACGCCGTCGTGCCCGTCGAGCGCACGTCGACCGGTCGCTTCACGCCGGGCGCGGCCGGGAGCGGGCCGACGACGGTCGCGGTCCACGACGCGTCGCGCACCCACGTGCGGCCCCGCGGGGAGGACGTGCGGCGCGGCGACGTCGTCGTCGGGGCGGGCACCGTGCTCACCGCGCGGCACGTCTCGGTCGCGGCGTCCGCGGGGCACGCGGCCGTGCCCGTCCACCGCGCGCCGCGCGTCGCGGTGCTCTCCACGGGCAGCGAGCTCGTGGCCCCGGGCACCACGCCGGGGCCGGGGCGGATCCCGGACTCCAACTCGGTCCTGCTCGCCGCGTCGGCGCGGGCCGCGGGCGCGCGCGTGGTCCGGCGCGGGGCCGTGGGCGACTCCGCGGCGGCGCTCGTCGCGACGCTGGACGGGCTCCTCGACACGTTCGACGGCGCCCCGCCCGACCTGCTCGTCAGCACCGGCGGGGTGAGCGCGGGCGCGTTCGACGTCGTGCGCGAGGTGCTCGACCCGGCGACGCGCGCGGGCACGCCGTGGCAGGACGCGGTCACCGACACCCGGCTCGTCGCGGTCGGCATGCAGCCCGGCCGCCCGCAGGGCCTCGCGCGCTGGCGAGGCGTGCCGTGGCTCGCGCTCCCGGGGAACCCGGTGAGCGCGTACGTCTCGTTCGAGCTGTTCGTGCGGCCCGTCGTCGACCGGCTGCGCGGCGTGCCCGCCCCGGGTCGCGCGCTCGTCCGGCGTGTCGCCGCCGCGGGGTGGTCCTCGCCGGCCGGGCGCGAGCAGCTCGTCCTCGTGCGCCACACCGAGCCCGACGGCGCGCGCGTCGTCCCCGCGGGCCGTCGCCCCGAGGAGGACGCGACGGCGCGCGGCTCCGGCTCGCACCGCCTGAGCGCGCTCGCGCACGCCGACGCGCTCGCCGTCGTCGGGGCCGACGTCACGGCCGTGGCGCCGGGCGACCCCGTGCAGGTGCTGCTGCTCTGACCCCGAGGCGGGCCTCGGTCACTTCGCCGGGGGCGGCGGGTGGCCCTCCGACGCCTGCACGACGACGAACCCGCGCCCCGAGAGCGCGAGCTGGTACGCCTCGCCGGAGCCGCGCCCGATCGCGGCCCCGAGCTTCGCCGTCTTGCGGATCGAGGACTGCAGCGACGTCGACCACAGCACCGCGGCCTGCATGTCGACGAAGGTGGGGACGTCCACGTCGAGCACGACGGGCGTGCCGAACGCGGTGACGGCCAGCGCCCCGGTCCCGGTGAACGTCGTGTTGAACAGGCCGCCGCTGAGCATCGACGCGCCTTCGACCCGGTTGATGTCCCACGCGAGCGAGCTCTCGAACGCGAGCACGTTCGCGCCGTTGACCGTCACGCCCTCGTCCTCCAGGTGGAGCACGAAGACCTGGTCCGCGTCCTGCGCGAGGAACACGTCGCCGCTGCCCGAGACCTTCATGAGCGACATGCCCTCGCCCGTGAACGCCTTCTTGAACATCTTGCCGAGACCGCCGCTGCCCTCGTACGCGAAGTCGACGTCGCCCTGGTAGGCGACCATCGAGCCCTGCTTCGCGAAGAAGAACCCGCCCGTGCCGCGGAGGTCCACCTTGAGCATGCGGTCGTTCTGGAGCTGGAAGCTGCCGGGCTCGACGGAGCGCTCGGCGTGGTCGAGGAGTGAGCTGCGCATGGGTCGATCCTCGCGGTCGCGGGCCGCGAGCGCACCCGAGCCCGCGACCGACCCCGAGCGTGGCGCCGCGCGCTGCGCCGCGTGCGAGAGTGGCGGCATGAGCTTCACGCACCTCGACGAGCGCGGGCACGCGCGCATGGTCGACGTCACCGCCAAGCAGCCGACCGTCCGCTCCGCGACGGCGACCGGGACCGTGCGGTGCTCCCCCGACATCGTCGCCGCGCTGCGCGACGGGACCGTCCCCAAGGGCGACGTGCTCGCCGTCGCGCGCGTCGCCGGGATCGCGGCCGCCAAGCGGACGGCCGAGCTCCTGCCGCTCGCGCACGTCATCGGGGTCCACGGGGCCGTCGTCGACCTCGTCGTGGGCGACCACGGCGTCGACGTCACCGCGACCGTCCGGACCGCGGACCGCACGGGCGTCGAGATGGAGGCCCTGACGGCCGTCGCCGTCGCGGGCCTCGCGGTCGTCGACATGGTCAAGGGCCTCGACAAGTCCGTCGAGCTCACGGACGTCCGCCTCGTCGCCAAGACCGGCGGCAAGTCCGGCGACTGGCACCGCGAGCCGTGACGGCCCAGCCCGACGACGGGTCGGCACCCGACGGGCCGGGTCGGCACCTCGAGCTGCCGATCCCCGCACGGGGTGCCGAACCGTCCCTCGCGTTCGACGCCGTCGTGCTGGCCGGGGGCCGGGCGGAGCGGCTCGGGACGCCCAAGCCCGGGCTCGTCGTCGGGGGTCGGCCGCTGCTGGAGCACGCACTTGCGGCGACGGCGGGCGCGGCGCGGACGGTCGTCGTCGGGCCGGACGAGCTCGCCGCCCCGGGGCGCTACGTCCGCACGCGGGAGGACCCGCCGTTCGGGGGGCCCGTCGCCGGGATCGCGGCCGGGCTCGCCGCCCTGCCCGACGACGGCCGCGCGCCCTGGGTGCTCGTGCTCGCGTGCGACGTCCCGCGGGCCGCGGAGGCGGTGCCCGCGCTGCTCGCCGCCGCACGCCGCCGGAGCGGCGAGGTCGCCGTGCACGCGGTGCGCGACGGACGGGAGCAGTGGCTCGTCGGCCTGTACGAGCGCGCGGCGCTCGACGCCGCGCTCGCCGCGCTGCCGACCGTGCACGGCGCGTCGGTGCGGCGCCTGCTCGCCGGGCTGTCCGCGATCGGCGTGCCCGACGACACGGGCGCCACCGACGACGTGGACACGTGGGAGGATGCCCGCGAGCAGGAGCGCCGCCTGGCCGCAGGCGCGCCCGCGGTGCCCGGCGCCCCGCCCGCCGGCACCCCCGACGACGGCAGGAGGCCACGATGACGAACCTCGAACGCTGGGTCGACGCGCTCGCGCAGGACCTCGGCGTCGACCCGGAGGTCGTCGACATCGGCGCGGTCCTCGACCTCGCGCGCGACGCCGCGCACGGCATCGAGCGCCCCGCCGCGCCCCTCACCACGTTCGTCGCGGGCTACGTCGCCGGGCTCGCCGCGCACGACGGTTCGGGCCGCAGCGTGCAGGACGTGCTCGACCGGGCGACCGAGCTCGCGCTCGCGTGGACGCCCGAGCCCGAGCTGCCCGGCACCGCGGCCCCGGCCGAGACGCAGGACTGAGAGATGGCGACCGTCCGCTACTTCGCCGGCGCGCGCGACGCCGCCGGCACCGAGTCCGAGACCGTCGACGCGACGACGGTCGGCGAGCTGCACGCCGCGGTCGTCGCGCGGCACGCGGCGCTCGCCGACGTGCTCCCGCGCTGCTCGCTCCTCGTGGGAGGCGTCCGCGCGGCGGACGACGACACCCGGATCGCCGAGGACGAGACGGTCGACGTCCTCCCCCCGTTCGCCGGCGGCTGACTGACCCACCCCGCTGCCCCGCCCCGTGCCGAGCAGGCGATCCTGGCTCGTCAGGGCCCCAGGACCCGCCACGACCGCCTGGTCGGCCCGCCCCGACGGCCTGGTCGTCAGTGGTCGCCGCCGTCGAGCTGGGCGAGGACGTGCGGCAGGAGCGGCTCCAGGACGGCCCAGCCGTCGCGCACCCCGCCCGTCGAGCCGGGGAGGTTGACCACGAGCGCGCGCCCGTGCGGGCCGGGCGCGACCCCCGCGACGCCGCGCGACAGCACCGCCGCGGGGACGTGCTCCGCGCCGCGCCGACGCAGCTCCTCCGCGATGCCCGGGATCTCCTGCGCCAGCACCTCGCGGGTGCCCTCGGGCGTGAGGTCGCGCGGCCCGACGCCCGTCCCCCCGGTCGTGAGCACGACGCGCGCTCCCCCGGCCACCGCCCGGGCGACCGCGTCGCGGACGGGGGCGACGCCGTCGGGCACGAGGTCGGTGACGACCACCCAGCCCGCCGCCGCGAGCAGCCCCACGAGGAGCGGTCCCGAGCGGTCCTCCGCCTCGCCGCGCGAGCAGCGGTCGGACACGGTGACGACGACGACGGTCGCGTCCGCGGGCCGTCCGGTGGGTGCGGTCATGGCGCCACGGTAGCGAGCCCGGCCCGGCCCGGCAGGGACGGGACCACGGCGCGCGCTCACCGCGCGCGATCCGGGCGACCTGGGCATAGTGGCTGTGGACCGACCGCCGCACCTGCTCGCCCAGGAGGCTCGTATGTCGTACCTGTCCGTGCCGTCGTCGCCGCCGGCGCGCCGCCCCTGGTGGTGCCCGGTGGTCCCCGCCGCCCCGGGGGGCGGGAGCGCCGCATGACGACGACGTCGGAGGGCCCGGTCGAGGACGCGCTGCTGCGGCTCGGCAAGCACCTCAAACGCGGGACGGTGTCCGACGACCTGCGGCAGGTGTTCCTCACGGGCGGCCGCCAGGGCGACGTGTTCTACCGTGACCGCTGGTCCCACGACAAGGTCGTGCGCTCGACCCACGGCGTGAACTGCACCGGGTCGTGCTCGTGGAAGGTGTACGTCAAGGACGGCATCATCACGTGGGAGACCCAGCAGACCGACTACCCCTCCGTGGGGCCGGACTCGCCCGAGTACGAGCCGCGCGGCTGCCCCCGCGGCGCCGCGTTCTCCTGGTACACCTACTCCCCCACGCGCGTGCGCTACCCCTACGTGCGCGGCGCGCTGCTCGACGCCTACCGCGCGGCCCGCGCCGCCACGGGCGACCCGGTGCTCGCGTGGCGCAAGGTCACGACGGACCCCACCACCGCCCGCGCCTACAAGGCGGCGCGCGGCAAGGGCGGCCTCGTGCGCGCCACGTGGGACGAGGCGGCGGAGATCGTCGCCGCGGCGCACGTGCACACGATCGCGGCGTACGGGCCCGACCGCATCGCGGGGTTCTCCCCGATCCCCGCCATGTCGATGGTCTCCCACGGGGTGGGCGCGCGGTTCGTCCAGATGCTCGGCGGCACCATGCTGTCGTTCTACGACTGGTACGCCGACCTGCCCGTCGCGTCCCCGCAGGTCTTCGGCGACCAGACCGACGTCCCGGAGTCCGCGGACTGGTGGAACTCGACGTACTGCATCATGTGGGGCTCGAACGTCCCCGTGACCCGCACGCCCGACGCCCACTTCATGACCGAGGCGCGCTACCGCGGCCAGAAGGTGATCGTTGTGTCGCCCGACTACGCGGACAACACGAAGTTCGCCGACGAGTGGCTCGCCCCGCACCCGGGCACGGACGGCGCGCTCGCCCAGGCCATGGGCCACGTGATCCTCACGGAGCACTACGCGCAGCGCCGCACCCCGCAGTTCGCGGAGTACGCGGCCCGCTTCACGGACCTCCCCCACCTCGTCGTGCTCGAGGAGCACGACGACGGCTCGGGCACGACGTACGTGCCCGGGAAGTTCCTCACCGCGGCGGACCTGCCCGACGGCGTCGGGCGCCCCGGCGACGACGGCGCCGGCTCGGCGAACGCGCGCTTCAAGACCGTCGTGCTCGACGCGGACGGCACCCCGCGCGTCCCGCACGGGAGCCTCGGCCACCGCTACGGCGAGGCCGACGCCGGGCGGTGGAACCTCGACCTCGGCGACATCGACCCGCTGCTCTCGGTCGCCGACCCGCACGGCGTCTTCTGGGGCTCCCCCCAGACGCCTCCCAGCCGCGACACCGTCCCCGAGCGCCCGCTGTCGCCCGACCAGGGCTCTACCCCGGCCGACCAGGGCTCTACCCCGGCGGACCCGGGCTCTCCCTCGGCCGACCACTCGTACGAGACGGTCGCCGTCGGGCTGCCGCGGTTCGACCTCGACCCGGCCCCGGGCGACGACGCGGGCGCGCACCTGGGCGGTGCGGGCGTCGTCGTGCGTGGCGTGCCGGCGCGTCGCGTCGGCGGGCGGCTCGTCACGACGGTGCTCGACCTGCTGCTCGCGCAGTACGGCGTGAACCGGCCGGAGCTCGGCCTGCCGGGCGAGTGGCCCGCGGGCTACGACGACGACGCGACGCCCGCGACCCCGGCGTGGCAGGAGCGGTTCACGGGCGTCCCGGCCGCGGCAGCCGCACGCATCGGGCGCGAGTTCGCGCAGAACGCGCTCGACTCGGGCGGGCGCTCGATGATCATCATGGGCGCGGGCACGAACCACTGGTTCCACTCGGACACGATCTACCGCGCGATGCTCGCGCTGACCACCCTCACGGGCTGCCAGGGCGTGAACGGCGGCGGGTGGGCGCACTACGTGGGGCAGGAGAAGTGCCGTCCCGTCACGGGGTGGGCACAGTACGCGGGCGGCCTCGACTGGTCGCGCCCCCCGCGCCAGATGATCGGCACCGCGTTCTGGTACCTCGCGACCGACCAGTGGCGCTACGACGGCCTGCCCGCGGACGCGCTCGCGTCGCCGCTCGCCCGGGGCCAGTTCTCCGGGCGCACGACGGCGGACACGCTGGTCGAGTCCGCGCAGCGCGGCTGGATGCCGAGCTACCCGACGTTCGACCGCAACCCGCTCGACCTGGTGGACGAGGCCCGCGCGGCGGGCAAGGAGCCGGCGCAGCACGTCGTCGACGAGCTCAAGGCCGGGACCCTCCGGTTCGCGTGCGAGGACCCCGACGACCCGGCGAACTTCCCGCGCGTCGTCACGGTGTGGCGCGCGAACATCCTCGGGTCGTCGGGCAAGGGCAACGAGTACTTCCTCCAGCACCTCCTGGGGACGGACGCCGCGGTCAACGCCGCGGAGTCCGGTCCCGAGCGGCGCCCGCGGTCGATGACGTGGCGCGAGGAGGCGCCGCGGGGCAAGCTCGACCTGCTCGTCACGCTCGACTTCCGGATGACGTCGACGACGCTGTTCTCGGACGTCGTGCTCCCCGCCGCGACCTGGTACGAGAAGCACGACCTGTCCTCGACGGACATGCACCCGTTCGTGCACTCGTTCAACCCGGCGATCGACCCGCCGTGGCAGACGCGCACGGACTTCGACATCTTCCACACCGTCGCGGCGAAGGTCTCCGAGCTCGCGGTGACGCACCTCGGGGTGCGGGAGGACCTCGTCGCCGCCCCGCTCGCGCACGACACCCCGGACGAGATGGCCGTCCCGCACGGCGCGCTCACCGACTCGGGGCAGCCCGTGACCGAGCGCGAGCTCGTGCCGGGCGTGACGATGCCGAAGCTCGTGGTCGTCGAGCGCGACTACCCGGCGTTCGCCGCGCGCATGGCCGCGCTCGGCCCCCTCACCGAGAAGGCGGGCATGGCGACCAAGGGCGTGCAGTTCTCGCCCGGGCCGGAGGTCGCGGACCTCGGCCGGCGCAACGGCCTCGTGCCCGACGGCCCCGCCGCCGGACGTCCGCGCCTCGACCGCGACACGCACGCGTGCGAGATGATCCTCGCCCTCTCGGGCACGACGAACGGTCGCCTCGCCGTGCAGGGGTTCGAGCACGTCGAGCGCCGCACGGGCACGCCCCTGGCGGACCTCGCCCGCGACGAGCAGGGCAAGCGCGTGACGTTCCCGGACGTCCAGTCCCGCCCGACGCCGGTCATCACCTCGCCCGAGTGGTCGGGCTCGGAGCACGGCGGGCGCCGGTACTCGGCGTTCGTCGTCAACGTGGAGCGGCTCAAGCCGTGGCACACCCTCACGGGTCGGCAGCACTTCTACCTCGACCACGACTGGATGATCGAGCTCGGCGAGCACCTGCCGGTCTTCCGGCCGCCGCTCGACATGCACCGGCTGTTCGGCGACTCGCCCGTCGTGGGCGACACCTCGCCGTCGGGCTACCCGGGGTCCGCCGGGCACGCGGAGGTCGCGGTGCGATACCTGACCCCGCACAACAAGTGGGCGATCCACTCGGAGTACCAGGACAACCTCTTCATGCTGTCGCTGTCGCGCGGCGGCCCCGGCATCTGGATGAGCCCGGCCGACGCGGCCAAGATCGGCGTCGCGGACAACGAGTGGATCGAGGCGTACAACCGCAACGGCGTCGTGGTGGCGCGCGCGATCGTCAGCCACCGGATGCCCGAGGGCACGGTCTACATGTTCCACGCGACCGACCGCACGATCGACGTCCCGCTCGCCGAGACGTCGGGCCTGCGCGGCGGCATCCACAACTCGCTCACGCGCATCCTGCTCAAGCCGACGCACCTCGCGGGCGGGTACGCCCAGCTCTCGTACGCGTTCAACTACCTCGGGCCGACGGGGAACCAGCGGGACGAGATGACGGTCGTCCGGCGCCGGAGCCAGGAGGTGCGGTACTCGTGACGCGGACGGGCGCAGCAGGCGGCCTCGGGCCGGCCGGCCGGGAGGGGGTGGGGTCGTGCGCGTGATGGCGCAGATGTCGATGGTCATGAACCTCGACAAGTGCATCGGGTGCCACACGTGCTCGGTGACGTGCAAGCAGGCGTGGACGAACCGCACCGGCGTGGAGTACGTGTGGTTCAACAACGTCGAGACGCGTCCCGGGCTCGGGTACCCGCGCACCTACCAGGACCAGGAGCGCTGGCAGGGCGGCTGGGTCAGGACGAAGAAGGGCCGGCTCAAGCTCCGCGCCGGGGGCCGCCTGAAGAAGCTCGCGACGATCTTCTCCAACCCGAAGCTCCCCTCGATCCACGACTACTACGAGCCGTGGACCTACGAGTACGACATGCTGCTCTCGTCGCCGCAGGGGCAGCACACGCCCGTCGCCCGGCCGAAGTCGCTGCTCACGGGCGGTGACATCAACATCTCCTGGTCCGCGAACTGGGACGACGACCTCGGCGGCTCGACCGCGACCATGCAGGACGACCCCGTGCTCCAGCACATGTCGGAGCACGTCGCCACCGAGCTCGACAAGACGTTCATGTTCTACCTGCCGCGCATCTGCGAGCACTGCCTCAACCCGGCGTGCGTCGCCTCGTGCCCCTCGGGCGCCATGTACAAGCGGGCCGAGGACGGCATCGTGCTGGTCGACCAGGACCAGTGCCGGGGCTGGCGCATGTGCGTCACCGGGTGCCCGTACAAGAAGGTCTACTTCAACCACAAGACCGGCAAGGCCGAGAAGTGCACGCTCTGCTACCCGCGCATCGAGGTCGGCCTGCCGACCGTGTGCTCCGAGACCTGCGTCGGACGCCTGCGCTACCTCGGCCTCGTCCTCTACGACGCCGACAAGGTCACCGAGGCCGCGAGCGTCGAGGACGAGCACGAGCTCCTCGCCTCGCAGCGCGCCGTCTTCCTCGACCCGAACGACCCGGAGGTCGTGGCCGCCGCACGTGCCGAGGGCATCCCCGACGACTGGATCACGGCCGCCCAGCGCTCGCCGATCTGGGACCTGATCTCGCGCTACGAGGTCGCGCTGCCCCTGCACCCCGAGTACCGCACGCTGCCGATGGTCTGGTACATCCCGCCGCTGTCCCCCGTCGTCGACGTCGTCGCCGCCTCCGGGAACGACGGCGAGGACGGGCGCACGCTGTTCGCCGCGATCTCGAAGATGCGCATCCCGCTCGAGTACCTCGCGGGGCTGTTCACGGCGGGCGACACCGCCCCGGTGGAGCGCGTGCTGCGGCGTCTGGCCGCCATGCGGTCGTACATGCGCGACATCAACCTCGGCCGGGAGGCCGACGAGCGGACCGCGGCCGCGGTCGGCATGACCGGTGGCCAGGTCGAGGAGATGTACCGCCTGCTCGCCGTCGCGAAGTACGAGGACCGGTACGTCATCCCGACCGCGCACACCGAGATCGCGCGCGAGCTCGACGAGCTGTCCTGTTCCCTCGACTACGACGGCGGCCCCGGCATGGGCGGCATGGGCCTCACGGGCGGCGGCCCGTTCGGCGAGACGTCGGGGAGCCCGGTGCCGGTCGCGGTCGAGAACTTCCACGTGCTCCAGGCGCGGCAGACGGCGGACTCGCCCTACGGGCCGTCGACCCCCGGCCGCGTCAACCTCCTCAACTGGGACGGGAACGGGCGACCGCCCGGCCTCTTCCCGCCGGGCGAGGGGCCCGAGCCGGGCGACGTGTCGGGCGCACCCGGCGGCGTCACGCCGGGCGGCCCGGGCTCGCTGCCGGGCGGGCGCCAGGACGCCCGGCACGACACGATCCCCGGCCCCCCGGCACCCGGTGGACCGGGGCCCGGCGGTCCGGCGGGTGGCCCGGCGGGCGGCCCCGCGCCCGGGAGCGGTCCCGGCGTCGAGCCCGACGGGGGCACCCGATGAGGGCGCGCTCCCTGCTCCCGACCCCCGCGCTGCGGCCCGGGGCACGACCTCGGGGGCCGCAGCCCGACCACCTGGCCCCCGTGGCGACGTCGGCCGCCCAGCGCCGGACGGCCCACATGGCCGCGTCGCTGCTGCTCGCCTACCCGGACGAGGACGTGCTCGCCGCGGTCGACGCCGTCCGCGCGTCCGCCCCGGGCCTGCCCGGCCCCGTCCGCGAGCGCCTGGAGGACTTCTGCGACGTGCTCACGACGCCGGGCGGGCCGGGCCTGCGCGAGCTCCAGGCGCGGTACGTCGCGACGTTCGACCTCAAGCGGAAGTGCTCGATGTACCTCTCGTACTACGCGGCGGGCGACACCCGCCGGCGCGGGACGGCGCTCGTCGCGTTCGTCGAGGCGTACCGCGCGGCCGGGTGGGAGGTCACGGGCTCGGAGCTCCCCGACTACCTGCCGACGGTGCTCGAGTTCTCGGCCCGGACCACGGGCGACGACGCGACGATCGCGGCCGGTCTGCTCGCGTCCCACCGCGACGGCATCGAGGTGCTGCGCACGGCGCTCGAGAGCGCGCGCAGCCCCTGGACCGGGGTCGTCGAGGCCGTGTGCCTCACGCTGCCGCCGCTCGACGAGCGCACGCAGCAGCGGTACGTCGAGCTCGTGACGGCGGGGCCGCCCGCCGAGCTCGTGGGCATGGAGCCCTTCGCGCTCGAGCCGTACGGCACGGGCGCCCCCGACCGGACGGGAGGTGCGGTGCGATGAGCGGGGTGAGCACCGGAGAGGTCCTGCTGTGGGTCGTGTTCCCGTACGTGACGTTCGCGGTGTTCGTCGTGGGCTCGATCTGGCGGTACCGGTACGACAAGTTCGGGTGGACGACGCGGTCCAGCGAGCTCTACGAGAAGCGGCTGCTGCGGCTCGGCTCGCCGCTCTTCCACTTCGGCCTGCTGTTCGTGATCCTCGGGCACCTGATGGGGCTCGTGATCCCGGAGTCGTGGACGGAGGCGGTGGGGATCCAGGAGGTCGCGTACCACTTCGTCGCGACGTACATGGGGTCGGTCGCGGCCGTCGTGCTCGTCGCGGGCCTGCTCATCCTCATCTACCGCCGCCGCACGTCCGGGCCCGTCTTCCGCGCGACGACGCGCATGGACAAGACGATGTACGTGTTCCTCGCGGCGTCGATCCTGCTCGGGTCGTGGGCCACGGTGCAGACGCAGCTCCTCGCCGACGGGCTCGGGTACGACTACCGCCAGACCATCTCGCCGTGGTTCCGCTCGCTCTGGTACCTCCAGCCGCAGCCGGAGCTCATGGCGGGCGTGCCCGCGGCGTTCCAGCTCCACATCGTCGCGGCGAACCTGCTGTTCATCCTGTGGCCGTTCACGCGGCTCGTGCACGCGTTCTCCGCCCCGGTGCCGTACCTGTTCCGCCCGTACGTCGTGTACCGCTCGCGCGACGCGTCGGTCGCCGCGCGCGCCCCGCGCCCGGGCTGGGACCCCTCGGAGCGCCCGCGCTCGCGCTGACCCCGAAGGCCTGGTCCGGCCGGTCCGGGTGGCCCGGGTCGACGCCCGCCGGCGGGTGAATTCGGCCCGACGTCGTCCACACGACGCCCCGCGACGCCCTCCCTCCCGGGGCGGTCAACCCCGACCGCGACCGTCCCTGGAAGAGGTTCCCGCATGTCCACCACCGCCCCGACGACCGCCGGTCGTCCCCGCGCCACCCGCCCGTCCGCGCCGTCGGCGGCACACGCCACGCCCGCCCGCCGCCGTCGCGCCGCCCTCGTGCCCGCACGTCTCGCGGGCCGGGCGGACGCCGCCGTCGCCGCGACCGCGCGCGTCCTCACCCGCTGGTCCGTGCCCGCCCTGCGCGTCGCCCTCGGCCTCGTGTTCCTCGGCTTCGGCGTCCTCAAGTTCTTCCCCGGCGCGAGCCCGGCGGAGACGATCGCCGCCCGGACCGTCGAGACGCTCACGCTCGGCCTCGTGGGCGGGACCACGGCCGTGGTGCTCACCGCGGTCCTGGAGACGTTCATCGGCCTGACGCTCCTCACCGGCCGACTGCTCCGCGCGGGCCTGCTCGCGCTCGCCGTCGCGCTGGCCGGGATCCTCTCGCCGATCGTGCTGTTCGCCGGCGAGCTGTTCGGCCACGGCATGACCCTGATGGGCCAGTACGTGCTCAAGGACCTCGTCCTCGTGGCCGGCGCGGCCGTCGTCGCCGCCGTCGCGCTAGGTGCCCGCCTGCGCCTCGACGCATGACGCGTGGCGCTCCCCCGCCACCGCACGGTCGCGAGGTAGAGCCCCCGGTCGCGACGTAGAGCGCGGCGGGCTCTACCTCGCGACCGGAGGTTCTACCCCGGTGCAGGGCGGCCGCGTCAGGCGAGCGAGAGCGTCAGGTAGGTGCTGTTCGGGTCGTCGGTGTAGTCGGCGAACGGCTCGCACGGCACGAACCCGTGGCGCGCGTAGAGCCGTCGCGCCGCCGCGAAGTAGTCCTCGGTGCCCGTCTCCAGGCTCACGCGGTCCAGGCCGCGGTCGCGTGCGGCGTCGAGCAGGTGCGCGAGGACCGTGGCGGCGACGCCCCGGCCTCGCGCGGCCGCCGTCGTGCGCATGGACTTGAGCTCACCGAGCGTCGCGTCGTGCTGCTTGAGCGCGCCGCACCCGAGGAGGCCGCCGTCCGCGGACCGCGCGGTGACGAACGTGATGTCCGGTGCACGCAGGCGCTCGACGTCGAGCGCGTGCACGCTCTCGGGCGGCGACGTCGCGTGCATGTCGTCCAGGTGCTCCTGGAGCAGCGCCAGCACGTCGGGGGTCGTCGGGTCCTCCACGACGACGCGGACGTCGTCCCGGGTGGTCGTCTCGCTCACGCGCCGAGCGTGCCACACCCGGCGCAGGAGACGTTCCGCGCGTCCGGGTCGGGCGCCGTGGGCGGCGTCGGAGCGGGAGACGGGTTCGTGGTGGCTGGCGAGCCGTCTGCGATCATGGGCCGCGCGTCGTGAGGCGGCGGCGCGGGCGTTCGAGGGCTCGCCGTCGTCGATGGGCGTCGGGCGTACCCGCACCGCCACGGTGCCTCGAGTCGGAGCTCGATCGGGCGACCGAGGCGCGGCACGGACGACGGCTGCCGAGCCTGGTCACCGACCACCGCCGGAGCGGCGAGTGTGAGAGGTTGGAAGCCGACGGCGTTCCCGCGTCGGCCGGCCTCAACGGAAAAAGGCACCCGCATGGCTCACGAGAGCGACCCGGCCACCTATCCCCCCGTCCCGTTGCACGGAGGCCTGCGATCCAGCCCCGACTCGTGGGAGCTGTGGGGCGAGATCGACCACGCCGTCGTCGAGTCCGCGCAACCTCGCCCGAGCCCGGCCCATGGGGCGCTGCACATCGATGCCTCGCGCGTCACGTTCCTGGACTCCGCCGGTGTCAGCCTCCTCCTGCTCGCCGCCAGCGCCCCTCTGCGGCCGATCATCCTGGGCTGCAGCGACTACGCCCGAGACGTGCTCGAGCTCGCAGGAGCGTCGGACCTCTTCGTGTGGAGCACCACGCGACCCTCCGCGTAGCCGATCGACCAGGCCACGCCCGACCAACGGTCAGACGTGACAACGGCACGTCCCGCGATCCTGCTCCGACTGACGACCGACGTCCTCCATCGGGAGTTCAGGTACCAGGCGGTGCGTCGAGCTCGCGGTCACCGAGGTGGTGGCCGGGTGGCTCCCCCACGCTGGTTCTATGCGGCGACGGCCGTGTCGAGGCGCGCGCGTGCGGCGACGTAGAGGACGAGATCGACGGGCGCCCCCTGGTCGACGACCGAGACGACGTCTTCCATCTCGCGCTGAGAGGCGTCGATCTCGCCGACGAGGTCGGCGGGTCGGTGGGTCGAGATCTCCCGGTCGTCGGTCATCGGTGCGCCGCGGTGCTAGACCTGGTGTGCGAGGCGTCGGCGGAGCTGGTGGATGCGCAGGGTGCCGACGACGAGGGCGACGATCCCGACGCCGATGCCTGCGATGAGCAGTGCCAGGGCGAGCGGGACGGAGCCTTGCCAGCCGAGGAACGAGACGACCACGAGCTGCGTGTTCTGGAGCATGAACACGATGAGTGCGACCAGGACGAGGGCGGCGACGCACAGGCCGACCCACGTGGCCCCCGTACGGGTGCGGGGAGTTCTTGTCGGGTTGCCCGACGTGCGGGACACGCGTGAGTCAGGACGGCTGCCTGACACGCCGGCGGTGGGCTGTCCGTTCGTGGCGGAGCTGAGCGGGGTGGTGGCCATGGTGGCCTCCTTGCGGTTCCGGGCCCGCGCACCTCAGACGGGGCACGTTCGCCGCGGATGACTCGACCCTACGCCCTCGACCTGGGAACGAACCTGGGAGCGGCTGTACGCGCGGCCCGGTGTCCCTAGCGGCCGAGGCTGGCGGCCAGGGGGCAGGAGAACGGTTCGCGGGCGCGTCCGGGGACGTCGTTGAGGTACTGGACGACGATCCGGTAGGAGGTGAAGAACCCGACCTCGGTGTAGGTCACGCCGAGCTGGGAGCAGTACTCGCGCACGAGGGGCTGGACGCGCTTGAGGTTCGGTCGGGGCATGCTCGGGAACAGGTGGTGCTCGACCTGGCGGTTGAGGCCGCCCATGAAGAAGTCGACGACCGGGCCGCCGCGGATGTTGCGGGACATGAGGACCTGGCGGCGCAGGAAGTCGACGTCCGCGGTCGCCGGGACGATCGGCATGCCCTTGTGGTTCGGGGCGAACGCGCCGCCGAGCAGGATGCCGAAGACCGCGAGCTGCACGGCGAGGAACGCCGCCGCGAGGGTCGGGGGGAGCAGGAAGCCGAGCACCACCAGGTAGAGGACGAGCCGCCCGAGCAGGACCGGGACCTCCACGCCACGGTGCGGCACGGGCCGACGGCCGAGCACCCGGCGCACGCTCGCGACGTGCAGGTTGAGGCCCTCCAGGGCGAGCAGGGGGAAGAAGTACCAGCCCTGGCGACGTGCCAGCCACCCTCGCCAGCCGTGACGGCTCGCGATGACGGCGGGCGTGAACGCGATCACGCCCGGTGAGATGTCAGGGTCGTGGCCCTCCTGGTTCGGGGCGGCGTGGTGGGCGTCGTGCTTCGTCGTCCACCAGGCGTGGCTGAGCCCGACGAGCGCGTTCGCGAGGATGCGAGCGGTCCAGTCGTTCCAGGCCCGCGACCGGAACACCTGCCGGTGGGAGCTGTCGTGGCCCAGGAACGCGAGCTGGGCGAGCACGAGAGCGAGCACCACGGCCAGCAGGAGCTGCCACCAGGAGTCACCCACCAGGACGATCCCCGCCCAGACGGCACCGAACGCGGCGACCGTCAGGACCAGCCGGGTCCAGTAGTAGCCGTACCGCCGACGCAGCAGCCCGGACTCGCGCACGATCTTCGCCAGCACCGAGTAGTCGCGAGCCGTCGCCCGCGCCGCAGGCAGCGCGCGGACCGTCAGGATCTGGGGCGTCGGCGCCTCACTCGAAGCGGACACGGTCGGCCTCGGCCTTCACGCTCGCGGCACGCACCGCCTCGGCCTCGCGCCAGGCCTCGAGCTCGTCCGCCCGCCTGGTCCGTTCCGTCGCGATCGCCTCCTGGGTGTCCCGAATCACCGTCGCGATCTCGTGGGCGAGCCCGCCGGAGAGCATGGCGAGGTTCGTGTTCTCGATGAGCAGGCGCCGGTCCTCCACCCGCAGCCTGACCCCCGCATAGCCGTGATCGGCGAGCAACGTCGTGACGGCGGGCAGCTCGAGCAACGCTTGCTCCGGGCCCGACACGCGGCGGGAGAACACGGCGGTCACGGTGTAGAGGGGGGGCTCCGCGTCGGTGCCGAGCTCGCGCGGCAGCGCAGTGTCCAGGACGCCCCGCAGCTGCAGTGCGGTGTCCTGCACCCGGCCGAAGGACGTGGCAGGAGGAGTGGTGGTGCTCATGGTGACGTCCGATGCTCGGAACCGGCGGGCCGGCTCGCATCCGCTGCCGTCGCGGCAGTCGGTGAGGCGTCAGACGCCCCACTCAAGGAGATCGGTGCGTCCTCCAGGTCGGGTTCATAACCCCCGTCGTCGTCCCACCGCGCGCCCGAGGTGTCCTCGTCCGGGGCATCCATCTCGCCCGGCGTCCGAGAGCCTTCTCGATCGGCGTCGCGTGGGCCGATCCGGCGATCAACCACACTTCGACACTACACCTGGACGGGTTGCTCGCTGTGTCCACGAGAGACTGTCCAGCCGTCGGTGGGAGGATGAGCAGATGGCCTTGACGGAGTTCCTCCTCGCTCGGATCGACGAGGACGAAGCAGCGTGCGCGACCCTCGAGGACGGGCCAGGACCTCCAGCGCCGTGGTCATGCTCACGCATCCTGACGGAGTGCGCGATGAAACGACGCATCATCACCCTCGCCTACGAGGCCACGGGGTACGACATGACCGCCGACCTGGAGCGCGACACCGACGAGCGCGCCCAGAGCGGCATCGCCTTCGTCGGTGACCGCATCCTGCGAGCACTCGCCACGCCCTACGCCGAGCACCCGGACTTCGACCCCACCTGGCGCACCTGATGACTCGCCTCACCAGGTGTGGCGAGCGGGCCACGGAGGGCGCATCGTGAGAGACGCGTCCACGTGTCGCGGGGAATGCCGGTCGTGAAGCAGCCCGCTGCCGGCGGACCTCCCGGGCCACGACGGCGTAGTGCAACCATCAGGGTCGCGAAGACTGCGCCGAGAACGTGAGCCGCCATGAGCGTCATCGAGAAGTGGATCGCCGTGGACTGTCCGGGCTGCGGTGGCCCAGCCCGTGCCCGCGTCCTGCACATCATCGCCTGGGGCTCGATCCCCGGCTCCCGCGTCCCGCACCGAGTCAGCATCCTGTGCCCGCTTCACTGTCCGATCACTCGCGACGAAGCGGCATCGGCCGTACCCGTGTGCCCCGAGTGCCAGGTGCACGTCGCCTAGACCCGCTCCAGGGGCGTGCTCGGGGAAGCGGGAAGACTGCACATCCCTAGCCGGGCCGCGAAGCCCAGCACCATACCTCGTCGGGTGACACTCCGCAGATGCGGGTCTAGGGTCGCCTTCATGCCGCACTTTCGGATCCGCGAGGCCGCGAGTCTGCTCGGGGTCAGCGACGACACCGTCCGCCGCTGGGTCGACGCCGGGGACCTCGCCGCGAGCGCCGACGACGCCGGGCGCAAGGTGGTCGACGGCGCGGAGCTCGCGCGCTTCGCCGTCGCGCAGTCGCACCCGACGCCCGACCCCTCGGGCGTCGCCCGCTCGGCGCGCAACCGGTTCGTGGGGATCGTGACGGACGTCGTGAGCGACACCGTCATGTCCCAGGTCGAGATGCTCTGCGGCGGCCAGCGCGTCGTGTCGCTCATGAGCACGGAGGCCGTGCGCGAGCTGCGGCTCGAGCCCGGCAGCCTCGCCGTCGCGGTGGTCAAGGCGACGACCGTCATCGTCGAGACCCCCGGAGGAGCCGCGTGAGCGCGGCCGCCCGCACGACGACCCGCCGCCCCGCCCGGGGCCCTCTCGTGGCGCTCGGGGCGGCGGCCCTGGTCGCCGGCCTCGCCGCGTGCGCCACGGACGCGGGGACCGACGACGGCGCCGCCCCGGACGCCGCGCGCACGACGGCCGCGGACCGCACCCTCACCGTGCTCGCCGCGGCCTCGCTGCGCGACGTGTTCACCGACCTCGCGACGGACTTCGAGGACGAGCACGACGGCGTGACCGTCGCCCTGTCGTTCGCCGGGTCGTCCGACCTGGGCGACCAGATCCTCGCCGGCGCGCCGGCCGACGTCTTCGCGTCCGCGGACGAGCGCTCCATGACGCGCGTCGTGGACGCGGGGGACGCCGCCGACCCCGTCGCGTTCGCGACGAACACGCTGACGATCGTCACGCCGCCCGGCAACCCCGCGGGTGTCGAGACGTTCGCCGACCTCGCGCGGGACGACGTCAAGGTCGTCGTGTGCGCGCCGCAGGTGCCGTGCGGCAGCGCGACCGACACCGTCGCCGAGGCCGCGGGCGTGACCGTCCACCGCGTGAGCGAGGAGGCCAGCGTCACCGACGTGCTCGGCAAGGTGACGGCGGACGAGGCCGACGCGGGGCTCGTCTACGTCACCGACGCGGCGCTCGCGGGCGACGACGTCGAGGTCGTGGACGTGCCCGAGACGGGCGCCGCGCTCAACGTCTACCCGATCGCGCTCGTCGCGGCGGGCGAGGAGTCCGGCCCGGAGCAGGTCGCGCTCGCGCAGGCGTGGGTGGACCTCGTGACCGGCGACGCCGGGCAGGCCGCGCTCGCCGCCGCGGGGTTCGGCGCGCCGGACGCGCCGTGACCCGCGCGACTCCTGGCAGGCCCTGATGCGCGGCCTGCCCCGCTGGGTCCTCGTCCCCGCGCTGCTGGGCGCGCTGTTCGTCGTCGTGCCCGTGGCGGCGATGGTCGGGCGCGTGGAGCTCACGCCGGGGCCGGACGGGACCGGCGGCTTCTGGGCGCTCGTGACCTCTCCGGCGGCTCTCGACGCGCTCGGCCTGTCGCTGCGCACGGCGCTCGCCGCGACGGCGTGCTGCGTGGTGCTCGGCGCGCCCATGGCTCTCGTCCTCGCGCGCACCACGTTCCCCGGGCAGCGCGTCGCGCGCGCCCTCGTGCTCCTGCCGCTCGTGCTGCCGCCCGTCGTGGGCGGCATCGCGCTGCTGCACACGTTCGGGCGCCGGGGCCTCATCGGCCGGCACCTCGAGGTGCTGGGGATCGAGGTCGCGTTCACGACGACGGCCGTCGTGCTGGCGCAGACGTTCGTCGCGCTGCCGTTCCTCGTGCTCAGCCTGGAGGGTGCGCTGCGCAGCCAGGACACGCGCCTGGAGGACGTCGCCGCGACGCTCGGCGCGCGACCCACGACCGTCCTGCGGCGGGTCACGCTCCCCCGCGTCCTGCCGGGCCTGCTGTCGGGCGCCGTGCTCGCGTTCGCGCGCGCCCTCGGCGAGTTCGGGGCGACCCTGACGTTCGCGGGCGCGCTCCAGGGCGTCACGCAGACCCTGCCGCTCGAGATCTACCTCCAGCGCAGCGCGGACCCGGACAGCGCGGTCGCGCTGTCGTTCGTGCTCGTCGTGGTCGCGGTCCTCATCACCGCCGTCGTCCACGGGCCCGGCGTGCTCGGGGGCCCCGGCACCCGCCCGCGGCGAGGCGCCCGGGGCTCGGAGCCCGACGGCGGCCCGCGCCCCCGCGCCGTCGTCTCCGCTCCCCGGCAGGCCGACCCGCCGGCCGACCGGGCCGCGGCAGCCGTCGGGGCTGCGGCCGGGACGCCCCCCGCCGCGCTGACCGTGCGCGCGGTCGTGCCGGAGCGGGGGCTCGACGTGGACCTCACCGTCGCGGCGGGCGAGGTCGTGGCGGTGCTCGGCGAGAACGGGGCGGGCAAGTCCACGCTCGTGCAGGTCGTCGCGGGCCTGCTCACACCCGGCGAGGCCCCCGGTGCGCGCGTCACCGTCGGGCACGACGACGTCTCGCGCCTCCCGCCGCGCCGTCGTCACCTCGCGTGGCTGAGCCAGCGCCCACTGCTGTTCGAGCACCTGTCGGTCGAGGACGACGTCGCGTTCGGCCTCCGGTCCCGGGGCGTGCCCCGCGCTCGTGCCCGGGGGGAGGCCCGGGACGCGCTCGCCCGCGTCGGCGCGGCGGACCTCGCGCGACGTCGCTCGACCGACCTGTCGGGCGGGCAGGCGCAGCGCGTCGCGATCGCCCGGGCGCTCGTGACCGACCCGCGCGTGCTCCTGCTCGACGAGCCGCTCGCGTCGCTCGACGTCGGCGTCGCGCAGCACGTCCGGACCGTGCTGCACCACGCGCAGCGCGAGCACCCGCGCACGACCCTGCTCGTGACCCACGACCTGCTCGACGTGCTGCTCCTCGCGGACCGCGTCGTCGTGCTGGAGGGCGGCCGGGTCGTCGAGGACGGCCCGGTCGACGCGGTGCTCACGCGGCCGCGGTCCCGGTTCGCCGCGCGCCTCGCGGGCGTCAACCTGCTCGCGGGGAGCGTCGCGCACGTCGCCGTCCCGGAGCCGGCGCGGACGGCGGGCGGTGGTGCGTCGGAGACAGCGGGCGGGACCGCAGACGGGACGGACCTGGTCGAGGTCGCGGCGGACGCCCCGGGCGCGGAGACCATCGCGCGCGAGGTGACCGTCGCCGTCGACGGCGCGGAGGTCCGCGTGCACGGGACGGCGGACGAGCCGCTCGCGGTCGGGGGCGGCGCCGTGGCGGTGTTCGAGCCGCGCGCGGTCGCCGTGCACCGCACCACGCCCGAGGGCAGCCCGCGCAACGCGTACCGGGTCGTCGTGACGAGCGTCGAGCCGCACGGGCCGCTCCTGCGCGTGTGGGGACGCGCGGTGGACGACGACCCGGGCGACCCGACCGCGGGGGCGACGACCGCCGTCGGGCACGACGCGCCGCGCCTCGCCGCGGACCTCACGCCGCGCGCGGTCGCCGAGCTCGGTCTGGTGCCGGGCGAGCGCGTCTGGTTCGTCGTCAAGGCGGCCGAGGTCCGCGTGCACCCGCGCTGAGCCCGCGGGACCCGCCGGCCCCGACGGGACCGGGGCGTGCCGCTCAGGCGGGGCCGGGGCGTGCCGCTCAGGCGGGGGCGGGCGGGACGCCGTCGAGCGCGGTGCGGACCTCGCCGACGATCGCGGCCATCGCGGCCTCGGCGGCCTCCGGGTCGCCGTCCGCGACCGCGCGCGCGACCGCCTCGTGCTGGTCGAGGGCCTCGGGGACGGGCGAGGCGGGCATGAGGCCCAGGTGCGTCCGGCCGCTGAGGACGGCCGCGACGACCCCCGCGAGCGCGCCGAACATCTCGTTGCCGCTCGCGCGGAGCAGGATCTCGTGGAACCGGACGTCGAGCGCGAGGAACTCCTCGAGGTCGCCCGCCTCCCCGAGCAGGCGCATGCGCCCGGCGGCGGCGACGAGCTCGGCGCGCTCGGCGGGCGTGGCGTGGAGCGCGGCCCCGGCGGCGGCGAGCGGCTCGACGGCGTGCCGCAGCTCGGTGAGCGTGCGGAGCTGCGGGTCGCGGCCGGGGCCCTCGAGCCGCCAGCGGATGACGCGCGGGTCGAGCACGTTCCAGTCCTCGATGCCGAGCACGACGATCCCCACGCGGCGCCTCGACCGCACGAGCCCGAGCCCTTCGAGGAGCCGCATGACCTCGCGCGCGACGGTGCGCGACACCCCGAACTCGGAGCCGATCGACTCCAGGGTCAGCGGCGTTCCCGCGGGGACGTCGCCGCTGGTGATGCGACGTCCGAGCGAGTCGAGCACGGTGGTGTGCAGGACCGTCGTCGCCATGTCTCGCAGCCTAGTGGCGGCCAATGGTGCTATCAATCACTTGCCAAAGGTGCTACCAATACCCCACAGTGGAGGCCGAGGACGACCACGACGGTCGCCACCGGGACGGCCGGGGCCGCCGCGCCCCGACCCGACCGGACGCCCCCACCCGACACGGAAGTCGACACATGGACACCGACGTCAGCTCCACCGACCGGCCCGACGACACCGGGCACCACCCCCTGCCCCAGCACCTCGTCGTCATGGGCGTCGCCGGCTCGGGCAAGACCACCGTCGCGACGCTGCTCGCGCAGCGCCTCGGCACCGAGTACGCGGAGGCCGACCGCTTCCACCCGCAGGCCAACATCGACAAGATGAGCGCCGGGACGCCGCTCACCGACGACGACCGGTGGCCCTGGCTCGAGGCGATCCGCGACTGGCTGAGCAGCGAGGCGGAGTCCGGCCGGTCCGGCGTCGTCACGTGCTCCGCGCTCAAGCGCACCTACCGCGACCTGCTGCGCACGGCCCGCGGCGAGGTGTGCTTCGTGCACCTCGACGGCACCCCCGAGCTCCTCGCCGAGCGCATGCAGCACCGCAGCGGGCACTTCATGCCCACGTCGCTCCTGCCGTCGCAGCTCGCCACGCTCGAGCCCCTGGCCGACGACGAGCCCGGCTTCACCGTCGACGTGACCCTCGCGCCCGACGAGATCGCGAACCTCGTCCTGGAGCGCCGCGCCGACTGCGCCGCACCCGCGCACGGGACGGAGGCGCGCCCGTGATCGCCGCCCTCGCCCAGCACGCCCCCGCCCTCGCGACCGTCGCGCGGGCCGCGGAGGACACCCCCGCCACCGACGCCGGCACCACCCAGCTGATCCTGGCGGCCGTCGTCGGCATCGCGACGATCGTCGTGCTCATCGTGTGGCTCAAGCTGCACCCGTTCCTCGCGCTGATGATCGGCTCGGCCGTGCTCGCGGTCGTCGCGGGCATCGACTTCGTCGACGCGTTCACCAGCTTCTCGGCCGGGCTCGGCTCGACGGTCGCCGGGGTCGGCGTGCTCATCGCGCTCGGCGCGATCATCGGCAAGCTGCTCATCGACTCCGGGGGCGCCGACCAGATCGTCGACACGATCCTCGGCAAGACCTCGACGCAGCGCCTGCCGTGGGCTATGGCGCTCATCGCCTTCGTCATCGGCATCCCGCTGTTCTTCGAGGTCGGCGTCGTCCTCCTCGTCCCCGTCGTCATGCTCGTCGCGAAGCGCGTGCGCACCAACCCGATCCTCGTCGGCATCCCGGCGCTCGCCGGGCTGTCCGCGCTGCACGGGCTCGTGCCGCCGCACCCCGGCCCGCTGCTCGCGATCGACGCGCTCGGAGCCGACCTCGGCCTCACGCTCGGCCTCGGCCTGCTCGTCGCGATCCCCACCGTCATCGTCTCCGGGCCCCTGCTCGCCAAGCCCCTCGCCCGCTGGGTCCCGCTCCCGCCGCCCACGTCCGTGCTCGGCATCACCGAGCGCGACGAGGACGCCCCGCGCCCGAGCTTCGCGGTGTCCGTCGGCGTCGTCCTGCTGCCGGTGATCCTCATGCTGGCCCGGACCCTCGTCGAGGTCACCGGCTCGATCGACACCGGCTGGGGCCGCGTCTTCGAGTTCATCGGCACGCCGCTCGTCGCGCTGCTCATCACCGCGCTCACCTCGCTCGTCGTGCTGGGCTCCGCGCTCGGCCGCACCCGCGACCAGGTGAGCAAGCTCGTCGACTCGTCGTTCGCGCCGATCGCCGGCATCCTCCTCATCGTCGGCGCCGGCGGCGGCTTCAAGCAGACGCTCGTCGACTCGGGCGTCGGCGACGTCGTCGCGAAGGGCATCTCGGACGCGAACATCACGCCCCTGCTCGCGGGCTGGATCGTCGCCGTCCTCATCCGCGTCGCCACCGGCTCCGCGACCGTCGCGACCATCACCGCCGCGGGCATCATGGCGCCGATCGCGGCCGATCTCCCCCCGACGCACGCGGCGCTGCTCGTGCTCTCCATCGGGGCCGGATCGGTGTTCCTCTCCCACGTCAACGACGCCGGCTTCTGGCTCGTCAAGGAGTACTTCGGCATGACGGTCGGGCAGACGTTCAAGACGTGGTCCCTCATGGAGTGCGTCCTGTCCGTCGTGGCGCTCGTCGTCGTCCTGCTCCTGGGGCTCGTCGTCTAGCGACCGGCGTCTCCGCAGCACGGCGAGGACCGCCCGGGCGCACGGCCCGGGCGGTCCTGCCGTCTCCGGACGTCAGCTCCGGTCGGTGAAGACCGGGGTGTAGGCGTCCGGGTCCGCGACCCAGGACTTCCGGCGGAAGCGCTGGAGCGACAGACCGAGCAGCGTCAGCAGCCCGGCCATCACGAGCAGACCGAGGTCACCGCCCGCGCCCGTCGTGGCGAGGGCGGTCGGGCCCGACGCCGTGACGGCGCCGGACGCGGCGGTCACCGCACCGGTCGCGGCACCGGCCGAGGTGCCCGTCCCCGTGCTCACCGGGTTGAGCACCGGGGTCACCGTGCCGCCGGTCGTCCCCGGGTCCACCGGACCCGTCGGGTCCGTCGGGTCCGTCGGGTCCGTCGGGTCCGTGGGGTCCGTCGGGTCGGTCGGGTCGGTCGGGTCCGTCGGCACGACGGCGGACGTCGGGCACCCCGCCGAGGCGTCGCCCAGGAGTCCCACACCCACGCCGCAGACCGTGACGGGCACGGTCACCGGCAGGTCGACGTCCAGGTCGGGCAGCGCCCCGAGGACGCCGTCCTCACCGAGCACGCCGTCCAGCACGCCGCCGTCGCCCAGCAGCCCGTCCTCGCCCAGCACGCCGTCGAGCAGACCGTCACCCGACGAGCCGCCGAGCAGGTCGTCCACGAGGCCGTCCTCGCCGAGCACGCCGTCCAGCAGGCCGTCGCCCTCACCGAGCAGACCGCCCCCGAGGAGGCCGTCGCCCAGCAGGTCGTCGACGAGGCCGTCCTCGCCGAGGACGCCGTCGAGCAGGCCCGAGCCGTCGGTGCCGGTCGAGCCGGTCCCGTCGCCCGAACCCTCGCCGGCCGTCCCGCCGCCGACCGTGGCGTCACCGCCCACTCCGACGGCGACACCCGACACGTCCACCGGGATGGTCACCGGCACGTCGAGGTCCACGCTGGACGCCTCCTTGCCGGTCGAGCCGTCGGCGCCACCACCGGCCGCGGGAGCCGACGGCTGCGCCGGGGCCGGCGTCACCGCCGCGTCGCCCAGGACACCGGCAGCGACTCCCGACACGTTCACCGGGACCGTCACCGGCACGTCGACGTCCACCCCGGACGCCTCCTCGCCGGTCGAGCCCTCGGCACCACCACCGGTCGCCGGAGCCGACGGCTGCGCCGCCGGAGCCGGGGCCACCGTGGCGTCCCCCAGGACGCCCGCAGCGATGCCCGACACGTCCACCGGGACCGTCACCGGCACGTCGAGGTCGACGTCCGCCGGGTCCGCCCCCGTGGCGGGAGCAGGCTCCGGCGCGGGAGCAGGCTCCGGCGCGGGCGCCGGGTCGGCCGCCGGCGCCTGGGTCACCGCGGCGTCACCCAGGACACCGGCAGCGACCCCGGACACGTCCACCGGGATCGTCACCGGCACGTCGACGTCCACGTCCGCGGGAGCCGCCGGGGCGGGCTCCGGCGCGGGCGCGGGCGCGGGTGCCGGTGCCGGCTCGGACGTGACGGCGGCGTCGCCCAGGGCGCCCACCGCGACGTCGGACACGGTCACGGGGACGTGCACGGGCACGTCGACCGCGACGTCGGGCAGGACCTCGGTCACCTGGCTCAGCGGAGCCTCGACCGACACGTCCAGTCCGAGATCGCCGAGGAGGTCGCCCTCGGCTGCGTGGGCCGCTCCGGCCCCGACGACCACGAGGCCGCCTGTGACGAGCGCTGTGCGCAGCGCGCGCCGGACGAAGGTGTGCATGATCGTTTCTCTTTCCTGCTCAGAAGTGGCTGGCGCACGACGGCGCCGGGTCGCGTGTGCCGCGCTCGGGGCGCGACGCGAGCCACGTCAGGCAGGAGAGACGGGGACCTCGAAGAAGGTCGAGGGGTGCTTCGACCGCGCGTCGTCCACGACGGCGGTCCAGGAGGAGAGCGCGGGGGCGTCGGCACCGCTGCCGACCGCCGCGAGCTCGCCGCCCGCCCCGGCGCGCTGCGCGCTGCCGGAGGGCGAGGGAGTGGTGCCGGGGCCGCCGTCGGAGGGGACGCCCCCGGGGCCGGTCGGCCCGTCGGAGGGCAGCGCCGAGCCCGGCGGCGCGCCGTTCGGTGCGACGTCGACCGCCGCCGTCCGGGCGCGCGCGTCCCTCGCGGCGACATCCTCGGGGCCGTCGCGGCCCGTCATGGTGGCGCTGGCTGCGGCGGCCGCCGGTGCGGGCAAGAGCGAGGGGACGGCGGTCGCCGACGGCGCGGCCACGACGCCGCCCGGGTCGACCGCGCCCGGCGTCGACGGGAAGCCGACCGGCGGGTCGTCCGTGCCCGGGGTGTCCGTGCCGGGGGTCGCGGGGAGCAGCGGCGCCACCGGGTCCAGCGGAGCGAGCGGGCCCGTGATCGGGCCGAGCACCGGGTCGGTCACGGGGGCCAGGACGTCGAGGACCGGCGTCAGCGCCTCCAGGACCGGGGTCACCGGGTCGAGCGCGGGCGAGACCGTCTCGAGCACAGGGTTCACCACGGGGGCGACCGCCTCGACGACGGGCGTCGCGGCCGGCACGACGGCGTCGAGCACCGGCGTGGTGACGGGCGCGACGGCGTCGGTCACCGGCTGCACGACGGGCGCCACCGGCTCGACGACCTGCTCGACCACGGGAGCGACCGGCTGGACGACCTGCTCGACCACCGGGGCGACGGGCCGCGCGACCTCCTCGACCACCGGGGCGGCGGGGGTGACGACCTTCTCCACGACCGGGGCGACGGGCTGGACCACGGGGGCGACGACGTCGCGCACGACGGGCTTGACCACGTCCTGGACGACCGGGTCGACGACGGTCTGCACCGTCGACGTCACGGGCGAGAGGGCTTTGCCGAGCCCGAGCGGGTCGTCCGCGGCGGACGCGCCGCCCGCGGTCGCGACGGCGAACGCGAGGCCGGCACCGAGACCGCCGCCGGCGACGAGCGCGCGCACGAGCCAGCGACGGGCGGCCGGTGCGCGCCTGCCCTGCGCGTCGTGAGTCGCGTCCATCGTGTGCCCCGTGGGTCGTCGGTGCAGCGAAGGGGCGGGCCGTCGGGCCCGTCCGAGGTCACGGTAGGCACGGGAGTGTGACGCTCACCACTCGACGCGCCGGATTTCACCCGACGGTTGCCCCGAACACCAGGCCGAGCGCGTACGTGGCCGCGGCCGCGCCGAACCCGATGGCGATCTGGCGCAAGGCCCGCGTGAGCGGGGACGTCCCCGAGAGCAGGCCCACCGTCGCGCCGGTCGCGAGCAGCGCGATCCCGACGAGGAGCGCCGCGACCCCGACCGCGAGGAAGCCCGTCATCCCGAGGAGGTACGGCACGACCGGGATGAGCGCACCCGACGCGAAGAAGAGGAACGACGAGACCGCCGCCCCCATCGCGGTCCCGTGCGTCTCGTGCTCGTCGATGCCGGGCGGCGGCGCGATCACGGTCTGCTGGGTGTACGTGGCGAGGACGTCGGCCGCGTGCTCCTCCGCCTCGGCGGGCGCCATGCCGCGCGCCCGGTAGACGAGCGCGAGCTCGTTCGCGTCCACGTCGAGGTCGGGCAGCGCCGCCGATGCCTGCGGGCTCGGCGTCGACGCGTCGAGCAGCTCGCGCTGCGAGCGCACGGACACGTACTCCCCCGCACCCATCGAGAGGGCCCCCGCGAGCAGGCCCGCGAGGCCCGAGAGGAGCACCGTGCTGTTCGACGCCCCCGACGCGCCGATGCCGAGGATCAGCGCGAGGTTCGACACGAGGCCGTCGTTCGCGCCGAACACCGCCGCGCGGAACGTCCCGGACATGCGGTTGCGCCCGCGCGTCGCGAGGCCGCGCACGACCTCCTCGTGGATCCGCTCGTCGGCGGCCATCCGGGGTGTCGCGTCGGCATCGGTCGCGTACGTCGAGCGCGCCTCGGCCCGCTGCGCGAGCGCGAGCACGAACACGCCGCCGAAGCGCCGCGCGAGCCACCCGAGCGTGCGGGTGCGCCAGTCGCCGCGCAGCGGCCGTCCCGCGTCCTCGCCGAGCAGGTCGAGCCAGTGCTGCTCGTGGCGGCGCTCGGCCTCCGCGAGCGCCAGCAGGATGTCCCGCTCCTCGCCCGTCCGGCGGCTCGCGAGGTCCCGGTACACCGCGGCCTCGGCGCGCTCGTCGGCGAGGAAGCGGCGCCACCGCCGCACCTCCTGCGGGGAGGGCCGGTGCCCGACGGCGGTCGGCGGCACCGCGGTCGACGGCACCTCGGGTGCGCCCGGGCGCGCGGGGTCGGCGGGCACGCCGGAGGGCGGCTCAGGTGTGGTGGGCATGCCTCCATGATGGCGATTTTCGGGCTCGCGGTGTTGCGCGTCGCCGAACGGCCCGTGCGGGGCGCCCCCGACCGGGGTTGCGGACGACCCCAACCTCGACCCCGCGCCGGACCGCCGTCGGCTCCGCACGCCGGACCGGGCGCCCGTCGCCGTGGTTGGATCGGAGCATGACCACTGGAGAGAACGGACTGTCCCGTCCCGAGGTCGACGCCCCGGAGGGTCCCGCGCCCACCGAGCTCGTCGTCGAGGACATCACCGTGGGCGACGGCCCCGAGGCCACGCCCGGCGCGACCGTGAACGTGCACTACCTCGGCGTCGAGTACGAGACGGGCGAGGAGTTCGACGCGTCGTGGAACCGCGGCGAGTCGATCAACTTCCCGCTGCGCAGCCTCATCGCGGGCTGGCAGCAGGGCATCCCGGGCATGAAGGTCGGCGGGCGCCGCAAGCTCGTGGTGCCGCCGGAGCTCGCGTACGGCCCGGCGGGCGGCGGGCACCGCCTGTCCGGCAAGACGCTGATCTTCGTCATCGACCTGCTCGGCGTGTCCTGACCGACGCGTCCCGAGAGCGTGCGGAGGGCCCCGGTCGTCGACCGGGGCCCTCGTGCGTCCCGGCCCTCCCGGGGCGTCTCGAGCGTCGCGGGACGGGTCGACCGGCACAGGGCGGGTCGGGTCGGGGCGGGGCGGGGCAGGTCGGCCGTCCCGGGTCGGGTCTGGCGGGCCCTAGCTCCCGGCGCCGGGGCACGGGACGAGGGCGGGGTCCGTCTCCTCGGGCGCGCCGCCCGGCACCGCGAGCGCCGCGACGGCTGCCGGAACGGGGACCGGGCCGGTCGCCAAGGCGAGGGCCCGTTCGCGCCGCGCCGCGCGGAGCCGGACGACGGTGTCGACGAGGACGCCCAGCAGGATGCCCCCGACGACGCCCACCACGACGGCGAGCAGCGGGCTGTCGCCGACCCACGCGGCGGCGAGCGTCCCGATGACCACGGAGTACGTCGCCCACGTCACGGAGGCGACGGCGGACAACGCCATGAACCGGCGCCGCGAGAACCCGACCGCGCCCGCGGTCACGTTGACGGCCGTGCGCCCGACGGGGACGAACCGCGCCCCGAGCACGACGGACGCGCCGCGCCGGTCGAGGGACCGCGTGGCCCACTCGACCGCGCGCCGCCCGCGCGCGCCCCGCAGGGCGGGCAGGGCGCGGGTGCCGAGCGCGCGCCCCAGGGCGTAGGCGAGCTGGTCGCCGCACCAGGCGCCGAGCGCGGCGACCGCGAGCACGATCCCCCACGCGACCCCGCCGCCCGACTGGGCCGCGACGGCGAGCATGACGATCACCGTCTCGCCCGGGATCGGCGGGAAGAACCCGTCGCCGGCGGTCGTCGCGAAGAGCACGGGGAGCGCCCACGCCGAGTCCACGAGCGCGAGCAACCACGACTCGACCTGTCCCCACAGCTCCACGACCCACGCGACCATGCGTCCCAGCCTCGACGGCGCCGCCCCGCCGCACCATGGGGTATCCCCCCGGTTCTCCCCTGAGGCGACCCCGAGCGACGACGTCGGACCGGGACCGCCGGGGTTCCCGGACGCCGTCCCGGGACGCCCCGGAACGGCCCGCGCGGGGTGGGCCGCGCGCCTCCCGGAGGGGCGTCGTCGGACACGTGCACCACGACCCTCCCGGGCGGGGGACAATGGCGCCGACGCATTCGCCTCCCCGCGCCGCAGCCGGCGGGCGGGATCGTCCGTGATCGAGGAGCGCTGTGATCACTGTCAGCACCGACGGCTCGTGCCTGAGCAACCCGGGCGGAGCCATCGGGTGGGCGTGGATCAACCACGACGGCACGTTCGACTCCGGCGGCGCCGTGAGCGGGACCAACCAGGTCGCCGAGCTCACCGCGCTGCTCCAGGCGGTGCGCGCCCACCCGGGCGCGGAGCCGCTGCTCATCGAGTCCGACTCGCAGTACGCGATCAAGTGCGCGTCCGAGTGGGTGGTCGCCTGGAAGCGCAAGGGGTGGCGGACGGCGGGCGGCCAGCCCGTGAAGAACCTCGAGCTCGTCCAGGCGATCGACCGGGTCATCGCCGAGCGCGCGGGACCCGTCCGGTTCCGCTGGGTGCGCGGCCACGTGGGCGACCCGTTCAACGAGCGCGCGGACCAGCTCGCGGGCCTCGCCGCCCAGGACTGGGCCGCGGGCCGCGGGGACCTCGACGGCACGCTCGTGCCCGAGCTCGGCGACCCGACCCGGTCACCGGGCCGCGTGCCGGCACCGGCCGCCGCTGACCGTGGTGCACCCGCGCCCCGGCAGGCCGCACCCGAGCCGGCGTGGGACATGGACACCCTCTTCGACTGACCCCTCCCGCCGAGCACGACCCTGCTCCGGGTCGAGCACGACCTTGCTGTCGCGATCGGGCTGATACCGCCAGCAACGTCGTGCTCGACGGCCGGGCGGTGAGGAGCGGTGAGGGCGGCGGGGTCGGGCGTCGGCGGCGGGTGCGACCATGGACGGGTGACCGTCCTGCCGAGCACGGGCCGCGCGCCCGCCGAGCGCACGGTCGGCGACCTCGCGCAGCCCGGGCCGACGGCGCAGCCCGGCGCGCCGCTCGCGCGTCGCTTCCGGTCGGGGCGGCCGCTCGACCTGCACCTCACGCTCGACCGGCTCGCGCGCGGTCCGTACGACCCGACGTTCCGCCGCACGCCGTCCGGCGACGTGTGGCGCACGACCCGCGCGGAGACCGGGCCCGCGGCGTACCGGCTGGTGCAGACCGGGCCGTGCGACGTCGTCGGGCACGCGTGGGGGCCGGGCGCCGCGGAGGTGCTCGACGACCTGCCCCGCCTGCTCGGCGAGAACGACGACGACACGGGCTTCGCCCCGCCCGCGGTGCTGCGCGACGCCCACCGCCGCAGCCCCGGCCTGCGGATCCCGCGCACGGGGCGCGTGCTGGAGGCCCTCGTGCCGGCGATCCTCGAGCAGCGCGTGCAGTCCGTCGCGGCGTGGCGCTCGTGGAGCTGGCTCCTGCGTCGGCACGGCGAGCGCGCCCCGGGGCCCGCGGGCGACGCCGGGATGCTCGTCGTGCCCGACGCGGCCACCTGGGCGCGCGTCCCCACGTGGGACTGGCACCGCGCGAACGTCGACCCGGGCCGCGCGCGGACGGTCGTCGCGGCGGCGCGCGTCGCCCGACGCCTCGAGGAGTGCGACCGCCTGCGCGACGTCCAGGGCGCTCCGGCCGCGCACGCGCGGCTGCAGGCCGTGCCCGGCGTGGGCGTGTGGACGGCGGCCGAGGTCGCGCAGCGGGCGCTGGGCGACCCGGACGCCGTGTCCGTGGGCGACTACCACCTGGCGAAGGCGGTGGGGTGGGCGCTCGTGGGCGAGCGCGTCGACGACGAGCGCATGCTCGAGCTGCTCGCGCCGTACGCGCCGCACCGCTACCGCGTGGTGCGGCTCCTCGAGGTCTCCGGCCGGGCGCAGGCCCCGCGGCGCGGCCCGCGCCTGTCGATCCAGGACCACCGCCGCAACTGACCGGCCCCCGCCCCTCGCCGAGTACGGGAAAGAGCCGCCGGAACGAGGCGTTCCGGCGACTCTCTCAGGCACTCACGGTTACTCGGGGAGCGCGCACGACCCGTCGACGCACACCGCGGCGTCGTCGGCGCCCACGAGCGTGAGGCCCGGCGCGGGCTCACGGTGCGGGGCGGCGGCGTCCGCGGCGCTCACGGTCATGAGCGTCGTGCGGCGCGGGTTCGCGATGGAGTGGTAGAGGTTCGTGGTCGTGTCCGTCATCTGAGGCCTCCTCGTGGGATTCACGGGCGCCGGTGCACGTGTGGGCCGGCGTCGGTGCGGGCTGCGTCCAGTCTGGGTGATACCGAGTCGCAGTTCCACCGCACCGGGTGTGAGATGCGTCGCTTCCACGTCGCATCCCGACGTCGTCCGGGACGCCGCGGCTCAGGCCGCGTCACGCTCTGCGACGGCCTGCTGCAGCACCTGGACGAACACCGCCGGGTCCTGCGCACCCGAGACGCCGTACCGCCCGTCGACCACGAAGAACGGCACGCCGTTGATCCCGTAGGCGCGCGCCTGGTCGATGTCGGCCTGGACGTCGTCGGCCCAGCGCCCGTCCTCGAGCGCCGCGACGACCTCGGCGCGGTCGAGCCCGACCTCCGCCGCGAGGTCCGCGAGCTCCTCGACGCGGCCGACGTGACGACCCTCCTCGAAGTACGCCTTGAGCAGCCGCTCCTTCATCTCGACCTGCTTGCCGTGCGCCTTCGCGTGGTGCAGCAGCTCGTGGGCCGTGAGCGTCTTGGTGTGCTGGAGCGCGTCGAAGTCGTAGCGCAGCCCCTCGGCCGCGGCGAGCTGCGTCATCTGCCCGAGCATCTGCTCGACCTGGGCGCGCGGCATGCCCTTGTGCCCGGCGAGGAAGTCCACCTCGGTGCCGTCGAAGTCGACGGGCGTGTCGGGCGCGAGCTCGAACGAGTGGTACTCGATGTCGACCTGCGGCCCGTCACCCGACTCCGCGAGGCGGCCGAGCGCCGTCTCGAGGCGTCGCTTGCCGACGTAGCACCAGGGGCACGCGACGTCGGACCAGATGTCGATCTTCACCGTGGGGGCGGCGGCGTCCGTGGGCGCGGGGCTGTTCGTGGTCATGTGACGCTTCAACCATCTGGGCGGCCGCGCGATTCCCGCGGCGGGCGGTCAGTCGGTGCCGTGCGTCGCGCAGTACAGGTCCTGGAGCACCATGATCTCGGCCCCGTGGTGCACGAGCTCGCGGTTCATGTGCGCGACGAGGTGGGCGAACGGTGCCTGCGCGTCGATCTCCGTCGCCTGGCCGAGCCCGACCGTGAACGCTCCGTCCTCGGGCAGGCCGTCGACGCCCGCGCGCCACCGCTCGACCTCGTGCCGCAGCCCGTCGACGGCGGGCCCGACCTCCCCCGAGAAGGTCACCGCGTCTCGGCGCCGCTCGTGCGGCCCGAACGTCCACTCCCAGCGCTCGAAGAACGCCTCGGTGAGGTGCGCGACGAGCCACGCCACCGTGCGCGGCTGCGGCGAGTCCGGGCCCTCCGGCCACTCCATCACCCACTCGCCCGCACCGAGCGTGCGCGGCGTGCGCTCCGACCCCCGCCGCACGACCCGCAGCGCGTCCGGGCCCGGCTCCCACTCGAGCTCCGCCTGCGTCAGCGTCGCGAGCCGGTCGCTCAGCTCGAGCCACGAGAAGCCGAGCTGTCCCCGCACGACGGCGAGCGCCGTCGGCACCGTGAGGATCGACCAGTCGAACTCCGGGCTGCCGTACGCGGTCCGCCCGTCCGCCGTCTCGTGCACCATCGCGGTTCCTCCCCCGGACCGGCGCGTCGGCGTCCCGCCGCGGCGCGGTCGCCGACGTCCTCGTCCGCGCGGTCGTCCCGACCGCGCGTCCGGCCACCCTGCCGGGCCCCGCCAGACGTGTCAACGGGGGCCGCACCCACGGACCGCACCGCCGCGGCGCTGCGCGAGAATGGGGAGGCCCGCCCGTCCCCCAGGCCCGGAGTCCTCGTGCGCGTCCGCCCCCGTACCGTCCTGCTCGTCGCGACCGGGTTCGCCGTCGTCCTGCTCGGCGCGCTCGTCGTCTTCCTCGCGGTCAACGGTCTCGACGGCATCCCCGACTGACCCGACTGCGCCCGCCGGTCGAGGCCCCGGCACCGCCCGGCAGGGCCGTCGCCGCGCGCCGTCCGCGCGCCGGGGTGATCCTGCTGAGGAACCCCCGCGCAGGAAGGCCGCCCCGTGACCCCGACCGCCCCCTCCCCCGACCCGCAGCTCGTCCTCGTCCGCCACGGCGAGACGGAGTGGAGCGCGAGCGGGCGCCACACGGGCCGCTCGGACGTCCCGCTCACCGTGGCCGGCGAGCAGCAGGCCGTCGCGGCCGGCGTGTGGCTCCAGGCGTGGGCCGACCACCGGGGGCGGCGCCCCGCCGTCGTGCTCACGAGCCCCCGGGAGCGGGCGCGCCGCACCGCCGACCTCGCGGGCTTCCCCGCCGCCACGACCGACGACGACCTCGCCGAGTGGGACTACGGGCCCGTCGAGGGGCGCACGTCGGTCGCGGTCGGGGAGCAGCTCGGGCGCGAGTGGCTGCTCTTCCGCGACGGCGTGAACGTCCTCGCGGCGCCGGACGGGCACCGCGGCGAGGAGCTCGACCAGGTGGCGGCGCGGGCCGCCCGGGTGCTCGGGCGCGTCGAGCCGACGCTCCAGGACGGCGACGACGTGGTGCTGTTCGCGCACGGCCACCTGCTCCGCGTCCTCGCGACGGTCTGGCTCGGGCTCGACCCGGCCCTGGGCGCGCGGTTCGAGCTCGGCACCGCGGCGATCTGCCTCCTCGGCTACGGGCACGGGCTGCGCACGGTCGAGGGCTGGAACCTGGCCGCGCAGGGGTAGCGCGGGTGGCACGATGCTGCCCATGGGACTGAGCGAGAAGCACCTCACCGAGGGCGAGCACGTCGTCATGGAGCTCAAGGAGCACGCCAAGGCGCTGTTCTGGCCGTTCGTGCTGCTGCTCGTGCTGGTCGCCGCCGTCGTGGTCACGGTCCTGCTCGTGCCGAACGACGTCGTCCGGTGGGTCGTGGCGGGTCTCGCGCTGGTCGCGGCGGTGGTCTGGGTGTTCGTGCCGTGGCTGCGCTGGCGCACCACGGAGTACACGGTGACGAACAAGCGCATCGCCATGCGCTCGGGGATCATCACGCGCACCGGCCGCGACATCCCGCTCTACCGGATCAACGACGTCAACTACGAGAAGGGCCCGATCGACCGGATCTTCGGCTGCGGCACCCTCGTCATCTCGGACGCGACCGACAAGCCCGGCCTGAACCTCCACGACGTGCCGGACGTCGAGAACGTCCAGGTGCGCCTGCACGACCTGCTCTTCACCGCCGACGACGGCTCCGACGACGGCGAGTGGCCGCCGAACGAGCCGCCCCGCGGCCGTCGCGGCCCCCGCATCCCGCGCGCGGAGCGCTGACGCTCAGTCCTCGATCCGGCGTCCGGCCGCGATCTCGGCGCGGGCGCGCAGCTCGTCCGTGAGCGTGACGTCGCCCTCGAGGTGGGCGGCGAGGAGGCGGCGCGCGAGCCCGGCCGCGCGCTCGGGGTCCGCGCCGCGACCGTTCCAGGCGCCGAACCAGTCGGCGAGCGTCACCCCGTGCTCGGGCCGGTAGCAGACCGTCACCGCGTCGCCCGCGCGCAGCTCGCCGTGCTGCACGACGCGCAGGTACGCGCCGGTGCGGTTCGCGACCGTGAAGCGCTTGACCCACCGGTCCTCGCCGAGGCGGCGCGCGAACGTCGAGCAGGGCGTGCGCGGCTGGGTGACCTCGAGGAGCGCGGTGCCCACGGCCCACCGCTCGCCGACGACGGCCTCCGTGACCGGGATGCCCTCCACGCGCAGGTTCTCGCCGAACAGGCCCGGCGGGACGTCGCGACCGAGCTCGCCGGCCCACCAGTCCGCGTCGTCCTGCCCGTACGCGTACACCGCCTGCTCCTCGCCGCCGTGGTTCGCGCGGTCGGCCTGCAGGTCCGCGTAGAGCCCGAGCCGGCGCACCTTCACCGGTCCGGCGACGGGGCGCTTGTCGATCGCCGTGACGCCGACGGGCCCCGCGTCCGGCAGGAGGGCGTGCACGCGGCACACCGCGAGGATCTCGCCCGTGGGGGCGCTGGAGGCGAGGTCCGTGACGGGTGCGGTCCCGGTGGTCACGGCGGCTGCGGTGGACATCCCTCGATTCTCGCAGGGTCGGCCCCGGGTGCGTCACGCGAGGGCCGCGGCGGCCTCCCGCCAGCGCGCGAGGTGCCCGACGACGTCCGCCCGGCCCGGGCCCGGGAGCTCCGGCTCGTCCGTGGCGACGACCGGCTCGACCGGGTCGGCCGTGCCGCGCGCGGCGAGCAGCGCCGCGCCGACCGCGGTCGCGCTGCGGAGCCCGACGCGGTGGACGGGCCGGCCGAGCGCGTCGGCGAGGAGCCGGCGCACGAGCGGGTCGCGCGACCCGCCGCCCGTCACGACCACCGCACCCGTCACGACCACCGCACCCGGCTCGCCCTCCGGACGGCTCACGGGCGGTCCCGCGACGGGCGCCACGGCCGAGGCCGCCGGCGCCGGGTCGAGCAGGTCGACCGCCGCCGCGACCGCGAACACCATGCCCTCGACGGCGGCGCGCACGAGCTCGGGCCGCCCCGTGTCCTCGCGCAGCCCGGTCCACGCCCCGCGTGCGCCGGGACCGGCGACCCCGCCACGCTCCCCGGTGAGGAACGGCAGGAACGTCACGCCGCCCGCGCCGTCGGGCACGGTCCGCGCGAGCGCGAGGCCGTCGGACCAGCCCAGCCCGAGGACCCGCAGCGCCCAGCCGAGCGCGAGGCCCGCGTTCTGCACCGCCGCGAGGCGGTACCACCGCGCGGCGGGGCCGGCGCCGGTGTCCGCGAAGGTGTGCACGAGGGGGTCGAGCACGGGCTCGGGGCGGTCGAGCGCGGCCATGACCTGCGCCCCCGTGCCGAGGTTGACGTGCAGCCCGGGCGCCCCGACGGCGAGCCGCGCGGCCGGGGTGTCCCCGCCGCCCACCACGACGGGCACCGCGCTCCCGCTCGCCGGGAACCACCGCGCGAGCCGGGCGGTCGTCCCGGCCACGGCGTCCGACGGCGCCACGCCCGGCAGGAGCCGGGCCGGCAGGTCGAGGTGCGCGACGACGTCGGCCGCCCAGGCGTCGCGGGGCACGTCCCACAGGAGCGTGCCCGCGGCGTCGGACCGGTCGGTCGTGGCGACGGGGAGGACGGGGTCGTCGACGAGCCACGCGCGCACGACGTCCTTGGGCAGCAGCAGGTGCGCCGCGCGGTCGAGCGTCGCGGGGTCGTGCGCGGCGAACCAGTCGAGCACGGGCCCGGTCATCCCGGGCACGAGGGGGTTGGCGAGCGGGGCACGCACGGCGTCGGGCAGCGCGCGCCAGCGGTCGATCCGGTCGGCCGCGCGCGCGTCCGTCCACAGGACGGCTGGCACGACGGCGCCCCCCGCCGCGTCCACGAGCACCGCGGCGTGCATCTGGCCGGCGACGCCGACCGCGCGCACCGCGACCTCGCCGAGCCCGGCCGCGCGGGCGGCGAGGTCGTCGAGGGCGGCGCCGAGCGCCGTCGTCCAGGTCGCCGGGGCCGACTCCGCGCGGCCGGGGCGCGGGTGCTCGACGTCGTACGCCGCCTCGGCCTCCGCGACGACCGACCCGTCCCGTCCGAGCAGGACGAGCTTGAGCCCGCTCGTCCCGAGGTCGATGCCGAGGGTGGTGCCGAGGGTGGTGGGGACCAAGGTCACGGGACCGACTCTCCCACGCCCGGGTAGCGTCGGCGGCATGAGCGCCACCCGTCCCTCGCGCTGGGAGCAGAAGACCGCCGCCGACCCCTCGCACTCCACCTGGTACGTCGAACGCTTCCGGGCCATGGCCGCCCGGGGCGCCGACCTCGCGGGCGAGGCCCGCCTCGTGGACGCCATGCTGCCGCGCGGCTCCCGGGTCCTCGACGCGGGCTGCGGGCCGGGGCGCGTGGGCGCCGAGCTGTTCGCGCGCGGGCACGCCGTCGTGGGCGTCGACGTGGACCCCGTCCTGATCGACGCCGCGCGGACCGACCACCCGGGACCCGACTGGCGCGTGGGCGACCTCGCGGAGCTCGACCTGCCCGCGGAGGGCGTCACCGAGCCGTTCGACCTCGTCGTGTGCGCGGGCAACGTCGTGACGTTCCTCGCGCCGGGCACCGAGGTGGAGGTGCTGCGCCGCTTCCGTGCCCACCTCGCGCCCGGCGGTCGCGCCGTCGTGGGCTTCGGCACCGGTCGCGGGTACCCGCCCGAGCAGTTCCTCGCCGACGCCACGGACGCCGGGCTGCATCTCGACCTGGCGCTCGCGACGTGGGACCTGCGCCCCTGGACCCCGGACGCCGACTTCCTCGTGGCCGTGCTCAGCGACGCGGCGGCCCGGACCGGCGTGGCCTGAGCCGTGCCGTCCTACCGCGTGACCCTCGCCGTCGGCCTCCTGCACCCGGGCGCCGACCCCGAGGCCGTGCTGCCGGCAGCCGCCGACGCGGCGCGCGCCCTCACGACCGTCGAGGCGTACGACGTCGGCGTCGTCCGCGGCGAGGCGCGCGTCACCGTGCGCTTCCTCGCCGACACGGACGCGTCCGCGCACGGCGTCGCGGACGCCGTGGAGGCGGGCGTGCGGGCCCACGCGGCGACGTCGGGCGGGCGCCTGACCCGCCGCTGGGGAGCGCGCTGGCACCCCGCCTGAGCAGCGGCCGACGACGCGCGACGGCCTCCCGCCGGACCCGCCGGGTCCGAGGGGGTACGGTCGCCGCGCGACCGGGTCCGGGGGCCGGTTCAATGGACGGGGCTGACCCCGACGCCGGGAGGCGCACCCGTGACCACCAGGACCGGCCTGTTCCGCCGCAAGTCCGTGGAGGACTCGCTCGCGGCCGTCGACGACCCCGAGCGCTCGCTCAAGCGCGAGCTCACCGCGTGGGACCTCGCGGTGCTCGGCGTCGCCGTCGCGGTGGGCGCCGGCATCTTCTCCGTCGGCGCGACGGCCGCGGCCAACTACGCCGGCCCGAGCGTCATCGTCTCGTTCGTCATCGCCTCGATCGTCTGCGCGCTCGCCGTCATGTGCTACGCCGAGTTCGCGTCCGCGCTGCCCGTCGCCGGGTCCGCCTACACGTTCTCCTACGCGACCATGGGCGAGCTCGTCGCGTGGATCATCGGCTGGGACCTCATCCTCGAGATGCTGCTCGCGTCCGCGGTCATCGCGAAGTTCTGGGGCGTGTACCTCGGCGACGCGTTCGGGCTGTTCGGCATCGACCTCCCCCTGACGATCCCCCTCGGCCCGGTCGACCTCGAGTGGGGCCCGGTCTTCATCGTCGCGGTGTTCACCGCGCTCCTCGCGCTCGGCACGAAGCTGAGCACGCGCGTCAACAGCGTGTTCACGGTCATCAAGGTCGCCATCACCCTGTTCGTCATCGTCGTCGGGTTCTTCTTCGTCGACGCCTCGAACTACACGCCGTTCGTCCCGCCCGCGCAGCCGGCGCCCGAGCAGGGCAACCTCGAGCAGCCGCTCGTCGGGTTCCTCACCGGTCTCGAGCCCACGACCTACGGCGTCATGGGCCTCCTCGCCGGGGCGGCGCTCGTGTTCTTCGCCTTCATCGGGTTCGACGTCGTCGCGACCACGGCCGAGGAGGCCAAGGACCCGCAGCGCACCCTGCCGCGCGGCATCCTCGGCGGCCTCGCGATCGTCACGGTGCTCTACATCCTCGTCACGCTCGTCGTGACGGGCATGGTGTCGTACACCGAGCTCGCGGCGTCCGACGCGCCGTCGCTCACCACCGCGTTCGTCATCGTCGGGGCCGACTGGGCCGGGCGGGTCATCTCCGTCGGGATCCTCATCGGCCTGACGACGGTGATCATGGTGCTGCTGCTCGGTCTGACGCGCATCGTCTTCGCGATGAGCCGCGACGGTCTCCTCCCCCGCGGCATCTCCCGCACGTCGCCGCGCTACCGCACGCCGGTCCGGCTCCAGGTCGGGGTCGGGGTCGTCGTCGCGCTCATCGCCGGGCTGTCCCAGGTGGAGCTGCTCGAGGAGATGATCAACATCGGGACGCTCTCGGCGTTCGTGCTCGTGAGCTTCGGCATCCCGATCCTGCGCCGCTCCCGGCCCGACCTGCAGCGCTCGTTCAAGGTGCCGTGGTCGCCCGTGCTGCCGATCGTGTCCGGCGTCGCGTGCCTGTGGCTCATGGCGAACCTCACGACCCTGACGTGGCTGCGGTTCCTCGGCTGGGTCGTGGTCGGGCTGATCATCTACGGGTTCTACGGCTACCGGCACTCCGTCGCGGGCCGGGACCCGCTGAAGGGCGACGTCGCCACGTAGCGCCGACGCGTCGGTACCGTGGGCGCGCATGAGCGCCCCGGAGACCCCGATCACCGCCGACCTCGTCCGCGAGGCTCTGGCGGAGCAGCATCCCGACCTCGCCCGGCTGCCGCTCCGCGAGGTCGCCGGCGGCTGGGGGAACCAGATGTGGCGGCTGGGGGACGACCTGGCCGTCCGGGTGCAGCGCATGGACCCGACGCCGGAGCTCCAGCTCAAGGAGCGGCGGTGGCTGCCCGTTCTGGCGCCGCGCCTGCCGCTCCCCGTGCCGACGCCGGTGCGGCACGGCGAGCCGTCCGCGCGTCTCCCGCGGCACTGGACGGTCATGACCTGGGTCCCCGGCGAGCCGCTGGACCACGGGACGATCACCCGGGGCGAGCACGCCGCCGACGCGCTGGCGGGCTTCCTCAGGGCGCTGCACGTCGCGGCACCCGCCGACGCGCCGTCGTCCACGGACCGGGGCGCCCACCCCCGCGACGTCACGGACGGCTTCGAGGGCTTCCTGCGCGCCGTCGCCCCCGACGACGCCGCCGCCGTCCGGTCCGTCTGGGCCGACGCCGTCGCGGCCCCCGCGTGGGAGGGTCCGCCCGTGTGGGTGCACGGGGACCTGCACCCCGCGAACGTCGTCGTCGCGGCCGGGACGCTCGCGGGCGTCGTCGACTTCGGCGACCTCTTCGCGGGCGACCCGGCGTGGGACCTCGCCGCGGCCTGGGTGCTGCTGCCCGCCGGCCTCGCGGCGCGGTTCTTCGACGCCTACACGCCGGCCGACGACGCGACGGTCCGGCGTGCCCGCGGGCTCGCGGCGCTCAAGGCCCTCTTCCTCCTGCTCATGGGGCAGAACGGCGACCGCGGACTGCCCGGCGGCAAGGCCCACTGGGGTCCCGTGGGGCGCGCGGCGCTCGACCGCGTCCTCGCGGGCTGACATCTCGTCGCGGCGCCCTCCCCGGCTCGGCACCGCTGCCGCACACAACCTACGCAACCGTAGGTTACGGTGGCGTAGTGAACACTCTGGCGACGAGGCCGTGGACCGACCGTTACGCCCCCGGCGTCCCGACGGACGTCGAGGTCCCCGACGAGCCGGTCACGGCCGCCCTCTACCGCGCGGCCGAGCGCTGGCCGGACCGCGTCGCGGTCGACTTCTTCGGCGCGACCACCACGTACGCGCAGCTCGTGGCGCAGGTCGAGCGCGCCGCGAGCGCCCTGCACGACCTCGGCGTCCGGCGCGGCGACCGCGTCGCGCTCGTGCTGCCCAACGCGACGTCGCACGTCGTCGCGTTCTACGCCGTCGAGCGGCTGGGCGGCGTCGTGGTCGAGCACAACCCGACGTACACGGCCGACGAGCTCGCCCACCAGCTCGCCGACTCCGGCGCGAGCGTCGCGGTCGTGTGGACCAAGACGGTCCCGGCCGTGCTCGAGGCGCGCGCCCACGTGCCCGGGCTGCGGCGCGTCGTCGGGCTCGACATCGCGCGCGACCTGCCGCGCGGCAGCCGTCTCGCGCTGCGCCTGCCCGTCGCCCGGGCCCGGGCGCAGCGCGAGGCCCTGCGCACGCCGCTCCCGGCCGGCGTACCCGACTGGCACGACCTCGTCCGGCGCGCGCGGGCCCTCCCCCCGGCGCTGCCGCACCCCGCCGCCGACGACGTCGCTCTCCTGCAGTACACGGGCGGCACGACCGGCACCCCGAAGGGCGCGGTCCTCACGCACCGCAACCTCGTCGCCAACGTGGTCCAGGGCCAGGCGTGGGCGTCGTTCGAGGAGGGCGCCGAGACCGTCTACGGCGTGCTGCCCTTCTTCCACGCGTTCGGCCTGACGTTCTGCCTCACCCTGCCGGCGCGCGTCGGCGCGACCCTCGTCGCGTTCCCCAAGTTCGACCCGCAGGCCTTCGTCGCCGCCCAGGCGCGGCGGCCCGCGACGTTCCTTCCCGGCGTCGCGCCCATGTTCGACCGCATCGTCACCGCCGCGGCCGACGCCCCGGGCGCGGGCTCCGACCTCACCTCGATCCGCCTGGCCTTCGCCGGCGCGATGCCCATCACCGCGGAGACGGCGCAGCGCTGGGAGGACGCGACGGGCGGCCTGCTCATCGAGGGCTACGGCATGACCGAGACGTCACCGATCTCGCTCGGCAACCCGTGCTCCGACGACCGCCGCCCCGGCACCCTCGGGCTCCCGTTCCCCAGCACCGAGATCCGCGTCGTCGACGCCGACGCGCTCGACGCGGGCGACCTGCGCGACGCCGAGCCGTCCGAGCCGTCCGACGACGGCGTGCGCACCGTGCGCGGCGAGCTGCTCGTCCGCGGCCCGCAGGTGTTCCGCGGCTACTGGAACCGCCCCGAGGAGACCGCCCACCAGCTGCTCGACGACGGGTGGCTCCGCACGGGCGACGTCGTGCGCGTGGCCCTCGACGGCCCCGACGCGGGCCTCGTCACGCTCGTCGACCGCATCAAGGAGATGATCGTCACCGGCGGGTTCAAGGTGTACCCGTCGCAGGTCGAGGAGCACCTGCGCGGGATGCCCGGCGTGCGGGACGTCGCCGTCGTGGGCGTGCCGGGCTCCGGGTCCGACGAGCACGTCGCCGCCGTCGTCGTGCTCGACGACGCGGACGACGCCGCCTCGCCCCCGCGCGTCGACCTCGCCGCCGTGCGCGAGTGGGGCGAGAAGCGCCTCGCCCGGTACGCCCTGCCCCGCACGTTCGCCGTCGTGCCGGAGCTGCCGCGGTCCCAGATCGGCAAGGTGCTGCGCCGTGTCGTCCGCGAGGACCTCCTGGGCCGCGACGACGTCGAGCACCACCGCTCCTGACCGCGACGCACACCCGCACGCCGGGCGCGCGAGGTAGAGCCCGGTCCGCCGAGGTAGAGGCGTGGTCACCACCATGCCTCTACCTCGCCCGACCAGGGGTCTACCTCGCGCGACCAGGGCTCTCCCTCGGGGGCCGGGCGCCTGTTCGGCGTGGGGGCGGGGTTCGCCGTAACCTGGCACACGTCGTCGGCGACGTCCGCGACGCAGTCGGGCGGGCACCGGCGCTCTCCCACCCCGTCGCCCCGAGGAGGCCACGTGCCCGAGCCCGTCACCGCTGCCCCCGCACCGGCAGCCGCCGCCCCCCTGCCGCACGTCGTGGTGGTCGGCGCCGGGTTCGCCGGGCTCGCCGTCGTCAAGGGGCTCGCCAAGGCGCCCGTGCGCGTGACGCTCGTGGACCGCCGCGTCTACAACACGTTCCAGCCGCTGCTCTACCAGGTCGCGACGGGCGGCCTGAACCCCGGCGACGTCACCTACTTCCTGCGCGGGCTGCGGCTCAAGCAGAAGAACGTGCGGGTCGTGCACGAGCACCTCGTCGGCATCGACCACGAGGCGCGCCGCATCCGCCTCCTCAACGACGAGTGGGTCGACTACGACTACCTCGTCGTCGCGAACGGCGTCACGGCCAACTTCTTCGGCACCCCGGGCGCCAAGGAGAACTCGTTCCCCATGTACTCGCGGTCCCAGGCCATGAAGATCCGGGACACGCTCTTCATCCGCCTCGAGAAGGCCGCGGCGAACCCCGGCAAGGACGAGGGGCTGCGGGTCGTCGTCGTCGGCGGCGGCGCGACGGGCGTCGAGGTCGCGGGGGCGCTCGCGGAGCTCCGCACCGCGGGGCTGCGGCCCGCCTACCCGGAGATCCACGGCGACGCGTTCGAGGTGAAGATCGTCCAGCGCGGCGGCGAGGTGCTCAAGTCGTTCCACCCGAAGCTGCGCCGGTACGCGGCGGAGGAGCTGCGCCGTCGCGGCGTCGGCCTGCACCTGGGTGCCGGGGTCGCGGAGGTGCTGCCCGACGCCGTCGTCCTCACCGACGGCACGCGCATCCGCTCCGACCTCACGGTGTGGTCGGCGGGGGTCCACCCCCACGAGGAGGTCGACGACTGGGGCCTGCCACGCGGCGAGGGCGGGCGCGTCGTCGTCGGCGACGACCTCCAGGTCGAGGGCCTGCCGGGCGTGTTCGCGGCGGGTGACATCGCGATCTCGCCCGCCGGGCTGCCGCAGCTCGCGCAGCCCGCGATCCAGTCGGGCGAGCAGGTCGCGCGGAACATCGAGGCGCTCCTCGCCGGGCGCCCGACGACGTCCCTGCGGTACTTCGACAAGGGCACCATGGCGGTCATCGGCCGGCGCGCGGCGATCGCCGAGGTCGTGGGGAGGCTGCGGCTCACGCGCGGCGTCGCGTGGCTCGCGTGGCTGTTCGTCCACATCATGGGGCTCATCGGGCCGCGCAACCGCCTCACGACGCTCGCCGGTCTGGTCACGCGCTACGGCTTCCCGTTCCACCGTCGGCCCATCCCGATCGTCGGCGACGTGCCGACCGTCCGGCCGCCGAAGCGCACCGGCACCGGGCGCCCCTGACGCCCGACGGCAGCCCGCGCGCGGGCCAACCGGGCACCCGTCGCGTACCCTCGATCACGCAAGCAGTTTCAGGGGGCAACCGGGGGCGGTGCAGTGGCAGGACGTATGACGGACCCGTCGGCGATGACGGACCGGACGAGCACCAGGAAGCACGACGACGGGACGCGCGACGCCGCGCGGCCGCGGGTCGTGGGAGCACCGCGACGCGCACGGGCGGTCGTGCTCGCCGTCGTGGCCGTGACCGCGCTCGCCGGGTGCCGCGTGGACGGGCTGCCGGGCGGCCCGGGGAGCCCGTCGCCGTCGCCCACGTCGCAGCCGACGACGACCCCCACCTCCGAGCCGACCGTCGAGCCGACGCCGGACCCGACCGGGGAGCCGACGGGCGGCCCCGGTGAGCCGGGCAGCTCGGACGGGGTCGAGGTCTCGGTCGAGATCGAGCCGGCGTTCTCCATGCCCAACCTCGTCGAGACGCGGCTCAAGCAGGCGCGTGCCGACCTGGAGAAGCGCGGGGCGGTGACGGTCGTCGTCGTGGACGCGCGCGACGTGCGGGCCGGCGCCCTGCCCGGCGCGGCCAACGGCTGGACGGTGTGCGCGCAGGACCCGGAGGGCGGGGACCTCGTGCGCGCCTCGCAGACCGTGACGCTCGACGCCGCACCGAACGCGAAGCAGTGCCCGTGACGCGCCCCTGACCGGGTCCCGTCACACCCGGGCCCGGCCGCCCCGGGTGGCGGCGCGGACGACGACGGAGGACGGTGGACTCCCACTCTCCACAGACAGGAGTCCGCCGCATGAAGATCGCCCTCGTCGGTGCCCACGGCAAGGTGGGCCGGCTGCTCGTCCCGATCCTCGTCGACCACGACGCGACCGTCACAGGGATCGTGCGCGCCGAGGAACAGCTCCCGCTCGTCCGCCGGCTGGGCGGCGAGCCGCTCCTGCTCGACGTCGAGCACGCCTCGACCGAGGAGATCGCCGCCGCGCTCGACGGGTTCGACGCCGTCGTGTGGTCCGCCGGGGCGGGCGGCGGGAACCCGGAGCGCACCTACGCCGTCGACCGCGACGCCGCCAGTCGCACCATGGACGCGGCCGTCGCGGCCGGGGTGCCGCGCTACGTCATGGTGTCGTGGATCGGGTCGGTGCCCGACCACGGCGTCGACCCCGACTCGAGCTTCTTCGCCTACGCCGACGCCAAGCTCGCCGCCGACGACCACCTGCGCGGCACCGACCTCGACTGGACCGTCCTCGGGCCGGGCACGCTCACCGACGACGACCCGACCGGGGCGATCCGCGTCGTCGGCGACGGCCCGGACGGCCTCGACGGCGCAGACGACGTGCCCGACGGCGCGGCCTCCCGCGTCTCGCGGGCGGACGTCGCGATGGTGGTCGCCCAGGCGCTGCGCACGCCCTCGACCGTGGGCCGGTTCATCCGCTTCACCGCGGGCGACACCCCGGTCCTCGAGGCGCTCGATCGATAGCCGTCAGCGCCCGAGGCGCCGGTCCACCCGCTCGCGCAGGTCGAGCGCCGTGCGGCGCCACGTCGCCGCGCGCGCCACGACCGACCCGATGCTCGTCTCCTCGGCCTTCACGTGCACGACGTCGACCCCGCGCTCCGCGGCCGTGCGGACGATCGTGTCCGTCGCGCCGCGCAGCGCGAGCTGGAGCAGGACCGACGTCGTGCTCGCCCGCGCCTCGCCCGTCCCGAACCGCCGCCGGTAGACGACCTCGGTGACCACGCGGTCGAACATCCGGTCCGGTGGCGCGTCGGCGAGGACGTCGTCACCGTCCGCGTCCGGCGGCAGCACGGCGAGGTAGAGCGAGAGCAGGAGCTCGCTGATCTTGCCCAGCACCCACGCCCGGCCGGGCAGCGGGGGCAGCGCCACGACGTACTGCGCGAGGTTCACCTCCAGCGCCTCGGCCGACAGGCACGTCCACGCGGGCGCCGTGCGGACCTCGACCACGCGGTCCCAGTCGACGTCCTTGCCGTCGAGGCCCACCCGCCGAGGGCCGACCGTCACGGCGCCGAACCGGTCGAGCAGCGCGAGCGGCGCCGTCGCGAACCGCGGCACGTACGGGACGAGCCGCACGACCCCCTGGACCGACACGTCCCACTCGCGTTCGAGCGGGTACGTCGGGCGGGGGTAGGCGGCGATCACGCGGCGCACCCACTCCGCGACGACGTCGTCGAACCCACCGTCGGCGCCGTCGGCCACGTCAGCGTCGTCCGCGAGCGCCTCGACGAGCGCGTCCTCCAGCGCGGTGTCGAGGTCGGGTCCAGGAACCGCCTCGGGCGCCGGGTCGCCGTCGTCGCGCCGCGCACGACGGCCGGGGAGCGGGAACGAGGGCCGCGGGAGCGTGGGTCGCGGCAGCGCCCGGAGGGCGGGGACGCGCAGGAGACGTCTCTCGCCGAGCAGCCGCGCGAGCGTGCTGCGCCCGTCGCCCGACGTCGTGCCGGGCAGGTCGGGGCCCTCTCCCGGCTCGTCGTCCGTCGTCGTCAGGAACGGTTCCTTCGCCACGTGGCCCCCCGTCCGTCGCACCTCACGTCGGCGCACCGCGAGCCAGCGTAGACCGGGCGGGGCCGCCCTCCCGTGGAGGACGGCCCCGCCCGTCAGGTCGACGCGGAGGCGTCAGCCGCAGTCGATCGCGTCGTACGCCACGTCGTACCGCTGGTACACCGGGTCGCCGCCGCGCCACTGGTAGGCCGCGACCGTCGCGGTGCCCGCCGCGACCGACGACGCGCGCGTGCTGAACGACTGGTACGCGTTCTTGTCCGGCGCGAGGGCGCTGAACTTCTTCTCGCCGAACGGCGTGATGAGCCGGACGTCCGCGGGGGCGTCCTCGCCGTTGGCGCCGCGCACGGCGACGTACGCCGTGCCGTTGAGGCACCGCGCCTCCGCCTCGACGGCGTCGATGCGCGGGTTGCCCACGCCGTTGATCGCGAACGTGTCCTCGGACAGCGCCGCGACGGCGTGCCCGATGGCCCGCGACATGATGTCGAGCGCGGTCGCGTCGACGTTGTCGATCGTGTCCGCCGGCGAGTGGTAGTTCGGGTCGTAGAAGATGCCCTCGGTGCCGCCGAACATCGCGACCTCCTCGGCCGTCTTCGAGCCGTCCGCGCCGGTGAACAGGCCCGACGCCGGGACCCCGTTCTCGATGAACGCCTGGTAGTCGGAGCGGCCCGAGAACTCGGTGTCGACCCACGGCTGGTCGATGCCGTCGAAGTAGTCGGTGAACACCGCCTCCGTCTCGGCCGAGCCCGGCGGGACCTCGACCGGGGCCGGGTAGGTCGACTCGTTCGCGTCGTACACGCCGATGATGTAGTTCGGCGAGCCGACCATGTCGAAGTTGAGGTACGTCGCGATGTCGTCCAGCGCGGCCGGGTCGTTCGCGGCGAGGTCGCTCACGTAGTGGGTCGAGCCGCGCAAGCCGACCTCCTCGGCGCCCCACCACGCGAACCGGACGGCGTTCTCGACGTCCTGCCCGCCGTCGGTCGCGGCCGCGAGCTGGACCGCCACCTCGAGGATCGCGGCGGAGCCGGAGCCGTTGTCGTTGATGCCCGGGCCGTCCTCGACGCCGTCGAGGTGCGCGCCGACCATGACGACGTTGTGGTCGCGCCCGCCCGGGGTCTGGGCGAGCACGTTGAACGTCTCGAACTCCTCGACGTGGGTCTGCAGGTCGTAGGTCGCGACCGGCTCCGCGCCGCCCGCGATCGCGGCGAGGATCTGCTGGCCCGCGGCCTGCGTGATGCCCACCGTCGGGACCCACGCGTCGTTCTCGGCACCGAGGGTCGGGCTCAGCGCGCCGTCGGTGTTGTTGTACAGGATCACGGCCGCCGCACCGGCCTGCGCCGCGTACAGCGCCTTGTCGGCGAACGGGCACGAGCCGCGGCTGATCAGCGCGACCGCGCCGCTCACGGCGACCCCGTCCCACGTGTCCGGGGTGCAGCCCTGGACCAGCGCGTCGGCGGGCTGCACGATCGGGCCCGTGACGCCGTCGTCCGGGGTGTCGGGCGCGAACTCGGCCGGGTAGACGTCCGACGTCACCTCGACGCCGGCCGCCGTGAGGGACAGCTCGTCGGTCTCCAGGTCCTCGAACGTGAAGTACTGGCGCTCGGGCTCGTAGCCCGCGGCCCGCAGGGCGTCCTCGACGTAGACGGCGCTCGCCTCGTAGCCGGGCGTCTCCAGCGCGCGGTTGCCGCCGTTGGCGTCCGCGATGTCCTGGAAGTCCTGGAGCCGCTGCATGACCGCATCGCCGGTGACGAGGTCCTCGAGCGGGGGCGGTGCCGCGGCGGCCCGCAGGCTGCCGGCGGCCGTGCCGGACGCGGCGCCGAGAGGCTCGGCGCCGACGGGAACTGCGGTCAGCGCCGCGAGCACGAGGCCCGCTACCGCTGCGGACGGGACGATCGTTCGTGGTCTCACGCATCCTCCTCGACAGTGGCCCCCGCGGACCACCCCCGGTCGTGTCGGGGTGCGGCCGAGTCGCACACGAGACGCGACGCTGCGGAGGCTCGTGTGCTCGCGAGCGTATGCCTCCCGGGCCGCGTGCGGAACCCCCGGGCGGCACGAGCGTGAGGAGTTCACACGACCGTAACGGCCGCGGCGCCGGGGCAGGTCGTGGGCGACGTCGGGCAGACTGTGCCCGTGCCCGGATTCGCCGTCGTCGACCTCGAGACCACGGGGTTCTCCCCCCGCCTCGGCGACCGCGTCGCCGAGGTCGCGGTCGTCCTCGTGGACGACGCCGGTCGCGTCGAGGACGAGTGGTCCACCCTGGTCAACCCCGAGCGGGACCTCGGGCCGCAGCACGTGCACGGCATCGCCGCCGCGGACGTCGCGCTCGCCCCGACGTTCGACCGCGTCGCGCCCGCGCTCCTGCGCCTGCTCGCCGGGCGCGTGCTGGTGGCCCACAACGCGGCGTTCGACACGCGCTTCCTGCGCGCCGAGATCGGGCGCGCCGGGATCGCCGCGGCCATCGACCCCGTCGCGTGCCTGTGCACGCAGCAGCTCGCGAGCCGCTACCTCACGGGCTCGCGGGCGCTGGCTGCGTGCTGCGCGGCCGTGGGCGTCGTGCACGACGGCGTCCACTCGGCCCTGGGCGACGCGCGCGCCACCGCGGGGCTGCTCGGGTACTACCTCGACGTCGCGGGCGACGACGAGTGCTGGGCCGTCGCGCGCGCCGCGGCGGACGGCGTCCGCTGGTCGCTGCCCGCCGCCCTACCCGGCGCGGAGCCGGTGCTGCGCGGCGCGAGCCGCGCCCGCGGGCACTGGCTCGCGGCGCTCGCGGACCGTCCCGCCGTTCCGGACCCGTCCCCGCCCGGCGCCCCGGGAGCGGACGCGCGGCGCGACGTGGGCACGTACCTGCGCCTGCTCGACGACGCGCTCCTCGACCGCTACGTCTCGCACGCCGAGCGGGCAACGCTGCTCGCGGAGGCTCGGCACGCCGGGCTCGACCGCGCGACGGTCGAGACCCTGCACCGCGACTACCTGGCCGCACTGGCCCGGGCCGAGCTCGACGCGCTCGACGGGACGACCGCCACGGGCGACCGCGACGAGGGCGCGGCGCTGCGCGACGACCCGGCGCTGCACGAGGTCGCGGGGCAGCTCGGCCTCGACGCCGACGACGTCGCGGGAGCCGTCGAGGCGGCGCTCGGGACGCGCCTGGTCGACGCGGTCGCGGACGTCGGGGCCCCGGGTGCCGCGGCACCGGGCGCCGCCGTCCTGGGCGCCACGGTCCCGACCCGGCCCGCGTTCGTGCTGGCCGCGGGCGACGAGGTCGTGCTCACCGGCTCGATGTCGCGGACGCGCGAGGCCTGGGAGCGCGACGTCCGTGCCGCGGGCCTCTCCCCCTGGCCGTACGTCACGCGCCGCACGCGGCTCCTCGTCGCCGCCGACCCCGACTCCCTCTCGACGAAGGCGCGCACCGCGCGCCGCTACGGCGTCCCGGTCGTCACCGAGGCGGCGTTCGCGCGCCTGCTCGCCGCGCACGAGGGCGCGAGCGGGCGCACGCTCGAGCCCGGGGTGCGACGCTGGGCGTCATGAGCACGCGCAGGACGACGGGCGCCGCGACCGAGGAGGCGGGCGAGGACGCGGTCGACGTCGACGCGCTCGTCGACGACCTCTTCGCTCTGCCGCTGGAGCAGTTCGTCGTGGCGCGCACGGCCGCCGCGAAGCGGATCAAGGCGTCGGGCGACGCGGTCGGTGCGGAGCGCGTCGGCCGGATCACGAAGCCGACGGTGGCGGCGTGGGTCGTGAACCAGGTGGCGCGCGAGCGGCCGGACGACGTCGCCGCGCTCGTGAGCCTCGGGGACGAGCTGCGCGACGCGACGGCCGACCGCGACCGCACCCGCCTGCGCACGCTCGACCGGCTGCGGCGCGAGCGGGTGGAGCGCGTCGTCGGGGAGGTGCGCGACGCGGGCGAGATCGCGGGCCGGGCGGTGTCCGGGACGGTGGTCGACCGGCTCGCGGAGACCCTCACGGCAGCGGTCATGGACCCGGACGCGGGCGCGCTCGTCCGGGCCGGCCGGTTGTCGCAGGCGCTCCAGCACGTCGGGTTCGGGATCGTCGACGAGGGTGGCGAGCCGGCCGACGTCGTCGAGCTGCGCGCGCGCACGGGCGCGGTCACGGACGGCGGCGGGACGACCGACGGCGACGAGGAGCCCCCGGCCGACGCCGAGGAGGACGCCGAGGCGGCGGCCGAGCGCGAGGTCGAGGAGAGCGCGGCCGTGGTCGACCGGCTGGAGGCCGAGCGCGACGACGCCGACGCCCGCACGCGCGAGGCGAGGGACGCCGTCGGGCAGGTGGAGGACGAGCTCGCCCGCGTCAAGGACGAGCTCGCACGGCTCGCCGACGAGCGCGAGGCGCTGCGCGCCCGCCTGAGCGACGCGCGGGACGCGGAGTCCGCCGCGCGGGACGCGCTCGACGCGGTCGACGAGCGGCTCGACGCCGCCGAGGAGCGCGCCGCGGCCGCGCGCAAGGCCCGCCGGGCGGCGCGCCGGCGCTGAGGCCGTTCGTCGTGCGCGAACTCGGGACTGAGCGGGGCACGCTCAAGGTTGCACAGGTCAGACGCCACGGCCCCCGTGGCACGACCGACCTGGAGGACCACCATGATCAGCACCTACACCGTGGCGCCGTTCCGTCCGCTCCCCACCGAGCGGCTCGTGCGCCAGCTCTGGGCGCGCCCGTCCGGCTCGGGCGTCGCCCCGACGGGCTTCGCGCCCGCCGCCGACGTCTACCGCGAGGGCGACGACCTCGTCGCCCGCTTCGACCTGCCGGGCGTCGACCCGGAGCGCGACGTCACCGTCGAGCTCGAGGGTCGCCGGCTCGTCGTCCGCGGCGAGCGTCGTGACCAGCGCGTCGTCGAGGCTCCGGCCGACGAGGCGCCCGACGACGCCGAGCAGGCCGAGGGCGAGCAGCCCGCGGCGGGCACCGACGAGGCGGCCGAGGCCGCCCCGGCCGGGCGCCGCGTCCGCGAGGTCCGGTTCGGCGAGTTCCGCCGCACCGTCACCCTGCCGAAGACCGCGGAGGCCGACGCCGTCCGCGCGTCCTACGACGCGGGCGTGCTCACCGTGACCGTCGCCGGCGTGTTCGCCGGCCGCGCTCCCCAGCGCATCGAGGTCACGCGCGCGGCCTGACGCCGCACCGCCGGCGCGACGCCCGACGTCGCGCCGGCCCTCCGACCCGGCCGCGCACGCCCCTGCGCGGTCGGACGGCGGGGCCGGCACCCTCGTGGTGCCGGCCCCGACCGCTCTCTCGCACGGCTCACGGGACCGGCTCACGGGACCGACGTCCCCGACCGGGTGTCTGACGTCCTTTCACCCCGTCCCGCCCTCCCCGAGGCGGCTGACCGCGCGTTAGCGTTCACCTCACGCCCCCAGGAGGGTTCGGTCGTGCCCGTCGACGTCGACGCGGCGACCGCGAGACGAGGACGACGCATGGCCCTGAGATTCAACGCCCCTCCCGGCTGGCCCGTGGCCCCCGGGGACTGGCGCCCCGAGCCGGGCTGGGCCCCGGACCCTGCCTGGCCGTCCGCGCCGGAGGGTTGGACGTTCTGGGTCGAGGACACCACCACCGCACCGTCGACCGGGACCGCGCGGCCTCGACGCGGGCGCCGGGCGGCCCTGCTGACCGCAGCGGGCGTCGCCCTGTTCGTCGTCGGGCTGCTGGTCGGACAGGGCAACTCGGGCCGGGCGCTCGACGAGGCGAGGACCCTCGTCGCGCAGGCGGCCGACGAGCAGGACGCGGTCGAGGGCGAGCGCGCCGAGCTGGACGCCGAGCGGACCGCGCTCGAGGAGCAGACGGCCGCCGCGCAGGCGGCCCAGACCGAGCTGGACGAGCGGGCGACGGCGCTCCAGACGTCGGAGGCCGATGTCGCGGCGCGCGAGGGTGCGGTCGCGACCGTCGAGGCCGACCTGGCGACCCGGGTGTCCGACGTCGAGGGCCGTGAGGCGGCCGTCGCCCAGGCGGAGGCGGCCGCCGCCGCGGCCCGCTCGACCCAGCAGTCCCGGCCCAGCGCCCCGGTCGGGGACGCGGACACCGGGGGCAGCACGTCCACGTACTACCAGAACTGCGACGCGGTGCGGGCCGCCGGCGCTGCTCCGCTGCTCCGTGGCGAGCCCGGCTACGCCCCCAAGCTCGACCGCGACGGCGACGGCGTCGCCTGCGAGTAGGTGCGTCAGCCCTCGGTCGCGCCCGCGCGACCGAGGAACGACCGCAGCGCCTCGGTGACGAGCGCGTGGTCGTCGCCCTGCGCGAGCCCGGACACGGTGACGACGCCCACGATCCCGACGCCCTCGACCCGGACGGGGAACGCGCCGCCGTGCGCGGCGTACTCCTGGAGCGGGAGGTCGTGCTTCTCGTTGAACGACGTCCCCGTCGCCCGTGCCCGTAGGCCCACGAGGTACGACGACGCCCCGAACCGCTCGACGACGCGCACCTTGCGCTCGACCCACGTGTCGTTGTCCGGCGTCGTGCCTGCGCGCGCGGCGTGGAACACCTGCTGCGGCCCCTTGCGGACGTCGATCGTCACGGGCAGGTCGCGCTCGTCGGCGAGCTCGACGAGGAGGCAGCCGAGCCGCCACGCGTCGTCGTGCGTGAAGGTGCGGAGCACGAGGTCGCGCTCGTCGGCCTCGACGGAGGCGACGAGGGCGGCGAGGTCGTCGGGCGTCGTCATGCGGTCATCGTGGCACGATCGCGACGTGACGACGACGCCCGTTCCCCGCCCGGCACCCCTCGACCCGCTCGACCACGGCCTGCTCGACCGCGCGTCGGGGGTGCTGCTCGTGCAGGCGGCGGGCGACGCGCTCGGCGTGCCGTACGAGTTCGCGCAGCCGCCCGGGCCAGGGCACCGCGACGAGGTCGCGGTCATGCGCGGGGGCGGGCTCGGCCCGTACGCGCCCGGCGAGTGGAGCGACGACACGCAGATGTCGGTGTGCGTCGCGCGCGTGACGGCCGCGCACGACGTCCTCTCCCCCGTGCCCGACGCGTTCGGGGCGGCGCCGCTCGACGACGTCGCCGCCGCGTTCGAGGCCTGGCGCACCGGGGGCGCGTCCGACGTCGGGACGCAGACCGCCGCCGTGCTGCGCGACGCCGCCGCCCGCCGTGGTCCCGCCGCGACTCGGCTGCGCGAGGCGTCCGCGGCGCTGCACGCGGCGACCGGCCGCACGGCGGGGAACGGCGCGCTCATGCGGACGGGCGTCGTCGGGCTCGTCGCGCTCGGCGACCGGGACGCGACCGCCCGCGCGGCGCGCGCCGTCGCGGAGATCACGCACACCGACCCGCTCGCCGCCGAGTCGTGCGTGCTGTGGTCGGAGGCCGTGCGCGTCGCGGTGACCGAGCAGCGGCTCGACGTGCGGGCCGGCCTCGACCTGCTCGACGCGGAGGCCGCCGCGCGCTGGTCGTCGTGGGTCGCGGACGCGGAGTCCGCCCGGCCCGAGGCCGACCTCCGGCAGAACGGCTTCACGGTGACCGCGCTCCAGGCGGCGTGGCGCGCGATCGCGACGACGTCCCCGCCGGAGCGCTCGCGGTTCGCGGGCCGGGACCACCTGGTGGCGGCGCTCCAGGCCGCGGTCGCCGTCGGCGGCGACACCGATACCGTCGCGGCGATCGCGGGCAGCCTGCTGGGCGCGCGGTACGGCGCCCGCGCGGTGCCCGAGGAGTGGTCCGCGGCCGTCCACGGCTGGCCCGGGATCGGCCGCCGCGTGCTCACGGCGCTGGCGCGCCGCACCGCCCAGGGCGGCCTCGTGCGCTCCGAGGCGCTCGTCCTGCCCGACGGCGACGCGCGCCCCGTGCAGCACTGCCCGCTGTGCGGGACGCTGCTCCGCGAGAACCCCCGCTACCCGCGTCACGTGTGCGGGTGGTGCGCGCAGGACGTCACCGACGAGGCGGGCCGTCCCGTCGTGCTGGCCAACGCGAGCCTCACGGGCGGGTACACCGCGCAGCGCCCGGACGGCTCGCCCGCATCGTCCGACGTGCTCGCGGGGAGGGTCTGGATCGACGGCGTCGCACTCCGTGCGCAGGAGGCCCGGTTCGGCGGGGTCGTCGTGCAGCCGCTCGACGACCCCGCCTGAGCCGGCAGCGCGCTCGCGCTCCAGGCCCGGGGGCGTGGCCTCAGCCGCAGGAGACCGCCGGGAAGGCGACGTCCTGGGCGGAGGAGGCGCCGCCGTCGGGCAGGGTGCCCGTGACGGTGACGGACCCGGCGTCCGCGGCGACCGCCCGCGTCGAGAACGACTGGTATGCAGACTTGCCCGGCGCGACCGCCGCGACCGTGCGCGTGCCGAACGGCGTCGCGAGGGTGACGTCGGCCGGGATGTCACCGGTGTTCGTGGCGCGGACCGCGACGTACGCGGTGCCCGCGAGGCAGCGGGTGCTGGTCTCGACGGCGAGCGCGGGGCCCGCCTCGTCCTCGCGTCGGAGCGTCACCCGGTCGACGACGCGCTGCGACCCGGTCACGTAGGTGGTGACGGTGAGCGACGTGGGCGTGACGTCGAGGTCGGAGTAGCTGGCCTCGCGCGACTGCTCCCAGCGCGCCGTCCACGGCTTGGCGCCGTCGAAGTCGTAGAACTTCGAGCCCGACGACGAGTTGCCCGTCAGGTAGAGGACCTGGTCCTCGTCCGGGGTGAGGACGTCGCCCTCGGCCGGCGCCGCGGCCGGGACGACCGGCGTCGCGCCCTCCATGAGGTACGAGCGCGTGTAGATGTGGTCGTGGCCCGCGAGGACGAGGTCGACGCCCAGGTCGCTGAAGACGGGCGACAGGGTCTCGCGCAGGCGCACCACGTCGGTGTCGCGCGAGTGGAACGCCTGGCTGTAGAGCGAGTGGTGGAACGTCACGACGACCCAGTCGTACGCGTCGCCGTGTGTGCCGACCACGTCGCGCAGGAACGCCTCGTGCCCCGCGATCTGCGTCGCGGACGAGTCGTTCGAGTCGATCGCGACGACGAGCACGTTGTTGTACGCGTACCAGTAGTCGCGGCGCTGCTCGGTCGAGAGGTTCGGCATCGCGTAGTGCTGGTCGTAGAGCGCCGACGCGGTGTCGTGGTTGCCGTCCTGGACGGCGAAGCGCAGCTCGCGCATCTGGCGCGGCGCGAGGAAGCCCGCGTACTGCTGGCTGCTGCCCGCGTTCTCGACCTGGTCGCCCGCGGAGATGAGGAACGCGGTGTCCGGGTGCCGCTCGGTCATGGTGTCGAGGTTGGCGGCCCAGCGCGCCGCGTCGTTCGCGGCGTTGCCGCTCGCACCGATCTGCGCGTCGCCGACGAACAGCGCGGAGAACTCGTCCCCGAACGTCCCCGTCGTGAACGTCGACGGCTCGGACCAGCCGGCCGCCGCGCTGCCCACGCGGTACACGTACGCCGCGTCCTCCTCGAGCCCGGTGATCGTGGCGTGGTGGTACGTCGCGCCGTCCGCGGCCGCACCGCTCCGGGACGACGACGTCGGGGCCGTCCGCCAGTCGACCTCGCCGCCCGTCTCGTCGGCTCGGGCCCACTGCACCTCGCCCGCGCCGGGCAGCGTCGAGAACCACGCGACGTTGGCCTGCGTCTCGTCCGCGCCGACGTTCAGGGCGACGTCGCGGACCTCGCCGTGCGTCGGGACGAGCGAGCGGACGTCGAGGTAGATGTCCGAGCTCGTCGGCGCGTCCTGGTAGAGCGCGACGGAGATCGTGTTCTCGCCGGGCTCGAACGCGTCGGCCGGGACGACGAACGTGCCCGTCACCGGGTCCGTGCGGCCGTTGCCGTGGTACTGGAGGTTCTCGGTGATCTTCCGGTCGTCGTCGCCGAGGCGCACGACCTCCTCGCCGTTCACGTAGACGATCGCGGCGTCGTCGTAGACGATCTCGCCCTCGAACGCCGGGACGCCGTCGAGGTCGGCCGCGGTGAGCTCCACGTCGGTGCGGAAGAAGAACGTGGGGACGTCCGTCGTCGTGCCCTCGATGTACTGGGTGAGGAGCGTCGTGATCGGGAAGGCGGCGCCGATACCCGTCGCTGCGCCGCGCTTCGCGCCGAACGCGCCCGTCGCGGACCTCCACGCGGAGTCGTCGAAGGCGGTGGTCGTCCACACGCGCTGGTCCACGGCGGATCCCGCCGGGTTCGTGTTGTCGTCGAGGTAGCGCCAGGTCGTGCCGGACGTCGAGAGCAGGGACTCGTCGGCGGCGGCCGTCGAGGTCGCGGTCGCGGCGACGAGCGCCGTGCCGACGAGCGAGACGGCGAGCGCCGACGCCGCCGCGCGCGCGAGCGCGCCGGGCAGCCGGGAGGCGTGCGGGTTCATGGGTTCCTTCGCAGGTCAGGGGTCCGCGCGGCGACGACCGTCGGACCACCGTGGCGGCGTCGGACCCGTGGTGGGAAGCGCTGTCACAGTAGGGAGCGGGGATGGCTCCCACGCGTCGTCGCGGTGAACGCGCGGCGGCGGCCAGATGGCCGTCCTCCGCCCGGCCCGGGAGACGCACGACGCCGCGCCCCGGAAGGGACGCGGCGTCGAGGCCTGCGACGAGGGGAAGGCGGCTCAGGCGCCCCGGCGCCGCCGGAGGACGAGGACGCCCGTGCCGAGCGCGACGAGCAGGAGCGCGGCGATCGCGACACCGGCGGCCTGCACGCCGGTCGTCGCGAGACCACCCGTGCCACCGTCGGCCGGTGCTCCCGGCCCGTCGGGCGTGCCCGGCACGTCGGGCGTCGTGGGCACGGTCGGGTGCGTGGGGTCGGTCGGGACCGCGGGATCGGTCGGCGTCGTCGGTGTGGTCGCGCCCGGCTCGTCGGCGGTGTTGGTCAGCTCCACGGCGACGGCCGCGCTCGTGGAGACCTCCACGCGCACCGTGCCGTCGTCGCCCGGCTCGACCGTGCCACCGTCGACCTGCCACGTCGGCGCGCCCCACTCCACGCCCTCGACCGTGGGGAAGTCGGGCTCGCCCAGCACCACCTCGGCCCCGAGCGGGAGGTCGTCGAGGGTCGCCGTACCGTCCACGGGGAGCGTGAGCTCGCCCGCCGACCCGTCGACGGCGTACGCGACGGTGAACGCGGTGCCCGCGGGGACGACCGAGGCGGCGTCGCCCAGCACCCGCTTGGTCACCGTGAGGCTGCCGCTCTCGGCGGGCACGGTGCCGCACGGGATCGACCCGGCGAAGAGGTAGGCGTGCGCCTCCCCGCCGAGCAGGGTGAGGTCGCGCGCCACGACCTGCCCGTCGAGCGGGGACGCCTCGACGGTGAGGTCGGCGGTCGGCGCGTACACCGACCCGTCCAGGCGCGCCCCGCCGGCACCGAGCGTGACCGGGCCGTCGAGCCGCGACAGGTCCCACATCACGAACGAGGCCGCCTTGCCTGCCTCGCCGAACACGGAGCCCTTCAGGTCGGTCGTCCCGGCGGGGACGGAGACGATGAGCGGGGCGTCGGCCGACGGGAGCACGCCGTCGGCGAACTGCACGGTGTACGCGTCCGCGATCGCCGCGTAGTCGACGACGTTCGGCCGCCCGGCGTCGAGCGGGGAGAGGACGACGCGGTCGCCGACGTCCTCCGTCACGGAGAGCACGTGCGCCGCGCCGCTCGGCACGAGGTCGGCGAGGCACCGGCGGACCTCGGCGGCCCCCGTGGCGCCCGTCTCGACGTACGCCGCCACGGAGCCGCGCTCCGTCGCCACCGTCGCGGCGCCGTCCGGCCACTTCTGGTTCGTGGCGTCGACGGCGGGCGAGTCGTCGAGCGCCGTGCGGTACCGCACCCAGTCGGCGCGCTGGTACGTGCCGAACGCCGGGTCGTCACCCACGACCTTGAGGTAGCCCCGGAGCGCTGCACCCCGGTCCGCGGGCGCCCCGCCGTTCGTGATCTGGACCGTCCCCGACGTCGGCGCGTAGCCACCGACGAGGAGACGGGTGGGGTCGCCGTCGACGGTGGGGATCGTGTAGTCGGCCGTCCCGGCCGCCTGGTGGAGGATCGCGTACATGCCCCCGTCGGCGCGGACGGAGAGCTCGCCGCCGACCGCGACCGAGCCCTCCGTCTCGTGGTTGCCGAGGTGGGCGTCCTCGCGGGCGTAGACGCTGAACCCCCCGGCCAGGTCGAAGGGGTTCACCGATGCGTCGGCGGCGACGGCGCCCGACGCGGGCAGCACGAGCGCGGCACCCGCCAGCGCGACGACAGCAGCGGCAGCGGTGCGGCGCCGACCGGGACGAGTAGTTGACTGCGGCAACAGAAGTGAGGGCAGCATCGAGCGGACAGCTCCATCAGGTGGGGGAAGGGTCGGTCCCGACGGACCGGGTCCAGCCCGTCCCTCTCACCGTAGGCCGAACTGGACGAGCGTCCAGAACGCGTGCCGGGTGAAGTCGCGCCGGTGTGATCGACCCCACCTCACCGTGCGCACGGGCGGCCGGACCTGTCGGTCATGTCGGGCGTCCGAGGATCCTCGAGAGGCGGCGCGTGCGCGCGGCCCCAGGTCAGGAGATGACGAGGCTCGCGATCAGCCCGTCGCGCAGGCGGACGGTGAACGTGCCTGGCCCGTTGTACCCGTCCCCCGAGACCGTGAGGTCGAGCAGCACCTCGTCGGGTGCGGCCCCCGGCCGCAGCCCGGAGACGTCGAAGTGCGAGCGCTTGCCGATGTTGTCCGTCCGGTCCCAGCTCGCGAGCTCGGTGCGGCCGCGGAAGCGGCGGCCCCCGTCGTCGAGGACGGCGTCCTCGGTGAACGCGGTGAGGAACCGGGCGGTGTCGCCTGCGTTCGTCGCCTCGACGAGGGTCCGCACCGCAGCCGGGAGGTCCTGCGTCACGTCGCTCATCCCCTCACTGTGCTCCCCTCGACGCCCGACGACGACCCGGACGTGGCGAGACGCGGCGTCCGCGAGCCCGCGCCCGAGACGGTCGAACAGCGCGACGCTCGCCGTCCCCGGCCAGTCCGCGGGCAGCGCGGCAGACGGCAGCCCGGGGTCGGCGTACGGGATCGGGCGCCAGTCGTCCACGGCGCGCACCCAGCGCGCGAACGCGTCGCGCGGCTCGTCCGCTCGCGTGGACGGGGCGCCGTCGGCTCCCGCGTCGTCGTGCCGGGCGAGGAACGTGCGGTGCAGCGCCGCGACCCGGTCGAGGTCCCACCAGCGCGCCGCAGCGTCCGCGAACGACCCCGCGACGCGCGGCGCCCCCGCGAGGAACACCGTCGCGGCGTCGCGGACCTCCAGCGCCACGAGGATCTCCTCGACCTCGTCCACGAGGTGACCGGGCGTGATCCACAGCCCGTCCGCGACGCTCCCGGCGCCGATCCACGCGAGGTGCCGGCGCAGCTGGTGCCGCGCGTCGCGCCGCTCCTCGGGCAACGAGTACGACACGAGGCACCACGGGTCGCCGCCGCCCTGCTGCCGGTAGCCGAAGATGCGCCGGTCGCCGCGCGCGAGCATGGGCCCGGCGTCGGGCGCGAGCCGGTACCCGGCGCGGCCGTCGTCGAGCGTCTCGGGCACGAGCAGACCCTTGGCCTTGACGCGCGAGACCGCGCTGCGCGCCCCCGCGGGCGGCACGCCGAGCGCGCCGAGCAGGTCGACCAGGTCCGCCACCGCGACCGCACCGCCCAGGTCCCGGACGTACAGCCCGACGACGGTGCGCAGCAACGACGTCGTGCTCCCGGGCCGGGAGTCGAGGTCGTCGAGGATCACGCGGACCCGGCCGCGCCGGTCGTGCGGCCGCCGAGGACCTCGGCCAGGGCGTCGCGCACCGCCTCGACGCCGACGCGCACCTCGTCGAAGCTCGTCGAGAGCGGGGACAGGCCGAGGCGCAGGCCGTTCGGGCGGCGGAAGTCGGGGATCACGCCGCGCTCCCAGAGCAGCGGGAGCGTCGCCTCGAACGCGTCGTGGTCGACGGTCACGTGGCCCCCCCGGCGCTCGGGGTCGCGCGGCGACGCGTACCGGGCGCCGAGCGGGAGCACCAGGTCGTCCACGAGGGCGGTCGCGTGCTCGGTGAGCGCGACGGACTTCGCGCGGACCGCCGCCATCCCGGCCGCGTCCACGAGGTCGAGCATGTCCTGCATCGCGAGCATCCCGACGATCGCGGGCGTCCCCGAGAGGAAGCGCCGGACGCCGTCGTGCGGCGCGTACGCCGGACCCATCTCGAACGGCGCCGCGCTCCCCATCCAGCCCTGGATCGGCTGGGTGAGCGCGCCCTGGAGGTCGGCGCGCACGTAGCCGAACGCGGGCGCGCCGGGACCCCCGTTGAGGTACTTGTACGTGCAGCCCGCCGCGAGGTCGACGCCCCACGCGTCGAGCTCGACGGGGACCGCGCCCGCGGAGTGGCACAGGTCCCACAGGACGAGCGCCCCGGCGTCGTGCGCGAGGGTCGTGATCGCGGCGGCGTCGCTCACGTACCCCGACCGGTACGCGACGTGGCTGAGCAGCACGAGCGCGGTGCGGTCGGAGAGGACCTCCGCCACCTGCTCCGGGGTCACGCCGCCGTCGTGGTCGGGCGTGATCCACCGCAGCGTCGCGCCGTGCTCGCGCGCGACGCCCTCCAGCACGTACCGGTCCGTCGGGAAGTTCCCGGCGTCGAGCACGATCTCGTCGCGGCCCGCGACCTGCGGTGCCGAGAGCGCGGCGCGCACGAGCTTGTAGAGGATCACCGTCGTCGAGTCCCCGACGAACGTCTGGCCCGCCGCCGCACCGAGCGTCACCGCGCCGATCCGGTCGCCCAGCGTCAGGGGGAGCTCGTACCACTCCTCGTCCCAGCCGCGGATGAGCCGCGCGCCCCAGACGTCGGTCGCGAACCGCGCGAGCCGCTCGGCCGACGCGCGAGTGGGCCGGCCGAGCGAGTTCCCGTCGAGGTAGGCAGTGACCTCGTCGGAGGCGACGAACGCGTCGCGGAACCGCGCGAGCGGGTCCGCCGCGTCGAGCGCGGCCGACCGCGCGGCGTGGTCGGTGGTCGTGGCGTCGGTCGTGTCGGTCATCGCCGGTCCTCCGGGGTGCGGGGTGCGCGCGGCGCACCGTGGGGCTCGGGTCGCGCCACGACGACGGCGCGCGCGAACCACGCGGCCACGTCGTCGGGGTCGTCGAGGTCGGGCGGGTCGCCGGGGACCCAGGTCGCGACGCCGTCCGGGTCGGGCGCGGCGCCGTCGTGCGCGATCGCGCCCAGGAGGGCGTGCGCGTCGAGGCCGGCCTCCGCGAGCGCCCGCAGCTCGCGGGCGTTCACACCGGGCGGGAGCGGGCCGTTGCCGAGGTCGGTGCCGTAGACGACCGTCCCGCCGAGCGCGACGAAGTGCCGCACGTTGTCGATCACGACGTCCTGCTCGGCCGTCGGGCTCCCCCACCCGTGCACGTCGAGCGTGCTCACCCAGCTCACCCGGCTCACCTGACCCATCCGGCCACTCCCCGCCCCGCCGAGCACGGGGTGACGGTCGCCATCCGGCTCATCTCGCCCGTCACCCCGTGCTCGACCGCGTGGAAGGTCGTGCTCGGCGGGGCGGGGCGTGGCCATCGCCGCCAGGAGGTTCTCGGGCAGGCGCTCGCTGAACGGGGCGTGCGCCAGCCGGTCGACGCCTGCCTCGAACGCGCGGGCCGCCATGCCGCGCCCCTCCACGTGCGCGACGACGTCCCGGCCCCGCGCGTGGGCGTGGCCGACGAGCGCGGCGAGGGTGACGTCGTCGGGCACCGGGCCGGCGCCGGAGTGCAGGGCGACCTTGACGAACGAGGCCCCCGCGGCGACCTGGCGATCGACGGCGGCGACGGCCGCCTCGGGCGAGCCGACCTCCTCGAAGGACCCGGCGGGCGCCCACGACCGGTCCGACGGGTAGCCCCCGGGGGCGGTGAGGAACGCGCCCGCGAACGCGACCGCCGGGAATCCGGGGCGTCCGGGCCAGGTGCGCGCGACGTCGGCCACCCACCCGAGGTCGTGCACGACGGCGATCCCGCCGCGGCGCACCGCGACCGGGTCGACGAGGCCGAGATGCACGTGCGCGTCCGCGAGCGGCGGGAGCCAGGTGCCGCCGTCGCCCGCCCGGCCGAGGCTCACGACCGCCCGATCTCGGTGCGGACGGCGAACAGCTCGGGGAAGAACGTGAGGTCGAGGGCGCGCTGGAGGAAGCCGACGCCGCTCGACCCGCCCGTGCCGCGCTTGGTGCCGATGATGCGCAGCACCGTCTTCATGTGGCGGAACCGCCAGAGCTGGAAGTTGTCCTCGAGGTCGACGAGCTCCTCGCACGTCTCGTACGCGGACCAGTACGTCTCCGGGTCGTCGTAGATGCGCCGGAAGACCTCGACCAGGTCGTCGTCGAGCGTGTGCGCGGCCGTGACGTCGCGGTCCAGGACGCGCTGCGGGACGTCGTGGCCGTGCCGCGCGAGGTGGCGCAGGAACTCGTCGTAGACGCTCGGCTCGGCGAGCAGGCGGGCGAGCTCCGCGCGCGCGTCCGGCTCGGCGTCGAACACGTCGAGCATGCGCGCGTTCTTGTTGCCGAGCAGGAACTCGACAGCGCGGTACTGCCACGACTGGAAGCCCGACGCGTGCCCGAGGAACCCGCGGAACTGCGCGTACTCGCTCGGCGTGAGGGTCGCGAGCACGGACCACTGCTCGGTGAGCGTGCGCTGCACGTGCTTGACGCGCGCGACGCGCTTGAGCGCGGCGCCCAGCTCGTCGGCGGCGAGCAGGTCGCGCGCGGACAGGAGCTCGTGCAGCACGAGCTTGAGCCAGAGCTCCGTCGTCTGGTGCTGCACGATGAACAGCATCTCGTCGTGGTGCTCCGGGTCGCTCACGGGCTCCTGCGCGGCGAGCAGCGTGTCGAGGTGCAGGTACGACCCGTACGTCATCTGCTCGCGCAGGTCCGTGACGATGTCGGACTCCAGCGCGCGCTCGTTCGGCGCGGGCAGCGGTGCGTCGGCCATCCGTCGAGCGTATGTCACGAACGTGACGACCGCTAGATCCGTGCGATGCTTCGGGACGTCGTAATGATCGAATCATTGCGTCATTCCGACCGAGTGGTAGGGGTCAGTCGTCCGCCGCGGCGCGGCGCTCCTCCTCGTCGACGGACTCGCCCGTCGGGTCCTCCGCGACGAGGTCGTCGAGGAACGCGCCGCCCAGCGGCCCGTCGCTCAGCCCGACGAACCGCCAGCCCGACGCCGGGTCCCCCTCGACCTCGACGAGCCCGGTGTTCGCGAGCGGGGTCCACGCGAGCCGGTCGACGTCGACGCCCGCGGCGCGCGCGCACGCCCACGCGCGGATCGCCGCGCCGTGCGACACGACGACGGCGGTCTCCCACCCGGTCCGCGCGACGGCGGCGAGGGCGTCGTCGTACCGGTCGAGGAACTCGGTGCCGTCGGGGCCGCCGGGCACCCGCCGGTCGGGCTCGCCGCGCCCCCACGCGAAGACCGTCTCGAGGTAGAGGGCGTGGTCGTCGTGGTCGGCGGACATCTCCAGGTCGCCCGCGTCGACCTCGCGCAGGCCGTCGAGCTCGAGCGGCTCCAGACCGTGGCGCTCGACGAGCGGCGCCGCGGTGAGGTGCGTGCGCACGAGCGTGGACACCGCGACGCCGTCGACCATGTGGCCCGAGAGCGCGTCCGGGATCGCCGCCGCCTGGCGCGCCCCGAGGGCGGTGAGGCCCGGCCCGGGCAGGGCGGTGTCGAGCAGGCCGGCGACGTTGGACGGGGTCTGTCCGTGACGGACGAGCAGCAGGCGCATGGTTCTCCGGTTCTCGGGTGCGGGGGTCTTCTGCCACCCTACGAGCCCGGCAGCGAGCGCGGCGTGGCACGCTGGGCGCATGTCCCGCCGCGAGCTCGTCGTCCTGGGGACGGCCAGCATGGTCCCGACCCGCACGCGCAACCACAACGGGTACGTCCTGCTCTGGGACGACGAGGCGATCCTCTTCGACCCCGGCGAGGGCACCCAGCGGCAGATGACGTTCGCCGGGGTGTCGGCGACCGACCTCACGCGCATCGCGATCACCCACCTGCACGGCGACCACAGCCTCGGGCTCGCGGGCGTCTCCCAGCGCATCAGCGGCGACGGGGTGCGGCACACGATCGGGGTGACCTACCCGGCGTCGGGCCAGCGGTGGGTGAACCACCTGCTCGACGCGAGCGCCCACTATCGCCGCGGCCACCTGGAGCTCCAGCCGGTCACGACGGACGGCGTGCTCCCGCCCGTCCCCGGCCGCCCCGAGCCGGGCTTCACGCTCCGCGCCGAGCGTCTCGACCACACGATCGAGGCCGTGGGCTACCGCCTCGACGAGCCCGACGGCCGCTCGCTCGACCCCGCGCTCCTCGCCCGTCACGGGCTCGCGGGGCCGGTCGTGGGCGAGCTGCAGCGCGCGGGCCGCGTCACGATGCCCGACGGCCGGACCGTCACCCTCGACGACGTGAGCGGCCCCCGGCCCGGCCAGTCGTTCGCGTTCGTCATGGACACGCGCCTGTGCGACGCGGTGCACCGGCTCGCGGACGGCGTCGATCTGCTCGTCATCGAGTCGACGTTCCTCGACCGCGACCGCGAGCAGGCCGAGCGCTGGGGCCACCTCACGGCCCGGCAGGCGGCGACGGTCGCGGCCGAGGCGGGCGTCCGGTCGCTCGTCCTCACGCACTTCTCCCAGCGCTACCCCGACCCGACGGAGTTCTGGCGCGAGGCCCGCGAGGTGTTCGACGGCGAGCTCACCGTCGCGCAGGACCTCGACCGCGTGCGGGTCCCCCACCGCCGTCGGCCCGCCTGACCCCGACGAGCCACCACGGCTCTACCTCGCGGAACCAGGGCTGGTCGCGGGGTTTGCAGGTCAGTCGCCGCGGGCGCGGCGGGTCGCGCGGTCGTTGGCGCGCTGGATCGCCTCGACGAGCTCGTCCTTGGTCATGGTCGACCGGCCGTCGACGTCGAGCCGGCGGGCGACGTCGAGCAGGTGCTCCTTGGTCGCGTTCGCGTCGACGCCCCCGGCGGTGTCCGTGGTCGAGTCGAGCCCGCCCTCCTCGGCGCGCTCGTCGGACGGGCCGGGCTCGTCCTTCGGCTCCCAGTGGTCGCCGATCTTCTCGTGCGTGTGCTTGAGCGCGGCGAACGCCACGCGCCGCGCACGCTCATCCGAGCCGTACTGCTCCCTCGCGGCGTCGTAGGCCTTCGCGAACGTGCGCTGCGCCTTCTCGTCCGAGCGCTGCAGCGTGCTGGGGATCTCGGACTGCTTCGCGTCGCCGTCGCGCGTCGTCTTCGGCACGGGTCACCTCCTGCTGCCCGACGGCGGTCGCCGCCTCCCCCGAGCGTCCCGCCCCGGGCGACGGCTCGCGCGCCGAACGGGGGCGGGCGCGCCGGGCGCGGCCTACGCTGCCGGGATGTCGAGCGTCCTGCGGTTCCGCGGCCGCATCGCGGGCTGGGGCACGGCGTCGGGGACGCGGGTCGTCGTCGGGCGCTGGGACGCGTCGCCGTTCGGCGCGTTCGCCGACGTCATGGTCGAGCGGCCCGACGGCGAGCGCCTCCTCCTCGCGCCGTCGCGCCCCGTCGCGGAGCTCGTCGCGTCGACCTACCGCTTCGACCGGGTCGTCCTGGTGCCGGTCGCCGTCACGGACGAGCCGGCCCACGCCGCGCCCGCTGCTGCCCGCGATCACCCGGCGGGTGCGCGACCGGGCCGCGGCCGCCGGCCGGACTGGCACGTGGTGGCCGGGCCGCTCGAGGCGCGGCTCGCCGTCGGGCCGCGGACGGCCCTGGGTCACGTGCTGCGCGCGGTGCCGCACCGCGTCGCGACGTCGCGGCACGCGACCGTGCTCACCGACCCCCTCGCGCGCGTGCTGCTGCGCGGGGTCCGGACGCGGGGCAGCGCGGGGCCGGGACGCACCGAGCACTACGGCGCGACCGACGTCCGCGCGCTCGTCGCCGCGCAGACGTGCTGGGACGGGACGTCGTTGGGCGACCTGCGCGACGTCGTCCCGCCGGTCCGGTTCGGCTTCGGGTCGACCCCGCCCCGGCCGAGCGTGACCGACGTCGTCACGACCATCGTCGTGCGCTGACCCCGGGAGGCGTCCGCGGCGGGACGCGAGACCGGGGCCGCGCGCCGGACGACGAGCGTCCGGCGCGCGACCCCGGTGCGACCGGTCCGGGCCTCAGACCCCGCGGGCCCCGAGCCAGCCTGCGAGCCGGTCGGGACGGTCGGTGATGATCGCGTCCACCCCGAGGTCGACCGCGGCGGCCCAGTGCGCGGGCTCGTTGAGCGTCCAGACCGCGACCTCGAGACCGGCGTCGTGCAGGCGCTGCACCAGGCCCGGGTCCTCCAGGAGGAGCGCCCCCATGGGGTTGCACGTCACGACGTCGAGCTCGGCGCACCGCGCGAGCACGTCGTCGTCGAGCGCCACGACGAGCAGCCCACGGCGCAGGCCCGGGTCGGCCTCGCGGAGCGCCGCGACCGTCTCGGGCCAGAAGCTCTGCGCCACGACCCGGTCGGCGAGGCCCGCGAAGCGGATCGGCCCGGTGACGCGCCGCACCTGCTCGGCCGTCCACGACCCCTTGAGCTCGAGCAGCAGGTCGGTGCCCGGCCGCCGCACGAGGAGGTCGACGACCTCGCCGAACGTCGGCACGCGCTGGCCGCCGAACGCCGGGGAGAACCACGACCCGGCGTCGAGCGCCCGGATCGCCGCGCGGTCGAGCCGTGCGACCGTGCCGCTGCCGGACGTCGTCGCGTCCACGGTGTCGTCGTGGATGACGACGGGCTCGCCGTCGGCCGTGAGCTGCACGTCGATCTCGATGCTGTGCGCGCCGGCCCGCCACGCCGCCTCGAACGCGGCGAGCGTGTTCTGCGGCGCGACGGAGCTGTTGCCGCGGTGCGCGATCACGCGCGGGCGCGCGGCCCGGTCCGGCACCGAGCCCGTGGGCGCGAGGGCGGTCGCCGTCACAGGTACGGCTCCACGTTCTCGCTGTACGCCGTCTCGATGCGCGGCGCGACGGACTCGAACGCGGCCGCCGGGTCGGCGCCCTCGATGACGATCTGCTCGATCGCCTCGTTGAGCAGCGCGTCGGCGCCCGGGATGAAGACGCGCGCGTCGTCCTGGGGGCGCGCCTTGTCGGCGAGCTGGTCGACGGCCGTGCGGAACTGCGGCGTCGCCTCGTAGATGGCCTTCATGGTGTCGGACTCGACGGCCGACGTGCGCACCGGCATGTAGCCCGTGTTCTGCGAGAAGTACGCGGTGTTCTCGGTGTTCGTGAGGAACGCGAGGAACATCGCCGCGGCGAGCTGCTGCTCGGGCGACTTCGACGCCGGGATGGCGAGCCCGGTGCCGCCGGTCGGGGTGCCGCCGCCGTCAGGGCCGTCGGGCAGGTAGGCCGTGCCCACCTCGAACGACGCCGCGTCGAGCGCACCCTTGAGCGAGCCCGTCGAGCCGATGGTCGAGGCGATGAGACCCGACGAGAAGTCGACCATCGCGTCGTCCGCGGAGAGCGTCGCGACGCCCTTCTCGTGGAAGAGGTCGTGCAGGAACTGGCCGCCCGCGACCGACTCCTCGGAGTCGAGCGTGAGGTCGAACCCGTCGGAGTACGCGCCGCCCTGGCCCCAGATCATGTTCTCGAACCACCACGCGCCCCACGACGGCCCGGTGGACAGGCCGAGCGTCGAGCCGCCGGACGGGACGAGCGGCTTGAGCGACGCGTCCCACTCCTCGAGCTCCGCCCACGTCTCCGGCCCGCGGTCGGGCAGGCCGGCCGCCGTCCACAGGTCCTTGTTGTAGTAGAAGAGCGGCGTCGAGCGCGCGTACGGCACGGCCCAGTGCTGGTCGTCGTACTCGTAGTCCGCGTAGAGCGCGGGCTGGAAGTCGTCCGCGTCGGCGTCGACGAACTCGAGCACGTCGTCGAGCGGCAGGATCTGGTCGTTGAGGTGGTAGCGGAACCACCACACGTCGGACGCGATGACGACGTCGGGCAGCTCGTCGGTCTGCGACGCGGCCTGGAAGCGCTGCGCGACCTCGTCGTAGTTGGCGCCCGCGGTCACGAGGTTGACCGTGATGCCGGACTCCTCCTCGAACCGGTCGATGAGCTCCTGCTCGATCTCCTGCGACGTGCCGGGGTGGTTGCTCCACCACGTGATCTCGGACGCGGGCTCGACGGCGGACCAGTCGACGGCCTCGGCCGCCGCGTCGTCGCCCCCGGTGCCGGCGCCGTCGGCCCCGGCCACGCTCGGCCCGGCGCACGCGGTGAGCGCGAGGGCGGTGACCGCCGTGAGGGCGGTGGCGGCGGCGCGGGCCCGACGGCGGCGCGCGGGCCGGCCGGGTGCGGTGCGGTGGGACACAGGTGCTCCTTCAGGTCGTGCACCGGGTGTCGGTGCGCTTCGGGGAACCCGGACCGCTGCGGGCGAGCCGGGGAGTCCGGTGGTCGGGCGGTGCGCGTCAGCCGGTGACGGCGCCCGCGGTGAGGCCCGCGACGAGGCGACGTTGCAGGACGAGGAAGACGACGAGGATCGGCAGCGTCACGACCACGGTCGCGGCGAGCAGGACGCCCCAGTTCGTCATGCCGTCGGTGTTCTGCAGCAGCGTGAGGCCGACGGGGAGGGTCATCTTGTCCGGGCGGTCGATGACGAGGAACGGCCACAGGTAGTCGTTCCACTCCGTCACGACGGACACGAGCGCGACGGCCGCGAGCGTCGGCGTGCTCATCGGCACGACGAACCGCCAGAGCTTGCGCCAGTGCCCCGCGCCGTCGAGCTCGGCGGCCTCGAGGATCGAGCGCGGCAGCGTGAGGAAGTGCTGCCGGAACAGGAACGTCCCGAACGCGCTCGCCAGGCCCGGCACGAGGATGCCCTGGTAGGTGTTGAGCCACCCGAGGCTCGCGACGAGCGTGTAGTTGGGGATGATCGTGATCTGCGGCGGGATCATGAGCGTCGCGATGACGAGCCCGAACACGACCTTCTTGAACGGGAAGTCGAGGAACACCAGCGCGTACGCGCACGTGAGGCCCAGCGCGACCTTGAGGCCCGCGCCCACGACCGTGATCCCGACGCTGTTGAGCAGCAGGCGCCCGAGCGGGATCGAGTCCGCGGCCTGCGCGTAGTTGTCGAGGTTCACGCTGCCCGGGAGCCACTGCAGCGGGACCGTGTAGAGCTCGGCGGGCGTCTTCATGCTCGCGAGCACCATCCACACCAGCGGCGCGCCGAGCACGACGGTCGCGAGGACCAGGGCGAGGTACCCGCCCGGCTGGAGGGCCCGGCGTCGGGCACGGGGTGCGCCCGACGGGCGGGGCGCGAGGGCGGCCGGCGTGGCGGGCGCCGTCTCGGGACGGGCGGGCGCGACGGCGCTCATGCGTAGTGGACCTTCCGCTGGACGAACCGCATCTGCACCGCGGTCACCGCGAGCAGCACGAGGAACAGGACCGTGGCGACCGCCGACGCGTACCCGGCACGCCCGTTGACGAAGCTCTCCTCGTAGATCGAGTACATGAGCGTCGTCGTCGAGCCGAGCGGGCCGCCCTGCGTCATCGCCTTGATGATGTCGAAGGACTGGAGCGACGCGAGGAGCATCGTCACCACGAGGAAGAACGTCGTCGGGGTGAGGAGCGGCAGGACGATCGAGCGCAGCGTCCGGGCCGACGACGCGCCGTCGAGCGCGGCGGCGTCCTTGAGGTCCTGCGGCACCGACTGGAGGCCCGCCAGGTAGATGAGGGCGACGTACCCGAGGTTCTTCCACAGGTAGACGACGACGATCATCACGAGCGGCCACGGGCGCTGCGTGTACCACTGCGGCGACGCGACGCCGACCCAGCCGAGCACCTCCTGGACCAGCCCGTAGCGCGGGTCGAACATGAACAGCCACAGGATCCCGACCGCGAAGCCCGACAGCACGTACGGCGCGAACGCGACGGTCCGGGCGACGCTGCGGCCCCTGAGGCGGCGGTTGAGCAGCAGCGCCAGGCCCAGGCCGAGGACCATCGCCCCGCCGACCGTGGCGAGCGTGAAGACGAGCGTCGTCGTGACGATGCGACCCGTCGTCGTGGCGGTGAACCACTCGACGTAGTTGCCCAGCCCGACCGGCCGCGCGACCGGCGACCCGAGGTTCCACTGGAGCGTCGAGAGGTAGAAGCTCTGGAGCAGCGGCCGGTAGACGAACACCAGCAGCAGCAGGACGTTCGGGCCCGCGAGCAGGAGCGCCCACAGCAGGTTCCGCCGACGGCGGCGCGCGCCCAGGCGGCTGCGGTGCAGCGTCTGGACCTCGCGGTCGGTGCCCGACGACGTCGGGCCGGCAGGCGATCCCGGCGCGCCGGGACGGGTCGCGCCCGGGCCGGTGGCCGGGGAGGTGGGGCCCGGCGCGGCGCCGCGGGGCGCGCCCGGGGAGCCCGGGGACTCCGGGGTGAGAACGGTGGTCACAGCACAGGTCCGCTCGTCCGAGGGTGCAGGTCACGGCCGGCGCGGCACCCGTCCTGCGGGTGGGCGGCCACTCGGAGCATAGGAAGCAGGTGCGCCCGTTCTGTCCGGGAATGGGCGGGTGCGGGGGCGGGCGTCGGTCAACGTTCACCGAGCCGTGCCCGCCGCGCCACCCGCACCTGTGGAGCGGTCACGTGGTGGACACCTCGTGAAGCGTCGTCCACAGGGCGGGACGGACGGTTCCGCGTCGCACGGCGTTTCGCTAGGTTCGTGGCGTTCGCGCGGTGCCGCCCGGTCCGGGCCGCGCCGCCCGGTTCGCGGGCAGGGGGTCTGGTGAGTCGTACGCGTCATGCGCCGGTCGAGGAACGACCGGCAGGAACGGTGAGCGCCCGAGCGCTCCGGTCGAGAAGCAGTGCCCGACGGCGAACGCTCGCCCTGGGCGTCGTCGTGACGGCCGGGTGCCTGGTCGCCGGGTGCACCGGCGGGGGTGAACCCGCACCGTCACCTCCGGTCGAGACGTCGGCCGAGCCGTCTGAGACGGAGACACCCGAACCCGAGCCGACCACGACCGGGCCGCCGAAGCCCGAACGACCCGCGGCCATGGAGCGCGACGACGCGGAGGGTGCTGCTGCGGCGGCGGCGTACTTTCTCGGGCTCTACTCAGACATGATGTCGAGCCAGGACAGCGCCGAGTGGGAAGAAATGTCACACGCAGAGTGCGGATACTGCGCGGCTTCCCTAGACAAGGTCGAATGGCTCCGCGAATCTGGAAGCGCCTACGAGGGCGGTCGCATCACGCTGGACGTGGACGACCCTTTCAAGTACGTGAGAGATTCACAGACTGGTGTGTTTCCGCTGGACGGGACGCTCTCCCAGGATGCCTTGAAGGTCACAGCAGCTGATGGATCGGAAGTCGCCAGCGAGTCGACGACATCCATGGCGGTTCGGATAGAAGTCGGGAAGTCGGATGACGACTGGGTGATTGTTGAGATCGCGCCACTCCCTGAGGATGGTGCCTAGTGCCGTTCCTGCAGACCCTAGGCGTAGTCGCGACGAGTGGTCTCGCGCTCGCGTTTCCCCCTGGCGACTGGAGCACCACTGGGGACATCGAGGGTCAGAACGTATCCGTAGAAGCGGAGGTCCAAACTCGAGGCGGACGCGACTACGAAACGGGCCGCCCAGGCACGCCAACGACAGAGAAGTACTTTCGCGCGGCGCAGACGACGTGCGCACTATTCGATGGCCTCGACGACCCGACGTCTGATCTGTCTGGCCGCTGCGCCGAGTGGGAGCGGCTCGTCACCGAAGGGCTCGAATGCGACGCGAACTCCTACTACCTGGGCGCGTTGTACCGGCAGACCCGTGAGATCGCCTCCGACGGCACCCCTGGCGAGTGGTCGACAGCAGGCGCACCCGTGGCCGACCAGTCGTGCGTGACGCCTGCTGACCTCGCTGACGAGGCAGCGCGAGCGCTCGCCACCCTGACGCTCGCGCCGTCGCCCGTCGTCGTGCAGCCGCCGGACGGCTGGACCGTGGTCAACGTGCCGACGATCACCTACACGGAGCCCGACGAGCAGGTGCTCGACACGACGCTGCTCGGTATCCCGGTCCAGATCCGGGCGACCCCACGGTCGTTCACCTGGGACTACGGCGACGGGAGCGGTCCGGTGACGACGACCGACCCGGGCGCCGCGTACCCGCACCACACCGTCGCGCACACGTACGGCCAGCCGGCGGACCGGGTGACGATCACGCTGACCACGACGTGGTCCGGGCAGTTCCGGATCACCGGCACGCCGAGCTGGACCGACGTCACGGGCACCGCGACCACGACGAGCGCAGCCGACCCGCTCCAGGTCTACGAGGCCAGGTCACGCCTGGTCACCGAAGACCTCCCGGGCGGTTGATGCGCATCGCCGCGCACCTCTGCCCCCGGAGTCAGGGTGCGGGGTGCGCGGCGGTGCAGCGAGCGCGGGATCGTGTCCGTCCGTGACTCCGGCAGGTCGCGACGGCCCGGGAGGCGCGCCTTGCGCTCAGCCGAGCGACACCTCGACCCCACCGGAGAAGAAGGAGTCGTGCAGCGTCACGCTTGCGGGGACCGCGTCGGCGGGGACGTCGAACACCACGGTGCCCTCGACGCTGTTGCCCGGGTTGATGTCGGTGAGGAACGAGTTCGCGTCGCCGAGGTAGATCGCCGCGCTGGTGTCCGCGGAGTGCTCACGCCCGGCGGTGTCGACGAGCTTCTGGCTGCTGCCGTCGAACATCTGCGCCTGGTCGCCGATGTTCGTCACCGTCACGTGCACGAGCACGAACTGGCCCTGCGCCTGCGCGTTGACGAACTCGTCGCCGACGGTGGGGACCCCCGTCTCCACGGACGTCACGGTGAACTCGAACTTGCCGTCGCGCACCGGCGTGCCGACCGCGGCCGCCGCGGGTTCCGGAGCGGGCTCCTCGGCAGGCCCGTCCGGCGTCTCGGGGGCGGGCTCGGCGGGGTCCTGCGGGGCGCTCGACCCCGCGACCGCGGCCGGTGCCTCGGGCTCGTCCCCTCCCCCGCCGCCGAGCGCGGCCCCGATCACGGCGAGGATCACGACCACCCCGAGGCCCGTGAGGATCTTGTGCCGCGCGAACCAGCTCTTGCGCGGCGGGATGCCCGGCGCCTGCCCCGCGAACGCGGCCGCACCCTGCTGCCCCGGAAAGCCCGACTGGCCCGGGATGCCTGCCTGACCCGGCTGACCGGCCCAGCCCGCCTGACCGGGGTGGGGGGCGTGCGGCGTCGGGCCGGCTGCTCCGGGGGCGCCCGGCCCGAGGGGCGACGAGTAGGGCTGGCCCGGGGGCGGCGTCGGGCCGGGCTGGGCCGGGTACGCGCCCGGCTGGTCGGGGCGCTGGCCCTCGTGGGGTGCGGACATCGTGGTCTCCTCGGTGCGTCGTGGTCGCTGCGTTCGAGGACGATCGTGGCCGCGCGGCACCGTCGGGCGGATCGCCCGACCGGCTCGTCCGGGCCGGCCGACCGGAGGAGATCCGGGCCGGTCGCGCGAGCCGGTCGGCGGAGGCCGGGCGTCGGCGCCCGTGCGTATGCTCGCCGCATGTACCCCCCGCCGCAGCAGCCGGGCGGCCCCGCGGTGCCGCCGGGCGCCGCGCCTCCACCGGGCTACCCGGCGCCCGGCCACCCGGGTGCCCCGCCACCCGGGTATCCCGGGCCCACCTGGCCGCCGGCGCCGACCGGCCCGGCCGCCGCGGGCACCCCCATCGGCCACCTGTCGCCGCACCCCGTCGGTGGCGCGCGCCCGACGGCGGCCCCCGCCCCCGGGCGGGCGCGGCGGTTCTGGTCCGGGGCAGGGACCGCGCTCGCGGTCGCCGCGACGTTCTTCGTCGGCATCGTCGGCCTGTCGTTCGACTCGGCACGCCACGGCCAGGAGCTGAGCGGGGGCCAGCTCGGGCTCTCGATCCTGTGGCTCGTCCTCGCCGCGTGCGTCTCCGCCGCGGTGATCTGGCGCATCCGCCACCCCGTCGCCGTCTGTCTCGGGACCGCCGCGGCAGGCGTCCTCACACCCGTCGGCGCGCTCGCCCCGCTCCTCGCGCTGCCGTTCGTCCTCGCGCGGGAGGACCGGCGTCCGGTGCTCCTCGGGTCGATCGCAGCCACCGCGGCGGCCGTGGCCGCGTCGTTCTGGCGCGACGGCGCACGACCTGGCGACTCGGTGATCTTCTCCTTCACGCCCGCCACCGGCGGGGAGACCACGTACCTTCCCCCGGCCGGCTACGTCGTCATCGGGGTGTTGCTCGTCGCGCTCTCGGTGGGTGCGGGACTGGTGCGTCGCTACGCGGGCCGGGCGCACGTCGCCCAGCAGACCGCCGCCGTGGAGACCCGTCGCGCCGAGACGCTGCGCACGCACGCGGAGGACCTGCGCAGCCAGACCGACCACCTGCGCACCGAGCTGTCGCGGCAGGACGAGCGCGAGCTCATCGCGCGCGAGATGCACGACACCGTCGCGCACAACCTGTCGGTCATGTCGTTGCAGGCGTCGGCGCTCGAGGTGACGACCGAGGACCCGGAGGTGGCCGACGCCGCCCGGACCATGCGCTCGTCCGCCCACCGCGCGCTCGAGGAGATGCGGTCCCTCATCACGTCGCTGCGCGACGGCGCGGAGCAGTACACGGGCTCCGCCCCGGCGCTCGGCGACCTCGCCACGCTGCTCGACGAGGCGCGCTCGTCGGGCGTCGACCTCGCCGCGACGGTGTTCGTCACGGACGCGGACTCCGCGCCGCCGGCGCTCACGCGCGCGGTGTACCGGGTGGTGCAGGAGGCGCTGACGAACGTGATGAAGCACGCCCCGGGCGCCCGCGCGGACGTCGACGTGCGCGCCCGGCCCGGCGACGGCGTCGACCTCACGGTCCGCAACGCGCTCACCGCGGACACCCTGGGCGTCCCCGGCAGCGGCACCGGGATCGTCGGGATGCGCGAGCGCTGCGAGGCGCTCGCCGGGACGTTCTCGGCGGGCGTCGACGACGGCCGGTTCGTCGTCCGGGCCCACCTGCCGTGGGACCGTCCCCGGGACTGACCGCCGCACGCCCCCGCCCCGACCTGTGGCGCAGCCCTGGGCGCACGAACCTGTCGCCCAGGCCCGGACGCATGACCGCGGTGCCGCCCATCGGCCGGGCGGCACCGCGGTCTGCTGGTCAGGAAGCGACTACGCGCAGGTGAGCGCGTCGTACGCGGCGGTCACCTCCGTCGTCGTGCCGGCGACGTCGGTGACGGCGACGAGCGCCTCGCCCGCCTCGAGCGCCCCGCCGCGCACCTTGAACGACTGGTACGCGCTCTTGCCCGCGTCCACCTGGGCGAACACCCGCTCGCCGTGCGGGGTGGTGACGGCGAGGGCGACGGTCTCGTCGCCGTCGTTCGTCGCGCGGACGGCGAGGTACGGGATGCCGCCGAGGCAGCGGGGCTGTGCCGTGACGGTGACCTGCGGGTCGACGGGCGGCGCCTCGGCCGGGAAGACGTCGAGCGCGTCGAGCTCGGTGTACCAGGTGAGCTTGGTCAGGGTGACGGTGTTCCACCCCTGCTGGAGCTCGACCTGGTGCGTGACGGACTGCCAGTTGCCCCACGTGGTGTGCGGGAAGGTGACGACCCCGGCGTCGGCGCCGTTCACCGTGACGGCGCTCGACGACGGCAGCGTGTACCCGCCGCGCTCGGAGCCGTTCGCGAACCGCACGCCGAGCGTGTACGGCCCGGCCTCGTCGGCGTGGACCTGGAGGGCGACGGAGCTGTCGAGGAAGTCGAGCCCGCCGACCTTCTGCCCGCCCGACGCCCCGGCGGCGCTCCCGACGGAGCCGCGCGTGATGACGCCGTCCTCGAACTCGTACCGCGTCGCGTCGGACGGGATGACGGGTGGGGCCGACGGGCGCGGGTCGCGCGTCGCGGGGTAGACGTCGAACGCGTCGAGCTCGGTGTAGAACGTCGCGCGCGTCAGCGTGATCGTGTTGGTCCCGGCGACGAGGTCGACGAGGTGCTCGGACGTCTGCCAGTTGCCCCACGTGGTGTGCGGGAAGACGACGGTCTCCGTCACCGCGCCGTTCACGGCCAGCGTCCCGGTGGACGGGACGCGCGTCGAGCCGTCCTGCGAGCCGTTCGCGAACCGGATGCCGAGCAGCGCCGGCCCGGCCGCGTCGGCGTGCACCTCGACCGTCACGGACGAGTCCGCGAAGTCCAGGCCGCCGACCTTCGCCCCGCCCGACGCCCCGCCGTCGGCCACGACGCGCGCGTTCGTCACGACGCCGTCCTCGGCCTGGTAGCGGTCGGACGCCTGCGGGACGGACGGGACGCCGTCGGCCGACCACTCGAGGTCCGCGACGTACATGGCGCGGTACGTGAACGCCGCGTTCCAGCCGTGGAAGACGATCGCGTCCGAGCCGTCCGGCGCGGTGACGACGTCCTGGCCGCCCGGGCCGCGCACGTCGCCCTGGAAGCGGTCGCTCGTCATGAGCTCCGTCGTCGCCTTGGTCCACGGCCCGGCCAGGCTCGGCGCCGTCGCGTACGACGTGCGGTAAGCACCGCCGTAGAAGTCGTTCGCGGAGTAGAAGAGGTAGTAGGTGCCGTCGCGCTCGACGACCGTCGGCGCCTCGACGACGCGGCCCTCGTACGCCGTGTCGACGCGGATCAGCTCGGTGGCGGGGCCGGTGAGCGTGGTGCCGTCGGGCGACAGCGGCTGGGCGAAGATGATCGCCGTCTTGCCGGTGCAGCAGTTCCCGTCAGCCTTCCACAGCAGGTAGAGCTGGTCGCCGTCGACGAACGTCCCGGCGTCGATCGCTCCCCCGAGGTCCTCGGTGCCGTCCTCGCCGTTGGGGCAGACGAACGGGTCGTCGCCGACGGGCTCGAACGGCCCCTCGGGCGAGTCGGAGAGCGAGAGGCCGATGCACTGGCGCGGCGACGTCGCGTCGCGCGCCGTGTAGTAGAGGGCGTACCCGCCCTCGACCGCGGCGACCTCGGGCGCCCAGACGCAGCGGTCGGTGGCGCCGCCCGGCGAGAAGGTGCACGCCTCGCTGACCCAGGCGCCCAGATCGGGGGCGACGTCGTTCGGGGCGCTCCACGTGACCAGGTCCGTCGAGGTGCGGTGCTGCACGTTCCGGCCTTGGTCGTTCGTCGCGTAGGCGTGGTAGACGCCGTCGACGAGCAGGATGTCCGGGTCGGGGAAGTTGGCGTCGACGACCGGGGAGATCGTCGGGGCGACCGCGGCGGAGGCTGCCGTGGGTGCGGCGGTCGCCGCTGACGGGGCGGCGGCCGCGGCGGCGGCGCCCGAGACCACCAGCCCGAGCGCGACGAGCGCACCCGTGACAGCGGTGGCACGCGTGCGCGCCCGGGACAGGGAGAGCTTCATGGGGTGTCTCCTCGACGGTGAGGGGGCAAGAACCCGGGACGGCGTCGACCTCGGGACCTCGAGTGTCCCGGGCCGATTCACACAAGTCAACAACTTCTCGCAAGAGTCAACAAGCAAGATGTCACGGCCGAGGCGCGCGCGGGCGGCGACAGCTCGGCTCTCCCCGCGCGGCGCTCAGGCCCGACGGCGGTCCGGCAGCCCCGCAGCGACGCGCAGCTCTGCGTACGCCGCGCCGAGCGTCGCGACCGTGTGGTGCGCGTTGAGACCGCTCGGGTTCGGGAGCAGCCACGCCCGCGCGGGGCCGACGCGACGCTCCAGCGGGCCGGTCGCGGCGCGACGGTCCGCGAAGGCCGTGCGGTACGCGCCGAGGCCGAGCACCGCGACCCACCGCGGCCGGTACGTCTCCGCCGTCTCGACGAGGCGGCGTCCGCCCCCGACGATCTCCTCCGGCGTCAGCTCGTCGGCGCGGGCCGTGGCCCGGCGCACGACGTTCGTCATGCCGAGCCCGGCGGCCAGGAACTCCTCACGCTCCCACGGCCCGAGCACGCGGTCGGTGAAACCCGCCTCGTGCATCGCCTTCCAGAACCGCGTTCCCGGGTTTGCGAAGGGCAGCCCGACCGCCGCCGAGTACAGCCCGGGGTTGATCCCGCAGAACAGCACGTCGAGGCCCGGCCGCAGCCAGTCCTCGATCTCACGGCCGCGCGCGGCGGCGAGGTCGTCGGCGGTCGGGCGCGCGTACGGCGGGTCGGTCGGCACCGGACCATCCTCGCCCGGACGTCAGCCCCAGGGCTGCCCGTACGCCTCGACGAGCTCGCGCACCTCGTCGTCGGTGAGGAGCCGCGCGCCGAGCCGGTCCCCGAGCAGCAGCCGGACGCGCGCCGCCTCCTCGATCTCGACCGCGCGGTCGACGGCCTCCGCGACCGTGCGCCCGGCAGCGATCGACCCGTGGTTCTGGAGCAGGGCACCGTGGAAGCGCAGCGCGCTCCCCCGCACGCGCTCGGCCTGCGCCGGGTCGCCCGGCGCGGCGTACCGCACGAGCGGCACGTTGCCCACGCGCATGACGACGTACGGCGTGACCGGCGCGAACGCCGTGTGCTCGCGCCACGGAGCGAGGCACGACGCCGCGACGGCGCTCGGCGAGTGGAGGTGCACGACGCAGCGGTACTCCGGGTCGCGCGCGTACATCGCGAGGTGCAGCGGCCACTCCTTGGTGGGCCGCGGCGTCGGGCCGTCGCCCTCGGTGATCGGGGTGCCGTCGAGCGTGGTGCGGGCCATCTGCTCGGCGGTGAGGGTCGCGAGGGACGTGCCGCTCGCGCTCATGCGCACCTCGTCGCCGACGCGCACGGACACGTTGCCCGACGTCCCGGGCGACATCCCGTTCGCGGCGAGACCGCGCCCGGCGGCGAGCAGCTCCTCGACCAGGTCGCTCATGCAAGCTCCTCCCACGCGGTGACGAAGAGGTCCTCGGTGCCGAAGTTGCCCGACTTGAGGACGAGGTTGACGTCGTCGGCCCCACGGCGGCGACCGCGCAGCCAGGACACACCCGGGCTCAGGAGCTGCCCGACCTCGAGCACGTGCACACCGAGCCCCTGGACGACGCTGCCCGACGTCTCGCCGCCCGCGACGACGAGCTGCGTCGCGCCCGCCTCCGCGAGCCGCGGCGCGAGCGCGGAGAACAGCCGCTCGACCACGGCGGGGGCGTCCGCGGTCACCGCACGGCCGCGCGCGACGTCGTCCGGCTCGCCCACGGAGTACACGAGCACCGGCCGGTCGGGCTGCTCGGCCCAGCGCTCGCGCGCCCACGCGAGGAGCCGCTCGACCTCCGCGCCCGGGTCCGCGAGCGCCGCCGCGACGTCGACCTTCTGGTGCGGCAGGTGCGGCAGGGCCGCCCGGACCTGCGCCTGGGTGGCGCGCGACGCGCTGCCCGCGAGCACCGCGCGTCGGCCCGGGACCGCAGCGATGTCGCCGAGCGTCGCGCCCGTCGGGTCGAGGCCGAGCGCGAGCCCGGAGCCACCCGTGACGAGCGGGGCGTCGGACGTCGCGCGGGCGATGACGGCGAGGTCGTCGTTGTCGATGCTGTCAACGACGACGTACCGCGCGCCGCCCGCCTCGGCCGCGACGATCGCGCCCCGCAGCGCCTGCTCGCCGGCCCGCACGACGCCGACCGGCACCTCGGCGACCGGGTGCGCGGTCTGCGCCGCGAGGAGGTTCGCGACGCGCGAGTCCCACATGGGGTTGAGCGGGTGGTCCTTCATGGGGCTGCGGTCGAGCGGGTCGTCCCCCACGAACAGGTGGCCGCGGAAGACGGTGCGGCCCGCGTCCGGGAAGCCCGGGACGACGACGGCGCTGCGCGCGCCGGTCTCCTCCAGCAGCGCGTCCGCGACGGGTCCGATGTTGCCCTCGGGCGTGGAGTCGAACGTCGAGCAGTACTTGTCGTAGACCTGCGTGACGCCGAGGGCGGCGAGCGCGCGGCAGGCCGCGCGCGCCTGCTCCACGGCTTGGGGGGCGGGCACGGAGCGGATCTTCAGCGCGACCACGACGGCGTCGTGGTCGGCGAGGTCCGCGAGGTCGTCCGGGCCCGGGACGCCCAGCACGACGGCGGTCCGCAGACCTCGCGCCCTCCAGTTGCCGGCGAGGTCGGTGGCCCCGGTGAAGTCGTCGGCGATCGCGCCGCGCATCGGTGTCTCCTCTGGTCGGTCGGGTCGTCGGTCGTTGCGGGCGTCGCGGGCGGCGCGGTCGACGCGCCGGCGCGGCTCGGGGCCGCGGTACGGCGTCACGCGTCGCCCGAGCGGATGCGCTCGGCCCACTCCACGACCTGGGGGTCGACGTGGTCGAGCACCTCGGACGAGGCCTCCGCCCACTCGGCGCGGTCGATCTCGTGCAGCTCGACGCCGCGCTCGACCAGGAAGTCGACGTTCTCCTGCCGCTCGGCGATCGACGTCTCGCGGTACCAGGAGGAGACGTCGTCGATCTCGGCGTCGACGATCGCGCGGAGGTCGTCGGGCCAGCCCTCGTAGGCGTCGGCCCAGACCTGGAAGTGGAAGTTGCCGAACACGTGCTCGGTGAGCGTGACGTGCGGCGCGACCTCGTAGAACGAGTTGAACCGCACGACGTCGATCGGGTTCTCCTGGCCCTCGACCGCGCCCTGCTCGATCGCGGGGAAGACCTCGCTGAGCGCGAGCGGCATGGGGCTCGCGCCGAGCGCGTGCCACGTGTCGAGGTAGGTCTGCTGGGTCGGGACGCGCAGCTTGAGGCCGCGCGCGTCGGCGAGCTCGGTGACGGGACGCTGCGTGTTGAGCACGCGCCCGCCGCGGTACATCTGGCCGAGCAGCAGGAACCCGGAGTCCTCCCGGATGGCCTCGATGATCTCGTCGCCGAGCGGGCCGTCCCAGACCTCGAGGAACTGGTCCTCGTCCTCGTAGAGGAACGGCACGCCCTCGATCGCGGCGAGGTCGGTGTAGCGCTCGAGCGAGCCGACGGACTCGACGACGATGTCCACCGCCCCGAACTCCAGGCCCTCCTGCATGTCCTCCCAGCTCCCGAGCTGGGAGGCGGGGTAGACCTCGATCGTCACGCGGCCGTCGGAGGCGTCGGCGACCTGCTCGGACAGCCGGTTCGCGGCGCGGTCCTGCAGGCTCCCGGCGCCGTACGAGTGGCCGAGGCGGAGCAGCAGGTCGGGCTCGGGGTCGGTCGTCGTGGCCGTGCAGCCGCCGAGAGCGAGCGCGCTCGCGACGACCAGGGCGGCGACGCGACGGTGCGGCGCGGTGGTTCTCTTCCCCACGGGAAGCTCCTTCGTGTGCGGGGCGGGCGAGGGCGCGGGACGCCCTCGCCCGCCGGGGTGCTGGTGCCGGTGGCGGGTGTCGACCGTCGCGCCGGCTAGTACATGCCGGTGAGGACGGGGACGTACGTGACGAGGAACAGCAGGGCGACCGAGACGCCGAGCCACGGGAGCATGTCGCGCAGCGCCCGTTCGGCCGAGATCCCGGCGATCCGGCTCGTGATGAGCAGGTTGATCCCGACGGGCGGCGTGATGAGCCCGATCGCGAGGTTGATGACGACGATCAGCCCGAAGTGGACCGGGTCGACGCCCGCGGCCGTGACGATCGGCAGGAGGATCGGCGTGAAGATGATGATCGCCGCGTTGCCCTCGACGACCGTGCCGATGAGCAGCAGGATCACGTTGGCGACGAAGAGGATGAGCAGCACGTTGTCCGTGAGCCCGAGCACGGCGTCGGCGACGATCTGCGGCGTGCCGCCGGTCACGAGCGCCCACGAGTAGGCCTGCGCCATCGCGATGATGAGCATGATCGCGGCGACGAGCATCGTCGTCTCGCGCATCGCCTTGACGACCCGCTGCCAGGACAGCTCGCGGTAGACGACGACCCCGAGGATCACGGCGATGAGGACCGCGACCGCGCCGCCCTCCGTCGCGGTGAAGACGCCGAGCCGGATGCCGCCCAGCACGACGACCGGGATGAGCAGGGCCGGGAGCGCCTTGGCGGCGGTGCGCACGAGCTCGCGCGCACCCACGCCGCGCTCGGCCGGGTAGCCCTTCTTGCGGGCCACGAGCCAGCCCGTGACCAGGTACACGAGGCCGAACCCGAGGCCGATGTAGAGGCCGTGGAAGAACAGCGCGCTGATCGAGACCTCGGCCGCGACGCCGTAGATGATCATCGTGATGCTCGGCGGGAGCACGAGCGCGACGATCGACGCCGTCGCGGTGACCGACGCCGCGTCGCCGGGCGCGTAGCCGCGGCGCAGCATCTGCGGGATGAGGAGGCGGCCGACCGACGACGCGTCCGCGACCGCCGAGCCGGACATGCCGCCGAACGTGATGTTGGTGAGGACGTTGACGGCCGAGAGCCCGCCGCGGATGCGGCCGACGATCGCGTAGGCGAAGTCGATGAGTCGCTGGGTCACACCGCCCGCGTTCATGAGCGACCCGGCGAGCACGAAGAGCGGGATCGCGAGGAGCGGGAAGGAGCGCATCCCGGCGACGAACCGCTGGGCGCCGACCTCGGGCGGCACGCCCTCGGCGGCGAGGCTCGCGAACGAGGCGAGGCCGACGGCGACGCCCACCGGGGCGCCGATGACGAGGATGAGGAGGAGGAGCCCTCCGAGGATGAGGGGCATGGGTCAGACGTCCTTGTCCTGGGAGGTGGGCGCGACGAGCTGCTCCGCCTCGGCGATGTTCGCCTCCACGGCGTCGTCGGGGGTGTCGAAGTCGCCGCGCAGCGCCTCGACGAGCTTCTCGACCGCGTAGACGCAGGAGAAGCCCATGCCGATCGGCACGACGACGTACATGGCGAGCAGCGTGATGTCCGTGCCCGTCGCGATGGTCAGGCCGGTCATGAGCTGGCGCGCGCCCGTCGGGAGCATCATCGCGGCGTAGACGGCGACGAGGCCGAACAGGCCCGCGGAGAGCGCGTAGCCGAGCGCGACGAACGCGCGGCGCACCTTCCCGCGCAGGCGGTCGAGGAGCAGCGTCACCGCGATGTGCTCGCTGCGGCGCACCGCGACGGGGATCGCCGTCATGACGCACCAGACGAACGCGAGCGTCGCGAACTCCTCGGACCACACGGTCGGGCTGTTGAGCACGTACCGCATGAAGACCTGGAGCACGAGGACGGCGCTCACGAGCGTGATCGCGACGCCCGAGACCACGAACAGCGCGCGCTCGGCGCCGGACAGGACGCCGCGGACGGCGCGGGCCGCGCTCACGGGACCATCACCAGCTTGACGATGTCGCCCGGCCCCTCGGCGGCCATGGTCGTCGTGATCGCAGCGCCCTCCTCCAGGGAGGTCGTGCGGGACACGAGCACGTCGGCGAGCCGGGGGTGGCGCGCGAGGACGTCGAGCGCGGTGCGGAAGTCGTCCTTCGTGTACATGGCCGTGCCGAGCAGAGCGATCTCGCGCACCTGGAGCTGCCCGACCGGGACCGGCACGGGCTGGTTGAACACCGCGACCTGGACGATCCCGCCACCGGGCGCGACGGCCTCGAACGCGCGCTCGACGAGCGCGGGCACGCCCGCGGCGACGAAGACGGCGTCGTACGAGCCGGGCTCGAGCGCGGCGTCGGGCAGGTGGACGCCCGTCGCACCGACCGCGCGCAGGACCTCGTGGACGTGCTCGCGCGGCTCGACGACGTCGACCACGGTGCTGCCGCCGTCGGCGAGCACACGCGTGACGAGCGCGCCGATCGTGCCGCCGCCGAGGACGAGCGCGCGCTCGCGGCGCCGCTCCCCCAGCTGCGCGACGGCGTGGGCCGCGACCGCGACGGGCTCGGCGAGAGCGAGGTGCTCGTCCGCGACGTCGTCGGGCGCGGGGACGAGCGTGTAGGCGGGCACGACGACGTGCTCGGCGAACGAGCCGTCCCACTCGGCGATGCCGAGCATCTGCTTGCTCGCGCACAGGTGGTAGCCGCCCGTCGCGCACAGGTCGCACGTGCCGCACGGGCGCTGCGGGTCGACGACGACGCGGTCGCCGACGACCACGTCGGCGACGTCCGGGCCGACCTCGACGACGCGGCCACCGGCCTCGTGGCCGGAGATCAGCGGCGGGACGCGGAACGGGTGGGTGCCGCGGAGGGCGGCCAGGTCGGAGCCGCACACCCCCGTGGAGGTGACGGCGAGGAGGACCTCGCCGGGGCCGGGGACCGGGCGCGGGATGTCGACCACGTGGGCGGTCCCGGACGTCTCGAATCTGATGGCGCGCATCGTGGAACAGCTCTTTCCCCGCGACTGGGAAGCCGCGTTGCTCTGCGTGCGGGTGAGGGGAGACCTGCCTGTACGGGTGCCCGACGTCGGACGCTCGGCTCGGCAGGTTGAGTGACTGTATCCTGTCATACCAGTTGAGCCAACCCCGTCTCACGACCGTGAGCGCCGACCGCGTCCGGGCAGGTCGCGGCCCCCGTGAGGCAGAATGGCGCGGTCGTCACCCCGAGGAGGAACGGTGCCCGAGCCCGATGCGACGCTGCCGACGAGCGGCATCGTGCGACAGCGCCGGCTGTCCGACCAGGTCGCCGACGCGATCCGCGACGACATCCTCGCGCGCGAGCTCCAGCCCGGCGACCGGCTGCCCTCCGAGCGCGAGCTCTGCGAGTCCTACGGCGTCTCCCGCACCGTCGTGCGCGAGGCCGTGCGCGCCCTCACCGCCAAGGGGATCGTCACCGCCACGCCCGGCTCCGGCCTGAACGTCGGGCGCACCAGCATCGACGACGTCGGCCAGATGCTCCAGATGTTCCTCCACCACGGCCCCAACGTGCCCTACCTCCAGCTCCACGAGGTCCGCGCGACGCTCGAGGTCGCCGTCGCCGGCATCGCCGCCGAACGCATCGACGACGCCGCGCTCACCGGCCTCGCTGACCTCGTCGACCAGCTCCCCGGGCACGCCGACGACATCGTCGCCGCGTCCAAGAACGACTACGCCTTCCACCGCGGGCTCGCCGTCGCGACCGGCAACGACTTCTTCGTCATGCTCTACGACGTGCTCGGCGAAGGGCTCATGGAGACGCGCATCGCCACGTTCTCCTACGACCCCCGCCGCATCGACGTCGTCACGCGCGCGCACCGTGCGATCGTCGACAACCTCGACGCGCACCGCGCCGACGGCGCCCGCGCCGCGATGCTCGACCACCTCACCGAGGTCCGCGAGACCTGGGTGCGCCACCAGGACGGCGCGCCGGCCTGACGGTGGTCGCGCCGCGCACCAGACGCGGCGGGCGGTGGTCGCGAGGGGCGGCGGTCGCGAGGGGCGGCGGTCGCGACGGGCGGCGCGGCCGTTGCGACCGGCGCCGAGGACGGCGGTCACGGCGGACGAGCCGTGGGCGCGCGCCGCTAGGGTCGGGGCGTGATCAAGGTGCTCGTGGTCGACGACGACCCGATGGTGCGACGGCTGCTGCGGACCATCCTGCGGCCCGACGACATCGAGGTCGTCGCCGAGGCCGCCGACGGCGACGAGGTCGTGCCGGCCGTGCAGGCGCACCACCCCGACGTCGTGCTCATGGACCTGCGGATGCCACGGGTCGACGGCGTGGCAGCCACGCGTTCCTTGCGGACGCTCGCGGACCCTCCCGGGGTCATCGCCATGACGTCGTTCGACACCGAGGCCGTCATCCTCGACGCCGTGTACGCCGGCGCGTCAGGCTTCCTCGCCAAGGACGCATCCCCGGAGGAGATCGTGGCCGCCGTGCGGGCCGTCGCTGCCGGCGACGGCGCGCTCTCGCCGCGCGCCGCGCGGACCGTGATGACTCAGGTGAGCTCCGCGCCAGGAGCGGCCGGACGGCGCGAGGCCGCGGACAAGATGGCCACGCTCACCGAGCGCGAGCTCGAAGTCGCGCGGCTCGTCTCGGAAGGCCTGTCCAACGCCCAGATCGCGCAGCGCCTGTTTCTCGGCGAAGCGACCGTCAAGACGCACCTCGCCGCCGCGTCGTCGAAGCTCGGGGTCACGAACCGCGTGCAGCTCGCGGTGATCGTGACGCAGTCGTCACCCGGTAGTGCGTGACTGCGACCCCACCCTCGACGTGACCGCGCAGCTCGACCACGACGCCTGTCAAGTGACAACGCTTCCGTTGTCTTCCTGCCAGCGCACCAGAACTCAGCGCGTCACGCATGAGGCGAGCTCACCACGACGCCGTGAGTTCAACCGAGGGCGTCCAGCATCTTGGCGAACGCTTGCTCCGTCACGATAGGGACGCCGTAGTCGACCGCCTTGCGAGCCTTGCCCGAGAGCGAGTCAGGATCCGCCGCCACGAGCAGACGGACCTTCTTCGTCACGTTCCCGTTCGGGACGATCCCGACGGCGCGCGCTCGGGCCTCCCATTCCGAGCGTGGGATGGTCATCTCCCCGGTGAGAACGACGAGGTCGCCAGGTTCGAGCCGGAACGCACCAGTGCCGGGCCGCGGATTCTCCATAGAGCTCTCGATGCCACGGCCTGGCAGGCGCCCAGTCTCGTCGCTCGAGCCTGATTCGATGCGAGGTCGTGCTGCGTCCAGCAGTGTGTCGAGCTCTGCGACCGCGATGTCGAGCAGTCCGGCGACGGCGGCAAGGTCAGCGCGCTCGTCGTCCGTCACGACGCCGTCGGCCCAGGCCGCGATGGTCAGCTCGGAGAGATAGGAACGATGGAGCTCGTATGCAGTGCCTGCGTCGATACCCAATTCCGCCGCGGTGTCAGCAAGAGCATCGTGCTCGCGGGCAGACAGGTACCGATCGAGGAGTGCGCGGTCAAGGAGCGCCAGGTACTGCTCTCGCTCCCACGACTCAAGTGAGCGGGGCAGGCTCGAAGAGAGACGCTCGAGGAAGGGCACATCACGACCGGCCGCTACACCACGCACGACGGGCGCAACGTCGAGCACCGGGATCGAGGGCCACCGGGCGGTCTCGGCTAGCTCGTGCGCCAAGTCCCACCATGGCAGCGCCGGAGCACGTTCGCCGTCCAGTCTGTCGCGCGCCGCGATAAGAAGGTCAAGCACACCGGCGGCCGCGCGGGCGTCGGCAAGCGCCTCGTGCGCTCCGGCATGCTCAATGCCGAGGTGCGCGCAGCAGCCCGCGAGCGAGCGCGGCGCACCCGGCAGCAGCGCCGCCGCCGTACGCATCGTGCACAGCGTCGTCGGCCACACGAGGGGGACGTCGTGGCCGCAGCTCTGGAAGGAGTGCTGGAGGAATCCCAGGTCGAACGCCGCATTGTGCGCGACGAGGACACGTCCTTCGAGCAGGCCAGCGAGCGTACCCGCGACGTCGGCGAACCGAGGCGCGTGGCGAACGTCCGCCGCGGTGATGCCGTGGACCACCTGCGGCCCCAAATCACGCTCCGGGTTGACCAGCGTCGACCACGTGCGCTCGACGCGCCCTGCTGCGTCGACGTGCACGACCGCGACCTCGACGATCCGATCGTGCCGCGACGGTCGTAGGCCCGTAGTCTCCACGTCGACGACGGCGTATCCAGCCATGGATGTCTCGTTCCTTTCGCAGTGAGCTGCCACGAGATGCGGTCGTGCCCGAGCCGCTATGGCACAGTGACGAAACCAGCGTGAGTCGCGAGGCGACCTTCGTTCACTGCTGCGGTCAACGTGCCTTCGAGTCGCTCGCGCACCTTCGCACCCAGGCGCAGGATGCCGAACACCCGCGCGGTCTCGCGCAGGGCGTCGTCCGTCGTCATCCCGTGCGCACCGCGCACCGCTTCGACCATCGCGTTGCGAAGCTCGTGGTACGGGATGTCTGCGATCTCACGCTTCTCGCCCGGGCCCGGCACCCGATAGGTGTCGTACGACGTTGGGTCAGATCCCGGCCACGCGATCACGTCGCCGTTGGGAGCTCTCTTCGCGAGGCCACGCGGCAGGCGCTGAAGAATCTGTTCACGACGTCCCTCGCGCACGCGGGCCAGATCGAACCGCGCCGCCACGACACGGGCTAGCCGCTCGACGAGCACGGGGCCCTCGATTCGCACCACCTCGACGAGCTCGTCGCGCAGCTTGGCACGAGAGGCGCCGGACGCATCGTCGAGCATCCACGCCCCGTGCCGCACAGTCGTCGCCGCCGGCGTGAACACGGGTCGTGACAGCGCGGCCGTCGACGGAGCCGGTGCCACGACGGCGGCACCGCGCACGGGCACGGCGTCCCCCCTGGAGCGCAGGTCTTCGATCGGAGCCTCCGGGCGTTCGAGCTCGAGCCCGACCACGCGCTCGCTCAAGATGCTCGATCGAAGGGACGGGGGAGGCCCCGCTGCCACCGCGTGCGCGGGAGCATCCGGGTGCTGCTCGCTGGCGTTCTCTGCGGCACCGACGATCGACGCGACCACCGGTCCGGGGTCGCGCACCCAGGTGGGTAGCCAGACCCTCTCGACGCGCGACCATCCCATGCGACCCGTGAGGACGGAAGTCGGAAGACCTTCGCGGTCACCCACGCTCGTGCGCTCCGCCCAGACCGGACCGTCCAGCATGACCGCGATCCAAGCGCGGTCCGCCGCGGCACGCACCGCGAGATCGACGGTGAAGTCAGAAAGGCCGACACCCGTGCGCACCTCGAGCCCAGCCACCCGCAGTGCGCTCCCCACGTCCTCGAGATGACGATCACGGGCATCGGCACGTCGGAGCCCAGCGGACTCCACGCCGTTGCGAGCAGCGAGCAGGTAGTCCTTGAGATCGGCAAGACCCTTTGCCGTCGAGTTGGTCAGGTCGAGTTCGTGAGGCTCGAACGAGCAGAACACGACGACCTTCTCCTTGGCGCGTGTCACCGCGACGTTGAGGCGACGCTCGCCACCGGCTCTGCTCAGCGGTCCCCAGTTCAGCGGGACCTTGCCGCGGGCATCCTTCGCAAAGGCGAGCGTGAAGAGGATGATGTCGCGCTCGTCACCCTGCACATTCTCGAGATTCTTGACGAAGAGCTTCTCCTCCTCGCGAGTCAGGGCGATCTCGACGAGGGAGTCGCGCTGTCTGACCTCCTCGAGGAGGTTGAGGATCAGCTCGCGTTGTTGGGTGTTGAAGGTGACGACCCCGATGCTCCGTCCGGCGTCCTCGACGAGGAGACGCTGCACTTCGGCAACGACGGCGGCGGCCTCGGCCCGGTTGACGCGTGCGGCGCCACGGCCGCCGCCCTCCCAGTCACCAGCGACGCGGTGGAGCTCGAGAGCTGGCGGACGGCCCGCCGTCACCGGCGGCGTGGGAAAGCTCGAGAGCCGACCCTCGTAATAGTGGCTGTTGGAGAACGCGATGAGCGTCTCGTCCTTGGAGCGGTAGTGCCAGCTCAGCAGCAGTCGCGGCAGCCGTGACTCCACACCTTCAGAGAGAATCGACTCCAGGTCAGCGGGAACCGGAAGCGCGTCGTCGACCGGACCGTCGTCGTCTTCCATGGCGCCCGCCGGACCGAACATCGAGGTCGGGGGCATCTGCTTCGAGTCTCCGACGATGACGACCGATCGACCGCGGCCCATCGCACCGATCGCCTCGGGTACACGAATCTGGGACGCCTCGTCGAACACGACGACGTCGAAGTCGACCGCATCGGCCGGCAGGAACCGCGCGACCGATGTCGGGCTCATGAGGAAGCACGGCGTCACCTGCGTGACGAGGGACCCGAAGCGGTGCAGCAGCTGGCGCACGGAGAGGCCACCGCGCCTGCGTCCGAGTTGTTGACGCAGCTCGGCGACCATGCCCGTGCGCGCCGTCGGGTCGAAGGTGCGGGCACGGACGATCCGTGCGGAGAGCTCCGCGGTCATGCGCTGGCGGACGTCGTCTCCCGTGCGGACGAACCGCTCGACCAGACGCTCCCGTTCAGCGTGGTCGAACCCAGACAGGCCGGTCGAGTCGAGTCGCTCGTCGAGTACCGCACGTGCGACACCCAGCCGGACCTGGTTCTCGACGTCGGCCCCTCGGAGTGCGCCCGACCGGACCGACTCTGCGATGGCTCCGAGGCCTAGGTCGTCGAGGCGCGCGAGCGCCGAGCTCACGCGGAACCACCGCTGGAGCCGGATGAACGCTCCACCCGCAGCGTCCGCCGTCCAGCTCGGGACATCGTCGGCCATCGCACGACCGCGCGAACGCCCTCCGAGCCAGCGGACGACGTCAGCGTCCGCGCTGCCCAGTACGCGCGTGAACCCGGCCCACGCAGCACCGAGGCGTCGGACCTGCTCCCCGGGCAAGAGCGCGTCCTGCTGGGTGGTGCGGAGCAGCTCGTCAGTCACCTGATCGATGGTCTGGCGTGCGGCCTCCGCATTCGACCGCCCGGCACCTAGCCTCGCGCGCAGGTCGGCGGCCACCTCGAGGCCGTAGACGGCTCGATCGAGTACTACTGCCTGCGCGTCGTCCAGGGGATTCCACCCGTAGGGCACGCTGACGCCGGGAAGCGTCGAGACGTGCTTCGCGAGGCCACGAGTCGCGTCACGCACGCCCACGAGGTCCCGCAGCACCGGTGTCAGCTGCTTGAGCGGGAAAGACGCCGGACTTCGCATGACGTTCTGCAGCTCTGCGAGGATCGCGAGCCGCCGCTTCTTCTTGCCGAAGAGCTTCCCGTCGGCCTCGGTCGCACGTGCCACATACCCGTCAAGATCGACGTCGATCACCGCGGGCAGGAAGACCCCGAGGCGGGGGGCGTACGTCGCACGGAGGTGTCCGACGGCGTCGCGCGCCTGGTGTGCCTGTGTCCGCCAGGCAGGGGTGACGATCCGCGAAGCCTCCGCCGTACCGCGACCCATGGCGCCTCTGGCCGCGTCGAGCCAGGTGGCGACGGCATCAGCCTCAGTCGGTGACTGCACGAACGCGGTTGCGGCCCGGAGGACGGGCCCCACGACACCCGCATCTGCGGTGACGAGCTCCTGGAGCGCGTGCGCGATCGATCCACGGTCGAGGCTCGACGGGTCGAGCGCTCCCGCAAGGCGCCACGGTGCGTCGTCTGGTCGCACCCCGAGATCCAGCAGTGCGTTGCCCAGGTCACGGGCAACGTCATAGACCTGCGTGAGCGGCGACTGACCCATGACAACCTCGCGCGGCACCTCGACCGTCGGTACATCGCTCCCACCGACGGCCTCCTCGAGCTCGAGGAGAACCTGGCGCGCGTCCCAGGCGGACAGGTCGGCTGGCCCGGCCTCGTGCACCTGCTCCGGATAGCGTGCGAGCGACTCGACGAGCGTCCGGTAGCTCGAACGCAGCGCCTCCCATGTCGACGAGGACCCTGCCTGAACCTCGAACGCGTCGCTGATCTGCTGCCGGACGGCGGTGACCGTCTGGTTCTTCCCGTGCAGATCGAGACTCAGCGATCCGAGCCCGACACTGTCGAGACGCTTCTTCACGACGTCGAGCGCCGCCTGCTTCTCGGCGACGAACAGGACCTTCTTGCCCTCGGCGAGGCAGTGCGCGACAAGGTTGGTGATGGTCTGCGACTTCCCCGTCCCGGGAGGCCCTTCCAAGATGAACGACTTGCCGGCGGCTGCCCAACGGACGGCCTCGATCTGCGACCCGTCGGCAGGGATCGGCAGGTACGTTGTCGCCTCCGCTGCGGACTCTGGCGCGGGAGGTTCGATGTCGTCCACGTAGGGACGTCCCGGCGTCTCGATCAGGTGCTTGACCGCGGGACGTTCCATGAACCGCGGCCAGCTGTCCCGAAGGTCGCGCCACATCTCGAGCGTCGAGAACTGCAGCAGGGCGAGGCGCGAGGTCTCCTCGACCCGGAACGTCATCGCCTTGGCACGGAGCAACGTCGTTCGTACCGCTGCGAGCGCACCCGCGACGTCGATCCCGGACTCGTCCTCGCCGGGTTCGGTGAGCTCGGGGATCTCCAGGCCCCAGGCGACGCGCAGCTTCTCGACGAGGCAGAAGTTCGGCTCGAGCGTGCGCGTGTCGTCGAGCTCGAGGGTGAACGCCGTGCCACCGCGCCCACCCGTCAGCCGAACCGGCATCAGGAAGAGGGGAGCCCTACCCTCCTTGCTACCCGTGGGCTCCTTCCACTCGAGAGTGCCAAGGGTGAGATAGAGGCTGTCGGTCCCGGTCTCTTCGAGGCTGGCCCTCGCCTTGCGTTGCAAGCCGCGCAGCTGGGTCGTGTACTGCCGCTCGCCGACTGCGACGAAGAGCGCGTTCTCCTCGTCCATGATCCGTCGCAGTGCCTCAGGGTCCACGTCCGCGGCCGTCCGGGCCCCCTGAGCGCGGTGGATCTGCGCCAGCTCGTCGTGCGGGGCAAGGACGATGCGGTGGTTCGCCGAGACCTTGTCCTCCAACCGTGCGAGTCCCCCGGCGGGAACGTGCACCGGAAGGCTGGACGAGTCCTTCATCTTGAGGAGGGGGTTGACATACGTCATGTCGAGCAGCGCACGCTGCCATCGCTCGACCCGCGCGGGGATCGCCGGGGCGCCCGCGGCACCGGGAACCACCTGCGGGGTCGGCGTCCGACGCAGCGGCGCGGCCACCGCCTCACGAACGACCTCGACGACCCGCACGCCGCCTTCCGTGCGGATCGACGGCAGCGGCTTGACGCGGCGGTGCGCCGCGTGGACGTCGAGAAGGCTCTCGACCTTCGCAAGATCCTCGCGCCACCAGTGGCGCACGGCCCCGCGTGCGTCGTCGAAAGAGACGGGCTCGTCACGGGCACACAGAAGGGTGGTCTCGACGGCGTCGAACAAGTCGGAGTCCGCAACCGTGACAATCCCGCTGGGCTCGCTTACCGTGACCGACGGAAGCTCGCTGTCGTCGGTGAGGTAGCCGGCGAAGGCGTGCCCGTCGACGAGGGCGAGCACGGGGTGCACGCCCGCCTGCTCGAGCGCAGCTGCGAACGTGCAGGCAAGGTCGAGGCAGGTACCCCGCCGCTCCTCGAGCACCTGGGCGTGCGTGCGGATGCGCTGGCCGGTTCCTTCGAACGACGACGGCGCCTCCACGTAGGTGATCCGCCGCGCTCCCATTGCGTCGTAGATCGCCTCCGCGATCTGGTGCACCCGCTCTGAGCCTGACTGGTAGCCCTCGAGCGACGGTGACCCCGTGCGTTCCAAGAGCAGCGCGCTCGCCTCCGTGAGCAGGGTGACGACAGCAGGGTCGTTGGGACGGACAAAAGCCGCGAGGCTCTCGGGGATACCGACGGCCCACCACTCCTCGGCGGTGAGCAGCCGCACATCAGCGGAGTCGCGGACCCGGGTCGCCGGGTGCGAGGGGATACTCGCAGCAGACTCGCCGACCGAGACCGTGAGATGGATGCCCGTGAGGACCGCCTCGTCGAGGGTCACGAACGGAGCCGGGCTCAGCCGCCAGGCGCGCTGGTGTGCGGGGATCTCGATCTCTGCGCCAGACTCGACCGTGCCCACCTCGATCGTCAGGGGCGCGGCCACGGGTGTTGCGACGAGCGACGGCGGGGTGTCGAGCTCGAAAGCAAGGACGACGTCGTCCACGGGGCCGCCACCGCGGTTCACCACGAGGACTCCGGCGATCGCCGAAACCCGGTTGTGGACAAGTGCGTAGTTGATCGCCTCGCGGAAGTAGACGACGACGTCCAGCTCGTCCACTCGGGCCGAAAGCCGCCCCATGCCGTTGGGCACGTCTCCGCTGAGGGGAACCTGGACGGCGCGCCCCGGCGTAGTCGCGGAGTCAACAGCCTCGGCCTCGGTGACTACGGTGGGGCCTTCCACAGGGCTGAGGGTCGCTGAATGGGCACCGGCGTCCTCGCGAACTGCCGAGGCTGCCTCCCCTGGACGATCGCCGAGAGCCTGCAGCGCCGTGAGCTGCTCCACCACCGCGCCTAGCTCCAGCGACTCCGCAAGAAGCATCATGGTGTCAAGAGCGCGGTCCGCCTGCAGCCGCGAGACGCTCGTCGAGTGCGCCGCCCTGTTGGACGCCTGGACGAGTTCGTCGATCCACGCGCGCTGAGACGCATCGATGTCGGTGAAGACACCGCGCTCGAAACGCAAGACTCGTAGCAGCAGACGCGGGTCGGCAGCGTCAGCCCGATGCGGTCGGCCGAGGCGGACGGTCTCCTTCGCCTCGTAGAGAGGCACCCACGGCTTGCCGTGCGCGGCACGCGTCATCCGCTCGTCGACGAGCGGTCGGAGCGCACGGCCCAGTTCGTCGAGCCCCCTGACCTGCCGTTCTTTGTCAGTCAGCGCGCTCGCGAGCGTCTCGACCCGATCCATCCTGCGTTCTCCCTCGTGCCGACGAGCACCGATGCGGCCACTTCACCCCTGGGCGCCCGGGCGAAGCATCCCAGACAGCACCATCGAGGCGATACCCGCCTTCGGGTGAAACTGCCACGCACGCTAGCGATACGACCCCAGCTCTACGGTGATCGACTGGGTGAGCGTCACTGTGATGGAGACAGCGAGCGCGCTGCTGGCGATACGCGAAGGGCGATGCTCTACAACGTTTCGAACGCGCTGCTCGAGCTCACGCTCCAATGCCGCGGTCGCCCAGAGCAACTCGTTGACTCGCGCTCGATCCCGAGACGTGAGCCTGCCAGATCCTGCGCGGGCGCGTAGACGGGCTAGCTCCCCTTCGGCCTTGCGACAAAAGTGCTGAACCTCAGCCTCGAGCACCCCCTGAACGGCAGAGCTGTACGCGACAAGCGCCGAGTACAGCCTCGCCCGCAGGACACCTGCATGATCTGCACGGTCGACCAGGCCGTACCCGCACTGCAGTAGGTACGTCCTGAGGCTAGACGCTGCCACAGCACCGTCTTGGCTCGCGCTCCGAAGAGCGAGACGCGATGGATCGTCGCTGGGGGGAGCCCACCCTAGTTGCGCGACAACAGGCAGAGGAGACTCCGCGAGTGGGGTGACCCACCCGATCATGGCGCTGATGTCCTCAACCCGGTCAAGCTCCGAGAGAATCCCGAGTGGGGTTGACGCGATCAGCAGGCTGCGGGCATAAATCCCCGCCACTGCTACGCGCTGGCGCTCGTCCACGACCATCGGGTCAGGCTGCCAGAACTGCCAGTCCTTCGGTGCTCTGCCCCAGGACCGTGGTGAGCGCCAGCCCAATGGTGGGCTCCACCCGCGCGGGGGTGCGGGCCATGATGGAGGTGAGCACCAGACGAGCGGAACCGTCGAGTAGTCGATAGCGCCCCAGGCCGACGAATCCTCCTCGATGGCGTAGATCTCGCCGAGGCGGGAGTGCGCTGTATCCGACCCGATCGGCTCTTCGCCGTCAAAGTCCCACCATTGCCAACTGCGGTCGGGGGGAGGCCAAGCAACCCCCGGCCGCCACGCCGCTTCGGGGTACCACGCACGATGAGGCTCGGGCCAGCCGGGAGGGGCCAACCATCGGTAGGTTCCGCCAGACGGGGTGGTTCGTCCTGGTCCCACGCGAGGGTCACGGTCGACGAACGACGACCATCGCGAGCCGTCCCACCACCGCCACGCCGGAGCTCCACCCGGATCTGGGTGCCAGCCCGGGACGGTCGGGCCCGAGTCGCCCTCCGTACGCAACTGTTCGATGGTCATCTTGTCGCCACCGTCCCACCTGGCGTGGTCGTCTCCCCGCTCGGCCTTGGCTTCCCCATGGAGCCACCCTTTCGGATCGAAGATCCGTGGTCCACGGCTCACGGCCATGAACCCGAACTTCACCCGCGGCGCCCTTGAACACCGATTGCCAGAATGGTGAGCTGCCGGCATGGAATCCGCCGTCGAAGCCGCTCTCCGCACACGGATCATCCAGTGGGTGCACGACCGGGCCGAGGCGAACGGCGGGTTCCTCCACCGGGACGAGCTGCTCGACTTCCACATCGACGGCCGCAAGCTCCCGGTCATCGACTACTCACGCGGGATCCGCAACCCGCAGAGCTTCTCCTCGACGCTGTCGATCGTCAGCTCGGCGAGCGGACCGTACGACGACACCGAGTCCGACGACGGTCTCCTCCACTACGCGTACCGCGCCGGTGACCCGTGGAGCGGCGACAACCGCAAGCTGCGCGAGGCGATGACGAGCGGGATGCCGCTCATCCTGTTCCGCAAGGAAGTCCCGAACATCTACACCCCGGTCGCCCCGGTGTACGTCGTGGACGACGAGCCGGAGAACAGCCAGTTCCTCATCGCCCTGGACGAGGCCTTCCGGTTCATCCCCGACCCGGCCCACCTCACGACGCCGCAGCGCGAGTACGCGCTCCGGCTCGCCAAGCAGCGTCTGCACCAGCCGGCGTTCCGTACCCGCGTCCTCGTCGCCTACGAGACCCGGTGCGCGATCTGCGAGCTCAAGCACGGCGCGCTGCTCGACGCGGCGCACATCGTCCCGGACAGCGAGAAACATGGACCGCCGACCGTGAACAACGGACTCGCCCTCTGCAAGATCCATCACGCCGCCTATGACCAGAACATGCTGGGCGTGACGCCTGACGGCGAGGTGCGGATCGCGCTCGACCTCCTCCAAGAGATCGACGGACCCATGCTTAAGCACGGGCTCCAAGAGATGCACGGGCGCCACCTCACGCTCCCGCGCCGTCGTGCCGACAGACCCGATCGAGAGCTTCTTGCGTGGCGCTTCGAGCGCTTTGGACGCCTGTAGCGCGCTCACGAAGGACACCCGCTTCGCTATCCCGCGAGGTCGTTTCACCACCGCCTCGGCGGTACGGGTTGGAGCTCGCGCAACCGCATCGAAGGAGACGTGTGAACACTCCGCCGGTCGCCGCGTCGCTCGCTGACGAGCAGGCCTGCTTCACCCAGGCCCGACGTCCGGGAAGCGAAGCGGGCCGCGCGCAGCGCCGCACCGTCTGCCGCAGGGGACATTAAGGCCGCAAGCAGGCTCAAGGCGAACGCCGAGGCCGATGACACGCTGGGAGATCCTTCGGACGCCGCCGCGTACCTCCCGAACGACACGGGGGACGAAACGTTCTACGTCGGGCGCGCAGGGGTGCGGGACGACGCCGGTGACGTCCTCGTCTACTCGGTGGAAGGCTCGCTTCGTCCAGGGGCTCGCCTCGGCGACCGCACACGACCCGGGCGACGCCCTCCGTCAGCGGCGCTATCACGTCCATCCGGTCAACACGATCACGGAGACGAGCGACACGGTCTTCGCCGAGTTCGCCCGGCGCATCGCAGAGCTGGAGGACCTCGACCCCGGACAGGATCCCGTCGCCTACGTGATGGGCAAGGACTCGTTGCTGGTCGATGCGCTCAAGCAGGAGCGCAAGCCGGAGATGCGCCAGTTCGTCGAGACGCTTTAGGGGGCGCAGGCGGCACTCATCAGCGCCGACGCCGAGCCCCTGCTCGTCGTCCAGGGCGGGCTCGGCACGGGGAAGTCCGCGGTCGTGTTCATGGATGCCCACTTGAAGATCGCCCAGTCCGGCATGATCTCGCCTCGGATGCACTACCACGACGCCGTCGACACCCACGGCCATGTCTACGTCGGCTACCTCGGCCCACACCTCCGACGCAGAAGTCCAACTGACCGCGGGTGAAGTCTGACAGCGAGGCTCGGGTACGCCGCCGCACCACTGCTAGCGTCACCGCCGTGGCAACAAAACCCCGGGTCCGCGAGCAGAACATCGCCGTGTTCGGCGCCAGCGGCAGCGGCAAGACCGTCCTCCTCTCGTCGTTCTACGGGGCGGCCCAGGAGCTGGCGCTCGACAAGGAGAGCCTGTTCCGCGTCCTCGCCGACGATGCCGGGCAGGGCAACCGGCTCTACCAGAACTACCTGGGCATGAAGAACCGTGCCAGGGTGCCTGCCACGAACCGCTTCTCCGCGATCCGCTACTCCTTCACTCTGACGTTCAAGGACTCGGGTGACGCCAAGGCCGCCAAGTCGCGACCGTTCGACGAGCTGCGTCTTGTCTGGCACGACTATCCCGGGGAGTGGTTCGAGGAGGAGCCCGGCACCGACGAAGAGTTGACGCGGCGCGTCGACACGTTCCGGACGCTGCTGCGTTCCGACGTCGCCCTCGTCCTGGTCGACGGACAGCAGCTCCTCGACCACGCCGGCGAGGAGGAGCGGTACCTCAAGGCGCTGTTCAGCAGCCTTCGGGATGGCCTGCTCCGGCTCAAGCACGAGCTCCTCGACGACGGCGAACCACTGGTCGAGTTCCCGCGCATCTGGATGCTCGCGCTGTCCAAGTCCGACCTGCACCCCGATCTCGACGTCCACGGGTTTCGCGACCTGCTCGTCGAGAAAGCAGGCAGCGACGTCGCTGCTCTGCACGACGTCTTGCGGGAGTTTGTGCAGCTCCCTGAGGCACTCTCGATGGGAGAGGACTACCTGCTGCTGTCGTCGGCAAGGTTCGAACCCGGACGGATCGAGGTCGCAGATCGCATCGGTCTCGACCTCATCCTGCCGGTGGCTGCGCTGCTCCCCCTCGAGCGCCTGGTCCGATGGGCCGAAAAGCTCGAGATTCCCCGCAAGTGGCTCGACCGCCTCGCAGACAATGCCGATGCGCTCGCTACCGTCCTCATCGGCACGGGGATCGTCGGCACGCTTCTCGGGAAGGTGCCTCGGGTCGGCGCCCTGCTCGCGAAGGTCGCGCTCCCGTTGCTCGCAGGAGCGATTCAGCTCAGCGAGTCGAAGATCAGAGAAGTCAACGAGCAAGCCCGCGCGAACCGGGACTACCTGACCGCGACTCTGACGCAGTTCCAGCTCGACCTCGACCGCGGCGAGGACGAGGGGATCTTTAGGAAGAGCCCTCGGTGAACCTGGTCTGGGCGACGCGCGGTCGGTCCTGGGGCTTCCGGTTCCTCCTCGACGGCGGCTTCGAAGACCCGTTGTCGACGTACGACCTCGCGTTCGCGGGGATCGAGGGCGAGCCGACGGCATACCGCCGTGTCGGGAGGCTCGTTGCTCTGCGCTTCCCCGACCCGGCGGGCCGACACGACCGGGCGGGTCGGGTGATCCCGCACGACATCGTGGTTTTGCCGCCGTCGGCGGACGACGTGCGGTCCGTCGACGACGGGCTGCGCCTCGTCTGGCCCCGGCTGGCGGAAGCGTACGACGGCGTGTGGGACCGGGCGCAGCCACCGTCGCGCGCCGAGGTTCGCCTCGCCCTCGACCACGTGGCAGGCGGCGGTTCCGACGACACGATCTGACGGTCCAGAGTCTGGCGATTCGCATCCCTCCCCAGGAGATCCCGACAGCCGATCGGTGCAATCAGCTCAGTCGTCGCAGGTGTCGCACCGGTCGTTCGCGGGCAGCTGCGTGTGGCACGTGGGGCACGTACCGAACACACGCTCTTCGAGCCGACGAAAGGCGTCGGCTTGCCCTCCCCGGCGAGGACCGCCGCGAAAGTTCGGCAGCTCGACGACCTCGTAGTCGTTCGGGCCACGGTAGATCGAGACGTACCCGGCGCCGAAGTAGGCCGCGGCGGGCGTGCCCGGCGTACCGACCGCGACGTACGACCGGGCCGGTGGGATCCACACCTCGGTGAAGCTCAGACCGGCCGCGATCTCACGGAGTCGCACCCGGTTCTCCACCGGCATACCAAACTCTTCGAGCGCCTCGTCGAACGACCCGAACGTCGCCCGCGCCGCACCGGGGTGGCCTTGCACGGCCGCGCCGTCGACGTCGTCGAGCGGGTCGTCCTGCTCGGCGGCGCCGTCCGGGCCGACGTAGCGCAGCGGGTTCTGTGCTCCGCGCGGGAACCACGGGGTGACGTCGAGACCGTCGTACAACCGATCGAGCTCGGGGTCTTCACGGCCCTCGAACGACCATCGCGCGCCCCCTTCGTCGGGGGTCCACTCGTCGATCCACCACGCGCCGACAACCGCGTTGTCGCGCACTGCGAGGGCGACCTCGACCGCCTCGGGCCCCTCCCGCCGGCGGGCTGCGACACGCCACCACGCGTGTGCGGCGTCGTACAGGATCCGCGCTGAGACCTCGGTGCTGCCGAACTGTGTCACCTTGACCAAGACGGCGCGGTGCTGAAAGGGGACGACCATGTCTGGGACCTCCATGTCACGAGAGACGGAACTTCGATGGCCCGCCGGTACCCGCCAGCTGCGAGGGACGTCGTCGCGAACCGGCCCACACCGTCGGGCACTCAGTCTGCGGCGGTCACCCCACCCAGGGGACCTGCCGCGGCCTGCACCGCGGTCGTGTAGCAGTAGAAGCCTGGCACCCGCTCGCCGACACGGAAGGTGACCTTGTTGAGCTGACCCTTCCGGTTGGCGATGACGCTCCACGGCAGCGGGCCACGGGCCGCCGCGTCCACGAACTGCTGCAGCGCCGCGCGCGACGAGTCCGCGTTGAGGTAGACCGGCACGCCGCGCACGGTCGCCCAGACGACCGCTCGTCCCCCGAACGTGCCCACGTCGGCGAGCGTCGGCGCGCCCGACGCGAGCACCGACCGTACGTGCGCCAGCAGGTGCTGCTCGTCGAACGGGTCGTCCTTCGTCCCGCGGGGAACGGGCACCGCTGCGGGCCCGGCGCTGCGACGACCGACCGTGGAGCTCCCACGAGCTGGTACGGGACCACCGGCCGCTGCGCGGTCCGCCTCCGTGTACACCGCGTGCTGGTCACGCGCCGCAGCGGGCGGCGCACCCGCGGCCATGGCCGTGCGCATGCCGGCCATGCTGCGCGACGTCGCGGCGTACGCCTGGTCGACGTTCGCCGTGTCGTACGTGAGCGACCGCTCGCGCTTCACGCCGAGCGACGCGCCGACCTCGATCGCGTCCTGGTTGGCGCCCATGTAGAGGAATGTCCAGCCGAACTGCTCCTCGCGCTCGGTGACGAGCGCCTTGATCGCGGCGTGCGTGTACTCCTTCGACGCGTTCTCGAGGCCGTCGGTCATGATCCCGACGATCACCGCGCCGGGCCGCTGGTCCTCGGGGAGCTGCGCGATGCGCAGCGCGGTCGTCTGGACGAGGCGCCCGATGGAGTCGAGCAGCGCCGTCATGCCACGCGGGCGGAGGTCGAGCGGCGGGACCTCGCGCACGTCGAGGTCGGTGTAGACCTCCTCGTACTCGTTGTCGAACTGCGCGAGCGTGACCGTGCACCTGCCGGGGGTGTCACGCTGCTCGGTGAGAAACAGGTCGAAGCCCTGCTCGGTGGCCTGCTTGATGGTCTGCATGGACCCGGAGCGGTCGAGCAGCATGGCGAGGTGGGTGAGGGTCTGGTCAGGCATGGCGGTTCCCTTCGTCGTGCTGCTGGACGGACGGCGCGGCAGGTGCTCAGGTGCGACGGCGGAACCTCAGCGGTTCGACGGTGGTCGTCCGCTCGGGCGGCGGTGTCCCGCGCTCGCGGTCGTAGCGGGCGCGCGTGACGCCCTCGGCAGTGACGCGGCCGTCAGGGCTGGAGTAGCCCGCGAGCGCCGACGTGCGCGCGAGGCGGGGCGGGACGGTGTTGGGGGCCACGCCTGCCGCCTCCGCGACCGACCGCATCGACGACCCGGCGAGCAGGGCCTCGGCCATCGCCTCGTCGAGCGCGACGTCGAGCAGCGCCCGGGCACGGGCGAGAGGTTCGACGGCGGCCCCCGGCTCAGCCGCGGCCGCCTCGTCGAGCGCCGCGCGGGCGGCGTCGAGTCGAGGTCGGTGATGTCGCGACGAGTCCGTGATCATGCAATTGACCGTACGTGCACTAACTGCACACATGCAAGATCTGCTTGCTGGTTTCACCCGCGCGGGATCCGAGCACGGCGGTGTCCACGTCCCCGGCCGACCTACGCTGACGCCGTGACATCGACGCTGATCGTCCCTCCGGTCCTGACGCCTCCTCTCCGTGGCGAGGCCGTCAAGCATCTTCGCCGCTACTTCGGCCCCGTGGGCGCGACGACGGGCTGGGCAGGTTCGCGCTTCGAGCGGTTGGCCGGCGGAGGCGACCGCCCGGAAACGGCCGACCGGTTCACGGCGGACGATCTCGTCGCCGTCTCGCTCCTTTCGGTGAACGTCCCGCCGCACGGAGCCATCGATCTCCTCGAGACCCGCGCGGACGAGTTCGCGCAGCTGCTCGCCGAGATCCCGCACGATGTCGAGCTCGTCGACCTGGAGTCGATCCCCGACGACTGGGCTCCGGGCCGACTGTGGGAGGCGCTGCGCGGCATCCAGGGGATCGGCTGGGTCACCGCCGGCAAGCTCCTGGCACGCAAGCGACCGCGGCTCGTCCCGGTCTACGACACCGTCGTCCGGGCGGCGGTCCAGCCGACCGCCTCCTTCTGGGAGGCCCTCCGCGCGGAGCTCCGCGCGGACGACCGCGCCCTCCACCGGCACCTCCTCTCCCTGCGGGACGAGGCCGGCATCGGCGACGACATCTCGGCGCTGCGCGTCTTCGACGTCGTCGTGTGGATGCACCACCGCTACCTCGTGCCCACCGCCGACGCGGAGGTCGCCCGATGACCGCGGGTCACCTCTTCGTCGTCAACGGCCGCCTCGAAGCCCTGAGCGCCGACGCCGTCGTCATCCCGACCGACGCGGGGTTCCGCGTCGAGCGCTGGTGGCGCGACGCGGCCGGACTCGATCCCGCGACCACGTGGAGCCAGGTCGAGCCGGCGGGATGGGGACGGGGTGCAGCCCTCCCCGCGCGGACGTCTCGCCGCAGCACCAAGAACCGGCCCGAGGTCTGGTTCCTCGACGCCGTCGCCACCACGCCTGCCGGCGTGGGCGACGCCGCACGCCGTGCCGTCGAGGCGATCGTCGAGCACTCCGGCGACCGTCTCCGCGCCGCTGCCGAGGCTGCGGGCCGCGAGCTGCCGCTCGTCGCGCTGCCGGTCGTCGGGACCGGCTACGGCGGTCACCGGCTCCGCCGCGGCCAGGTCATCTCCGCGCTCCTCACCACCCTGCACGACGCCGCACGTGACCTGGGCGTCGACGTCGCCCTGGTCGCGTCGAACCGAGCGGACTACTCCGCGCTCCAGCACCGCCGTCGCGTGCTCGCCCGGCCCACGGGGCTCGCTGACCACGTCACGGCCCGGGCCCAGGCTCTCGGCGCGCACGCCGCCCGCGGTGAGCTCGCCCTGTTCTTCGGTGCCGGCGTGAGCATCGCCGCGGGCCTCCCGTCGTGGAGCCACCTGCTGACCGAGCTCGTCGTGAAGCTCGACCTGGACGGCGACGTGCGCGAACGCATGAAGGATCTCGGCCCGCTCGAGCAGGCGGAACTCATCCAGGTCGCGCTCGCGGACCGGTCCGCACGGGCCAGGTCGGACACGCAGAAGGCGCTCGGCGCTCGCGTCGCGAGCATCATCAAGGCCGCGTCCGCCCGTCCCAGCCTCTCCCATGCCCTCCTCGCGAGCATGCGCGTGCGTGAGGCCGCGACGACCAACTACGACCAGCTCTACGAGCAGGCCGTCACGGCCGCGGGCGGCCCGACCGACGGGCTGCGGGCCGACATCGACCGGCTCCCGTGGGACCGAACGAGCACGGGACGGCCGTGGCTCCTCAAGATGCACGGCGACGTGGAGCACCCCGACTCGATCGTGCTGTCCCGCAGCTCGTTCGTGCACTACGACAACCGGTGGAAGCCCGTCGGATCCCTCGTCCAGTCGTTGATGATGACGAAGCACCTTCTCGTCGTCGGGGCGTCCATGACCGACGACAACCTGCTGCGGTTCGCCTACGAGGTGGCCGGCCTCCGGGCGAGCGTCGAGAAGCACGACCCGGCCGCTCCGGAGATCGGCACGGTCCTCCATCTCGCCGACGACGCAGCGTTCAGCCGCCTGTGGAAGGGCCGGTTCGACGTCGTCGTCCCGACCCTGGAGGCCGAGGAGCGCGCCGCGATCGTGACGCCTGACCCGTCCGAGTCGGACGACGCACGGCGCGACCGCGAGGCGACCGAGCGGCGTCGAGCCGCACGGGCCCTGACCGTCCTCCTCGACGTCGTCGCGATGCACGCGGAGCGCGAGGCACCCCACCTCCTCGACGCGCGGTACGTCGACGAGCGCGGCGAGGAGGCGGCATCGCTCGTCACCGACCTGAGGAACCTGGCGAGGACTGCCCGCCAGATCGGCGCCGACGACGCCTGGACCCAGCTCGCCGACGCCCTCGACCAGTTCGGTGCCGGATCGACCGACGGCTGAATCTCACCCGGCGCACGACGCCGTCGTCCACCGCGGACGTCCACGGCGAGGCTCAGGCCGGCGACCACTCCTGCGCCCGGGCGAGGCGACGGCGGACCGCTTCTCCCCCGATGTCCTCGATCCACGAGCGGTCACCCACGACGACCAGGAGCGACCGCGCCCGGGAGAGCCCGGTGTAGAGCATCTCGCGCGCCCGGACGACGTCGCGGACGCCGTTGACGGCCAGCACGACGACCGGACGCTCGAGCCCCTTGAACCCGAGGACGTGCCCGTAGAACACGTCGTCCTCGGCGAAGAACGCGTCCCAGTAGGCGGCGTGGCCGCCCGCCTCGACCTCGTTCACCTGCTGCGGGTGCCGACGCCCGGTCGCGAGCAGCGCGAGCTGCCCGCTCCCCCACCCCTCGTCGAGCAGGGCCTCCACCGCGTCGTCCGCAGCGCCGACGGCGTCGGTCGCAGGAACGTCGACGACCCGGACGGGCGGCCCCTCCATGCCGCGCGGCGTGATGCGCTCCGGCGAGAGCGCCCCGAACACCTGGGCGACCTGCTTCGTCGAGCGCAGGTTCTCGTGCAGGGTCACCGGCACGAGCTCCAGCGGGACGCGTCCCTCGCGAGGGAAGACGCGCTGCGCGTCGTCCATGAAGACGTACAGACCGCCGGAGTCCTGGTCGCGCAGGCAGCGCAGCAGCGACGGCCACCAGAGGTCGCCGAAGTCCTGCGCCTCGTCGACCACGACCGCGTCGAAGAGGTCGGCCGCGCCGCGTGCGTCGGCGAGCGCGCCGAGCGCGAGCGGCAGCCGCCGCTCCCAGTAGTCCGGGTCGTCGTCCGCGCCGGGATCCGCGCCCCAGGCCAGCGGCAGGTCGTGGAAGAGACCGACGTAGGCCGGACGGTCGCGCGCCGGCCACTGCTCGACGATCCGCTCGAAGTAGCGGCCGAGCCCGCGCGAGTAGCACAGGAGGGCGATCCGCTCGCCGGCTCGCGCTCGCCGTCGCGCCTGTTCGAGAGCGAGCCACGTCTTGCCACACCCCGCGCCGCCGACGACGCGCATCCGGTGCACCTCCGAGAGCGCGTCGAGCGTGCGGGACTGGTCGCGGGTCATCTGCTCGAGCCGCGTCTCGTGCTGCGCCGCGAGCGCCAGGTGCTCCGCCTGGCTGGGAAAGCCCCCGGTGAGCGACTCGACGAGGTCGGGGACGTCGTCGAGGGCGAGCGGCGCGTGCCCCTGGCCGTGGCGCTCGATCGCGTGCTTGACGCGGTCGGCCACGCCGAGCGGCCGCTCCAGGTCCGTGCGGTCGACGAGCATGTCTCGCGGCAGGTCGAGCGACGACCAGTCGGCCGGCACGTACCGGTGCGGCAGAGCGACGAGGTGCGCGGTGCGCGCCCCGCCGGCCCAGAGGCCGCGACGACGCAGCAGCGCCTGGAGCGCGTGCCGGGCCCCCTGCACCTGACGGACCGGGTCGATGCGGTGCCTACGGTCGCCGCTGCCCTGGTACCACGCGCCCTCGTGCCGGTCGACGTAACCGCCCTTGACCTCGATCGCCGCGATCCCGACTCCCGGCCACGCGACGAGCACGTCGATCTCGTACTCGTGCTCGTCCTCCTGGAGGTGCAGGCCGTGGACGACGACCGCGTCGTCCGGCAGCTGCGCGACGAGCGCCTCCCACACGGCGCGCTCTGCGCCGCCGTCGTCGGGAAACGTCGGGTCGGGGGGATACGCGTGCGGCATGACCTGTTCGTACCGCACCGGCCCGATGCCGTCACGGGTGCCGGCGGGACGGTGCGCCACCCTCATCAGATTTCACCCGCCTTCGCGGAGGCGACCACGCTTGCGGGATGCACGGCACGCACCCACGCGAGGTAGGCCGCGCGGCGGGCGGCGTCGTCGAAGCTGCCGTGGGCTGCCCAGTGGTCGTGCCAGGTGAAGAGGCGCTCGGGCCGCGAACGCATCGCGTCCTCGATGATGCCGTCCTGGACCGTCCGCCGGCCCCAGTACGGCGCGCTCGGGTCGAGCCGGAGGACGGGGAGACCCGTGGCGCGCGCCAGGCGCCACCGCTCGGGAAAGACCAGCGTCACGTAGGCGCGCATCCGTGGCTTCATCGGGTCGTCCTGGTGGCGCGGCGCGAGCGACGGCACGCCCAGTGCCGAGGTGAGACGCGAGTCGACGGCGAGGCAGTCCGCGCACACGGAACGCTGCACCCGCAAGGTCCCGTGGGAGTACGAACTACCCCGCAGGCACACCTGGCACAGGGTCAGTCCGGCGCCGACGGCGCACGCGCGGGACGGCGTCGGGCGGGGGACGCCGGTGTGGACGGGGCAGATCAGCCCTCCGTCGGCGGTGAGGAGGACGCGGCACGCCTCGTCGGTGCGGACCCAGTGGGTGAGGACGGACATCGGTACAGCCCTTCGTTCAGGGCCGACGACCGGTCGGCGCGCACCGTCGCGGTGCGGCCGAGGCGGACGTCGACCTCGCACTTCCCTCGGCCGGTCGGCCGGGGGCCGGTCTTCCTCCTGGGGCACCGTGCGCGAGGGGCGCGGTTGCCGGACCAGCACGCGGAGGGCGTATCGCTGGACACTCGTGACCTGGGCAGATGTCTACCTCATCCGCCGACGGACAGCAAGAACGCTCCTCGTGTCCGCCGGGCTCCGCGCCCTCGGAGCGGTGCCGAACCCAGGTCGCCTCGCAGCACCCGCTCCCCAGCCGCGCAAGGCGCGTCCGGCACAGGGTCGTCTCGGCGGGAACGGGGTGAGGTCTCTGATGGGCAGGAACTGCTCGGCCAAGGGGCCGGCGGAGTCGCCCGGTGGCGCGCCCTTAGCGGCCGTCCAACAACCCGATCGCGACGCCGACCACCAGCACCGCCACGATGACGACGACGCACCACAGCACCCCGACGAGCCCAGGCCGGGGCCCGTCGGGCCGTCCACCGTCGTCGGGCGGCCTGTCCTCGCGCCGCGGGTCGTCAGGCTGTCGGTCCATACCGCCAGGACACCACGCGGGCCGCGGGCGAGCGCGGGCAGGGAGCGGCCGGACCCCGCCGACGCGCGAGCCCCGGCACCGCTCCGTAGTCTCGCGGGATCCCTGGTTCCGGCGAAAGGTGACCCCATGACCGACGCCCCGACCCCTCCCCCGGCGACGGGCCGCATCGTGCTCCTCGGCGCGACGGGCTACACGGGCACGCTCGTCGCGCACGAGCTCGTGGCCCGCGGCGCGAGGCCCGTGCTCGCGGGTCGGTCCCAGGACCGGTTGGAGGCGCTCGCCGCCGACCTCGCCGCGGAGACACCGACCGCGACCGCACGGACCGCGGCGGCACCGTCCGCGACGGCACCGTCCGCGGCCCGTCACCGCGCCGAGCCCGCGGGCTCGCGCGAGGCCGGGAGCCCGCCGTCGGGCACCGCTGCGCGCACGCCGCTCGAGACCGCGGTCGCGGACGTCGACGACGCGCGGACCGTGCGTGCGCTGGTCGAACCGGGCGACGTGCTGATCTCGACGGTCGGCCCGTTCGGGCGGCACGGCGGCCCGGCGGTCGAGGCCGCGATCGAGGCGGGCGCGGTGTACCTCGACTCGACGGGCGAGCCAGCGTTCATCCGGCGCGTGTTCGACGAGCTCGGGCCGCGCGCCCGGCGCACGGGTGCGGCGCTGCTCACGGCGTTCGGCCACGACTGGGTGCCCGGCAACCTCTCGGGGGCGCTCGCGCTCCAGGAGGAGGGCGCCGACGCGGTGCGCCTGGAGATCGGCTACTTCCCCACCGGCGGCGGCGTGAGCGGCGGCACGCGCGTGAGCGCGCTGGAGACGGCGCTCGAGCCGTCGTACGCGTGGCGCGACGGCGGTCTCCGGAGCGAGCGCATCGCGGCGCGCGTCGTCACGTTCGACGTCGGCCCCGGCCGGCGCGTGCGGGGCGTCACCGCGGGCGGCACCGAGCCGTTCACGCTCCCCGGGCTCGAGCGGGGGCTGCGCGACGTCGAGGTGGCGCTGGGCGTGTCCGGTCCCGCGGTGCGGCTCGCGCCGGTGGCGACGGCGGTCGCGACGGCCGCGCTGCGCGTCCCCGGGCTCGGCGACGGCCTGCGGCGGCTCGCCCGCTCGCGCAGCGGGTCGAGCGGCGGGCCGGACGAGGCAGCCCGCGCGGCGTCGCGCACGCACGTGCTCGCGGTCGCACGCGATGCCGAGGGCAAGGTGCTGCGCCGGGCCCGACTCGACGGTCCCGACGCGTACGACCTCACGGCCCACTACCTCGCGTGGGGCGCGACCCGAGCAGCGGCCGGCGAGACGAACGGGACGGGAGCGCTAGGCCCGGTCCAGGCGTTCGGCCTCCAGCCGCTGCTGGCCGCGGCCCGCGCCGCCGACACGACGGTGACCACCAACCGCTGACCACCACGCCCTCACCGACCGTCGACCACGGGGTTGCCGACCAGAAACAGCCGCAAGAGGTCGCCATCCCCGTGTTCGACCCACGGCGTGGCTAGGACGGGGCGGCAGGTGGGCCCGGCGGGGCAAGGCGATCGTAGGATCGGGGTGATGTCTGACCACACGATTGGGGCGCCGTCCGCCCCTCATGACGAATCGCCCCTGCCGCCGTCTGCCGCGCTCGCGCGCAAGACCGCGGACCCGAAGGCCATCCTGCGGCTGGTGGGCAACGACGAGTCCGTCGACGACCTGCCGCGCACGCCCGAGGGGCTCATGGAGCCGCCGTCGGGCGTCGGGACGAAGATCCGCAACGGGGTGCTGCTCGCGCTGCTGTCGGGCGGGTTCGTCTGGCTCGTGACGGTCAACGCGTGGGACCACGACGGCTTCTTCCCGTGGTTCTGGAACGTCGTGTGGACGATCTTCCCGTGGGTCTTCCTCGGCCCGATGTGGGCGGGCTACGCGCGGTCGCTGCGCCGGTCGCGCGACGACGCCCCGCTCTACGCGCAGTACCACCGCGACCGTCTGGCGGCGACGCGCGAGGCCGGGGTCGTGACGGCGTCGGTCACGGACCGCACGGAGTCGGGCGGCGTCGCGCACTGCGCCGTGCGCGTGCGGCACGGGGCGCTGACGACGACGGTCACGCGCCTCGCCCCGGTCACGAACCTGCTCCCCTCGGAGGTCCCGCAGCCCGGCGACCCCGTGGTCGTCTGGCGCCTGCCCGGGGAGCGGGTCGTGGTGCAGGCCCGCCGCGACCGCACGCGCGCGCTGCACGACGCCGCCCGGGCCGCGAGCGCGACCGTTGCCGACGCACCGGTCGCCGACGACCCGACGAGCGACGCGGACGTCCCCGCGTGGGGCTCGCCCACGCGCTCGTCGTCCTCGACGACCACCACGTACACGACGACCCGGATGACCCGCGGCGCGGGCACCCCCGAGGTGACCGTGCAGCACGGCGTCACCGCGGCGCTCGCCGAGCTCGCGAGCCTGCACGCCGCGGGCTCCCTCACCGACGACGAGTTCACCGCCGCCAAGCGGATGCTCCTCGGCGGCTCCTGAACCGACGATCCCCCGAGCCACCGAGCACGAGGTTGCTGGCGGTATCGCCGTGAGAACGACAGCAACGTCGTGCTCGGCGCCGACCCGGCAGACTGTCCTCCGTGAGCAGCAGCCACCGACCCCGGCAGCCGTACCGGCCGACGATGGTGTGGACCGCCGTGCGCGGCGGCGTGCGCGGTCGCGAGCGCCTGACGCCGGTCGCCGACTACCTCGCGGTGCTGCTGATCCTGCTGGCGCTGTGCGGCGGCGCGGTGGCGTTCGCGGTGTGGCTCCTGCGGAACGACGAGGGGTTCGCGGCCGCCCTGATCGGCATCGTCGCCCTCGCCTTCGGCGGCGGGCTGCTGGCGTACGTGCGCGGGCCGTCGAAGCACGCGGTCGTGCTGCGGCCGCACGAGGTCGAGCTGCCGGTGGGTCGCGCTGAGGTGGCCCGGGTCGTCGTGCGGTGGGACGACGTCGCGCGCGTCCACGTCGTCCCGGGCGAGGGGCGCCCGTCGCTCCGCGTCGAGCTGCACGACGGCGCGCGGTCACGCCACGCGGAGGGCGAGGACCTGCTGCAGGGCCGGCCCGCGCACGGACCGGACCCCGACCCCGTCGTCGTGACGGACCCCGAGGCGGTCGCGCGCGTCCTGCGGCACCTGCTCGACCACCCGGAGGACCGCGCGCGCCTCGCCCAGCGCGGCGGGCTCGGGATCGTCCTGGCCTTCGTCCGCCCGGTGTACGGCGAGCCGCCGGCCTGACCGGTCCGCGCGGCGTCGGGCAACCCGGCCGCCCTGCCCACAGCCCGACGGCGAGGCACGCCCCTCCCGGGCGCCCCTCCCGGCGGGGCAGGCCGAGCACGACCCTGCGCGCGGTCGAGAACGACTCTCTCGTCGGGATACCGCCCCAGGCGACAGCAACGTCGTGCTCGGCGCACCGGGGGTGTCTCTCGGACCCGGGGTGGGCCGGGACGACGACGGCCCGGGCCCGCTCCTGGAGGGAGCGGGTCCGGGCCTTCGCCGGTCGGACGTGCTGGTGGGACGGGTGCTGTCAGCGGCGACCGATGTCGGACAGCTGGGCCGCCGTGATGACGAGGTCCCGCTCGGCGTCGTCGAGGACGCCGTCGAGGACGAGGTCCTCGGTCACGAGGCTCACGTGGTCGACGAACTCACGGTGCGTCGCGTACTCGTCGTTCTCGGCGACGTGGTCGTTGACCGTGCAGCCGGTGCCGTCGTCGTAGTTCTGCACCGTGCTGTCGTGGCCGTCGATGATCACGGTCGGGCGGATGTCCGAGCCGACGCAGCGGTCCCGCACGAGCTTGAGGACCGTGAAGGTCACCTCGCCGCTCGTGACGTTCCCGACGCCGTCGACCGCGCGGTACCGGACCACGTGCTGGCCGTCGGCCGCGAACGCGACCGGGGCCGCGTAGCGCTGCCACGCGCCGTCGTTGGCCTGGAACTCGATGCGGTCCACGCCCGACTCCTCGTCGACCGCCGTGAGCGTGACGCGCGCGCTCGCGACGAAGTCGCCGTCGCGCGTGCGGCTGCCGCTGACGCCCGCCGTGACGACGGGGCCGTCGGTGTCGCCGCCGGGCTCCTCGCCGCCCGCGATGACGAACGTGACCGTCTTCGGGGCGGACACGTTGCCCGCGACGTCCGTCGCGCGGTAGGTCACCGTGTGCGACCCGGGGGTCCGCACGGAGATCTGCTTGGCGTACGGGGTCCACTCGCCGCCGTCGAGCTGGTACTCGACCGACGCGACGCCGGAGTCGGCGTCCTTCGCGAGGAGGCGCACGAACACGTTGTCGAGGTACTCGCCGGCCTCGTTCTTGTCGCCCCCCATGACGCGGTGGTCGACGGTCGGGGCGACGGTGTCGCCGCCCTGGCCCGCGACGACGTCGAACGTGACGGTCGCCGGCTCGCTGACGTTCCCCGCGACGTCGGTCGCGCGGTAGGCGAGCGTGTGGCGGCCGGGCTCGTCGACGACGACGGCCCCGGTGTACTCGGTCCAGCCCGCACCGTCGAGGTCGTACTCGACGGTCGCGACGCCCGAGCCGTCGTCCGTGGCGGTGAGCAGCACGGACGCGGAGCCGACGTAGGCGCCGTCCTCGTCCTGCTGGCCGCTGAGCTCGGTCGCCACGACGGGGGCCGTGGTGTCCTCCTCGGCCTCCGCGACGACGACGAACTCGGTGACGGTCTCCTCGGAGACGTTGCCCGCGACGTCGGTGGCCCGGTAGACGAGCGTGTGCTCGCCGGGCTCGTCGACGACGACCGGCTCGGTGTACGGCTGCCAGCCGGCGCCGTCGAGGTCGTACTCGACGCTCTCCACGCCGGACGCGTCGTCCGTCGCGGTGAGCGTCGCCGTGGCGGACCCGACGAACGCGCCGTTGCCGTCCTGCGTGCCGGTGACCTCGGCGGTGACGGTCGGGGCGGTCGTGTCGTCCTCGCCGCCGCCGGCGACGACGGTGAACGTCACGGAGCCGACCTCGGACACGTTGCCCGCGACGTCGGTCGCCCGGAACGACACGGTGTGCTCGCCGACCTCGGTGAACGGCACCGTGGTCGTGTACGGGAGCCACGCGCCGCCGTCGACCTGGTACTCGACGGACGCGACGCCCGAGCCCTCGTCCGTGGCGTGGAGCATGAACGCGGCGGTGCCGACGTAGGCGCCCGACTCGTCCTGCTGCCCCATGACCATGGGCTCGACGACCGGGGCGGTCGTGTCCTCCTCGACGTCGCCCTCGACGACGGTGAAGGTCGCGGTCTGCGCCTCGGACGTGTTGCCCGCGGCGTCGGTCGCGCGGAACTGGAGCGTGTGCGTGCCGACGGCGTCGACGACGAACGGCTCCGTGTAGGCCTGCCAGCCCGCGCCGTCGAGGTCGTACTCGACCCCGGCCACGCCGGAGTCGTCGTCGGTCGCGTCGAGCGTCACGGTCGCGCCGCCCACGTAGGCGCCGTCGCCGTCCTGCTCGCCCGTGACGAGCGCGGTCACGGACGGGGCCGTGGTGTCCTCGCCGCCGGTGCCGCCGTCGGTCACGACGAGCTCGCCCCACATCTCGCCGTGCCCGGGGATGGCGCAGAAGTAGCGGTACTTGCCCGGGGTGAAGGTGACCTGGGCCTCGTGCCGCCCGCCGTTCGCGTCGAACGGGCTCGCGAGGATGTTGAGGTTCACGTCGTGGTTGTAGCCGGGCGACGACGTGTCGAACGTGAGCGTGTGGCTCATACCGAACGTGCTGCCGGTCGCCATGCTGTTCTCGAACACGATCGTGGCGGGGCCCGCCTCGGCCGTGGCGGGGAAGGCCTTGTAGTCGGTCACGCTGTTGTCCGCGGTCCACGTGAGGACCTGCTCCGCGGCGACGGTGGCGTCGGCGACGGAGAAGACGGACGACGGCGCTGCCGTCCCTGCGGGGGACGCGGACGCCGGCGCGACGGTGAGGACCGTCGTCGCGGTGAGCCCGGCGACCGTGGCGGCGAGGAACCGCCGCGCGCCGCGGCGGCGGACGCCGCCGGGACTGGTACGTCGTTCCATGAGGGTGCACTCCTCGGGGGGTGTCTCGGGAAGGTTCTGGGGGTGGTTCTGGGGGCTCTGCCGGGTACGGGCGGGGACGGCCTGGCCGGCCGCCCCCGCCCGGCGGTGCTACAGGTCCGCGACCCGGATGTCGCGGAACTCGATGAGGTCCGCGTTCCCGTGGTTCTGGAGCCCGATGAACCCGCTGTCGAACTGGCGCAGGTCGGTCGGCGGGTCACCGGCACGGGACGACTGCTGTCCCGGGGTGTTCTCCCACTCGTTGATGACGACGCCGTTGCGGATGATCGTGTACTGCTGGCCGACCACCCGGATCTCGTACTCGTTCCACTCGCCCTTCGGCTTCTCGCCGCCGGTGTTCAGGCCGAGCGGGTCGAAGTTGTAGACCGAGCCGGTCTTCTGCGGCTCGCCCGTCGGACCGTCGTAGATCTGGATCTCGTGACCGCACGAGATCGCGACCCACGCGGGCGACTGGTTGGCCGCGCACGGCACGTCGCCCGGGTCGTTCGGGTTCGGGAACCGGGTGAACACGCCCGTGTTGGCGTAGTGGTCACCCTCGGAGACGTCGCGGTACAGGAGCTTCACGGAGAAGTCCCCGAGCTCCTCGCCCGCGTACCAGAGCATCCCGAGGCCGCCGCTCGACTTCAGCGAACCGCCCGGCTCGAGCGTGAACTTGCCGCTCGGTGCCTGGAACCAGTCGTACAGCGACTCCTGCGTGCCGTCGAAGATCGTGCGGTACCCGCCCGGGTCCACGCCGATCTGCGACCGCGCCGCGGCGTCGACGAGGCGAGCACGCTCGCGCTCGTCGATCCGGCTGTCGTCGTACAGGCTCTTCGCGACCGACTCGACGTGCGCCAGGAACCGGGCGTGGGTGCGCCACTCCTTCTCGTCCTGGAACAGGTCGTTCATCGTGCAGGCGCCGAGGTCGAGGTTCTCGACCGTGGAGTCGACGTCGCCGAAGAACACGGTCTCGCGCTCGTCGGGCAGGGTGCACGACGGCGAGCCGTCGGTCGTGACGGTGGCCGTCGAGCCGTCCGCGTACGTGACGGTGAGCTTGGCCTCGTAGGTCCCGATGCGGGGGTACTTGTGCTTCGGGTTGGCCTGGCGCGAGGTCTTGCCGTCGCCGAACTCCCACAGGTAGGAGACGCCGCCGGACCGCGCACCCGTGAACTGCACCGTGAGCGGGTCGCCCTGGATGCTCGTCGCGGACGCGGCCGGGGCCGGGGTCGGGGCCCCGCCCTGGTACGTGATCCGCATGAGCTTCTGGTTCGGGTCGAGGCTGAAGAAGCCGCCCGCGTAGTCGACCAGGTACAGCGCGCCGTCCGGACCGAACTTCGCGTCCATCCAGCTCTGGAGCAGCCCGTCACCGCGGCCGCCCGGGATGATCTGGCGGAGGTCCTCCATGAACACGGGGGCGTCCAGGTTCTCCGGGTCGACCGTCACCGCGACGCGGTTGTTCGAGTTCGACTGGTCGCCGATGAACCACTTGCCCTCCCAGTACGACGGCCACGCGACGTCGGACTCGGGGTCGACCTGCGACTGGCGGTACGTCGGACCGGACATGACGGCCTGGCCGCCGCCCCGCAGCCACGGGATGGTGTAGGTCGCCTCGTCGTCCTCGTACGTCGGGATGCCGTTGCCGCGGTCCGGGAAGACCGGCCCGCCGCCCGAGGGCGAGTACCAGATCATGTTGTTCCGTACCGGCGGGAGGTCCACGAGGCCCGTGTTGCGGGGCGACGTGTTCTTCGGGTTGTCGCAGTCGTACCAGCCGGTGAGGACGCTCGCGTCCTCGTTGCTCCGGTCGCGGTACGGCTGCTTGTTGCCCATGCAGTAGGGCCAGCCCTGGTTGCCCGCGGACGTGATGATCGTCGCGGTCTCGTACTTCGCCGGGCCGAGCTCGGGGCTCGGGCTGCCGGCGTCCGGGCCCACCCAGGCCGCCGTCAGCCAGTCGGTGTCGGGGTCGATCTGGAGGCGCGAGATGTTGCGCACGCCCATGACGTAGATCTCCGGGCGCGTCTTGTCCGCGGGGTACTCGCCCACCGGGAACAGGTTGTCGTCGGGGATCGTGTACGTGCCGTCGTCCTCGGGGTGGATCCGCAGGATCTTGCCGTTGAGGTCGTTCGTGTTGCCCGACGTGCGGCGCGCGTCCTGGAAGCTGATGCCCGCGAACTCCTGCGTCCAGTTGTTGCCGGAGTACCCGTTCGACCCGCCGGACGAGTTGTTGTCGCCCGAGCCGATGTAGAGGTTGCCCTCGCTGTCGAACGCCATGCCGCCGCCCGCGTGGCAGCAGCTGTGGATCTGCGTCTCCCACTCGAGCAGGTCGACGCGCGTGCTCTGGTCGATCGTCGGCGTCTCGGGGTCGTAGGTGAACCGCGAGACGGTCCGGTAGCCGACGCGACGCTCGCGGTCGATGTTCTCGTGCGGCATCCAGTACACGTAGAGCCAGTGGTTGGTCGCGAAGTCGGGGTCGGGCACGATGCCGAGCAGCCCCTCCTCGTTCTTCACCAGCTCGTCGCCGCTGCCGCGGTTGCCCATGACGTCGAGCGTCGTGAGCAGCTTCGCCTCACCCGTCTCCGGGTCCCACTGGTGGATCGTGCCGCAGCCGAGGCCCACGTTCGGGTCGCTCCACGGGACGATCGGGCCGGTCGGGCAGGCGCCGCGGCCGATGTAGAAGACCGTGCCGTCGGGCGCGATCGTCAGACCGTGCTGCTCGCCGTTCTGGTCGAGCGTGCCGGCCGTGTTCACCTGGGACAGGCGCTCGGCCTTGTAGTTCGACGCGATGGTCGCCTGGCAGTCGCCGCGCACCACGCCCGTCGTCCACTGGAGCGCACCGAGCAGGTGCTCGCGGAACGTCGCGTCAGCCCAGCTCTCGGGCGTGCCGCCCATGCCGGTGAAGAACGACCGGCCGCCGTCGTAGTCGCGGCACCACGAGACGGGCTGGAACGGGTTGGTCGTCGGGCCGGCGTCGGCGCCGGGCTCGAGCGTCGCGACCGTGTGGACGTCACCGGTCGGGTCGTCGGCCCAGTCGAGCCACCGGTCCTCGCGGTCCCACGTGAGCGGGAGGTCCGCCGTCGCGGGGTGCTGGCGGTCGACCAGGTCGACCGTGCGCTCCTCGAGCGGGATCTCCGGGTCGGGCTGCTCGACGGAGTCGGGGCCGAAGATCGAGAGCTCCGCGAGCTGGATCTCGGCGTCGCCGGAGTTCGCGGTGACGTCCAGCCGGTACCAGCCGTACGCGGTCTCGTTCGCGACGTCGAACGTGCGCGGCTGGAAGCGCTGCGGGAAGTCCTCGTCGGCGCGCGTGTCGAGGTCGACCCACGTCTGCCCGTCGGTCGAGCCCTGGAGCTTCCAGTTCTTCGGGTCGCGGCCCGCGGAGTCGTTCGCCGACGTGATGCCGTACTTCACCACCGCGACGGGCTGCTCCATGCGCAGCGTGAGCTGGCCCGTGCGGGCGAACGTCAGCCACTTGGTGTTGGGGTCGCCGTCGACGGCCTTGGCCGGCGTCTCGGCGGCCGGGCTGCGGCCGGTGCCGGTCGCCTCGGCGACCTTCTCCGCCGTCATCGTGGCGCCCTTGATCCGGGCGCCGACGAGGCCCTCGAACCACTTCGAGGCCTCCTGCGAGCGCGCGGCGTCGCGCACGCCGAGGAAGCCGCCGCCGCCGTTGATGTACGCCTGGAGGGCGGCCTCCTGCTCGCCGCTCAGCTCGATGCCCTCCGCGGAGAGCATGACGACGCCGCGGTACTCGCCGAGCGTCGCCGCGCTGATCATCTCCGGGTCGGACGTCGCCTCGACCTCGAAGCCGTTGGCGGCCCCGATCTCGGTGAGCGCCGCCGTCGCGTCGACGACGGGGTCGGTCTGCTCGTCGGGCGCGCCGTGGAACACGAGCACGCGCACGGGCGCGGCTGCGGCGGCCGGCGCGGCGGCGACGGACCCCGCCGCGAGGGACCCGCCCGCGCTGACCGCGGTGGTCGGTGCGGTGGCGCCGGTCTGGGCCGCCGCCGGGAGGACGGCGGCGCTCGCGACGAGCGCGACGCCCGTCAGGCCGACGGTCAGGGCCCGTAGTGCCCCCGGTCGGGAGCGCCCCCTCGTGGGGGGTGTCGATCGTCTGGAAAGCACTCTCCAACTCCTTCGTCATCGGTGCGACGCCCCCGGACGGGCCGGGAGCGGGTCCTGCCGGGTGCGGGACGGGCCGACGGCCCGCCCCACCTCACCGGCGGACGGTCAGTGGCCGGCGTGGCCCGTGAGGTCGACGACGGCCGGCCCGGAGCCACCGCCGGCCGGACCGCCGGGGGCGGTGGCCGGGGCGCTCGTCGTCGCGGCGGCGCCGGACGGCGCGGCCCCGGACGGGGCCGACATGGTGTGGCTGCCGTGGCCCTGGAAGCGGTCGATCGACTCCTGGGCGCCCGGCGGCATCGAGCCGTCGGCGTTGCGCACGAGGAAGATGCCCGCCATGCCGCCGTCGGAGTGGAACTGGACGTGGCAGTGGTACATCCACGCACCCGGCCCGACGCCGAGCCCGGCGACGACCTGGAACCCGAACGCGTCGCCCGGGTTGAGGTCCCGGTTGTCGACGACCTGGCTCGGGTCGTACTGGTCCGCGAGCAGGCCGGTGCGGTTGTTCGCCCAGCGGTGCGCGTGGAGGTGGAAGGTGTGGAGCTGGTTGCCGTGGCCGATGCAGATGAACTCGACGCGCTCGCCGAGCTTCGCCTCGAACATCGGCGTGTCCGGCGCGACCTTGTTGTTGATGGTCATGTCGTTGAAGACCATCGTGAACTGCTTCTGCGGCAGCACGTCGCCGACCCGGCGCACGACGAGCGCGCCGTAGAGGCCCGCGGCGAGGCCCTGCGTCCCGTGCTCGCCCCACGCGTGGTCGTGGTAGTGCCAGTACCCCGCGCTGCCGGGCATCCAGATGCCGCGGTCGCGCGCCATCTTGACCGTCGACCACGTGTACGTCCGCGTCTCGCCCGGCTCGTTGAACGAGTTGTTGAACGTGCTGCCGTCGCTGTTGACGTCGTAGTTCACGCCGTGCGGGTGGATCGACAGACGCTTGTCCGTCGTGTTGACGAGCGTGATCTCGAGGGTCTCGCCCTCCCACATCTCGAGGATGGGCCCGGGGACGGTCGCCTTGCCGCGCTCGAGCCCGTAGCCGACGAGGGTGTCGGAGATGCGCTCGGCGTACATGGTGATCTTGCGGACGCCGGTGGCTGCGGTGACGGTCGTCGCGGCGGCGGCGGGGGGCGCCGCGGCGACGCTGCCGCCGGCTCCGAGCAGGAGCGCGGCGGCGGGGCTGGCAGCGACGACGCCGGCCCCGGCGAGCAGGGCCCGCCTCGAGAGCGGCCTCGGCGCCGTCTCGGTCGTCGGGTCGGGCATGGGGGACTCCTTCCGGGCGTACGGGGTCGTCCGGGCGGTCCGTGGCGCGCCGGACCGGCGGGACGGCGGTCGCCGCCCCGCGTGCCGGCGCGCTCGGGCGCGCGGAGGCTCCCCGAGGTGGTGCGGGGGACTCTGAGCAGCAGGACTGGGTGGTGCGGGGGTGTCCCGCGGTCGCAGAGGGTCGAGAGGGTGCTCGGTCGTGCGGGGCTCGACCCGGGCCGGTGGGAGACCGGCCGTGGGGCGAGGTCCAGGGCCGTCGGGCCCCGCCGGGGTACGCGTCGGTGCGTACCGTCCGGCTGTCGGTCCGGACGACGGGCTCCCCTGCGCCGACGTCCGGCCCCCTGGTCGGTTCCAGGGGCAACGAGGTTCATGACACCGCAGTCAGTGCATGGATGTCAACAGGTAGGCGAAAGTTGTGTCGACAACAAGCAAAAGTCCACGGCCGATCGACACTTGTCTCCGGAGCGGCCCTAGACGGCGCTCGGACACGCCCCGGACGGGTGTGCGACACGGCGTCGTGGTGGAGTGACCGCGTGACTCGCGACCTCCCCGCGTGGTCCGTCCGGGAGTCGGCCCTCGACGTCGACGACCCGGCCACGGCCGCGTCCCTCCTGTCCCTCGCCAACGGGTACGTCGGCGTCCGCGGCACGCTCGACGAGGCGGACCCCGACGACGACCCCTCGACCCTCGTCGCCTCCGTGCACGAGGAGTTCGAGCAGACCTACGCGGAACGCGCGTACGCCTACCCCGAGGTCGAGGAGCGCCTCGTGCCGGTCGTCGACGCGTGGCGGCTCGGCTGGTCCGTGGACGGGGAGCCGGTCGACGTCCGGACCGCCGACCCCGCGGGTCCCGACGGGACGGTCGAGGCGCACGAGCGCGTGCTCGACCTGCGCCGGGGCGTGCTGCGGCGCGAGCTGCGCTGGACCGCGCCGTCGGGCGGGACCGTCACGCTGCACAACGAGCGGCTCGTGCCGCTCTCGCGCCGCGAGGTCGTCGCGTCGCGCTGGCGCGTGCTCGCGCACGACGACGTCACCGTCACCCTGCGCCCGGTCCCCGGCTGCGCGCACGGCGGGCAGGACCCGGGCCGCGAGGCGCCCGGGCTGGTCACCGTCTCGTGCCGGCACGACGCCGAGGGGTCGTCGGTGCGCCAGCGCACCGTGCGCTCGGAGCGCGGCGTCGCGGCCGAGACCGCGCACCTCGTCGACGCCGCGGACGGCGTCCGCCCGCGCTGGCACCACCGCGGCGGCGCCGCGGTCCTCACCGTCGACCTGCGCGCCGACGAGTGGCTGGAGGTCGTCGTCCTCGCCGCGTACGCGGGCGGCGCGGATGCCGACGCGCTCCCCGCGCACGCGCACACCGTGCTCGCCGCGGCCGTCGACGCGGGCTGGGACGTGCTCGAGCGCGAGCAGGCCGACGCCCTCGCCGCGGTCTGGGACCGGGGCGACGTCGAGCTCGACGGCGACGACGAGATGCAGCAGGCCCTGCGGCACAGCCTGCTCCAGGTGGTCCAGGCGTCGGCGCGGGTCGAGGGCGTGGGCGTGCGGGCGAAGGGCCTCACGGGCACCGGCTACGCGGGCCACGCCTTCTGGGACTCGGACACGTTCGTGCTCCCCGTCCTGGACCACGTGCTGCCCGACGCCGCGGCCGCGCACCTGCGCTGGCGGCACGCCACTCTCCCCCACGCGTGCGAGCGGGCCGCCGAGCTCGGCCTGCCCGGCGCGGCGTTCCCGTGGCGCACGATCAGCGGCCGCGAGTCGTCGGGCTACTGGCCCGCGAGCACCGCCGCGTTCCACGTCTCGTCGGCCGTCGCGCTCGCCGCCGTGCGGCACGTCGCCGCCACGCACGACGACGAGCTCGCCCGGGACGTCGTCGTCGACCTCGTGGTGCAGACCGCGCGGCTGTGGGCCGGGCGCGGCCACCACACGGCCGCCGGCTTCCGCATCGACGGCGTGACCGGGCCCGACGAGTACACCGCCGTCGTGGACAACAACACGTACACGAACCTCATGGCGCGCAAGAACCTGCGCGCGGCGGACGAGCTGTGCGAGCGGTTCCCGGAGCAGGCGGCGCGGCTGGACGTCACCGCGAACGAACGCGCGGGGTGGCGGCGCGCGGCGGACCGGATGGTCGTCCCGTACGACGCGGAGCTCGGCGTCACGGAGCAGTCGCAGGACTTCACGCGGCACGCCCACTGGGACTTCGAGTCGCGAGGCACCGCGCGGTTCCCGCTCGACGACCACGTGCACTACGTCGAGCTGTACCGGCGGCAGGTCGTCAAGCAGGCCGACCTCGTGCTCGCCCTGCACGCCGCGCCCGAGGAGTTCACGCCCGAGCAGCGGCGCCGCGACTTCGACTACTACGAGCCGCTGACCGTCCGCGACTCGTCGCTCTCGGCGCCCGTGCAGGCGGTCGTCGCCGCGGAGATCGGCTACGTCGACCTCGCGTACGACTACGCGCGCGAGTGCGCGCTCCTCGACCTGTGCGACCTGCGCGGCTCGACCGACGGCGGGCTGCACGTCGCGTCGCTCGCGGGCGCCTGGACCGCCGTCGTCACGGGCATCGTGGGGCTGCGGCACGACGACGACGGGCTCCGCCTCGCCCCCCGGCTCCCGTCCCGGCTCACGCGGCTCGCGCTCGCCGTCCACCACGGCGACGCCCGGGCGCGCGTCGAGGTCCGGCCCGACGGCGTCACGTACCGTCTCGAGTCCGGCGAGCGGCTGCGGGTCGTGCACGGCGACGAGCCGTTCGAGCTCACGCCCGAGCACGCGGTCTTCGAGCGGCCCCTGCTCGCCGGGATCCAGGACCCGCCGCCCGCGCAGCCGCCCGGCCGCGCGCCGCTCTTCGCCACCTCGTAGGTGGACGTACCCGCGACGGGCCCGGTGGGCCGTGCGCGGGTCCCCTACGTCGGCAGCCGCTCCTGCTCGCCGCGCGCGCCGCGGAGCCCGGCGGCTCCCGGACCGGTCCCGCCAGGCGGGGCGAGGCGCCCGGCACGCCGGTGCGCGGCCCGGTACTGCGAGGGCGCGAGGCCGTACTCCGCGGCGAACGCCTGCCGCAGCGCCTCCGCGGACCTCAGCCCGCACTCGCGGGCGACGGTGGTGACCGGGCGGTCGGTCGACGCGAGCAGGTGGGCCGCCGCCTCGGTCCGGGCTCGCCGGACGTACCGCGCCGGCGTGCGGCCGAGGTGCCGGACGAACAGGCGCGTGAGCTGGCGCTGGCTCACGCCCGCGTGGGCGGCGAGGGCGGGGAGCGAGAGGTCTCCGTCGAGCCGCGCGGCGACGAGGTCGACCACGGCCCGGACGCATGCGTCCCGTACCTGAGGGGCCGCCGTGAAGACGCTCATCTGGGCCTGGTTCCCCGGACGCTGGAGGTACGTCACGAGCGCGCGGGCCACCCTGCGGGCGAGCTCCGGACCGTTGTCCTCCTCGACCAGCGCGAGCGTGAGGTCGAGCGCGCTCGTCACGCCCGCCGACGTGTAGACGTTGTCGTCGCGCACGTAGATGGGCGCCGGGTCGACGCGGACGGCGGGGTACTCCTGCGCGAGCCGGTCGGCGTAGCGCCAGTGCGTGGTGGCACGACGCCCGTCGAGGAGACCCGTCGCCGCGAGGACGGTCGCGCCCGTGCAGACCGACGCGACCCTGCGGCTCAGGGCGGCCACCCGGCGCACGTGCGCGACGACGAGCGGGTCGGCACCGGCCTCCTCGTGGCCGAGCCCTCCGGTCACGACGACCGTGTCGACCGGCTCGACCCACCGCTGGAGGGAGCCGTGGCTCGCGAGCGTGAGGCCCGAGTCGCACGCGACGGGTCGCCCGCCCGGGGTCAGCAGCACCACCCGGTAGGGGGGCGCGGCGCCCACACGGTTCGCGAGGACGAGGGTCGAGGTCACGCACGCGATGTCCAGGAGCTCCGCGCCGGCGTAGCCGACGACCGCCACCAACCGCTCCGCCATGAGCCGTCACCCCCGGGTTCCCGACGTCCGGTCCACAGATCCGGACACCGTCCACGATACCCCCGGGGAGTACCGCGGCCCAGGGTGAGGCTGTTCCTCCCAGGAGAGCGCGGTCGCCCGACCGCGACCGCCACGAGAGACGAGGACGTCATGAGCACTCCACGCACCGCCCGGCAGACCACCGGACCGCGCTCCGGAACCGCGCGGGGGACGAGCACCCAGACGAGGACGGGGACGAGCACCGGGACGAGCACCGCCCGGGCCGTCGTGGCCCGCTGGCCCGCCGCGCTCGGCCTCGGCGTCGCCGTCCTGCTGCTCGCGATCGGCGTGGCCGACCGCACCACCCTGGCGATCGGCGTGAGCGCGGCCGCGCTCTGCTACGTGGCCGCAGCAGCGCTCGGACGCCCCTGGGTCGCCTGGGTGAGCATCCTCGGCGCCTCGCTCGTCGTGGTCGCGAGCGAGGTGGCGGGCATCCCCTGGTGGGCCGGCATCGGGCTCACCGCGCTCGTGCTGCTCGGGATCGGCGTCGCGCGCGGCGCAGCACGACCGACGCTCCCCCAGGCGGCCGCACTTCTCGGCTACGGTTCCCTCGCTGTGGTGGCGCTCGCCGTCGACCCGGGCATCGGTCTCGTCGTGGCAGGGCTGACCCTGGCCGGCCACGCCGCGTGGGACGTCGTCCACCACCGGCGCGGCGAGGTCGTCCCCCGGCCGATGGCGGAGGCGTGCCTGTACTTCGACGTCGTTCTCGGCCTGGGCTGCCTCGCCCTCGCCGCCCTCCGCTGAGACGCGGGGCGCGTCCGGGACGCGCCGTCAGCCCGCGAGCGCCTCGCGCAGGGTCGTCGCGAACGCCGCCGGGTCGTTCGCGGGCGACCACTCGTTGACCATGAAGCCGCCGTGGTCGCCCGGGAACGTCACCGGCTCGACGCCCAGGAGGGCGGCGAGGGCGGCACCGCCGCGCCACGCGAGCGTGCCCTCGCCCTGGGCGCTCACCGCGGGGACGATGCGGGTCGCCGCCGCACGCAGGGCGTCGCCGTCGGGCGCCCACGACGGCATGGTGGCCAGGTTCCGGCCGAGGAGCAGGTCGTCGCGCGACCCGTCGTCGTCCGTCGGGAAGCCGAACATCGCCGGGTCGGGCGCCGGGCGGTCGAGGTAGTCCGCGGGCAGCGGGCCCACGTGGCTGACGAGCGCGACGAACTTCGCCATCGCGCGCCCGAAGCCCTCGCGGCGGTACGTCTCCACGATGTCCGCCTGCACCGCCGTCGCGGTCGCGGCGTCCTCCAGGAGCGGCGTGATCGGCGGCTCGTGCGCGACGAACGTCCGCACCTCGCCCGGGTGCCGCTCGATCCACGCGAGCCCGACGACGCCGCCCCCGCTCGACCCGAACACCTCCACCGGCCCGAGCCCGAGCGCGGCCACGACCTCGTGCAGGTCGTCCGCGTGCCGCTCGACCGACACCTCGCCGTCGGCGGCGAGCGTGCTGCGCTCGGTGCCGCGCGGGTCGTACGTGACGACCACCCGGTCGTCGATCAGGTCCACGAGCTGCCCGAACCCGGACGCCGCCATGGGCGAGCCCATGACGACGAGCGGCGGCAGGTCGCCCGGCGCCGCGGGGGTCCGGACGTCGTACGCCAGGACGGCTCCCGGCACGTCCAGGGTGCGGCTCGTGGTGCGGGTCGTGGTCTCGCTCATGACGTCCTCCGTGTCGTCGTCCCGCCGCGCGTCGCGGCAGGTCCCGTGCGTAGAGACGGCGACCGCCGCCGGAACTGAGCGGTCCGCGCGGCCGCGCGTTGCCACTACCCTCGCAGGATGCCGTCATCGAGGACCGTGCCCGCCGTCGTCGCCGCGGGGACGCTCACCGCGGTGCTCTGGGTCGTCACCGGGCGGGTCGCGGACTGGCTCGCCGGGGCGACGCACGCCCTGCCCGCCGGGCTCGTCCGGACGCTCCTGCCCCACCCGACCGGCGTCGTCACGGGCGGTCAGCAGGTGTCGGGCAGCACCGTGCTCACGGCCGCCCTCGCGGGCGGGCTCGTCGCGCTCGGCACGCACCTCGTGCTGCGGCGCCTGCCCGCGGGCGAGGGCCGCTGGGCCGCGTTCCTCGCCGTGTGGGGCGCGGCCGTGCTCGCGTCCGCGCTCGCCGCGACGGCGGCCTGGTTCGCGGGCGTCACGCTCGCCTGGCGCGCGGACACGATCACCCGGTTCGTCGCGACCGCGCTCGGCGGCTGGTGGGGGTTCGTCAACGGCCCGCTCGTGGCCGTGACGGTCGCCGTCGCGCGCGCCCTCACCGACCGCCACGACGACCCCGCCGGCACCCGTCACACCCGGACGCCGACGCGCGTGCGAGCGTGGCCCGCCGCGCTCGCCGCGGGCACGGCGACGGGCGTGCTGTGGGCGGCCGCGGGCGTCGGGCGCACGACGCTCCCCGGCGCCGCGGACCCGCAGTCGCCGTGGGGCGTGGCGCGCGACGTCGTGCTGCTGCCCTCCGCCCGGATCGCCGTCGACCGCGCGGCGCTCCTCGCCGACCCCGTGCACCTGCTGCTGCCCGTCGGCGTCGGGCTCGCGGTCGGGCTGCTCACGGCGCTCGCCGCGCGACGCCTGCCGCCGGTCGAGGGCCGCGCGGCGCTGCTGCTCGGGGTGTGGCTCGCGTGCGCCGGAGGTGCGGCCCTCGCCGCGGCGGTGCCCGTCGTCGCCTCCACGCTCGCCGCGGGCGGCGTGCTGCCCGACGCCGGCCGCACCCTCCCCGTGCTCGAGGCGGGCCTCTCCTGGGGGATGGTGTGCGGGGTGCTCGTGGCGCCGCTCGCGGTGGTCGTGCACCGGCACGCGGGCGCGCGACCGCACGCGGGGTCGGCCGTCGCCGACGAGCCGTGGCCCGCGCCCGTCGCTCCCGAGCAGCCCGAGGAGCGCGTGCCCGAGCACGCAGAGACATCCGACGCCGAGCAGGCGCGTCCGCGCGACGCCGACGACGCTCCCGGGCCGGACGACGCCCGGCACCTCGACGAGGTCACCGCCCGCTCCTGAGGGACGGCGTTCCGGCACCCGCCACCCCGGCGTCACCCGGCGGTCGTCGTGCCGACACCCCGGCCCCCTAGCGTCGGCCGTGACCAGCAGACCGGGACGCACCGGAGAGGGCACAGCGACGATGACCCTGACGATCACGCTCGTACGCCACGGGCAGACCTACCTCAACGCACGACGCCACCTGCAGGGGGCGTGCGACTCCCCCCTCACCCGCACGGGACGCGCGGGCGTGCGCGTCACGGCGCAGCACCTCGCGCGGCACGACTTCGCGGCCGCGTACTCCTCGCCGCAGGGCCGCGCGGTCCTCACGGCGATGGAGATCCTGCGGCACCACCCCGACCTCCCGCTCACGGTCGACCCCGACCTGCGCGAGCTGTCGTTCGGCTCCTACGAGCGACGGCCGGAGTCGCAGCTCGACGCCGTCGAGCCGTGGGCCGAGCTCGTGCCCCGCATGCTCGCGGGCTCCCACCCGGGCGTCGGCGGCGGCGAGCCGGGCCGGGACTTCATGGCGCGCGTGCGCGCGGTGTTCACGCGCGTCGTCGCCGCGCACGACGACGCGTCCCGCCCGGGCGCGACGCGCGACCGGCACGTGCTCGTCGTCGGGCACGGCCTCACGCTCGGCGCGTGGCTCGCGACGCTCGCCCCCACCGGCCTCGTCGCGCTGCCCAACGCGTCCGTCTCGACCGTCGAGGTGACCGACGGCGTCCCCCGCCTCCTCGCGGTCGGGGTCGACGTCGCCGGCCACGGCCACGTCGCCGCCCGCCCCGCCCCCGCCCCCGCTCGCGCTCGCGCTCGCGCTCGCGAGAGCACCCGACTCCCCGCCTAACCGCCACCCCGCCCGATCCCCCCGGCAGAGACCTCCGCCGAACACGGGGTTGGGGTCGCTCTCCCGGCGAAACACGTCGCCAACCCCGTGCTCGGCGGGGACCAACCCCGTGGTCGACGGCGGGTCGCCAGGTCTCCGCTACCGGGTGGTGCGGCGGGCGGTGCGGGTGCGGGCGTCGTCGTGGGCCGCGCGCAGCAGGTCGAGGACGAGCGCGGTCGTGCGCTCGCCCGGCACCACGACCGCCACCCAGCCGAGCGCGCCGTAGACCGGGTGCGGCACGACGACGTCAGTCTCCGCCGCCTCCGACGCCGCGCCGTCGCGCGGGTCGGTGCCGAGGAGCGTCCGGAACCGGTCGCGCCCGACGTGCACGTTGACCCTCCAGCGCCCCTCCGCACCGAGGCGCGACGCGGTGTCGTCGGGGTAGTCCTTCGTGACGACCGTGCCGTACGGCTGCCCGGGCGGGACGACGCCGTCGGGGGCGAAGTAGAAGAAGTGGTCGCCCCACGCGAACTCCGGGAACGCGCTGCCCGGCCCCGGGGAGAGCACGAGGGCGCCGTCGAGCGACCGGACCGTGGCGAGGATCTGCTCCATACTCATGGTTCCAGTGTGAGGTTGACGTGCTTCCGGAGGGTTGGGCGACGTGGGTGCACGAGCGCGGGGGTCGGGCGGCGGTCCCGACACGCCCCGGGTGCTGCGCACGTCCGACGTCGCGCGCGCGACCGGCTGGTCCGTCCAGCAGGTGCGCGACCTCGAGGCGCTCGGCGTCCTGCCGCCCGCGGGCCGGTCGTCGAACGGCTACCGCACGTTCGGCGACGAGCACGTGCTGGCGCTGCGTGCGTACCGGGGGCTGGCGACGGCGGTCGGGCCGGTCGTCGCTCGCGCGGTGCTGCGCGACGTCCGCACGCTCCCCCTGCCCGACGCCGCAGCGCGCGTGGGGGCGCTGCACGTGACGCTCGCGCGCGAGCGGGACGAGGCGCTCGTCGCCCGCCGCGCGCTGCTCGCGATCCGCGCGGAGGGCGGGCCCACCGGCGAGACCGGACCCGACGAGGGCGGCCCGTCCGCGAACGTGCCCGCGGGCGCGGCCGGCGACGAGGGCGACGTCCTCACCATCACCGGGCTCGCCGCGGCGCTCGGCGTGCGGGCCTCAACGCTGCGCCACTGGGAGCGCGAGGGGCTCGTCGCTCCCGAGCGCGTCGCGACGCGCGCCGGGACCCACGGTGCGCGCGCCTACCCGCCCGCCGCCGTCCGGGAGGCGCGCATCACCGCGGCGCTGCGGTCGGCCGGGTACCCGGTCCCGGCGGTCCGCGAGACGATCGCGGCGCTGCGCCGGCTCGACGACGTCGCCCCGACCCTCGCAGCCCTCGACGCGCGCCTCGACGCGATCGCGCGCCGCACCGTCGCGCTGCTCGCCGCGGGGGCCGACGTCGCACGGCTCCTGACGGGCGCGACCGGGCCGCCCGGGTGAGGCTCGAGGGGATGCCGAGGGGGCCGGCGGCGTCCCGACACCTGACCGTCCCCGGGGCGTCGCCCGGCGTCCACCGGAGCGCAAGGCCGCGTTCCTAGGGTCGCCGGGGCAACCGACCCGACGCTCGGAGGACCCGATGACGACCACCCGACGCCGCGCCGTGCGCGGCACCGCCGCCGCACTGGCGGGGACCCTGCTCGCGACGACCCTCGTCGCCGCCACGGCCACGACCGCGACCGTGCCGTTCGCGGCCCCGGCCGCCGCCGCACCCGGCGACGTGCTGCTCGCCGAGTCGTTCGACGGCGACGCCCTCCCCGAGGGCTGGACGCCCGTGCTCGGCGACTGGCAGGTGCGCGACGGCCGGCTCGTCGGCGACGCACCCGACGGGTCGTCGCCCGCGCGGATCGTGTTCGGCCGCTCCGCGGAGAACTACCGGCTCGACGCGACGCTCCGGTTCGAGAGCGTGGACAACGCGTCGCGTTGGGCGGGCGCGATCCTCGACGTCGCGCCCGACGGCACGACCCCGTGGTGGCAGGCGGTCCTGCGCACCACGACGACGGCGCCCAACGGTGTCGAGATCGCCCAGCGCACCGCCGCGGACGCCTGGAACGTCCCGTACACCGGCTCGGCGCCGACCGACGCCGCGACGGGGCGCGACGTGCACCTGTCCGTCGAGGTGCAGGGCGCGGCCGTCACGTACGCGCTCGACGGGCGGACCGTGCTGGAGGGGCGGATCGACCGGTCCCGCGACGGCGCGCTCGGCTTCGTCACCGCCGGGGCGACCGTGAGCGTCGACGACGTGACCGTCACGGAGATCGAGCCCGCGTCGTACGTCGGCGGCGACGGCGAGCTGCCGGTCACCGTCGCGCACCGCGGCTACTCGTCGGTGGCTCCCGAGAACACGCTCGCCGCCGTCGCGGCCGGGATGCGCACGGGGGCGGAGTACGTCGAGGTCGACGTGCACACCACGGCCGACGGCGTCCCCGTCGTGCTGCACGACCAGACGGTCGACCGCACGACCGACGGCACGGGCGACGTCGCCGTCCTGGCGGGCGAGCAGGTCACCGCGCTCGACGCCGGGTCCTGGTTCTCGCCCGCGTTCACCGGGCAGCGGCTGCCGTCGTTCGCGCAGCTGCTCGACCTGCTGGAGACCGGGTCGTCGACCCTGCTCCTGGAGATCAAGGGGCCCGAGACGTCCGCGGAGGTCGAGCGCGTCGTCGACATGGTCGTCGAGGCCGGGCTCGAGGACCGCGTGGTGCTCCAGTCGTTCGACGTCGACGCGCTGCGCGCCGCGCGCGAGCACGCCCCGCAGATCCCGCGCGGGCTGCTCCGCGGCGCGCTCGACGCCGACCCCGTCACCGTGGCGCAGGACCTCGGGGCGGTCATGTACAACCCGTCGGCGAGCGCGCTGCTCGCGCGTCCGGGCGTCGTCGCCGACCTCAACGCGGCGGGCGTCGCCGTCATGCCGTACACGGTGAACTCCGCCGCCGACTGGGCGCGGCTCACCGAGATCGGGGTCGACGGCATCATCACCGACCGCGCGGGGGCGTTCGTCGGGTGGAAGCAGGCGCGCGAGCAGGAGGCGCCCGCGCCCGGCGCGCCGACGGTCACGATCGTCAGCCCCGCGGAGGGCACCGAGGTCGAGCGGGGCGGCACGCTCGTCGTCGCGGCGAGCACGACGGACGCGGACGAGGTGGTCGTGACGCTCGACGGCGAGCCCGTGGACAACGGGGCGGTCGTCCCGGCCGCGGACCTCGCGCTCGGCGAGCACACGGTGACGGCGACCGCGCGGGGCGCGGGCGGCGAGGCGACCGCGGAGACGACCGTCGTCGTGACCGTGACGCCGGAGGGCCTGCGCTCGCGCCTCGCGGCGCTCGACCTCCCGCCCGGCCAGCTGACGAAGGCGCTCGACGCCGTCGAGGCCGGGCGGTGGGCGTCGGTGCGCAAGGTCGTGGAGAAGTTCGTGCGCGACACGGCCACGCGCGAGCGTCTGCTCGAGGAGGTCGACCACCTCGACGGCCGCTGACCGGGCAGCCTGACGGGGCGCCTGACATCGACCGGGCCGCTGCGCGCAGCGGCCCGGTACGTCGCCCGTCCCCGGTCGGAGCCGACCGGGGACGGGCGCTCACGCGTCGGCGAGGAAGCGTCGCCGCTCCCCGCGGGCGGACCCGGCCCGCACCCAGCCGGTGAGGACGAGGGCGCCGCCCGCGACCCACGGGACGACGTCCCACCCGGGCGGTCCGTCCGACCCGACGACGGCGCCGTCCGTCGCGAGGATCGCCGCCCCGAGGCCGAGCAGCGCGAGGCCCAGCACCAGCAGGACGACGTCCCACGCCGCGCTCCCCGCGCCCCGCCGGGGCGCGCGGGCGACGAGGGCCGCCTTCTCGGTCGCGGTGAGCGGCGCCGTCGGGCCGAGGGGCTGGACGCGCTCGGCGCCGTGCCGGAACCGCGCCGGGTCCTCGACGGCCTCGACGAGCGCAGCGGGCAGCCCGAGGAGGTAGGCGAGGTCGGCGACCGGGTCGCCGGGCCAGGTCGACGCGGCGAGCAGCGCGCGCAGCCGGCCCGGGTCGCGCGGCGCGCCGAACGCCTCGACCAAGGCCTCGTACGCACCCTCGGGGCCGGACGTCGAGAGGTCCGTCCAGGTGTCGTTCCAGCTCCCGAAGACCCACGGGCGCCCCGGCGTGCTGAGCGTCCAGGCGACGCCGCCGCCGGTCCGTTCCAGGCTGACGACGACCTCCCCGGCGCGCAGGCCGCGCTCGATCGTGGACCGGGCGCGGAACTCGCCCGAGAGGGCCGACCGGAACGCCTCCTGCTCCGCCTCGTCCGCCGCGCCGAACCTCGGCACCTCGGGGCGTGCGGCGCTCCAGACGACGGTGCGCTCGTCGGTCGCGCGCACCCACGCCGTGCCCGCCCGGCGCACGGCGGCGCGGACGAACGCGGCGTCCGCGCGGACGAGCTGCACGACGGCGTCGGGCGCCGCCGAGTCCGTCGCGGGCAGGTCCGCGACCGCCGCGAACGCCTCGAGGAGGTCGTCGGGGTGCTCGAGCGCGCGCAGCCGGTCCGCGGCGCTCGTCGCGTCCCGCAGCCCGACGAGCGCGCCGACGGCCGCGAGCACGGCGCCCGGGTCGCCGTCGAGGCGCATCGTGTGGTCGGTGGTCGAGCCGGGCTGCGCGGGGGCCCAGGTGACGACGACCGGCGGCGCGACGGCGTCCGTGCGGGCGGCGAGGATCGCGCTCACGCCCTCGGGCAGCAGGTCCGAGCCCGCGTCGAGCTGCACGACCCACGGGACCGGCACGAGCGCGTCGACCTGCGCGAGGGCCTCCGCGGCCGACGTCGGGGCGTCCGCCGCGTCGGTCGCCGTGCCGTTCTCGGTGTCGACCTCGGCGAAGGTCCAGCCCCGCTCGTCCGTCGGGCCGACGCGCCCGTACTCGAGGTCCGCGGCGCGGAGACGGTCGACGACCTGGGCGTGCGGACTGCGCGTGACGACGTTCACGGCGTCATGATGCCGCACCCGCCTCCACCCGGCGGTCAGCGTCCGGTCAGAAGCCCTCGGGCGGCGTGAACTGCGAGAGCGTGAGCACCGCACCCTGCGGGTCGCGGACCTCCGCCTCGCGCGTCCACCCCGTGTCGGCCGAGGACAGCACCACCGCACCGGCGCGCTCGGCTGCCGAAGCCGCGGCGTCCCGGTCCGCGACGGCGAACGTCACGGTGTGGCGTGCGGGTCCGGGCTCCTCCAGGACGCCCGCCACGACGTCCCGGAAGCCGGGCGGCGCGCCCGCCTGGTTCGCGTCGATCTCCGGGTTGACGGTCCGCGCGAGGTGGTCGCCGTAGCCCTCGACGCGCGCCATCCCGGCTCCGAGGTCCGGGCTCACCTCCCAGCCGAGCAGCGGGCCGTAGAAGTGCAGGGCCCGCGCGACGTCGGGCGTGCGCAGCACGCTGAAGTTCCACGTGCCCGGCTCGTTGGCGCGCTGCGCACCGAGCCGCGTGCCCGGCTGCCACAGCCGGAACGTCGCGCCCTGGGGGTCGCGCACGGTCGCCATGCGCCCCGGCGGGCCGACCGTCGTCGGGCCGTCGAGGACCTCGCCCCCGAGGTCCGGGACGCCGCGCGCAGAGGCGTCCACGTCGTCGACCGCGACGTACGTGATCCACCCGGGCTCGCCGCGGCCCGTCGCGACGGCCGCGACGTCCTGCCCGCCGAGCGAGGCGACGACGTACCGCTCCCCCGCGCCGGGCGGGAGCCGGTCCTCGAACTGCCACCCGAAGAGGGCGCCGTAGAAGGCGAGGGCGGCGTCGACGTCGGGCTGCTCGGTGTCCACCCAGCAGGGCACGCCGTGCGGGTAGGTGCGGACGGGTCGGGACGGCGAGGTGTCCATGTCTCACGGTCCCACCGGGCACCCACATCGTCACCCCGGCCCGGCGCCGGGTGTTCGCCCGCGCGACACCTTCCCGACCTTCCGGGCGTGGGCACCCGTGCGTACGGTGGCGGGGAACCTCTCGACGACCACCGTCCCCCGACGACGAGGAGCCACCGTGTCCACGAGACCGTCCAGCCCGACCGCGCGCCGCACCCGACCGCGCACCGCGCTCGTCCCCGCCCTCGCGGCCGCCGCGGCCCTCGCCGTCGCGGGCGCGGGCGCCGCCGCCGCCCCCGCCGCCGCGCACGGCGACCGCCACGGCCACGACCGCGGGACGCTCCGCGTCGCGACGTACAACGCGAGCCTCAACCGCGCCGCCGCGGGCGAGCTCGAGGCCGACCTCTCGACCCCCGACGACCCGCAGGCCGCGACGATCGCCGAGGTGCTCCAGCGCACGCGGCCCGACGTCGTGCTGCTCAACGAGTTCGACTTCGTGCCCGGCGGGCGCGCCGTGGACCTCTTCCGCGACCACTACCTCGAGGTCCCGCAGGGCGGCGCCGAGCCGATCGAGTACCGCTACGCGTACGTCGCACCGTCGAACACCGGAGTGCCCAGCGGGTTCGACCTGAACGACGACGGCGTGGTCGGTGGCGGCGACGACGCGTTCGGCTTCGGCGCGTTCGAGGGGCAGTACGGCATGGTCGTGCTGTCGCGGTACCCGATCGACACGCGCGGCGTCCGCACGTTCCAGCACTTCCTGTGGAAGGACATGCCGGGAGCGCTCCTCCCGGACGACCCCGCGATGCCCGCGCCCGCGGACTGGTTCACGCCCGAGGAGCTCGACGTCGTGCGGCTGTCGAGCAAGTCGCACTGGGACGTCCCGGTCCGCGTGGCGCGGCAGACCGTCCACGTGCTCGCGTCGCACCCGACCCCGCCCACGTTCGACGGCCCCGAGGACCGCAACGGCCGCCGCAACCACGACGAGATCCGGTTCTGGGCGGACTACGTGACGCCCGGCAAGACGTCCCGCTACGTGTACGACGACGCGGGCCGGCGCGGCGGGCTGCGCCCGGGCGCGAGCTTCGTCGTCCTGGGCGACCAGAATGCCGACCCGCTCGACGGCGACTCCGTGGACGCCGCGATCGACCAGCTCCTCGACCACCGGCGCGTCCAGGACCCGGCGCCCCGGTCCGCCGGCGCGGCCGAGGCCGCCACGCTCCAGGGCGGGGCGAACGCGACCCACCGGGGCGACCCCGCGCTCGACACCGCCGACTTCGCCGACAGCGCCCCGGGGAACCTGCGCGCGGACTACGTGCTGCCGTCGCGCGACCTGCGGGTCCGCGACGCGGGCGTGTTCTGGCCCGTCCAGGCCGACCCGATCTCGCGCCTCACCGGCGTCTTCCCGTTCCCGAGCAGCGACCACCGGCTCGTCTGGGTGGACCTGGCCGTCCGCGGCTGACCCACCGGCCCCGACGTCGCCCCGGGTGCTCGTCGCCCGGGGCGACGATGGTGGACCGGCGCCGCCCGCGGGTGCACACTCGGAGGTCTGTGCTCACCGCCGACGCACAGCAGACTCCCGGCCGGCGCCTCGCCGGTCGCACGGCACGCCCCCGGCGCGCCACGTCGTCCGGCCCGACGACCACCTCACCCTCGTCCCCGGGGCGACGCCCGCGCCGACAGCAGCGCGCGCCGGCTCCCCTCGCCCCCGCGGGACCGCCGGACCAGGAGCACCCATGAGAAGACTCCGCACCGCCCTGCCCGCCGCCGTCGCCGCCGCGACCGCCGCCCTCGTGCTCGTCGCGGGGCCCGCCGTCGCGCACGGCGGCAAGCCCTCGCCGCGCCCGCCGACCGTGACCGACGTCGCGACCGGCCTCGTCACGCCGCTCAGCCTCGCGGTCGGACCGCGCGGCACCACCTACGTCACCCAGAACTTCGCCGGGCTGCTCACGGCCGTCGGCCGCGACGGCACCCCGACCGTCCTCTACGCGTCGCCCGACGGCGGCGAGGTGGGCGGCGTCTCCTACGACGGCCGTCGGATCACGTTCACCGAGACGCAGCTCGGCGAGGAGGGTCCGGTCGCGTCGGAGGTGTCGACGCTGCGGACCGACCGGCGGGGCAACCCGACGGGCGCGCCGGTCGTGCTCGCGGACACGTTCGCGTACGAGCAGGCGAACAACCCCGACGGCGGCGTGACCTACGGCCTGCGCGACACCGACCCGGCGTGCGTCGCCCAGGTCCCCGCGTCGCCCGTCCCGCCCCGGTACACGGGGATCGCGGACTCCCACCCGTACGCGACGACGTCGTCCCACGGCACCACGTACGTCGCCGACGCGGGCGCCAACGCGATCCTGTCGGTGAGCGACCGCGGCCGGGTCCGGACGGTGGCCGTGCTGCCCGCGCAGCCCGCGGTCGTCACCGCCGAGGCGGCGGCGGGCCTCGGGTGGCCCGCGTGCGTCGTCGGGCAGACGTACTGGTTCGAGCCCGTCCCGACGGACGTCGAGGTGGGCCCGCGCGGCGTGCTCTACGTGACGACGCTCCCCGGCGGGCCCGAGGACGCGAGCCTCGGCGCGCGCGGCGCGGTGTACACGGTCGAACCCTGGCGCGGCGCGGTGCGCCGGCTCGCCACCGGGTTCCTCGGAGCGACCAACCTCGCCGTGTCCGGCGACGGCACGGTCTACGTCGCCGAGCTGTTCGGCGGGAAGATCTCGCAGGTCGGCAAGCGCGGGCCGAGCACCCTCGTCGAGGTCCCGCTCCCCGCGGGCCTCGAGTGGGACGGCAAGGGCCTGCTCGCGACGACGAACGCCCTCCCGGCGGACGAGACGACGCCGCCCGACGGGCACCTCGTGCGCATCGACCTCGGCCGGCACGGCGGGCGCTGACGCACCACCGACCCCGGGCGTCGCACCGACGCCCGGGGCCGGTCGTCAGGCGCGGGTCGCGGCGACCGCCCGGCCGAGCGCGTCGACGCTCACCGCGACGTCGGCGTCCGTCGTCGCCCAGGAGCTCACGGAGACGCGGAGCACGGCGCGGTCGTGCCAGCGCGAGCCGGACATCCACGCGGTCCCGTCGTCGAGCACGCGCCGCACGACGTCCTGCGTCCGCGCGTCGTCGCCGAACGCCGCGCACACCTGGGTGAACACGACGTCGTGCAGCACCTCGCCCTCGAGCGCGCGCACCGCGTCGGCGAACGTCGCCGCGTGGCGGCAGAACCCGTCCACGAGGTCGGCGACGCCCGAGCGGCCGAGCGCCCGCAGCACCGCCCAGACGGGGAACGCGCGACCGCGCCGCGAGAGCTCGGGCACCTTGTCGAGCGGGTCGCCCGCCTCGCTCTGGATGAGGTAGTCGCCGTGCATGCCCATCGCGGCCCGCAGCGGCGCCGGGTCCGCGACGATCGCGAGGCCGCAGTCGTACGGGACGTTGAGCGTCTTGTGCGCGTCGGTCGCCCACGAGTCGGCGCCCTCGTACCCCGCGACGAGGTGGCGGTACGTCGGCGACGCGGCGGCGAAGAGCCCGAACGCGCCGTCGACGTGCACCCACGCGCCGTGCCGGTGCGCGACCTCGACCGCCGGGCCGAACGGGTCGAACGCCCCGGAGTGCACGTTGCCCGCCTGCAGCACGACGATCGTGGGCGCCGGCCCCGAGGGAGAACCCCGGTCCCGCGAGGTAGAGCTCTGGTCCCGCGAGGTAGAGGCCAGGTCCCGCGAGGTAGAGCCCTGGTCGTCCGAGGGAGAGTCCGGGTCGGCCAGCGCCTCCTCGAGCGCGGCGACCGAGACCCGGCCCTGGTCGTCCGCGGCGACGACCTCGGGCGCCCCGAGCCCGAGGTAGGACAGCGCGAGGTCGACCGACTCGTGCCGCTCGGTACCGACGAGCACGCGCACGCGCGGCGCACCCGTGAGGCCGTCGCGCCGCACGTCCCACCCCGCGCGGCGCAGCACCTCGCCGCGCGCGGCGGCGAGCGCCGTGAAGTTCGCGGTCGTGGCGCCGGTGACGAACCCGACCGCGCCCGACGCGGGCAGGCCCAGCAGCTCGAGCAGCCACGCGCTCGTCACGTCCTCGACGGCGGTGTGGGCCGGGGTGACGGTGCGCAGCGCGGAGTTCTGGTCCCACGCGCTCGTGAGCCAGTCGGCCGCGAGCGCCGCCGGGTGGCTGCCGCCGATGACCATGCCGTAGAAGCGGCCCGACGGCATCGCGGTGAGGCCCGGCCCGCACGCCGTGGCGAGCAGGTCGACGACGTCGGCGGCCGGGCTGGGACCGTCCGGCAGGTCCGTGCCGAGCGCGGCGACGACGTCGGCGACGCCCGCCCGGGGCGGGACCGGGCGCGTCGCGAGGGAGTCGAGCCACGCGGCGGCGTGCTCGTGCGCCCGCAGGAGGGCGGCGTCGCGATCGTCCATGACCGCTCCTGACCGGGCCGGACCGACGCCGGCCCTCCCGCCAGGCTGGACCCGCGGGGAGCGCGGGTCAACCGCTCCACCGGTAACCGGCACGTCCGTACTTCTTACGCCCAGGCAATCCCCAGGCAACACACGGTCCCTAGCGTCGGGCGGGCCAGATGTTCCCCCCGACGGAAGGCCCCCTGTTGAGAACGTTCACCCTGACCCTGTCCGGCCGCGCCGTCGCGGCCGTCGTCGCGCTCGTGCTCGCGTGCGCCGCCCTCGCCGCGACGGTCGCGTACACCGTCGCCGACTCCCGGGCGTCGGCCGCCGCCGCGCGCGCCGAGGGTGCCGCGGCACCGGTGCTCGCGGCCGGCACCGCGCCTGCGAACCCGCTCGGCATCACGTCCGCGCGGTACACGACCGCGACGGCGACCGCCGCGGCGGAGAAGCCGAAGGTCGTCGTCGTCGCGACCGGCGGCACGATGGCCGGCAAGGCGACCGGCCGCGACACGTTCACGAGCTACCGCGCCGGCACGTACCGCATGGAGGACATGCTGAACACGCTGCGGCCCGAGCTCGACGCGGTCGCCGACGTCACCGCCGTCCAGTTCGGCAACGCCGGGTCGTCCGGCTACTCGATGGAGCAGTTCCACGCGCTCACGCTCGAGGTGGAGAAGCAGCTGAAGACCGCCGACGCCGTCGTGGTGACGACCGGCACGGACACGCAGGAGGAGTTCGCGTACTGGCTCGACCTCACCGTGCGGTCGCGCAAGCCCGTCGTCACGTCCGGCTCGATGCGTCCGTGGGGGTCGGGCGCCGGGCCCGACTCGAGCCTCGTGTTCGGCACGGACGCGCCCGCGAACCTCTACAACGCGATCAAGGTCGCCGCGTCCCAGCAGACGTTCTGCTTCGGCACGGTGCTCATGCTCAACGACGAGATCCAGGCGGCCCGCGAGGTCACGAAGTCGAACTCGTACCGCACCGACACGTTCCAGACGCGCGAGTACGGCGTGCTCGGCTGGATCGACGGTGACAACGTCACGCTCGGTCGCGCCCCGGCGCGCGTGCTCGCGTGCGACACCGAGGAGTGGTTCACGCCGTTCGACCTCGCGAAGGTCGACGCGAAGACGCTTCCGCGCGTCGAGATCCTCATGTCCTACCAGCAGGCCGGCGGCGAGGCCGTGACGGCGTTCGCGAACGCGGGCGTCCGGGGCATCGTCACCGCGGGGACGGGTGCGGGGGGCATCTCGTCCGCGATGAGCCAGGCCCGCACCGCCGCCGTCCGCGACAAGGGCGTCTGGTTCGTCTCGACGACGCGCACCGGGTCGGGGTCGTCGTACGGGGGCGGCAACGGCATCATCGCCGGCGGCGACCTCACGGCCGTCAAGGCGCGGCTCCTGCTGCTCCTGTCGCGCGCCTTCACCGACGACTTCGCGACCGCCCAGGGCTGGTTCACGACATTCGGCAACGCGTCGTTCGACCAGTCCGCGACGGCGGCCACGGTCGGCGCCGAGCCGGGCTCGACGACGGTCCGCTTCTCCGGCACCGCGACGCCGTCGTGCAAGGCCGCGGGCAAGCAGCTCTGGCTGACGGCGTCCGTGACGAACGAGGACACGGTGCCGATCGACGTGTCCGTGCAGACTCCGGCGGGCGAGCACACGTTCTCGGCGGTCCCCGCCGGGGAGTCGGCCGAGAAGACGCTCGCCGTGAAGGCCAAGACGCTCGACGCGGGCGAGATCACGCTCGTCGCGACGAAGGACGTCGACGGGCGGGCCGTGCAGACGGAGACGACCGCCGCCTACCCGGAGACGACCTGCCGCTGACACCCTGACCCCTGGCCCCGCCCACCACCCCGTCGAGCACGGGGACGGCGACCGGATCCGCACCGATCCGGTCGCCGACCCCGTGCTCGGCAGCGTCGTGGGGGTCTCGGTGGGCGACTCGGTGGCTCGATCCGAGGCACCTCTCCCGGTTACGCAGGTCTCCTCACCAATCCCGTAGGGTGGGCGCGGCCGCGGCGTCGCGGCCGCCGCCGACGAGGGGGGACCCCGTGACCGACCCGACGACCACGACCACCACCGCACCGACGACGTTCGTGGTGACCGAGCAGCAGTTCGACGCGATGTTCCCGGAGCGGAACCCGTTCTACACGTACGCCGGGCTCGTCGCGGCAACGGTCGCGTACCCCGCGTTCGCGACGTCGGGCGGCGACCGTGTGGCCCGGCGCGAGGCCGCGGCGTTCCTCGCGCAGGTGAGCCACGAGACGCACGGGCTGGAGCACGTCGTCGAGGTCAACACCGCGAACTACCCGCACTACTGCGACCCCGCGCAGCCGTACGGGTGCCCCGCCGGGCAGGACGCCTACTACGGCCGCGGCCCGCTCCAGCTGAGCTGGAACTTCAACTACCGGGCGGCCGGGGAGGCTCTGGGGATCGACCTCCTCGCCGACCCGTGGCTCGTCGAGCAGGACCCGACCGTCGCGTGGCAGACGGCGCTCTGGTACTGGAACACCCAGCCCGGCACGGCCTCGATGACGTGCCACGACGCGATCGTCGGCGAGCACGGCTTCGCCGAGACCATCCGCGCCATCAACGGCCCGCTCGAGTGCGAGGGCGGCAACCCCCGCCAGATGGACAACCGCGTCCGCCTCTTCCGGCACTACGTCGAGATCGTCGGCACGACCACGGGCGACCACCTCACCTGCTGACCGCGCCTCCCCGACACCACCGCCCGCCGAGCACGGGGTCAACGACCGAAATCCCGAAGAAACGGTCGCCGACCCCGTGCTCGGCTGCGTGCGGGGGGCGGCGGCAGCGTAAGGGTCAGGGTCAGGGGCAGGTGAGCGCGGCGTACGGGACGACGACGGCGCGGCCGTCCACCGTCGCGGTCGCCTCGCCCGCGGGGACGGTCGTGGCGCGGACGGCGAACGACCGGTAGGCCGACGCGCCCGGGACGACGTCCGCGACGACGTGCGTGCCGTACGGCGTCGCGAGCTCGACGTCGACGGGCGCGTCCCCGGTGCTCGTCGCGCGCACGGCGACGTAGGCCTTGCCCGCGAGGCACCGCGCCTCGGCGGTGACGTCCAGCGCCGGGCCGGTGGCCCCGGCGTCGGGCACGACGGCGTCCCACGGCGTCCGGGCCACGAACACGTCGGCGGCGCCCGCGTTCGTCGCGCCCGCGGGCGCGCCGTACGTGAGCCCGGTGAGCAGCGCGGCGCCGTCGCGGCCGTCCGCGGCGGGTGCGGGGGCCGCGAACAGGTTCGCGTCGTCCCACTCGTCGGCGCCGTCGCGCTCGCGCGACCCGGTCTGCGTCGCCTCGCCCGGGGTGCCGTCGGCCGCGACGGGGAACGTCACGACGTCGACCCCGCCGACGGCCGTGCCCGGCGCGCCGTACGTCGTGCCGACGACGAGCACCGCGTCGTCGGCGCCGAGCACGCCCGTCACGCCGCGGTCGTCGGTCGACGTCCCGACCTGCGTCGTCCACAGGACCTCTCCCGCGGTGTCGAGCGCGCGCACGACGACGTCGTTGTCCCCGAGCTTGCCGCCCTCGCCGAGCGCCCCGCGCGTGTGCCCGACGGCGACGACCGACCCGTCCGAGCGCGCCACGAGGCCGTTGACCTGGTCGTTCTCGCCCGTCGCGACGGCGCGCAGCCACTCCTGCTCGCCGTCCGCGCCGTAGCGCGCGACCCAGCCGTCGTTCGCGCCCGCACGCTCGGCCCCGGGCATCCCGCCGCCCGACACCCCGCCCACGTACACCGCGCCGTCGGGCGAGGCCGCGACCGCGAGCGCCTTGTCCTCGCCGGGCCCGCCCACCTGGTGCAACCACAGCAGCTCGCCCGCCGCGGAGACCCGCCCGACCAGCGCGTCCTTGTCCCCGGCGCTCGGCGCGTCGCCCACGGCACCGCTCGTGTACCCGGCGACGTAGGCGCCGCCCGCGCCGTCGGGCGCGACGGCGTAGAAGCGGTCGGCCGCGGCGGGGTCGCCGGTCTGCAGCGTCCAGGCGCGCTCGCCGTCGGCGGTGACGGCCGCGACGAACCCGTCGTCGCGCGTCGTGCCCGCGTGAGCGCCGTCGAGGTCGCCCTTCGTGTACCCGGCGACGAGCACGCCGCCGTCGGCGCCCGGCACGACGCCGTACGCGCGGTCGTCCGCGGCCGTCGCGACCGCGTGCCGCCAGACCTCGGCGCCGTCGGCGTCGCGCCGCACGACGACCGTGTCGAGCCCGCCCGCGGGCTCGTACCCGTCCCACGCGCCGGCGAGGTTGAGCGCGACGGCGGTCCCGCCGTCGGGCAGGGCCGCGACCCCGCCCGCGCGGTCGTCGCCCGCGGAGCCGAGGAGCTCGGCGTCCCACGGCACGGCGGGCGTGGTGCGCAGGCGCGCCGAGACGTCGACGACCCCCTCGCGGAACGCGGGCCGCCAGACGTCCCAGTCGTGGCCGCCGTCGAGCACGCGCAGCTCGGCCGTCACGCCCGGGACGCGGCGCGCCTGGTTGTAGAGGCGCGCGGACTCGAAGTCGATGTCGTGCGTGGCCTCGGCGGGGTCGGGGTTGGCCCACTCGTCGTCGCCGACGGCGACGAACAGGTGCACCGGGAGCGCCGGGTCGAGCGCCGCGAGCGCCGTCGGGTAGGACAGCTCCGTGTACCGGTCGGCGTCGAACGGCGCGGTCCCGACGCCGTAGCCGCCGTGGTCGCGGGCCGAGGAGTCGGCCGGCGGCTGCGGCACGTAGACGGCGGGGCTCAGCACGATGCCCGCGGAGAACGTGTCCTGGTGGGCGAGCGTAAACCGCAGCGCGCCCGCGCCGCCCATGGAGTAGCCGCCGACGGCGCGCGCCTCGCGGTCCTCGACCGTGCGGTACGTCGCGTCGACGTGCGCGACGAGGTCGCGCGTGAACGCCGTCTCGACGGCGGTGCCGACCCCGGCGCCCGTCGCGTCCCCGGTGTAGAGCGAGTCCGTGTACCAGGAGCCGCGGTCGTTCCACGGCGCGTCGGGCATGACGACGACCATCGGCTGGATCTCGCCCGCCCCGATGAGCTCGTCGAGGTCGCCCGTGACCTGCTGCCACGCGGCCTGCGTGTCGCCGCGGCCGTGCAGCAGGTAGAGCGTCGGGTACTCCTGCGCGGCGTCGTCGTAGCCGGGCGGCAGGTAGACCGTGTAGTCGATCGGCCCGGCCGCGGAGTCCGCGACCCGCCCCGCCTCGACCGTGCCCTGCTCCGCGGCGGTCGCGGGCAGCGCGAGCGCCGACCCGCCGATCGTCGCGCTCACCGCCAGCGCGGCGAGCGCCGCCGTCGTCCCGGGCCGCCGGTGCGGCCGTCGTGCTGCGTCCATGGTGTCTCCTCGTCGAGATCCGGTGATGACTGCCCCCTCCCCCTACCCCCCACCCGCCGACCACGGGGTTGGCGACCGTCCTCGGGGGAATCCGGTCGCAGATCCCGTGCTCGGCGGTCGTCAGTGGCGTGGGCGGCGGTCCGCCAGCGCGAGGACCGTGCTCGCGCGCTCGACCATCGCGACGTCGAGGAACGTGCCGTCGGCGAGCGCCACGACGCCCGTGCCCGACGCCGCCGCGTCGCCGACGCGCTCGACGACCTCGCGCGCGCGGTCCACCTCGGCCGGGGTCGGGAGGAACGCGTCGCGGATGGTGTCGAGCTGCGCGGGGTGGATCGCGGTGCGGCCGCAGAACCCGAGGGACCGCCCGGCGCGGCACGACGCCGCGAGCCCGTCGAGGTCGCGCACGTGCGTGAACGCGGACATCGCGGGCGACGGCAGCCCCGCCGCCCGGGCCGCGACGACGACCCGGCTGCGTGCCCACGCGAGCCCGGCCTCGTCGTCGACCCGCAGGTCGGAACGCAGGTCGGCCTCCCCGAGCCCGAGGGACGCGACCTGCGGCGACGCCGTCGCGAGCTCGAACGCACGCTCGACGCCGAGGGCCGACTCGACCAGCAGGTGCAGCGCCCGCCCGGGGAGCGCCGCCGCGAGCGCGCGCACCTCGTCGGCGGACTCGACCTTCGGCGCGCGCGCCCCGACGGCGAGCGGCATGCCCGCGAGGGCCGCGACGTCGGCGGCGTGCCACGGCGTCGCGGGGTGGTTGACCCGCACCTGGACGCCGCGCGCGGCGGCCGCGTCGTCGAGCAGCGCGACGGCGTGCGCCCGCGCCTCGTCCTTGCGCGCCGGCGCGACGGCGTCCTCGAGGTCGACGAGCACGACGTCGGCCGCGGACCCCAGCGCCTTGGCCACCCGGTCGGGCCGGTCCGCGGGCACGTACAGCAGCGTCAGCGGCGGCCCGGCGCCCGGCCGGTCGCCCCGGCCCGTCACACCGCCCCCTCGGCCCGGAGCTCGGCGACGCGCTCGGGCGAGAAGCCCAGCTCGCCCAGCACGGCGTCGGTGTCGGCGCCGTGCGCGCGGCCGGTGAAGCGGATGACGCCGTCGTTCTCGGACATCCGGAACAGCGGGCCCTGCATGAGCATCGGGCCGAGCTCGGGGTCCTCGATCTCGTGGATCGTGCCGAGCGCGCGGAACTGCGGGTCGTCGACGATGTCCTGGGCGTCGTAGATCGGCGCGACGGCGGCCTGCGCCTCCTCGAACGCGGCGACGACCTCGTCGCGAGTGCGCTGCGCGATCCAGCCGCCGACGGCCTCGTCGAGCAGGTCGGCGTGCTGCGCGCGCTCGACGCCGCTCGCGAACCACGGCTCGTCGACGATCTCGGGGCGACCCACGAGGCGCATGACGCGCTCGGCGATGGACTGCGCCGACGTCGACACCGCGACCCACTGTCCGTCGCGCGTGCGATAGGTGTTGCGCGGCGCGTTGTTCGCGGACCGGTTGCCGGTGCGCGGCTGCACGGTGCGGAGCTGGTCCCAGCGCGTGATCTGCGGCCCGAGCATCGCGAGGATGGGCTCGATGATCGCCGTGTCGACGACCTGCCCGTGCCCGGTGCGCTCGCGCGTGGACAGCGCGACCATGACGGCGAACGCGGTCGCGAGCGACGCGACGCCGTCGGCGAGCCCGAACGGCGGGAGGGTCGGCGGGCCGTCGGGCTCGCCGGTCATCGCGGCGAACCCGCTCATCGCCTCGGCGAGCGTGCCGAACCCGGGGCGGGTGCGGTACGGCCCGACCTGCCCGAACCCGCTCACGCGCGCGAGCACGAGGCGCGGGTTGCGCGCGGACAGCTCGTCGTAGCCGAGGCCCCAGCGCTCGAGCGTGCCAGGCCGGAAGTTCTCGACGACGACGTCCGCCTCGGCGGCGAGCGCGAGGAACACCTCGCGGCCGCCGTCGCTCCCGAGGTTCGCGGTGACGGTGCGCTTGTTGCGCCCGAGCGTCTTCCACCACAGGTTCACGCCGTCCTTCGCGGCGCCGTGCGTCCGCGACGGGTCGGGCTTCGTGGGGTGCTCGACCTTGACGACGTCGGCGCCCAGGTCGCCGAGGTGCATCGCCGCCATGGGCCCGGCGAACAGCGTCGACGCGTCGACGACGCGCAGGCCCGCGAGCGCGCCCGCGGCCGGGTCGCGCGAGACGCGCGGTGCGTCCGTCATGCCGTCACCCCCGTCGCGTCGTCGGCGAGGTCCCACGCGCAGCGGAACCCGACGGTCGCGCCGCGCGCGAGCCCCACGCCCGGGACGAGGAGCTTGACCGCGTAGTCGGCCGCGTGGCGCCCGCCCTCGACGTACCAGTCGGAGCCCTCGGCGCGGTGGTCGCTGCCGCCCTTGAGCATGACGAACCGCGTGCGGCCGTCCGAGTGCTCGGAGCCCGTCCAGCTCCACACGGCGGGCTCGTCGCGCGTCCAGCCGGGCTGCTCGGCCGCGAGCTGCCACTCGTCCTCGGTGGGCAGGCGCCCGCCGCGCCACGCGCAGAACGCGCGCGCGTCGTCGAGGTCGACGAAGGTCACGGGCTCGTCCTCCGTGCCGGGCGCGGGACGGCCGTCGACCCAGTGCGCGAGGAAGCGGTGCGCGACGGCGGGCACGTAGCCCGTGGCCGCGAGGAACTCCGCGAACTCCGCGTTCGTCACGTCGCGGCCCACCGCCACCGGGGCGGCGAGCTCGCCGTCGCGCTGGAGGGTCCGCGCGTCGTGCAGGCGCGGCGGGAGCGGCTTCCACTCGTCCACGTACGGCGCACCCTGGTACATCCCGGTCTCGCGCGCGCGGTAGCGGACGGTCAGCGCGTACGGCCCCGCAGGCACGACGACGGCGCCCGCCCCGGGCGCGCCCGTCGCCCGGGCGGCGTCCTGCCCGACGACGGCCTCCGGCCCGGTCGGGTCCGTCTCCCCGGTCGGAGCGGACGTGGGGACAGAGGCGTCGAGGCGCCGCGCGAGGCGGTGCGGGAACCGCGCGTCGGGGTCGTGCGGCGCGGTCTCGTCGAGCGAGGCGACCACGTCGCGCAGGTGCGGCAGCCACGCGGGCTCCGCCGCGCCGTCGGCCACGTGCAGCGCCGCGGCGATCCCTCGGCCGGGCACGCGCACGTCCGCGCCGTCCCCGCCGCCCGCGAGCAGCGGGCCCGCGTAGTCGGCGTCACCGCGGTTGACGAGCGTCCACAGGGTCACGCCGTCGAGCTCCCAGCGCGACGCGTAGACCCCGGCGGCCTCGGCCTCGGGTGCGAGCTCGGCCAGCGGCGTCCACTCCCCGTCGAGCAGCAGCGGACGCGCCGCGCGCTGGACCGTGACCAGGCGCGTCACGGTCGCGGCGTCGCGCCGCGACCAGCCGACCCACACGCCGAACACGACCTCCCACACCATGACGCCCACGCCGTTGAGCCACGCGGACTGGAGCTCCTCGGAGTGGTCGCGGTGCCAGCGGCGCACGTGGTGCTGCATGTGCCGGCGCTCGTACCAGTGCGCGCGCAGCACGCCGGGCACGGGCGAGTCGGCGAAGAACTGCGCCCACGACGACGAGTGGTCCTCGATGCGCTCGACCGGGAGCTTCGACTCGCCCTCCAGGACGATCCCCGGGCGCGCGGCCTCGAGCCGTGCGACGAGCTCCGGCTCGGCCTTCTTCAGCGTGTCGAGGAAGACGCCGTCGGCGCCGAGGTCGCGCACGACGGCGGCGAGCTCGGTGAGGTCGTCGTCGCCGCGGCGCGTGCCGACGTCCCACGGGTTGTAGTCGACGAACACGTGCAGACCCGCGTCGTGGAACGTCTGCACGAGGTCGACGATCCCCGGAACGTCGCGGTAGAAGTCCCACTGGTTGCGGTCGTCGATCCCGATGACGGGGTACGCGTGCCACAGCACCACGGCGTCGAGGCCGCCGAACCGCTCGCGCGCGTCGGCGAGGAACCGCTCCGGCGTGAACCGGTGCTCCTCGAACGAGTACAGCAGCTCGTCCCACAGCCACACCTGCGCGACCGTCGAGCACCCCGCGGCCCACGCCGCGTCCGGGCGGTCGTACGCCGCGCCCGTGTACCCGTGGCGGCGGCGTGCGTCGTCGCGCCACGCGGCGAGGCGCTCGCGCCAGGCCGGGCGGTCGGCGGGGTCGGCCGGGCCGACGAAGATCTTCGCCTCGTCGAGCGCGAGGGACTGCTCGGGCGTGAGCGGCCCGTCGAGCGCGACCTCGGTCGGCAGGTCGATCGGGCGCGGGACCAGCGGGTCGAACGTGTAGGTCATGGTGCCTTTCCCTCGGCGGGCCGGGCCCGCGCTCGGACGTGCTGCGGACGGGCTCAGGTCGGTCGGTCGGGGTTCGCGGCGCGCTCGGCGAGCGCGACGACGTCCGCCGCGTCGGGCACGGCGTCCTGCGCGCCGGGCCGGGTCACGGCGAGCGCGCCCGCGGCGGCGGCGAGCCGCGCGGCGTCGGGCAGGTCCGCGCCGCGCGCGAGCGCCGCGGCGAGGACGCCGCAGAACGTGTCGCCCGCGCCGGTGGTGTCGACCGCCTCGACGACGATCGCGGGGACGGTCGTGAGCAGGGGCCCGGCCGGGCGGCGCTCCGCGACGAGGCTGCCCTCTCCGCCCAGCGTCACGACGACGGCCGGCACGCGCTCCAGCAGCAGCCCCGCGAGCGCGCTCGGGTCGGCGTCGCCGGAGGCGCCCGCCAGGTCCGCCGCCTCGTGCTCGTTGACGACGAGCACGTCGAGCGCGGCCCACACGTCGTCGGGCAGGTCGCGCGACGGCGCCGCGTTGAGGACCAGCAGCGCGCCCGGCCGGCGCGCCGCGGCGGCGGCGCGCACGACGTCGAGCGGGATCTCGAGCTGCGCGAGCACGACGTCCGCCGCGGCGATCCGCTCGGCCTGCGCCGCGCCGACCGTCACGTGCGAGTTCGCGCCGGGCGCCACGACGATCGCGTTCTCGCCGTCGGGCGAGACGGTGATGAGCGCGGTGCCCGTCGCGGCGTCCACGCGCTCGACGAGGTCGGTCCGCACCCCGCCGCGGTCGAGCGACGCGAGCAGCAGGTCGGCCGCGTCGTCGTGCCCGAGCGCGCCGACGAACGTCGTCTCGGCACCGCCCGCGCGCGCCGCGCCGACCGCCTGGTTCGCGCCCTTGCCGCCGGGGTTGCGCCGCAGCTCGCCGCCGAGGATGGTCTCGCCGCCGCCGGGGTGCCGCGGCACGTCGACGACGAGGTCGACGTTCGCCGACCCGACCACCACGACCCGTCCCGACCCGCCCGGGACCGTGGCGCCCTGCTCCCCGTCCGCCGTCGTGCTCATGCCTGTGCCTCCTCCGTGGGACCCTGCACGGCTCCCCCGGCCACCACGACCGGGACCGTCGCGAGCGCGACCGTCCGCGCCGCGAGGTCCACGATCCTCTGCTCGCCGCCGGGCAGCGAGGTCGCGATGTGGCCGTCGAGCGGGCGCGTCCACCGCTGGCCGATGCCCTCGACGCCCTGCAGCGCACCCACCACGCCGCCGACCGTCGCCCCCGCGGAGTCGGTGTCCCAGCCCGCGGTGACCGCGATCGCGACGCTCGCGCCGAAGTCGCCGCGGCCGTCCGCGCCGCGCCCCGCGGTGAGCGCGTAGGCGATCACCGCGGCGTTGTTGAGCACGTGCACCCAGTGCAGGTCGCCGTACGCCGCGTGGATCGTGTCGAGCCCGGCGCGCACGCCCGCCTCGGACGCGTCGCCGTCGCGGCCCGCGTCCCGCCCGAGCCGGATCGCCGCGGCCAGGCGGCTGCCTGGCGGCACGACGGCGTCCGCCGCGTCGAGCACCTCGTCCACCGTCTCGCAGACCATCGCCGCCGACGCGAGCGCGGCCGCCCACATCGCGCCGTACACGCCGTTGCGCGTGTGGCTCAGGCGCGCGTCCGTCCACGCGAGGCGCGCGGCCTCGCGCACGTCGCCGGGCGAGACCCAGCCGAGCACGTCCGTGCGGATGAGCGCGCCGATCCACTCCCGGAACGGGTTGTGGTGCGTCGCCGTCTCCGGCACCGGCCGCGCGTCCAGGATGTTGCGGTACGCGGCGCGCTCGGCCGTGAACACGCGGCCTGCGGGCAGCGCGTCGAGCCAGAGCTGCGCGACGTCGTCCGTCGTGAAGCCGCGCCCGTGCCGCTCCAGCAGGGCGAGCGCGAGGATCGGGTAGTTGAGGTCGTCGTCCTCGGGCATCCCGTCGATGTTCTCCTCGAGCGACGTCGGGGCGCTGCGCCGGTTCCACGGCCAGCGCGCGGCGACGTCGTCGGGCAGCCCGACGGCGGTGAACCAGCGGTCCAGCGGCCACCGGCCCGTGGCGCGCAGGATCTCCTCGATCCCGGCGCGCGGGATCTTCTCCACGGGCTTGCCGAGCAGGCAGCCCGCCGCGCGCCCGGTCCACGCGCCGAGCACGCGGTCCGCGTACGCGGCGTCGGCGGCGCCGGTTCCCGTGCCGACGGAGGACCCGACGGCGCCCGGGCGGGTGGGCAGGCCGGGCGCCGCCGGGAGCGTGGTGAGGATCGCGTCCCAGTCGTCGGGCTCGTGCGGCGCGGGCGCCGCGGGCAGCGCGTCGAGCTCCACGAGCAGGCCGCGCGCGAGCGCGCGCAGCTCCGGGGTCGCGGGGACGGGACCGGCCCCGCTCACCGCGGGGACGGGGTCCCCGCCCGCGGCGGCCCAGCGCTCGCGCACGTCCGCGAGCGCCGCGGGGTCCTTGCCCTCCGCCGCGGCCTGGACGAGCTCGTGCGCGAGCAGGTCCTCCGGCTGGGCCCAGGTCAGCCTCACGCCGGTTCACCCGCCCGCGCGGGGAGGGCCGCGCCGTCGACGGGCGCGTTGCCGAGCTCGGCGAGCGCGCGCAGGCGCGCGGTCGCGCGCTCGCGGTCGGCCCGCAGGATGTCCTGCGCGGCGGACGCCATGAGCCGCCCGGTCTCCCGGACGTCCATGCGGCTCGCCTCCTCGATCGCGTCGAGCCACTCGTCCGGCACGACGGCGGTCCCGCCGAGGCCCGCGCACACCGCGCCGGCCATGACGGCGATCGAGTCGGCGTCGCGCCCGTAGTTCACGGCGCCGAGGACCGCGCCGCGGAAGTCGCCGCGGTGCCCGAGCACGAAGCCGAGCGCCGCGGGCAGCTCCTCGATGGACTTGGTGCGCGACGGGCGCCGTGCGTCCATCGACATCTGCCGGTACGCGGGCCCGACCGAGTCGAACGGCGCGACCGTGTCGCGGATCAGCCGCGCGAGGGCGCGCTCCTCCTCGTCGGTGGTGGGCGCCGTCGTCCAGCCGTCGAACGCCTCGACGACGGCCTGGAGCGCGGCGGCCGTGCCGTCGTGCGCGACGTCGAGCGCGGCGTGCACGACGTCGTCGACCGTGGCCCCCGGCGCGACGGACGCGGCGACCATGGCCGCGAACACGCCCGCCGCCTCGCGGCCGTAGCTCGACTGGTGCGCGCCGGTCAGGTCGATCGCCTCGGCGTACGCGCCGCGCGGGTCGCCCGCGTTCGCGAGCCCGACGGGCGCGACGTACATCGCGGCGCCGCAGTTGACGACGTTCCCCACCCCGGCCTCGCGCGGGTCGACGTGCCCGTAGTGCAGGCGCGCGACGATCCACTTCTCCGCGAGGAACACGCGCTGGAGCAGCAGGGCCGTGGACTCGAGCTCGGGGATCCAGCGCGGCTCGCCAATCATGAGGGGCACGAGGTCCTCGGCCATCGCGTACGCGTCGAGGTGCTCGCGGCGCTTCGCGTACACCTCCACGAGCGCGCGCGTCATGAGGGTGTCGTCCGTGATGTGCCCGTCACCCTTGTGGTAGGGCGCGATCGGACGCGCGTCCTGCCAGTTCGGGTACCAGGGCTCCACGATCCCCGTCACGCGGCCGCCGTGGCGCTCCTCGATCTGCTCGGGCGTCCAGCCCTCCGTGGCGCCTCCCAGCGCGTCCCCCACCGCCGCTCCGGTGATCACTGCCACCGCTCGGTCGTCCAGCCAGGTCACGATCCACTCCCTGTCGATCCGTCTCGGCGCCTCGCGCCGGTGCGACCCGTGCGGGTCGCGGTTCCCGGCCGGGCGGTCGCGTGCGCGGCCGCCCGGCCGCTGCTGCTCGGTGCTCGCCGCGACCCGTGACGCGGTGCCGCGGCGAACGACCGAGAGTGCTACTTGGTGATCTCGGCCCAGCCCGACTCGAGCTCGGTCGCGAGCTGGTCGGCGTCGATCTCCTGGGCGAGGAACTTCTGGTACGCGGGCGTCGCGACGGTGTCCTTCCACTGCGCGTACGCGTCGACGAACAGGTACGGCGCCGAGGTGAGGTACTGGCCGGAGGAGAGGATCGTCGACCAGCCGTTCTCGTCGCCGAGCGACTCCGCCATGGCCTCCTGGGCCGACGTCGTCGCCGGGATGAGCGCGTCCGCCTCGTTGAGCGCGGCGAGGTTCTCCGTCTGCGTGAAGAACTCGATGAACTCCGCGGACTCCTCGACGTGCTCGGAGTCGATGTTCACCGAGAGCGTCTGCGGGTTCGCGGCCTGCTCGGCGCCGTCGGGGCCCTCGAGCGGGGGCAGCACGACCCAGTCGAAGCCCTCGGGCGCGTCGTTCGCGATGTTCGCCGCCTGGAACGAGCCCTGGATGGTCATCGCGACGTCGCCGGCGTAGAACGACGCGAGCGTCTCCGACCCGGACTGCGTGAGGGTCACCGGCAGCACCGTGCTGTCGGTGTGCGCCATCGTGTCCACGAGCTCCGGCAGGGCCATCTCGCCCTCGCCGATGGTGATGCTCGCGTCGGCGCCGGTGCCCTCGAAGTACTCGCCGCCGAAGCCGGGGGCCATCGCCATGAACGCGGCCGTCGGGCTCGCGAGCCCCCACCCGAGCCCGTACGCGCCGTCCTTCGTCGTGGCCTGCGCGATCTGCCGCAGCTCGTCCCACGTCATCGTCTCGCCCGTGGGGATCTCGACGCCGGCCGCGTCGAGCATCGTCTTGTTGGCGAAGACCATGTAGGACTGCAGCTCGGTCGGGTACGCGATGACCTGGTCGTCGACCGTCACCGCGTCCAGGATGCCTTCGGGGATGTCCTCGCGGCGCTCGTCGGACATGTACTCCGAGAGGTCCGCGAGGTACCCGTCGACCGCGAACGGCACGATGCTCGCGGCCTCGTAGTGGATGATGTCCGGCGCGGCGCCGCCGTTGAACTGGGTGATGAGCTTGTCGTAGATGCCGTCCCAGCCGGCGGGCACGATCTCGACCTGGACGTCGGGGTTCGCCTCGTTCCAGTCGGCGACGATCTTCTCGGTCGCCTCGATCGCGGCGGGCTGGTCGGACAGCGACTGGAACTTCAGCGTCACCGTGCCGCCGTCGGCGCCGTCGTCCCCGCTGCCGCCCCCGCTGGAGCAGGACGCGACGAGCAGGGTCGTGATCGTGAGGCATGCGGCGATGGACGCACCACGAGTCTTCATGGTTCTACCTTTCGGGTGGGGGTGGGGTCGAGAGAGCCTGGGGGCGGGACCGGGCGTGGAGGGGGTCACGGTCAGCCCTTCACCGCGCCCGAGAGCAGGCCGCCGGTGAGCTTCTTCTGCATGATCGAGAAGAAGACGATGCTGGGGATGGCCGCGAGCACGGAGCCCGCGGCGAGGGGGCCGAGCGCCACCTTGCCCTCGCCGCCGATGAACATCTTCAGCGTGATGGGCAGCGTGTAGTTCTCGGGCGACTGGAGCAGCACGAGCGCGAAGAAGAACTCGTTCCACGAGGAGACGAAGCTGAACATCGCGGTCGCGACGATCCCGGGCATGAGCAGCGGGAAGACGATGGTGCGCAGGACCGTGAGCCGGCTCGCGCCGTCCATGGAGCCCGCCTCCTCGAGGTCCACGGGGATGGCGCTGACGTAGCCCTGCATCATCCACAGCGCGAACGGCAGCGTGTACGTGGTGTGGACGAGCGTGAGGCCGACGAGCGAGTCCGTGAGCCCGATGGTCCGCAGGATGAGGAACAGCGGCAGGATGATGAGGATCACCGGGAAGACCTGGCTCACGAGGATCCAGCCGACGCCCGCCGCGCGGATCTTGCCCCGCAGCCGGGCGAGCACGTACGACGCCGGCAGCGCGATGACGATGACGAGCAGCGTGGACACGACCGCGACGATCGCGCTGTTCCAGGCCGAGCGGACGAGGCCCTGCCGGGCCAGCGCCTGGGAGTAGTTCTCCCAGTGCCAGTCCTGCGGGATCAGGCTCACGGTGAGCGAGTTGAGCTCGCCCGAGGACTTGAGCGAGGCCGAGATCAGCCAGAGCAGCGGGAAGCCGAGGAACAGGATGTAGAACCCCAGGGCCGCGTACTGGGCTGGACGGACGAGTGCGCGCACGGGTCAGCTCTCCTTCTCGGAGCGGAACTGCGACCGCAGGTAGATCGCGAGCAGGAGGACGACCACGACGACGAGCACGACGCCCATCGCGGCGGCGTAGCCGATGTTGCGGTTCTTGAACGCCTCGAGGTACGTGAAGAGCATCGGGAGCATGGTCCGGCCGCCCGGCCCGCCCTCGGTGAGCACGTAGACCAGCGAGAACGAGTTGAAGTTCCAGATGAAGTTCAGCGAGGTGATCGAGGTGATGATCGGGCGCAGGCTCGGGAGCGTCACCGCGGTGAAGCGGCGCCACGCGCCCGCGCCGTCCATGGCCGCGGCCTCGTGGAGCTCGTCCGGGATCTGCTGGAGCCCGGCGAGCAGCGTCACGGTGGTCTGCGGCATGCCGACCCACACCCCGACGACGATCACCGCGGGCAGGGCGGTCGAGAAGTCCGCGAGCCAGTTGATGTCGTCCGGCAGGCCCAGGGCGCCGAGGAACGCGTTGAGCGGCCCCGCGTTGGGCGAGTAGATCATCTGCCACATGATCGCCACGACGACCGGCGGCATGGCCCACGGGATGAGCGCGAGCACGCGCGTCAGGCCCTGGAGCCGGAGCCCGGAGTTGAGCAGGAGCGCGAGGCCCATCGCCGCGACGAGCTGGAGCAGCGTCACCGAGACGGCCCAGATCATGCCGATGCGGAACGAGTCCCAGAAGAACGAGTTGTCCGCGAGGCGCACGAAGTTGTCGACGCCGACGAACTGGTAGTCCGGCTGGCGCACGAGCCGCGCGTCGGTGAACGCGAGCGCGACGCCCATGACGAGCGGCGCGACGCTGAGCACGAGGATCGGCAGGAGCGACGGCATGACGAGCGCGATCGCCTCGCGCCGCTTGGCGCGGGCCATGCCGCCGGTCCGGCGCACCGGGCCGCGGTCGGGGCGCAGGGCGGCGCGACGGGGGTCGCCCGCGAGGGTCGGTGCGCTCACCGGGAACCACCCCCGGGGGCGGTCGACTCGCGCACGACGAGCCGCGGCCCGACAGCGGTGTGCCGCCCGGGCTCCGCGTCGCCGTCGACGAGGTCCACGACGAGCTGCGCGGCGACGCGCCCACGCTCCGTCGAGCCAAGCGAGACGCTCGTCAGGCTCGGCTGGAACACGCGGCCGATCTCCGTGTCGTCCATGCCGGTCACCGCGACGTCCTCGGGGACCGAGAGCCCGCGCTCGCGCACGGCGCGGATGGCGCCGATGGCGAGGAGGTCGTTGGCCGCGACGATCGCGTCCGGGCGGGCGCCGTCGTCCGTGGCGTCGAGCAGCGCGCGCGTCGTCGCGAGGCCCGCGGCGACGGTGAAGTCGAGGGCGGGCGCGACCTCGACCCGCTCGGCATCGAAGTCGGCGGCGCGCGTCGCGGCGTCGAAGCCACGCTGGCGCGCCTCACCGGGGGTCGTGTCGAGGGGGCCGTTGAGGAACGCGATCCGGCGACGGCCGAGGCCGAGCAGGTGCCGCACCGCCTCGCCGATGCCGCCCGCCGAGTCCGTGGACACCGAGTCGATACCGCGGTCCGCGAGCGTGCGGCCGATGACGACGACCGGCACCGGCGCCTCGCGGATCTCCTCGACGAGCTCGTCGTCGGTGCGCAGCGGGCTGAGGATCATGGCGTCGACGAAGCCGCTCGACAGGCTGCGCACGAGCTCGACGGTGGACCGCGTGGTGTCCCCCGTCGTCATGACGACGACGCGGTAGCCGTGCGGCGCGAGCACCTCGTGGATCGCCGTCATCATCTCGACGTAGACGGGGTTGCCGATGTCCGCGACGGCGAACGCCACCTGGAACGTCTTCTTGAGGCGCAGCGAGCGCCCGATGGCGTCCGGGCTGTACCCCAGCTCGGTGGCCGCGGCGCGCACGCGCTCGACCATCGCGGGGCTCGCGCCCGTCCCGTGCAGCGCACGGGAGGTCGAGGCCAGGGAGACCCCGGCCCGCTGTGCCACCTGGATCAGCGTGGCGCGTGATGACGTCACTGTCGTCCACCTCGTCGTCGAAGGACCGTCGTTCTGGAAACGTTTCCAGACTGACGACCTCGACAGCCCTGGAAACGTTTCCGGGTTGGCGGACACTCTTGCACCCGCCCCGCCCGGACGTCAACCCGCCGCCCCCGCGACGCTCGTCCCCCACCACGAGGTAGAGCTCTGGTCCCGCGAGGCAGAGCCCCGGTCGCGCGAGGTAGAGCCGTGGTCCCGACCTCGGCTCTACCTCGCGGGACCTCGGCCCTACCTCGGGCTCCCACGGGTACGGGGTTCCGCGTAGGGGGGTTGTCCACGACGCCGCGCGGCGGTCAGGCTCGAAGCGACCCGACCACCGACGAAAGGTGCACCGATGCACACGCGAGCCCCGGCGTCGTCCTCCCCCGCGGCGCCCACGACGGCCGCCGCCCGGCCGATCTCCCGCCCCCTCGCCCTGCTCCTCAGCCTCGTCCTCGCGCTCGCGGGAGCGCTCTCGTGGTCCGTCGCGGGCCCGGCGCAGCAGGCGCACGCCGCGACGTGCGCGGCCCCCTGGAGCGCGAGCGCCGTGTACACGGGCGGCGCCGTCGTCTCCCACGGCGGCCAGAACTGGAAGGCCGGCTGGTGGACCCAGGGCGACACGCCCGGCACCACCGGCGAGTGGGGCGTCTGGCGCAGCCAGGGCGCCTGCGGCGGCGGCACGAACCCCGGCAACCCGGGGAACCCCGGCAACCCGACCGGGTTCGTCGTCTCCGAGGCGCAGTTCAACCAGATGTTCCCCAACCGGAACCCGTTCTACACGTACCAGGGCCTCGTCGACGCGCTGTCCGCCTACCCGGGCTTCGCGACGACGGGCGGCACCGAGGTCGCCAAGCGCGAGGCCGCGGCGTTCCTCGCCAACGTCAACCACGAGACCGGCGGCCTCGTGTACGTCAAGGAGATCAACACCGCGAACTACCCGCACTACTGCGACACGTCGAAGCCGTACGGCTGCCCGGCGGGCCAGTCCGCCTACTACGGCAAGGGCCCGATCCAGCTGAGCTGGAACTACAACTACAAGGCCGCGGGCGACGCGCTCGGCATCGACCTGCTCAACAACCCGTACCTCGTCGAGCAGAACTCCGCGGTCGCGTGGAAGACCGGCCTGTGGTTCTGGAACACGCAGTCGGGCGCGGGCTCGATGTCCGGGCACCAGGCGATCGTGTCGGGCGCCGGCTTCGGCGAGTCCATCCGCTCGATCAACGGCACGATGGAGTGCAACGGCGGGAACCCGGCGCAGGTGCAGTCGCGCATCGCCGCGTTCCAGCGGTTCGCCCAGATCCTCGGCACGACGACGGGCAACAACCTCTCCTGCTGACCCGTCCCGCACGCCCGACGGCGGCCCGTCCCACCCCGGGGCGGGCCGCCGTCGTGCGTGGCGGCCCGTGCCGGGACGGCCGGGTCAGAGCTGCGCGAGGAGGTCCCGCATGCGGTCGATCTCGCCGCCCTGGCCGGCCGCCGTCTCGGCGGCCATCTCGTTCGCGAAGAGGTCCTCTCCCTCGACGAGCACGACGTCGACCATCGCGAGCGCGCCCTCGTGGTGCTGGATCATCCCCTCGAGGAAGAGGCGGTCGAACTCCGGGCCGCTCGCGGCCTCGAGCGCCGCCAGCTGCTCGTCGGAGAGCATCCCGGCGGCCCCGTCGCCGTGGTCGTGCCCCGCGCCGTCGGGCGCGCGCGGGCCGGTCCCGCCCGCGTCCTGCGCGCCCTCGGGCACGGCGAGGTCGCGCGCCTGGAGCCACGACGCGAGCGCGTGCACCTCGGGCCCCTGCGCGGCGGTGACGCGCTCCGCGAACGACCGGACGGCGTCGGACCCGGCGCGGTCGGGCGCGAGCGCGGCGATCTCGAGGGCCTGGAGGTGGTGCTCGATCATGCCGGTGACGAACGCGGCGTCGGCCTGGTTCCACGAGCCCTCGTCGGGCGCGCCCGCGTAGTCCTCGGGGGCGACGGTCGTCGCACCCTCCCCCGGTCGCCCGGGCTGCACGACGACGCTCGACGGCGTCGACGTCGGCTGCGGGTCGGGCGTGCACGCGGCCAGGCCGAGCGCGGCACCGAGCGCCAGGCCGGTCGCGGTGACGCCGCAGGTCAGGGCACGCGCGGCGGTGCGCCGCGCTGTGTTACGGCTGGGAAAAATCTGCACCCGCGCTGTTCCCTCCGTGTAAAAGATCGTCGCGAACCGCCCGGTTTGAGTGGTCCAGATCACATTTGCCCGCCAGAATTTGCAGCACCCTACCAAGGAGGTGTTTCCCTCGTGCATCGAAGAACGCACCGGCAGACGCACCGGCACCGGAGCCGGGTCCTGCTCGCCTCGTCCCTGGCGGCGACCCTCGCCGTCTCGACCCTCGCGGTCGCCACGACCGCCGCCGCGGAGCCGTCCGACGGCTCCCCCGAGGCGGTGGCGGCGCTCACCGACCAGGCCGCCGCCTCGCTCGCAGACCTCCCCGCACAGCGCCTCGCCCCCCTCGCCCAGGCCACCGACGTCCTGGCGCCCGGGGAGACGGCGGGCAGCCCCAACCTCACGCACGTCGCCAACATCCCGAAGAACGGCGGCTTCGCGCCCGAGGGGCAGTACAGCACCGACCTCGCGTTCCAGGGCCGGTACGCGTTCGCCGGGAACTACGGCGGCTTCACCGTGTACGACGTCGCGAACCCGACCGCCCCGCAGCAGGTCGCCCAGGTCGTCTGCCCCGGGTCCCAGAACGACATCTCCGTGTACGGCGACCTGCTCGTCCTCAGCACCGACTCCTCGCGCAGCAACGACTCGTGCGAGAACGTGGCCCAGAGCGCCGCGATCAAGGACTCGTGGGAGGGCATCAAGGTCTTCGACATCTCCGAGCCGACGGCGCCCGAGTACGTGGCGTCCGTCGAGACGCAGTGCGGCTCCCACACGCACTCCCTCGCGCCGTCGCAGGACGGCGGGGAGCTGTTCGTCTACGTCTCGTCGTACAGCCCGAACGCGGCGTTCCCCGACTGCCAGCCGCCGCACGACCTCATCTCGGTCGTGCAGATCCCGCTCGACGACCCCGCCGCGGCGGAGCTCGTCTCGACGCCCGTCCTCTTCCCCGACGGCGGCAACCCGGGCGGCAACGGCTCGAGCACGACGTCGGGCTGCCACGACATCACGACCTACCCGTCGAAGGACCTCGCGGCGGGCGCGTGCATGGGCGACGGCATCCTGCTCGACATCTCCGACCGCGCGCACCCGGTGGTGACCGAGGTCGTCCGGGACACGACGAACTTCGCGTTCTGGCACTCGGCGACGTTCAACAACGCCGGCACCAAGGTCGTCTTCACGGACGAGCTGGGCGGCGGCGGGGCGCCGACGTGCAACCCGACCGTCGGGCCGGAGAAGGGCGCGGACGCCATCTACGACATCGTGGGCGGCGAGCTCGTGTTCAAGAGCTACTACAAGATCGAGCGGGAGCAGGCGGCGACGGAGAACTGCGTCGCGCACAACGGCTCGCTCATCCCCGTCCCGGGCCGCGACATCATGGTCCAGGCCTGGTACCAGGGCGGCATCTCGGTGTGGGACTTCACGGACTCGGCGAACCCCGTCGAGATCGCGTGGTTCGACCGCGGCCCGCTGTCCGCGGAGCGGCTGATCCTCGGCGGCTCGTGGTCGGCGTACTGGTACAACGGCGCGATCATCTCGAACGACATCCAGCAGGGCCTCGACGTCCTGCTGCTCGACGACCCGGTGACGAACGCCGCGAAGTCGGTCGTGACGGACGAGTTCAACCCGCAGGCCCAGCCGACGTACACCGAGCCGCCGGCCTGGTCGAAGGGCACCGCCTACGCGGGCGGCACCACGGTCACCTACGGGGGCGCCGTGTGGCGCGCGCAGTGGTGGACGAAGGGCCAGGTGCCCGGTGCCGACGCGTGGGGCCCGTGGGAGGAGATCGCGGGGGTCGACTCCGCCGGGGTCGGCGCGTGGAAGCCGAGCCGCGTCTACGTCAAGGGCGACAGCGTGACGTACGAGGGCACGACGTACACCGCGAAGTGGTGGACGCGGAACCAGGCGCCCGGCGACCGCTGGGGCCCCTGGGACCCGCAGGACTGACGCGCCCCGCCCGGTCGCCGCGCCCGAGCGTGGCGCCCGGGCGGCGCACCGCCCGACGACGCCCGTCCACCCCGGTGGGCGGGCGTCGTCGTGCGGGGACCGTGCCCGCACGGCTCGCCCGTAGGATGCGGCCGCATGACCGGGAACCCGCTCGACGACGGCGCACGCTGCCCCTGCCTCTCCGGCGACACCTACGGGTCGTGCTGCGGCCGGTACCACGCGGGGCTGCGCCCCGGACCGGACGGCACCGCCCCGGGCCCGCACGCACCGACCGCCGAGACGCTCATGCGCTCGCGCTACAGCGCGTTCGCCGTCGGCGACGCCGACTACCTGCTCGCGACCTGGCACCCCTCGACCCGGCCCGCCGACCTCGACCTCGACGACGACGTCGAGTGGCGCCGCCTCGACGTCGTGCGCACGGAGGCGGGCGGCCCGTTCGACACGACCGGGGTCGTGGAGTTCGTCGCGCACCACCGCTCGCGCACCGACCCGGCCGACCGCGGGCGGCTCCACGAGGTGAGCCGGTTCGTCAGGGAGGGCGACCGCTGGTCCTACGTCGACGGCACGGTGCAGGGCTAGGAGCCGCCGCGTCGGCCCACCGGCGCCCGGTGGGGCCGGGTGACGCGGTGGCTCCGGCGACGCGGCCGCTCAGGCGACGCGGTGGTGCAGCGTGCCGACGCCGCCGACCTCGAGCGCGACCTCCACCCCGCCCTCGACGGGCACGGCGGACCGGTGCGCGCCCGTGAGCACGACGTCCCCCGGGCCGAGCTCGAGGTGGCGCGTGAGGAACACGAGCTGGTCGACGACGTCGTAGGACAGCCCCGCGGTGGTCGACCGCGCCCGCTCCACCCCGTCCACCGCGACGACGAGCGCGGCGTCGTCGAGCGTGGCGGCGGTGTCGATCCACGGGCCGAGCGGCGTGAACCCGGTGCCGTTCTTCGCGCGCGTCATCATCGCGTCGAGCCGCACCTGGTCGTCGGCCGTGAGGTCGTCGGCGACGGTGCAGCCGAGGATCGCGCCGGGGACGTCGTCGGGCCGCAGGTCGCGGCACGGTCGTCCCACGACGACCGCGGCCTCCGCCTCCGCCACCAGACGCCCCAGCGCACGGTCGTGCCGGACGACGGCCCCCGGCCCGACGACCGTGCGCGCCGACTTGAGGAACGCCTGCGGGGGCAGCGCCCGGCCCTCCGGCCCGCTGTTGTGGGCCATGCCGACCACCACGCGCGGGCGGCACGGCGCGAGCAGGGCGCCGTCGAGGCCCGGGTCGTCGGCGCGGACCCGCACGCCGCTCGACGCGGGCAGCGCCGGGCGGCCGTCGCGACCCGTCGCGGGCTCGGGGACGTCCGCGACGAGCACGTCCCAGGCGTCGCCGTCGAGCACGGCGGCCCGCGGGCCGTGGGCGGTGCGGAGCCGCGCGATCCTCACGACGACCCGGCCCGGTCGGTCGCGCCGGCGACCGCGTCGGCGACCGGCCGGTCCACGAGCCGCAGCGGCACGCGCGCGAGGACGATGCCCCGGCGCTGCCAGGTGTAGGCGACGAGCAGCGTCGCGCCGTCGGTCGTCGCCGACGGGTAGGAGTACTCGCCGCGTCCGTCCGTGACGATCCCCGTGTCGCCGGCGGCGAACCCGCTCGGCGGGCCGGCCTCCCGCAGCGCCGGCACGGGGACGCCCGGGAGCGTGGCGGGCGCCTCGGTCCCGTCCTCGAGGTCCAGCACCCGGTGCCAGGTCAGCCCGTCGTCGTCCGAGACCGAGACGCTCAGCGGGCACCGCGCGCCCCACTCCTCGCCGACCGGGTTGTGCACGAGGGCGACGCGCCCGCTCGGGAGGCGGACGGCCGTGAGGCCCGAGTTGTTGTTGGGCAGCCGCGTGGGTGCGGCGGCCGTCCACGTGCGGCCGTCGTCGGCGGACGTCGTCCGGTAGACGAGGCCCTCGCTCGACCGGCAGACGGCGACGAGGCCCGACCGCCCCGACCAGAGCGCCGGCTGGATGACCCCGGCGCCGCGCAGCCGCGACCGGTCGAGCGGGACGTCCGCGAGCGCCCAGCTCGCCCCGGCGTCCTCCGAGCGGTCGAAGCGCGCGCCCCAGACGGGGTCCGCTCCCCCGCTCTCGACCGAGGACGGGGCGAGCCACGCGCCGCGCGGCGTGACGACGGGCGGGTTCTTCACCGGGCCCCGACCGCCGCTCGCGTCCCCGGGCACGAGCTCGCGCGGCGCCGTCCAGGTGCGGCCGTGGTCCGTGGACGTGCGGTACCAGGTCACCCAGCGCGAGATCCGCTCGCCCCGGTGGGCGAAGAGCCAGAGCCGGCCGTCGGGCGCGACGGCGAGCACGGGGTTCCACCAGGCGACGCCGTCGTCCTCGCCGAGCACGACCTGGGGCTCTCCCCAGACGCCGTCCTCCTCGGCGACGAGCCAGATCGCGTTGTCCGGCGTGCCCTCCCGGGTGCCGGCGAACCATGCCACGAGCGTGCGCCCGCCCGTGCGGGCGACGGTAGACGCGTGGCACTGGGCCCACGCCTCGCCGTCGCCCGACACGAGCAGGCGCTCCACGGGCGTCGTCACCGGACGGTCTCGCCGACGACGTTGAGGTCGCGTCGGAAGGTCTCCGGCGTCTTCCACACGGTGAGCATCGTGATGAGCGCACCGACCATGACGTACAGCGCGACGAGCTGCCAGCGCGACCCGTCCTCGCCCGCGAGCGCGGTCGCGATGAACGGCGTGAGGCCGCCCGCGACGATCGACGCGATCTCGCGCCCGGTGGCCGCGCCGGAGTAGCGGCGGTCCGCCGGGAAGAGCTCGGCGAAGAACGCCGGCTGGATCGAGTTGATGGCGTTGTGCCCGAGGTTCAGCATGAGCACGTACCCGAGCACGATGAGCACGAAGCTGCCCGTGTTGAGCAGCCCGAAGAACGGGAAGGCCATGACGAACACGACGAGGGCCCCGAAGAAGTAGACCGGCCGGCGACCGATCTTGTCGGAGACCCAGGAGAAGATCCCGTGGGCGGGGAACGCGAGGACCGCCATGATGAGGATCGCGGTGTTGAGGCTCTCCTTCTCGATGCCGAGGTGCTGCGGGCCGTAGCTGAGCACGAAGACCGTGAGCAGGAAGTACGGCAGGGCCTCGGCGAAGCGCAGCCCGACGATGCGCAGCAGGTTGCGCCAGTCCTCGAGGAAGACGCTCGCGAGCGGCCCGCGGGTGGGCGTCTGCGGCGCGGGCTCGGCGGCCGCGGCGGCGTCGCGCTCCTGGCGCTCGCGGATGGCGGCCTGGCTGGCCTCGAGGTTCTCGACGGTGAGCGAGCGGTTGCGCCCCTCCTTCTCCAGCCCGGCGACGGCGTCGGTGAAGACCGGCGTCTCCTCGAGCGAGCGGCGCATCCACAGGCCGACGGCCAGCACGACGGCGGAGAGCCAGAACGGCACGCGCCAGCCCCACGACTGGAGCTGGGCGTCGTCGAGCGTGTACACCCAGGCGAACACGAGGGTGATGAGGATCTGCGCGGAGAAGCCGCCGGTGTTCGGCCACGACGTGTAGAAGCCGCGGTGCCGCGGGTTCGTGGACTCGAGCACGATGATCATCGACCCGCCCCACTCGCCGCCGACGGCGAAGCCCTGGACGAGCCGGAGCACGACGAGCAGCGCCGGCGCGAGGAGGCCGATCGAGTCGTAGGACGGCAGGAAGCCGATGAGCAGGGTCCCGGTCCCCATGATCGCGAGCGTGAGGACGAGCGTGGACTTGCGCCCCTGCTTGTCGCCGCGACGGCCGAAGAACATGCCGCCCAGCGGGCGGGCCAGGAACCCGACGGCGAACGTGCCGAGGGATGACAGCGTCGCGACGAACGAGTTCTCGGACGGGAAGAAGACGGCGGGGAAGACGATCGCGGCGGCGGTGCCGTAGACGAGGAAGTCGTAGTACTCGAGCGTGTTGCCGACGAAGCTCGAGAGCGTGACCTTCCAGGCGTACCGCCTGCTCGTGAGCGGGGCCGCGGGTGCGGTGACGGACATCGTTGTTCCTTCGGTGCGGGGTTCCGCTGATCTCAGTGTGGGGGCTCCGGGTCTCAGCGGCGAGGGCCCGGGCCCCTCCCGCGGCACCCGTCCGGGGTGCCGCGGGTGGAGCGGTTCGGAGCGGGGGTCAGGCGGCCGCGAGGTCGTGCCCCGCGGCGGCGAGGGCCGCGCGGATCTCCGCCTTCACGGCGTCGGACGGCGGGTCGACCGGCATGCGCGTCGTCCCGCCGGGCAGCCCCTGGACGTCGAGGCCGTACTTGAGGCGGGCGATGCTGGGCCCGAGCGCGGCGACGAGCCGCTGGACGACCGCCTGCGCCCGCACGACGGCGGCCGCGTCGTCCGCGGCGAGCGCCGCCCGCAGGTCCGCGAACGCGCGCGGCGCGACCCCGGAGACGCCGGACACGGTCCCGCGCCCACCGGCCGCGACGACGTGCGGGAGGTCGGCGTCGTTCCCCGACCAGAGCGCGAGCCGCGGGGCCGCGGACCGGTACGCGTCGACCCGGGCCGAGGCGGAGCCGGACGTCTTGACGCCGTCGAGACCGAGCTCGGCGAGCACGGCGAGCAGCTCGGGCGAGACGTCGGAGCACGCGACGTCCGGGAAGACGTAGGCGTAGAGCTCGCCGTCCGTCGCGGCCCGCAGGCTGGCGTAGTAGCGCACGACGCCCTCGTCGCTCGCCGTGAGGTAGTAGGGCGTGATGGCGGCGAAGCGCCGGACGCCGGCGTCCTCGGCCGCGCGCAGGTGGTCGAGCGCCTCGTGCACGGAGGCGGCACCGACGTGCGCGATCGTCCGGTCGGAGCCGAACACGTCGACCGCGGTCCGCACGAGCGCGGCGCGCTCGGCGGCGTCGAGGGCCGGGAACTCGCCCGTCGTGCCCACGGCGAACACCCCGTCGACCTCCGGCTCCACGTGGGCGAGCAGCACGCGCAGCGCCCCGAGGTCGAGCGCGCCCGACGCGTCGTAGGTGGTGACGGGCGGGGTGATGATCTCCGGTGCCGTGGTCATGGCACGTCTCCTTCGGTCTCTCGCGTCGCTGCGCGGGCGCTGCTTCGCGCCGCCGTCAGGATGGCACCGTTTACTGTTAACAGTCAACCGTCAACGGGAAGACGTTCCTGCGGCACGACGACGCCCCGGCCTGCCGAGGCAGACCGGGGCGTGCGGGAGGGGGCTCAGCGGCGCGGCTGCTGCAGCGCGTCCTTCATGCGACGGCGCGAGCCGGCGAGGTGCTCGTCGAGGTAGGCCAGCGCCTCGTCGAGGCGCGGCGTCCGGATCGCGTCGAGCAGCCGCTCGTGGTCCGCGCAGGACGGGTGCAGGTCGACGTCCTGCTTGTTCGTCTCCTGGAGCATGACCGCGAACGTGGGCTCGATCTGCTCCCACAGCGTGCGCAGGCGGCGGTTCGGCACGGCGGCGTACAGCGTGGAGTGGAACGCGAGGTCGTGAGCGGCGTACGTGTACCAGTCGCCGGCGTCCGCCGCCTCCCGCATGCCGGCGAGAGCCGCCTCGCTCGCGGACCAGTCGACCTCGTCGGCGTGCTCCGCCGCCGCGCGCACGGCGACCGCCTCCAGGGCGCTGCGCACGTCGTACAGCTCGTCGACGTCGGCGGCGCCCACGCCGCGCACGACGTACCCGCGGCGCTCGGACTCGACGAGGTGCTCGGCCGCGAGGACCCGCAGGGCGTCGCGGACGGGCCCGCGCGACACGTCGTACTGCCGCGCCACGCCCTCCTCGACGAGCCGCTCCCCCGGCGCCAGCTCCCCCCGGACGATCGCGACCCTCAGGACGTGGGCGAGACGATCCCCCAGCGACCCCGCACGCACCGTGTCGACCGACACCCTCGCCCCTTCGTCCCCACGCCCGACGGGGCCGGCGACCGGCCCCATGACCGGACCATTGTGCCGCAGACGCGCGGGTGGGACCCGGGCGCCCGGCTACGCTCGCGGGCATGACCCGCATCGTCGACGTCGCCCGGCACGCCGGCGTGTCCACGGCCACCGTCTCCCGGGTCCTCAACGGCAAGACCGTCCGGCCGGAGCTCGCAGCCGCCGTCCGCGCGGCGGTCGAGGACCTCGGCTACGCCCCGGACCGCACGGCACGGTCCCTGCGCCGCCGGTCGAGCGACGTCGTCGCGCTCGTCCTGCCCGACGTCGAGAACCCCTTCTTCACGGCGGTCGCGCGCGGCGTCGAGGACGTCGCGCAGCAGGCTGGCTACTCCGTCGTCCTGTGCAACACCGACGACGACCCGGCGAAGGAGGAGCGCTACCTCGCCGTCGCCGAGCGCGAGAACATGGCGGGGGTCGTCCTGGCCCCGGCCACCGACGCGCCCGAGACCGCCGCCCTGCGCGCCCGCCGTCGGGCCGTCGTCGTGATCGACCGCCGGGTGCGCCAGGACGTGGACCAGGTCGTGTTCGACAACGTCGCGCTCGGTCGCCGCGCCGCCGCGGAGCTCGTCCAGCGCGGGTTCCGCCGGGTCGCGTGCATCACCGGGCCGCGCGGCACGAGCACGGCGGTCGAGCGCGCGGACGGGTGGCGCGAGGCGCTCGCCGAGGCCGGGCTCTCCCCCGACGGGCTGCTCGTGCACGCGAACTTCCGCGTCGACGGCGGCCACGGGGCGGCCGTCGACCTGCTCGCCCGGCCCGACCCGCCCGACGCGATCCTCGCCACCAACAACCTCGTGGGCGTCGGCGTGCTCCGGGCGCTCGCCGAGGCGCACGGCCGACCCGCGGCGTCGGCTACCGACGCACGGGCCCGCGGCGCCGGCGACGGGCCCGCCGTCGGGGTCGGCATCGTGGGCGACCTGCCCTTCGCGACGTCGCGCACGTCCGACGTCGCGCTCGTCCCGCTCGACCCCCGGGCGCTCGGCACGACGGCCGCGCGGATCCTGCTCGACCGGCTGGCCGGCGCCGACGACCCGGCGCGCCGCGTCGTCCAGGGCACGCCCACCGGGCCGTGAGCCGGCCTCAGCCCGCCGCCGGGGCGCCCGCGGCGGCGGGCAGCACGTCGGACGCGCGGCCGGCCTGGCCGAAAAGTACCATGCGCTCCTCGACGAGCCGCTGCGCCCACTCCCGGCCGAGCGCGAGGTAGCCCGCCGGGTCCACGTCGCCGGGCGACGCGGCGAGCGCGACGCGGACGCCCGCCGTGAACGCCATGTAGTGGTCCATGCCCTGGTTGATCTTGCGCACGCCGAGGCTCGCCGCCCGGGCCTTCTCGGCGTCGGGGACGCCCCACGACTCCGGCAGGTCGCCGCCGTGCGCGTTGATGGTCGCCCGGAGGTCGGCCGGGAGCCCCGACGAGCCGTGCATGACGAGGTGCGTCCCCGGCACGCGCCGCGCGATGCGCTCGACGAGGTCCATGTGGAGCACGGAGCCGTCCGGCGGGCTCGTGAACTTGTAGGCGCCGTGCGAGGTCCCGATCGCCACGGCGAGCGCGTCCACCCCGGTGCGGCGCACGAACTCCTCGGCCTGCTCGGGGTCCGCGAGGACGATCTCCGCGTGGCTGCGCCCGTCCTTCGAGCCGCCGATCGTCCCCAGCTCGCCCTCCACGGACACGCCGTGCGCGTGCGCGTGCTCGACGACGCGCCGCGTCACCGCGACGTTGTCCTCGAAGGCGGCGGGGCGGCCGTCCGGCCCGAGCGAGCCGTCGATCATGACGCTCGTGAACCCCGCCGCGACGGCGCGCGCGCACGTCGCCTCGTCGGGGCCGTGGTCGAGGTGCAGCGCGACCGGGACGTCGGGGTACGCCGCGATCGCCGTGCGCAGGGCGGACCACCACAGCGCGTCCGAGGCGTACGGGTGGGACCCGGCCAGGGTCTCGACGATGACGGGGCTCTCCGTGGCGCGCGCGGCGTCGAGCACCGCCGTCGCCATCGCGAGGTCCGCGACGTTGAAGGCGCCGACGCCGTAGCCACCCCGGGCGGCGGCGTCGAGCAGGGTACGGTTCGTGACGAGGGTCATGGCTGACCTTCCTGTCGTGTCGTCGGGAGCGTGCCGCCCGGGCGGACGGCGGCGGGTGCGGGCGAGCGACGGGCGGAGGCGACGTGACGCAGGACGACGACCGGACCGCGGGAGCGGGTGGCCGGTCCGTGCGGCTCGCCGACATCGCGGCGCGCGCGGGGGTGTCCATCAAGACGGTGTCGCGCGTCGTCAACGACGAGCCGCACGTCGCGGCCGCGACGCGGCGCCTCGTGGAGGACGCGATCGCCGAGCTCGGGCTGGAGGGCGAGTCCCGCCCGCGCGGCCGCAAGCGGCGCACGGGCGTGGTCGGGCTGGTCTTCCCAGACGTGCGCAACGACTACTTCGCAGCCGTCAGCCGCGCGCTCCAGGAGCGGCTCGCCAACGTGAGCCCCACGCTGCTGTCGGCGGACTCGGACGACGACCTGCACACCGAGGAGGCGATCCTCACCGCGTTCCGTCGGCTCGACGTCGACGGCATGGTCATCTTCCCGACCGGCGCCCCGGGCCTCGTGGAGTTCGCGCAGTCGGTGCCGACCGTCGTCGTCGACCGCACGGTGCCGTCCGTGCGCGGCCTCGTCGACCACGTGCTGCCGGACGCGCGGCACGCGGCCGAGCAGCTCACGCTGCACATGATCGAGCAGCACCGCGTGCAGCGCGTGTGCCTGGTCGCGGGCGACCTCGCGGTCTCGACGCTGCGCAACCGGCACACCGCGTTCCAGCGCGTCGTCAGCCGGACGGGGACGGAGAACCACGTCCTCGCCGGCCTCACGACGTCGGAGGAGGCGGCGACCGCGGCGTACTCGCTCTTCCGGACGCTCGAGCCGCCGTTCGGCGTGCTGGCGACCAACAGCCTCATGTTCTGGGGCGTGCTCACCGCGGCGCAGCGCCTCGGCCTCAAGGTGCCGTCCGACGTCGTGCTGACGACGTTCGACAACGTGCCCGGCGTCGGGACGACGGGCCTCGTGCCCACGAACGCCGTCGCGCCGGCGGCGACGCTCGCCGCCCGGACGGTCCAGCTCCTCACGGAGCGCATGAACAACCCGTCGCTGCCGCCGCGCCTGCTCGACATGGACTACGACATCGCCTACGGCACGACCTGCGGGTGCGTGCCGATCGACCCGGCGCGCAACGTCCTCGGCTAGGCGGCCCGGCCGGGCGGTGCGCCCGACCGGACCGGGTCGCTGCGCGCCGGGCCCGGTCACAGCGTGTGCGTGATGCCCAGCGACGCGTAGTCGAGGACGATCGGGTCGTCCGTCACGGCGCGCGCCGCGGAGAGCACCTTCGCCGCGCTCTCGACCGCGACGCTCGTCTTGAACGCGTCGCGCAGGTTCGGCCCGACCGTGAGCAGGCCGTGGTTGGCCCACACGACGGCGTTGCGGTCCTCGAGGTACCGCGCCATGTCCCGGCCGAACTCGGTCGAGTTGCTCAGCGCGAACGGCATGACCGGCACGTCGCCCTTGGTGTAGATGACCATGTTGACGAGCGCGCCGCGGATCGGCTCGCCCAGAACGCCGAACACGTTCGCGTACGTGGGCTCGGTGTGGACGATCGCCTGGACGTCGGGGCGCGCGGCGTAGACGGCGAGGTGCACCGTCACCTCCGACGACGGCTGGAGCCGCCCCTCGACGACGTTCGCGTCCTCGTCCACGACCACGAGGTCGTCCGGCGTCATGCGGTCGTACTCGAGGTCGGTCGGGGTGATGAGGAACGTCGACGTGCCCGGGATGCGGAGGCTGATGTTGCCCTGCGTGTTGAAGTTGAGCCCGAGCTTCACGGACTCCAGGCAGTACGCGAGGACGTCCTCGCGCGCGGCCTGCAGGTCGAACGTGTCCAGCGTGGTCATGCGATCTCCTTGAGTGCGGTGCCGTCGACGGTCTCGACGGCGAGGGACGTGCTGACGGGGGTGAGGAGCTGGTGCAGCGAGTCGAACGTCGCGCGCTGCCGCGCGTACCACGCGGCGTGCCGCGGGTCGGGGCTCGCCTCGTGCACGACGGCGGGGGCGGGCAGGTCGAGCACGCTCGCGAAGGTGCCGGCACCGAGCGCGGCGAGGAGCGCGGCGCCGCGCCCCGCCGCCTCGCGCACGACGGCGCGCAGCGGGACCCCGGCCGCGTCGGACCGGGCCTGGAGGGCGCCGAGGTTGGCCGAGCCGCCGCCGACGGCGTGCACGTCCACCGGCTCCACCCCGCGCTCCGCGAGCGCCGCCCGGATCTTCGCGAGCTCGAACCCCGAGGCCTCGACGAACGCGCGCGCGATCTGCGCCGTCGTCGTCTCGAGCGTCAGGCCGAGGAGCGCACCCCGCGCGGCGGGGTCGTTGTCGAGCGTGCCCGACCCGGCGAGGTAGGGCGCGACCAGCAGCGGGGGCGGGTCGACGGCGCCGACCTCGTAGAGCGACGCCCACGGGTCGATCCGGTCGTGGTGGACGATCGACGAGAACCAGTCGAGCGCGAAGCCGCCCGCCGCCGTGCCCGCGAGGGTGACCCACAGGTCCGCCCCCACGGGGTAGGTCGCGAGCCCGGTCCCGCCGAGCCGCTCCGGCCGGGAGCGGGTGCCCACGGTGAGGCAGTCGCTCGACCCGAACGAGAACACGGCCCGCAGGCCGGGGCGTCCGCCCCCGCCGAGGAAGGCCGCGGCCTGGTCGTGCACGCCCGCGACGACGGGTGTCCCGGCGCGCAGCCCCGTCCGGGCGGCGGCGTCCGCGGAGACCACGCCGATCACGTCGCCCGCGGCGACCACCGGGGACAGGAGCGCGCCGGGCACGTCGAGCGCGTCGAGCACCGCGTCGGACCAGGCGCGGGTCCGGACGTCGAACGCTCCCGTGCGGGACGCCATCGTCAGGTCCACGGCCGGCGCCGCGCCGAGCCGCGTCGCGACGAAGTCGTCCAGGGTCCGCACCGCGGCGGGCAGCGCGCCGTCGGGCAGGAGCCCGCGCACCTTGTGCACGGAGAACATCGGGTGCAGCGGCTGGCCCGTGATCTCCTGGACGGCGTCGCCGCCGAGCAGCTCGCGGAGCCGGTCCGCCGAGCCCGCGCCCCGGCCGTCCATGCTCAGCGGGGCGGGGCCGAGCGCGCGGCCCGCGCGGTCGACGGGCACGACGGCCTCGCCGAGCGTCGAGAAGGACAGGGCCTCCACCGGGTCCGCGGCCACCGCGGGCTCGGCGACGACCTCGCGCACGAGCGCCTCGACGCCGTCGAGCACGGCCTCCGCGTCGACGTGCGCGCGCCCCGGCGCGGGGCGCACGACCGTCGTGCGGCGCGAGCGCGCGACGAGCTCGTTGCCCCCCTCGTCGTACACGCCGACGCGCGTCCCCGTGGTCCCGAGGTCGATGCCGAGGTAGCTCACTTGACCGACCCCGCGAGACCGTTCACCAGGTACCGCTGGATGAACAGGTAGACGACGACGATGGGCACGGAGATGAGCACGAGCACCGCGAACAGCGCGCCGGGCTGGCTCAGGTAGATCCCGCGGTACGCGAGGGGGACGAGCGTCAGGGGCTTGAGGTCGTTGTCGCTGATCGCGACGAGCGGCAGGAGGAAGTCGTTCCACGTCATCATGAGCTGCCAGATCACGACGACCGCGGCGGCCGCCTTGCCGAGCGGGAAGTAGATGCGCCAGAAGATCGTCCACGCGGACGCGCCGTCGACGAGCGCGGCCTCGTACGTCTCGTCGGGGATCGCGAGGTACGTGGTGCGGATCATGATCACGGCGAACGGCAGGCCGAGCGCCGTGTAGGCGAGGACGAGCCCGAGCAGCGAGTCGTAGAGGCCGATCGCCTGGAGGATCTTGAAGACCGCCACGACGATGCTCGCCATGGGCAGCACCAGCGCGAGCAGCAGCCCGACGAACACGACGCCCCGGAACGGCACGCGCAGGCGGGCGAGGGCGAACGCCGTCATGGAGCCGAGGAGGACGACGAGGAGGATCGACGGGACCGACACGAGCAGGCTGTTGAGCAGGTGCTGCAGGATCGGGTTGGTCTCGAAGATCGTCACGTAGTTGCGCAGCGTCGGCTCCTCGGGGAGCAGGCCGAGCGCCGTCGTCGAGGGGTTCGACGTGGGCAGCAGCGAGATGCCGACCACCATCACCACGGGGACCATCCACAGCGCCGCGAGCGGTCCGAGCACCCAGTGCGACCACCGCGGCGGGGCCTCGACGTCCTTGCTGCGGCCGTGGCCGCGCCGACGGCGGACGGGGGCGGCGGGCGGCGTGGTGGTGCCGTCGGCCGCGCGCCGCGCGCGGTCGGTGCCGGAGCTGAGCGCCGTCATGACTTCTCCCCCGTGATGAACCCGGCCCCGAACGTGCGCAGCATCGCGACGGACGAGCCGATCGCGAGGACGAGCAGGACGACGGAGATCGTCGCGCCGTAGCCGAACGACTGGAGCTGGAAGGCTTCCTTGAACATGTACGTGGGCATGAGCTCCGACGCGTGGTTGGGCCCGCCCTCGGTGAGCACCCACACGAGCTCGAAGGTCTTGAGCGAGCCGATGATCCCGAGCAGGACGAGCGAGAGGTGGGTCGGCTTGAGGAGCGGCAGGACGATGCGCCGCACGAGCGCCCACCCGCTCGCCCCGTCGATGCGCGCCGCCTCGAGGACGGAGTGGTCGAGGAGCTGGAGGCCGGCGAGGTAGAACAGCATCGAGAAGCCCGACCACATCCACACGTTGACGACGATCACCGTGACGATCGCCGTCGACGGGTCGGACAGGTAGGGGCGCGTGAGGACCTCGAGACCGGTCGCCCGCCCGAGCTGCGCGAGCACGCCGTTGAACGGGTCGAGCAGGCGCTGCCAGACGATGCCCACGACGACGGGCGACAGGACGGCCGGCAGGAAGAAGATCGCGCGGTACACCGTGCGTCCCCGCAGCCGGGTGTTGAGCAGCCAGGCGAGCGTGAAGCCGATGACCGCCTGCGGGACGATCGTCAGGAGGATCCACAGCAGCGAGTTGCGCAGCGTGATGTGGAAGACCGGGTCCTGGGCGAGGTCCGCGTAGTTCTGGACGCCGACCGGCGTCCCGGCGTTGACGCCGTCCCAGTCGAGCGTGCTCGCCTGGACGTTGAACACGATCGGGTACACGACGAACACCGCGAAGAGCAGGAGCGCGGGCGCGATGAAGCCGAGCGCGACGAGCTGCTGGCGGCGACGCGTGCCGCGTCCCGTCGACGTCGTCGCGCGCGGCCCGGCGACCCGCGGCGTCGCCGCCGCGGGTCGCCCGGAGACGAGGGCTGCCATCGTCAGCCCAGCCCGTCCTGGACCGCCTGGACCTTCGCCGCGGCCTCCTCGGGGGTCGACTGCCCGGCGGCGACCGCGGACAGCGCGTCCGCGACGGCCGTGTCGATGTCCGGCGACTCGAAGTAGCGCGAGTACTGCACCTCGGGCATCCAGTCCTCGGTGAACGTCGTCCACATCTCGCGCTGCTTGTCGCTCGTGAACTCCTCGGGGTCGAGGCCCTGCACGGCGGGCAGGTCGTTGAACGTGTTGATGAGCACCTGGGCGCCGTCCCCGGCGATCCAGTCGGTGAGGACCTGGCACGCCAGCTCGGGGTTCTTCGCGTCCTTCGAGATGCCGAGCGCGACGTCGATGCCGCCGACGAGCTGCGGCTCGGGCGCGCCGCCCGGGATCGTCGGGAACAGGAAGGGCTCGTAGCCCTCCATGCCCTGCGAGAGCGGCGGGATGTCGGCGCGCGAGGGGTCGGACTGCTGGATCCACCAGGCCCCGAGGGGGATCATCGCGGCGTTGCCCGCCTCGAACTGGTTGACGCCGTTCGGGTAGGCGTCCAGCGCGAGGGCGCCCTGCTGGGCGATCCCGTCGGTGAAGAGCTTCTGCCAGTACGTGAACGCCTCGACGATCCCGGGGTCGGTCCACGACGCCTCGCCCGACTCCGCCTGCTGGACGAGGCCCGGCTCGACGTTGTTGGCGATCTGGAGGAAGACGACGTTGCGCAGCCACGAGTCCTTGGCGGGCAGCAGGAACGGCGCGGCCGAGCCGCCGCCGAGCGCGTCGACGGCGCTCTCGAGCTCGGCCCACGTGGCCGGGGGCTCGACGCCCGCCTCGTCGAGGAGGTCGGAGTTGGCCCAGAGGTTCACCGTCTGCACGAGGAGCGGCAGCGCGTAGTAGCTGTCGTCCCCCTCGGGGTTGCCCATCCGCGCCTGCTCGAGGCCGATCGGGAAGAACTTCGACTCCCAGTCGTCACCCCACGTGTCGGCCGCGCACTCCTCGAGCGGCATGAGGTTCTCCCGGTACTGCTGGGTCAGCGCGCCGGGCTGCAGGCCGACGATGTCGGGCATGGTGCCCGAGCTCGCGCGGGTCTGCAGGTCCACGACGTACTCGGGGTAGTTGAAGATCGTCGAGTCGATCGTGACGTCGGGGTTCGCGGTGGTGAACGCGTCGATCATCTGGCGCGTGGTCTGCTCGATCGGGCTCCAGGAGCGGAACGTCACCGTCGTCCCGCCCTCGCCCCCCTGGCCCGACTGCTCGGGGTCGGCGCTGCCGGCGCACGCCGCGAGCGACGTGACGATCGTGAGCGCGACGCCGGCCTGGATGCCGCGCCGCGCAGTTCGGGGAAGCTTCATCGCGTCCGTCCTCTCTCCGTCGTTGGATGCGAGGGCCTCATCGAACGTCTCCCCGCCGGGACCGTCAACGGGTCGAGCCGGGGTGCGGCGGCCCGCGGCGCGCCGTGTCGTCCGTGTCCAGTCCGGCCGCCGCGACCCGGTCCCGCGGACGCCGACAGCGCGTCGCGGCGTCGAGCCGACAGCGGGATGTCCGTTGTCCGACACGGAACCCGGGCACGGCCCCGCGGTCCCGCGGCTGGGGGCCGCGCCGCGGACCGGTGGCCCCGCGCTGACAACGGGCCCCGGGTCGGTTGTCCGGGACGCGGGCGCGCCGCCGAGCCGCTCCGCGCCGCTCGGCCAGGCCCGAGGTCACAGTTCCGTGACGCCCCGATTCGTCTCACGTGTTGAGACTGCCGAGGGCAACATCGCAGGTCGCGGCACCCGTTGTGTCTGTAATCGATTTCTGCCATGCTGGTCGGCATGCCCTCCCCCACGACCCCCGGCCTCGTCGGCGTCGACGTCGGGACGTCGAGCACCAAGGGCGTGCTCGTCGGTCCGGACGGCGCGATCCTGCGCTCGACCACGCGCGCGCACGTCGTCGACCGGCCGCAGCCCGGCCACGTCGAGATGGACGCCCAGGTCTGGTGGGAGGAGCTCGTCGACGTCGTCACCGAGCTCACGGCCGACCTCGCCCCCGGTGCCGTCCGCGGCCCCGACGTCCCGGCCGACCTCGAGGTCGCCGCCGTCGGGCTCTCCGGCATGGGCCCGTGCGTGCTGCTGACCGACGAGCAGGGGACCCCGGTCCGCCCGGCGATCCTCTACGGCGTCGACACCCGGGCGACGGAGCAGATCGCCGAGCTCGACGAGGCACTCGGGCGCGCGACGGTCCTCGACCGGTGCGGCTCGGCGCTGTCGTCGCAGGCCGCCGGGCCCAAGATCGCCTGGGTGCGGAGGCACGAGCCCGAGGCCTGGGCGCGCGCCCGCCGCCTGTTCATGCCGGCGTCGTACCTCGCCTTCCGCCTCACCGGCGCGTACGTGCTCGACCACCACTCGGCGTCGCAGTCGACGCCCCTGTACGACCCGCGCGACCACGACTGGATCGGCAAGTGGGCCGCGCTCGTCGCGCCCGGCCTCGAGCTGCCCGCGCTGCGGTGGCCCGGCGAGGCGGCAGGGGTCACCCGCGAGCGCCTCGCCGGGGTGGCCGCCGGCACGCCCGTCGTCACCGGCACCATCGACGCCTGGTCGGAGGCCGTGAGCGTCGACGCGACGCACGTCGGCGACCTCATGCTCATGTACGGCACGACGATGTTCCTCGTCGCCACGGTCGCCGAGCCGCTGCGCAGCGAGACGATGTGGGGCACCGTCGGCGCCTACCCCGGGACCCACAGCCTCGCCGGCGGCATGGCGACGTCGGGCGCCGTCACGTCGTGGCTGAAGGACCTGACCGGCGCGGACTACCCCGAGCTGCTCGCCGAGGCCGCGGCCAGCGGGCCCGGTGCCCGCGGGCTCCTCCTGCTCCCCTACCTCGCGGGCGAGCGCACCCCCGTCCAGGACCCCGACGCACGCGGCGTCGTCGCCGGCCTCACGCTCTCGCACACGCGCGGCGACCTCTACCGCGCGGCGCTCGAAGCCACCGCGTTCGGCGTGCGGCACAACGTCGAGACCCTCCGCGCGGCGGGCGCCGACGTCTCCCGCGTGGTCGCCGTGGGCGGCGGCACCCAGGGCGACCTCTGGACGCAGGTCGTCTCCGACGTGACCGGGCTGCCCCAGGTCGTCCCCACGAGCACCATCGGCGCGAGCTACGGCGCCGCGATGCTCGCCGCCGGGCTCGTGCACGAGCAGGGGCACCTCCTGGACGTCGCGGCGTGGAACCCGCCCGCGCGGGTCGTGCGGCCGGACCCCGCGGTGCGCGGCGTCTACGACGAGCTCTACGGCCTGTACCGCGACCTCTACCCGGCGACGCGCGACGTCGTGCACGCGCTCGCGCGTCGGACCGCGCCCCCCGCCCCCGACCGCACCGCCCTCGAAGGAGCACCCGCATGACCAGCAGCACCTACGCCGTCCCCACGCTCGCGCCGGAGCCCCCGGCCCCCGAGCGCACGGTCTACCTCGTCGCGTCGGGCGACCTGCGCGAGTCCGCGAACGTCGCGGGCTGGCCCACGCAGGTGGAGCTCGAGCGCGTCCTCACCGACGCGTTCGCCGCGAACGGCTGGAAGGTCGTGCGGGCCAACGACGTGGATCCCGAGACCGGGCACGGGTTCATCAGCTCCCAGCGCATGGGGCTCGAGGTGTTCGCGACGATCCCGCCCGACGCGCCGCTCGTCGTCGCGGAGGCCGTGTGGCAGTACAGCCACCACGTGCTGGCCGGGCTGCGCACGCACCGCGGCCCGGTGCTCACCGCCGCCAACTTCGCGGGCGACTGGCCGGGCCTCGTCGGGCTGCTCGGCCTCAACGCGGGCCTGACGAAGATGGGCCGCCCCTACTCGACCGTGTGGACGGTCGACGGGAGCGACGCCTGGTTCCAGGACGCGATCCGGTCGTGGGTCACGACGGGCACGATCGAGCACGACGACGCGCACGTCCACGCGCTCCCGGAGCTCCCGGACAGCGCCGAGAAGCAGCTCGGCGAGGCGCTCGCCGCCCAGCTCCTGCGCGAGAAGGCGATCATCGGCGTCTTCGACGAGGGCTGCATGGGCATGTACAACGCGATCTTCGACGACGAGCTGCTCAACGGCCTGGGCATCTACAAGGAGCGGCTGTCGCAGTCGGCGCTCTGGGCCGAGATGCAGCGGGTCGGCGACGACGAGGCGGACGCGGTCCAGCGCTGGCTCGAGGACGCGGGCATGACGTTCCGGCTCGGCACCGACGAGGCGACGGAGCTCACCCCCGCCCAGCTGCGCTGGCAGCACAAGATGTACATCGCCGCGCTGCGGATCGCCGACGACTTCGGGCTCGACGCCGTCGGCATCCAGTACCAGCAGGGGCTCAAGGACATCTGCCCGGCGTCGGACCTCGCGGAGGGCCTCCTCAACAACGTCCAGCGGCCGCCGGTCCGCTCGCGCGACGGCCGTCGGGTGCTGTGGGACGGCCAGGCGTTCCCGCACTTCAACGAGGCGGACGAGGGCGTCGCCGTCGACGCGCTCGTGACGAACCGCGTGTGGACCGCGATGGGCCTCGACCCGGCGACGACCCTGCACGACGTGCGCTGGGGCGAGGAGCACGACGGCCGCTTCGTGTGGGTCTTCGAGATCTCGGGCTCCGTGCCCGCCTCGCACCTGGAGGGCGGGTACGCGGGTGCCGAGGGCTGGCGCCAGGACCCGGTGTTCTTCCCGGCCGGCGGGTCGACGATCAACGGCGTGTCCAAGGCGGGCGAGATCGTCTGGTCGCGCGTCTACATCGCCGACGGCGTGCTGCAGGTCGACCTCGGTCGGGCCTCGGCCGTCTCCCTGCCCGCGGAGGAGACCCGCCGGCGCAAGGGGGCGACGAACCCCGAGTGGCCGATCATGCACGCCGTGCTGCACGGCGTGAGCCGTGACCAGTTCATGGCCCGCCACAAGGCGAACCACCTCAACGTCGCGTACGCGCCCGACGCCGCGACGGCCGACCGCGCGCTCGAGGCGAAGGCCGCGTTCTTCGCCGCGCTCGGCATGCCCGTCCACCTGTGCGGGGACACGTCGCTCACGCGCTGACCCCCGCTCCCGCGACCCCGGGCGGGTCGCTCCGCCGCGCTCGTCCCCCGGCCGCGGCGGGGCGGCCCGTCCGGTCTCTTGCCCGGTCTCTTGCCTGGTCTCGTGCCCGGCCCCGCGCCGTCAGCGGGCCGGCCTCGGGGCACGGGCGGGCCGCCGGCGCGCGAGCCCGCCCACGACGAGGGCGACGAGCACGGCGCCCAGGAGCGCGCCGGCCGTGTTGAGGACGACGTCCTGGACGGTCGGGACGCGGCCGGGCAGGAGGTTCTGGGTGAGCTCGATCGCGACCGAGAGGGCGCAGCCCGCGAGCGTCACGAGCCCGACGGCGCGCCACGTGCTCGGGACGGCGCCGCCCCGGCGGGCGGCCGCGCCCCGCAGGAGGGGCACGCCGAGCACGCCGAACGGCCCGAACATCACGACGTTGGCGAGCGCCTCGAGCACCGGCAGCGTGATCGGGATCCCGAGGCCCTGGAGGAAGCCGAGCGTGGACGTCGCCCAGCCGGGCGCGTCGGTGGACTGCGGCGACGGCCAGAGCGTCACGACCAGGACGGCGGCGAGATAGACGGCGAACGTCCAGGTCAGCAGGCGCATCCCGTCAGCGTACGGGCGCGCGTCCCGGACGCGCCGGGCCCCGCGGCGCGGCCACGGAGCCTCCACCGTTCCCCCTCCTCGCCGCGCGTGGGACGGCGAGGGTCGGTTCACTGGGCGCCATGGTCACCGTCGGCTTCCACGCCTCCCACGAGCAGATCCCGCCCGGCCCCCTCCTCGCCGCGGCCCGCCGCGCCGAGCAGGTCGGCTTCGACGCCGCCATGTGCTCCGACCACCTGGCCCCCTGGAGCGAGCGCCAGGGCGAGTCCGGGTTCGCGTGGTCGTGGCTCGGCGCCGCGCTCGCGACGACCGCGCTGCCGTTCGGCGTCGTCACCGCCCCCGGCCAGCGCTACCACCCGGCGATCGTCGCGCAGGCGATCGCGACCCTCGGCGCGATGTTCCCGGGCCGGTTCTGGGCCGCGCTCGGCTCGGGCGAGGCGATGAACGAGCACGTCACGGGCGACCGCTGGCCCACGAAGGCCGAGCGCGACGCCCGCCTGCGCGAGTGCGTCGACGTCATCCGGGCCCTCCTCGCGGGCGAGGAGGTCACGCACCACGGGCACGTCACGGTGGACCGGGCGCGCGTGTGGTCGCTGCCCGACGTCGCGCCGCGGCTCGTCGGTCCGGCCGTCACCCCCGCCACGGCGCGCCGCCACGCCGACTGGGCCGACGGCCTCGTCACCGTGAACCAGCCCGTCGAGTCGCTGCGCCAGGTCGTCGGCGAGTACCGCGACGCGGGGGGCCGCGGGCCGCTCGCGCTCCAGGTGCACGTCGCGTGGGGCACGGACGACGAGGCGGCGTTCGCCGTCGCGCACGACCAGTGGCGCTCGAACCTCCTCCCGCCGAGCGTCAACTGGCACCTCGAGACCCCGGAGCAGTACGACGCGGTGGCGGAGCTGGTGCGCCCGGAGGAGGTGCGCGGCACGGTGCTCGTCGAGCACGACCCCCAGCGGCTCGCGGACCGCGTCGCCGAGCTGGTCGCGTGCGGGTTCGACGAGGTGTACCTGCACCACGTGGGGCAGCAGCAGGACGCGTTCCTCGACGCGGCGGGCGAGACGCTCCTGCCCCGGCTCCGCGAGGCGTTCCGGGCCACGACCGACGGGGGTGCGGCGTGAGGATCCGCGACACCGGCGACCTGTGGTGGAAGAACGCGGTCGTCTACTGCCTCGACGTCGAGACCTTCATGGACTGGGACGACGACGGGATCGGCGACTTCCCCGGCCTGGTCCAACGGATCGACCACCTGGCCGACCTCGGGGTGACGTGCCTGTGGCTCATGCCGTTCTACCCGACGGCCGACCGCGACGACGGCTACGACATCACCGACTTCCTCGGCGTCGACCCGCGCCTGGGCGACCTCGGCGACGTCGTCGAGCTCGTGCGGACCGCGCGCGACCGGGGCATCCGCGTGATCGTCGACCTCGTCGTCAACCACACGTCCGACCGCCACCCCTGGTTCCGCTCCGCGCGACGGTCCACCACCTCCCCGTTCCGGGACTACTACGTCTGGCGGTCCGACGAGCCGCCGTCGACCAAGGACCAGGTCGTTTTCCCGGACCAGGAGGAGGGCATCTGGACCCTCGACGAGGCGTCGGGCGAGTGGTACCGGCACCGCTTCTACCGGCACCAGCCCGACCTCAACACCGCGAACCCGCAGGTGCGGGATGCGATCGCGAAGACGATCGGCTTCTGGCTGGAGCTCGGCATCTCCGGCTTCCGGGTCGACGCCGTCCCCTACGCGCTGACCGACGCGGCCGCGAACCCGGGCGACGAGATCGACGACCCCCACGACCTGCTGCGCGTGCTGCGCGCGTTCGTCGGGCGACGGTCGGGCGACGCGATCCTCATGGGCGAGGTCAACCTGCCGTACGAGGAGCAGGCGCGCTACTTCGGGGACGGCGACCCCACCGACGGCGACCCCGGCGGGGTGACGAGCAGCGAGCTGACGCTCCAGTTCGACTTCAACGCGATGCAGGCGCTGTACCTGGCGCTCGCCCGGCACGACGCGACCCCGCTCGCCGGGTCGCTCGCCGCGCGTCCGCCCATCCCCCGCGACACCCAGTGGGCGACGTTCGTGCGCAACCACGACGAGCTCACGCTCGACAAGCTCACGGACGACGAGCGCGCCGAGGTCTTCGCCGCGTTCGGCCCCGAGGAGGACATGCAGCTCTACGGGCGGGGACTGCGACGGCGGCTGCCCCCGATGCTGGGCGGCGACCCGCGCCGGCTGCGGATGGTGTACTCGCTGCTCTTCTCGCTGCCGGGCACGCCCGTGCTGTTCTACGGCGAGGAGATCGGCATGGGCGAGAACCTGGACGTGCCGGGGCGCCTCGCCGTGCGGACGCCCATGCAGTGGACGTCGGGGCCGAACGGCGGGTTCTCCCGCGCTCCCGCGCGCCGGCTCGCGGCACCGCTGCCGGGCGACGGGTACGCGCCCGAGCACGTCAACGTCGCCGACCAGCGCCGCGACCCGGACTCGCTGCTCACGTTCGTGCGGATGCTCGCGCACCGCTACCGCGAGTGCCCCGAGCTGGGCTGGGGCGACGCGCAGGTGCTCGACTCGCCCGAGCCGTCCGTGCTGGCGCTGCGCACCACCTGGCAGGACGCCTCGATGGTGACGCTGCACAACCTGTCGCCGGACCCGGTCGTCGTACGGGTGCCCCTGGGCGACCTGCCGGAGGACGCGCGCCTCGTCGACGTCCTCGACGCGGACGACGTCGAGCCTGCGCCCGACGGGACCGCCGAGGTGCGGCTCGACGGCTACGGGTTCCGCTGGCTGCGCGTCACGCCGCCCGGGTCGCGCCGGCTCCTCTGAGCCGGCGCGGCCGGGGCGTGCGCGGGGTCGGTCGCCCGGGTGCCGACCGGGCGTCGGCCAGGGCGTGAGCCCGGGGAGTGATCCCGGGGCGTCAGCCGTGGGTCGGCTCGTCGGGGCCGACGGGCCGGCCCGGCGACGACGGCCGGTCGGGGACGTCGGGCGACGGGTCGGCCGGCCCGCCGGGGACCGGGTCGGCGTGGCTCGGGTCGTGCGGCGGCGTCGACGGGTCCGGGGGCGGTCCCGGCGACTTCGGCGGCTCCACCGTCGGCTCCGCCGGGGAGCCCGGGCCCGTACCGGGCTGGTCGGGGTTCGTGGTCATGGCTGCACCTCCGTGCTTCACGCGCTGCGCGCGGTCCACGGGACGCGCACCGCGTCCCTCCTCGACGCTAGGCGCGCCCCGGCCCGCTCGCGCGCGGCCGGGCCGCTCCGCCGACCTACGCTGGGCACGTGACCTCGTTCGCCTCGGACAACTACTCCCCCGCCCACCCCGACGTCCTCGCCGCGCTCGCCGCCGCGAGCGCCGGGCACGAGATCTCGTACGGCGAGGACCCGTGGACCGCGCGCCTGCAGGACGCCGTACGCGCGCGGTTCGGGCCCGACGCCACCGCGTACCCCGTGCTCACGGGGACGGGCGCGAACGTCGTCGCGCTCATGGCGACGCTCCCCCGCTGGGGCGCCGTCGTGGCGTCCGAGCACGCGCACCTCAACACGGACGAGAACGGCGCCCCCGAGCGGGTGGGCGGCGTCAAGGTGCTCACGGTGCCGGCGCCCGACGGGAAGCTCACGCCCGCCGCCGTCGAGCGCTTCGCGGGCGACCTCGGCGACCCGCACCGCGCGCAGCCGCTCGTCGTGTCGCTCACGCAGTCCACCGAGCTCGGCACCCTCTACACGGCCGACGAGATCCGGGCGGTGGCCGACGCCGCGCACGCCCGCGGCATGCGGGTGCACCTCGACGGGTCGCGCCTCGCGAACGCCGCCGCGGCGCTCGGCGTCCCGCTGCGGGACCTGACGACCGACGCGGGCGTGGACGTGCTGTCGTTCGGCGGCACCAAGAACGGGCTCGCGCTCGGCGAGGCGGTCGTCGTGCTCGACCCCTCCGCGGTCGACGGCGTGGAGTTCGTGCGCAAGTCGACGATGCAGCTCGCGTCGAAGATGCGCTACGTCTCCGCGCAGCTCCTCGCGCTCTTCGAGCCGGTCGGCGACGTCGTCGCCGAGGTGGACGAGGTCGCCGACGCCGACGAGCTCTGGCTGCGCAACGCCCGTCACGCGAACGCGATGGCCGCGCGGCTGCGCGCGGGGCTCGCGGACGCCGTCGTGCCGGCCGCCGTCGGGCCCGACGACGCCGCCCCGGGCCCGGCAACGGGCCTCGCCTTCACCCAGCCCACGCTCGTCAACGCCGTCTTCGCGACGCTCCCCCGCACGGCGGTCGCGCGCCTGCGCGAGCGGCACCGGTTCTACGACTGGGGGCCGGGCGAGACGCCCGACCGCGTCGAGGTGCGGTGGATGTGCGCGTGGGACACGACCCCGGGCGACGTGGACGGGTTCGTCGCGGACGTGCGGGCCGCCCTCGCGGTCGCGTCGTGAGCGGGCGAGGATGACGCCATGAGCGACCAGAGCCTGCCCCTGCCGACCGCCGACGACCTCGTGCACCTGCGCCGCTGCGTCGAGCTGGCGCGCGAGGCGCTCGACGACGGCGACGAGCCGTTCGGCTCGGTCCTCGTCGACCGCGACGGGGTCGTGCGGTTCGAGGACCGCAACCGCGTCAAGGACGGTGACGCGACCCGGCACCCCGAGCTCGAGATCGCCCGCTGGGCCGCCGCGCACCTGACGCCCGAGGAGCGGCGCGACGCGACCGTCTACACGTCCGGCGAGCACTGCGCGATGTGCAGCGCGGCGCACGCGTGGGTCGGCCTCGGCCCGGTCGTCTACGCCGCGAGCACGACGCAGCTCGTGGGGTGGCTGGAGGAGTGGGGCGTCGCGCCGGGTCCGGTGCGCCCGCTCGCGATCGGCGACGTCGCGCCGGGGATCGCCGTGCGCGGTCCCGCGTACGAGCTCGAGGTGGAGGTCCGCGCGCTGCACGCGCGCCTGCACGGCGTCTCCTGACCGGCGTCGCCTGACGGGACCTGCCCGGCGTCGGGCACCCGCCCGCACCCGCCCGCAGGGGCGACGCTCTCAGGCGCCGAGCGCGTCCGCGACGGTGCGCGCGACCTCCGGGACGGCCAGGTACCCGGCGGGCCGGCCGCCGTCGGGCACGACGGCCGCCGCGTGGTGGCCCGGCGCGGCGTTCGCGACGACGAGCTCCTCGATCCCCGGCGACGCCGGGTCGAGCGGGAACGCCGCCGGGCCGAGGCCGTGCAGCGAGAGCGCGTCCCGGGGGTCGCGCGCCGCGACCCACCGCCGCACGGGGGCCGGCACGCGCAGCGGGGCGCGCGCGGCCAGAACGTCCCGGATCGCGCGGACGGCGAGCGGGGACCCGAGCGTGAGCAGGAGCGGCACGTCCCAGCGCGCGGCGTCGGGGTGCTCGCGCAGCACGGCGTAGGCGACGACCGACCCGAGCGAGTGCGCGACGACGACGGCGGGCCCGTCCGTGGGGATCGCGGCGGCGAGCGCGTCGTCGATCGTCGTGCGGACGGCGTCGTCGTGCAGGTACGCCCAGACGTCGCGCGCGAGCAGCGCGACGACGGCGCCGCTCAGGCCCGGCACGGTCCGGTCCAGCGCGGACAGCAGCAGGTTGAGCCACGCGCCGACGTCGCCTCCCTCGCCGCCGGGCCCGGCGCCCTCCGGGCGCACCGGCACCGTCACGCCCGCGGCGCGCAGCACCTCCTCGGCGACGGCCGCCACGAACGCGGCCTCGTCCGCTGCCTCGGCCGCGGACGGAAGGGCGTCCCCGTCGCGCGCCGCGCCGACCGCGTGCACGGTGACCGGCGGCGGCGTCGTGGCGCCCCCGACGAGCGCGGCGAGCGTGTCGCCGTAGTAGACGAACGCCGTGTCCGCGTCGCGCACGACGACTCCGGAGCCCGCCGCCGCGAGTCCCGCGTCCAGGACCTCGGTCCACGTCCGGTCGAGCTGCTCGGCGTCGAGACCCTGGTTGTCGCGGCCGTGGACGAGCACGAGTCGGGTCACGCGCCGAACCTACCGGCTGCCGGTGCCGCCCGGAGGGTCTACCGTCGGGCCCAGGAGCCAGCCCCCACCCCCCGGAGTCCCCCGTGAACGACCGCACCCTGACCGAGCACAGCACGACCGTCGAGACCCACGTCGCCCGGCCCCCGCAGGTCGTCTGGGCCGAGCTCATGCACCCGAGCGCCCGCTGGATGCTGGGCATGAACATCGAGACCGACTTCCGCCCCGGGAGCCCCGTGACGTTCGAGGGCCACTACATGGGCCGCGAGTTCGCGGACTGGGGCACCGTCGTGGCCGTCGAGCGCCCGCGCCTGCTGCACTTCACGCACTTCTCGCCCACCATGGGCCTGCCCGACGTGCCGGAGAGCTACCACGACATCGCGATCACGCTCGAGCCCGACGACTCGGGCACGCTCGTGCGCGTCGTCGAGCGCAACATCGAGACGGCGGAGCGCGCCGAGCGCGCGCACGCCCTGTGGACGAAGGCGCTCGCGACGCTCGCGGGCCACGACTGACGCGTCCCGCCCCGCACGACGACGGGCCGGTCACCCCCGCGAGGAGGTGACCGGCCCGTCGGCCGTCCGGCACCGGCCCGACGACGCCCCGCGCGTCAGGCGGTGCGGCGGCGGCGCGCGCGGACCACGAGGAGCGCGGCGCCCGTCCCGACGAGCAGCAGCGCGAGCGTCGTCACGACGACGGCGTCCGCACCCGTGATCGCGAGGCCGCCGGCCGACGACGCGGTGTTCGTCAGCGTCACGACGACCGGCGCGCCCGCACCGACCGTCACCTCGGTCACCCGCTCGTCACCGACGGTGAGCACCGGCGTGCCCCAGTCGACGCCGCGGACCGTCGGCAGGTCGGTCTCGGTGAGGCGTACGACGGTCCCCACGGGAAGGTCCTGCGGCCCGTCGACGACCTGGCCGTCGGCCCGCACCGTGAGCGTGCCGGTGACGGGCTCGCCGTCGCGGTCGAACGCGTAGCGGACGGTGAACTCGGTGCTCGCCGGCACGGAGCCCGCCGCGGCCCCCACGACCTCCTTCACGACGGAGAACCCGCCCACGGCCTGGTCGGCCGTGTTCGTCACCGTGACCAGCGCGTCCGTCCCGTCGCCGACGACGAGCGTCGGCGGGCTGTACACGGGCGTGCCCCACACGACGCCGTCGACCGCCGGCAGGTCCGTCTCGCCGAACGTCACGACCGTCCCGGCCGGGAGGTTCTGCGGCCCGGCGACGACCGTGCCGTCGGCCGGGACCTCGACGGAGCCGCCCACGGGCGTGCCCTCGAGCTCGTACGCGTACGTGACCGTGAACGTCGTCCCCGCGGGGACGAGGTCCGCGCGGTCGCCCACGACCTCCTTCGCGACGGAGAACCCGCCGACCGCGGCCACGTCCTGCGTCGTGTTGGTCAGCGTGACGAGCGTGTCCTCGCCGTCACCGACCGTGACGGACGCGGGCGAGAACACCGGCGCGCCCCAGACGACGTCGCCCACCTCGGGCAGGTCGGTCTCCGTGAACGTCACGACCGTCCCGACCGGGAGGTCCTGCGGGCCGTCGACGGCCGTGCCGTCGGCGCGCACCGTGAGCGTCCCGGCGACCGGGCCGTCGTGGGTGAACCCGGCGGGCAGCGCCGCGGACCACGCGACCGAGAACTCCGTGCCCGGGGGGACGCTCCCGGCGAGGTCGCCGGTGACGGTCTTCGCGACGGAGAAGCCCCCGACGAGCGCGTCGGCCTGGTTGGTCAGCGCGACGCCCGCGACGGCGTCGCCGTCGCCGATGGTCACCGTCGCGGGTGAGAACACCGGATCGCCCCACGCGACCCCGGGGACCGTCGGCAGCGGCTGCCGCTCGACGAACCGCACGACGGTGCCCGCCGGGAGGTCCTGCGGCCCCGCGTCGACCGTGCCGTCGGCGCGGACCGTGAGCGTGCCCTGCGTGTCCCCCGCGTACTCGGCCCCCGCGGGGAGCTCCGCCGTCCAGTCGACGACGAACTCCGTGCCGCCGGGGACGGCGCCGGCCGCGCCGCCCGCGACGGTCTTCTGGACGGCGAACCCGCCGACCTCCTGCACCGCCTCGGCGGCGTTCGTCAGCGTGACCTCGACGGCCGCGCCCTCGACCACCGTCACCGACGGCCCCGGGTCGAACGACGGGACGCCCCACACGACGCCGTCGACCGCGGGCAGCGGCTGCTGCTCCGCGAGCGCCAGGACCGTGCCGACCGGCAGGTCCGCCGGGCCGCTCACGAGCGTGCCGTCGGCGCGCACCGTGAGCGTGCCCGTGGTCGGGCCGTCGTAGGCGACGCCCGCGGGGACGGTCGCGCGCCAGTCGACGAGGAACGCGGTGCTCGCCGGGACGTCGCCCGCGGCGGAGCCCTCGACGGCCTTGCGGACCGCGAACCCGCCGACGACGGGGTCCGCGACGTTGGTGACCGTCACCGCGACGCCCGTCGCGCCCTCGACGACCGTCACCGGCCCGGCCGGGCTCACGACCGGGTCGCCCCACGCGACGCCGTCGACCACCGGGAGCGGCAGCCGCTCGGTGAACGTCACCGTCGTGCCGACCGGCAGGTCGGCGGGCCCGGCCACCACGGCGCCGTCCGCGAGCACGGTCAGGGTGCCGGTGAGGTCGCCGTCGTACGTCGCGCCCTGCGGCAGCGTGGCCTCCCAGTCGACGAGGAACGCGGTGTCCGCCGGGACGAGGCCGAGGGCGTCCCCGGCGAGGACCTTCGCCACCGTGAAGCCGCCCACGGCGGTGGTCCCGCCGCCGGCGTTCGCCGTGTTCACCACGGTGACCGTGACCGTGCGGCCCGCGGCGACGGTGAACTGCGCCGGGTCGCCGAGCGGCTCGCCGTCCACGCGGATCACCGGCGTGCCCCACTCGACGCCCGCCACCGACGGCAGGTTCGTCTCGCGGACCGTGACGACCGTGCCCTCCGGCAGGGTCGGCCCGTTCAGCAGGGCCCCGCTGATCGGGACCGTGAGCGTGTCGCCGCCGGTGACGCCGTCGGGCTGCTCGTAGGTGTACTCGACCTGGAACGTCGTGCCCGCGGGCACGTCCGCGGCCGCCTCGCCCGTCACGGTCTTCTGCACGGCGAAGCTCGCGCCCCCGGTGCAGTCGAACGGGCCGGGCCCGATCCAGGGGTAGCTGTGCATCTCGAGCCCGCCGGTCACGCTCGGGTCGCCGAACGTGAGGTTCCCGCCCACGAGGACGCGGCCGTTCGTGCTCGTCGTGATCGTCGCGTCCGCGACCGGCGCGACGATCGTGCCGAGGAACTGGTCGGCCCGGCCCAGCGCGAGGTCCGGCGTGGACGCGAAGTTCCACAGGATGCGCGCGGCCCAGCTGCCGAAGCCCGGGTTGGAGTTGAAGTCGTTGATGAACGGCGAGCCGTTGTCCTCCCAGTAGTTGGGGCTCATGCTCACCGGCGCGTCCCCGGTCACGTTGATCGCGATCGCGACGTCGTCCGGCACGTTCGCGAAGACGACCTCGCGGACGCCCGCGAGCTGCGCGGCGTCGACGGTGAACACCTGCGGGTCGGCGGTGCCGGAGCCGGTGAAGGTCACCCGGGTCCCCGACACGACGCCCGCCGCGGTCGCGGGCCACCCGGCGATCGTCGCCGACGCGTCGGCGACGACGGCGCCGTACCCGGCCCACTCGCCGAGGGCCGCCGCCCCCATGCCCTGCGTGACCGGGGCGTCCGCGCCCGGCGTCGTCCCGGCGGTCGAGAGCGACCCGCCGCCCGTGACCGCGGCACCGACGTTCACGGCGCCGCCGGTCGGCAGCGTCGAGCCGACGGTGACGCTCGTCTCCGGCCCGATCTCCAGGCCGCCCCCGACGGCGAGCATCACCGCACCGTCCGGCGGCGTGATCTGCGAGCCCGCTCCGACCGCGCCGATGCTGAAGTTCCCGGGGCCGTCGATCGTCGCCTCCCCCTCGACGACGAGCAGCCCCTCCGACTCCGCGGCGCTCGCCGTGGCGAGGTAGTCGCCCCCGGTCCACACCGTGACGTTCGTGTCCGTGAACAGCGGGGGCGTCTGGCCGACGTTCGGCATGTCCCCCGGCGCGGGGCAGGACCCGAGCGCGGCGGAGGCCGGGCGCGCCTGCGGCCCCGAGACGAGGACGACGGCGCCGGCCAGGGCGAGCACGGCGGCGACGAGCGCCGCGACCGCTCTGCGCAGGCGTCCGGGTGCGACGCGGAGGGAGGGTGGGCGAGGGGTCATGCCGGGCTCCAGGTTCCGGGGGGTGCGCCCCGCGGCCGCGAAGCCAGGACGCCATGTCACCCAGGAGACGCGCCGGGACGCCGATCATGACGCGAACCCCGCGGTGACGTCGGTCATACCCCCCGGGGGTCGCAGGACTGCTCGGGACGGCACCCCTCCGCGGCCGTCGGGCTACCGTGGCGTCGGAGGTGTCGCCTGTGACCGCTCGTGCCCGGACCACCTGGATCGTCGTCGCCGTCGTGACCGCGCTCGCCGCCGTGGCGGCCGTCGCCTGGTACCTCACGCGGCCCGCCCCCGCGCCGCAGACCGCGCCGTCGGACCCGCCGTCCGCCCCGGCCGACCCGACGCCGTCGGGCACGTCGCCGACGCCGTCCACCCCACCCGAGGACCCCCTGGCCGGGTGGACGCTCGAGCAGAAGGTGGGGCAGCTCTTCATGGTCGGGGTCGACGTGCGGGACCCGCAGCAGGTGAGCTACGACGCCGTCTCGCGCCTGCACGTGGGCAACATGTTCCTCGCGGGCCGCTCGCAGGCCGGGACCGGCCCGACGGCGGACCTCGTCGCGGGCTTCACGGCGCTCGTCTCCCCGGAGACGACGAACGGCACCCCGCTGTTCGTCGCGACGGACCAGGAGGGCGGGAAGGTCCAGGTGCTGCGCGGGCCCGGGTTCTCGCAGATCCCGGCGGCGACCGACCAGGCCCGGCTCGACCCGGCGACGCTCCAGGCCGACGCGACCACGTGGGGCGCCGAGCTCGCCGCGGCGGGCGTGAACCTCAACCTCGCGCCCGTGATGGACCTCGTGCCCGAGGGGACGGCCGCGCAGAACCCGCCGATCGGGGCCTTCCAGCGCAGCTACGGGTTCACGCCGGACTCCGTCACGTCGCACGCGAACGCGTTCAGCGCGGGCATGGAGGCGTCGGGCGTGGACGTGACGATCAAGCACTTCCCCGGGCTCGGCCGCGTCACCGAGAACACCGACACCGACGCCGGGGTCACCGACGACGTGACGACGCGCGACGACCCGTCGGTCGCCGTCTTCGCGTCGGGCATCGAGGCCGGCGCGGCGTTCGTCATGACCTCCACGGCCGTCTACCCGCAGATCGACGGGACGCTCCCCGCGGCCTTCTCGCCCGTCGTCGTGGACGGGATGCTGCGGGGCGACCTGGGGTTCGACGGCGTCGTCCTCACCGACGACGTGTCCGCCGCGCAGCAGGTGCAGGCCTGGTCGCCCGCGGACCGCGCCGTCCTGACGATCGCCGCGGGCGGCGACATGGTGCTGGCGTCCGCGGACCCGAGCGTCGTCGAGCCCATGGTGGCGGCCGTCGTCGAGCGGGCGTCGAGCGACGACGCGTTCGCCGCGCAGGTCGACGCAGCCGTGCTGCGCGTGCTCGCGGCGAAGGAGCGGCTGCGCTGAGCGCACGGCCCGGCGGTATAACTGACCGCATGGCTGCCCGTCGCCCCGCTCCCCGCCCGACGCTCGAGGCCGTCGCGGCCGTCGCGGGCGTCTCCCGCGCCACGGTGTCCCGCGTGATCAACGGCGTGCCGACGGTGGACCCGGCGATCGTGGCGGTCGTCGAGCAGGCGATCGACGAGACGGGCTACGTCCCCAACCTCGCCGCCCGGACGCTCGTGACCCGGCGCACGGGGTCGGTCGCGCTCGTCGTGTCCGAGCCGTCGGAGCAGCGCTCCCCGAGCCCGTTCCTCGAGCGGCTGTTCACCGACCCGTACATCGGGCGCGTGACGGCGGGCGCGCAGCAGGTGCTGCGCCCGCGCGACATCCACCTCGCCATCCTGCCCGCGGACCCGCCCGCGCACGACCAGGTCGTGCGCTACGTGCGGCAGGGGCACGTCGACGGCGTCCTGCTCATCACGTCGAGCGCGAGCGACCCGCTGCCGGCACGGTTCGCCGCGCTCACGGTCCCGGTCGTGCTGTCGACGCACCTCGACGGGGTCGACGAGGCGGCCGGCGTGAGCTGGGTGGACCTCGACCAGGCCGCCGGCGGCCGGATCGCGGCCGAGCGTCTGATCGCGGACGGCCGCACGCGCCTCGCGACCGTCGCCGGGCCGTCGGACGTGCCGTTCGCGCGGGGACGCCGCGACGGCTTCCTCGAGGCGGTGCGGGCCGCCGGGCTCGCGGAGCCGTTCGTCGTGGAGGGCGACTTCACGCGCGCGGGCGGGGAGGCCGCGGCGCGCGAGCTGCTCGCCGCGCGACCGGACGTCGACGGCGTGTTCGGCGCGAGCGACCTCATGGCCGACGGCGCGTCCCTCGTCCTGCAGGAGGCGGGCCGCCACGTCCCGCAGGACGTGGCCGTCGTCGGCTTCGACGACTCGACGGTCGCGCGCCAGGCCCACCCGCCGCTCACGACGGTCCGGCAGCCGGTCGAGGAGATGGCGGCCGAGATGGCGCGCCTCCTGCTCGCCGCGATCGACGACCCGGACACCGACGCGCGCTCGGTCCTGTTCGAGCCGCACCTCGTGGTCCGCGACTCCGCCTGACCCCCACCCGCTGAGTGCGTGAAAAGGTCGCGGTCGGGACGTCCGACCGCGACTCTCTCCTGCACTCAGCGGAGCGCGTCGTCCCGGGTCAGTGGCCCCCGCCCGCGACGAACGCGATGCCGACGGCGATCGCGACGACCACGACGGCGAAGCACACGACGGCGCCGACCTGACGGGGACGGGTCGCGCGCTCGACGCGCACGGTGCGGCCGTCGGACGTGAAGCGGCCGTCCGGGGTGCCGACCTCGACGGGCACGGCGCGCCCGGCGGCGAGCCGGACCCCCAGGGCGAACAGGGCGGGCAGGCCCGCGCCGACGACGAGGCCGGCGACGACGACCTTGAGCAGCGAGTCGATCTCGACGAACACGGTTCTCTCCTCCGGGCTGCCGGTCAGACGCCCGCGCGCTGGCGCGAGGCGGGCGTGGTCGGGGTGGTCGGCGCCGGGGCGGGCGCGGCGTCGGTGAACGGGTCGGCGACGTCGAGGCGACGCTCGAGCGCGGCCTCGCGCGCCTCGACGACCTCGGACTCGAGCCCGGCGTCCACCGCGCCCTCCTCCCAGGCGTCGTTGACGTTCGTGTGGTCGACGGGCTTGCGGCGCGAGGCGATCCAGATGGCCAGCGAGGACCCGACGAGGATCGCGAACACGACGACCGTCCCGGCGGCGCCCCCGATGCCGTGCTGGATGCCGTAGCAGGCCGCGCCGACGAGGCCGGCGGCCGGGAGCGTGAGGCCCCACGCGGCGAGCATGCGGCCCGCGACGCCCCAGCGGACCTTCGCGCCGGGCATCCCGACGCCGGAGCCCAGGATCGAGCCGGTCGCTACGTGCGTCGTCGAGAGCGAGTAGCCGAACAGGCCCGACATGAGGATGACCGCGGCGGACGACGTCTCGGCCGCCATGCCCTGGCGGGTGTCGATCTCGACGAGGCCCTTGCCGAGCGTGCGGATGATCCGCCAGCCGCCCAGGTAGGTGCCGAGGGCCATGAAGAACGCGCACGACAGGATGACCCAGAACGGCACGCTCGAGTCGGCCGGGACGGCGCCCGCCGCGATGAGCGCGAGCAGGATGATGCCCATCGACTTCTGCGCGTCGTTGGTGCCGTGCGCGAGCGAGACGAGCGACGCGGAGCCGACCTGGCCCCAGCGGAACGCCCGCGTGGAGACGTCCTCGGGGACGTCGCGCGTGAGGCGGGCCACGGCCCACGTGCCGACGCTCGCGACGCCCACCGCGATGAGCGGGGCGAGCAGCGCGGGGATGAGCACCTTGGCGGCGACGCCGCTCCAGATGACGCCCTGCGTGCCGACTGCTGCGAGCACGGAGCCCACGACGCCGCCGATGAGGGCGTGCGACGAGCTCGACGGGATGCCGAGCAACCAGGTCAGGAGGTTCCAGGTGATGCCGCCCACGAGTCCCGCGAGGACGACCTCGAGGGTGATGACGTCGGCGTCGACCAGACCCTTCGCGATGGTCGCCGCGACGGCCAGGGAGAGGAACGCCCCGACCATGTTGAGGACGGCGGAGAGGGCGACGGCGGTCTTGGGCTTGAGGGCCTTGGTGGCGATGGACGTGGCCATCGCGTTGCCCGTGTCGTGGAAGCCGTTGGTGAAGTCGAAGGCCAGTGCGGTCACGACGACGAGCACCAGCAGGAGCGTCTCGGTCACGTCGTCCATGGTGCGGTCACGACCGCCGCGCGCTCGACCATCCTGTGGATTCTTCCGCCACTGTTCACCGACAGTTCATCCGGCGTTCGAAGCCCTCGTTCGAACGCCGGAGAGGCCCGTCGGCGTCCGGGGCGGACAGCCCGGGAGCGGGGGCGGACGGCCCCTGGCGCGGCCGCGTCGGACGTGCCCGGCGCGACCGTCCGCCCGCGTCAGGCCGGGGTGCGGGCGGCGAGCTCGGCGAGGGTGTCGTCGAGGTCGGCGACGACGGTCGCGACGGTCTCGCGCTGGGTCCGCGCGCGCTCCGCCGACGCGGCCACGGCGGTGCGCGCCTCGGCGAGGTCGGCCTCGAACCGGTCCGCGCGGGCCTGCGCGTCGGCGCGCTGGTCGCGTGCCCGCCGCTCCCCCGCGAACCACTGCCACGCGGCGAGGCCGGCCGCGACGACGGCCACCGTGAACCACGCCGGCGAGGCGGCGAGGCCGAGCACGACGCCGAGCAGCGCGACCGCGCCGGTCCCGCCGACGGCGCCCCACGACACGCCGTCCACCGGCTGCGCGAGGAGCTCCGCGCGGGCGGTCGCGGCCGGTGCGGCGCCGTCCTCGGTCGGCGTGACCGTCACGGTGCGGCGCCCGAGGCGCAGCTCGCGCGACGGCGCGGGCGCCCCCGCGAGCTCCGCCGCCCGCGCGTGGGTCGCGGCCCGCAGCTCCTCGGCGACGAGCGGGCCCGCGAGCGCCGCACGCCCGGGGTCGGTCCCGCGGGCGTCCTCGACGAGCAGGTCGACGAGCGTCCCCGCCGGGGCGTCCCACCCGGGCGCGTCCTCGCGGGGCGCGCGCCCGACGCGCTCGTCGAGCAGCGCCGCCCGGTCCAGGAGCCCGCGCTCCACGGGCGCCCCCTCGTCCACGAGCGACGCGACGACGCGGAGCAGCGCCGCGCCGGGCGCCTCGGAGGTCCCGGCCGGGAGGGGTCCGGGGGCCGGCGCGAGCACCGCGACCTCCCCCGCCACGAGCGCGCGCGACCACGCCGTCCACGACCGCAGGAGCGGGAGCGCGTCGGGGGCGGCGGCCCGACGACGCGCCCCCGCCACGTCCCCCGCGGCCTCGGGGCTGCCCCAGGCCGCGCCGTCGGCGGGCGGCTCGGGCAGCGACGGCGCCGCGTCCAGGAGCCGGGCCCGCCAGCGGGCGCGCGCGTCGTCGTCGAGCAGCGCGACCCGCTCCGCGAGCGCGCGGCGCACGACCTCCACCCCGTCGCCGCCGAGGTGACCGGCCGCGGCCGCGACCCACAGCGCGCGCTCGGCCCCGGTGACGCCCACCTCGTCGGGCCCCTCGCCCGCGCCCGGCGACGGCTCGGGGGCGCCGTCGGCGCTCCCCCAGCCCGCGGCGGGCAGGACGGGCGCGTCGAGCACCCCCGGCACCCACTCGCGCGCGAGTCCCGGCTGCCCGACGAGCGCGCACACCGCGACGAGGTACGTCGCGGCACGACGGCGGTCGCGCAGCAGGGCCTCCTCGGCGGCCTCCCGGTCGAGCCGCCCGGCGGGGAGCTCGGCGACCGCGAGCGCGGCGGGCACGAGCCAGTAGCCGGGCACGTCCACGAGGTCCGGGGAGCGCCGCAGGTGCGACACGTCGCCCTCCCCCGTGACGACGGCCTGCGTGAGCGCGCGCGCCGCGTCGCGGGCGCGGCGCGCGGGCGTGAAGAGCGCGAGCTCCTCACGGACCTCGCCGAGCTCGATGAGCGCGTTGACGAGGCGCGTCAGCACCTCGACGCGGCTCGACAGGTCGCCCTCGAGCGACCGCAGGCGGCGGTGGAGCGACGCCTCGCGGGACCGCGCCATCGCGGCCTGGGCGGCGAGCTCGTCGGACAGGGCCCGCATGTTGCCCTGGTCGCTGCGCCAGGAGCTGTACGTCGACATGCGCGCGAGCGTACTCAGCCGGGCCGCGCTGTCGAGGGGGAGAACTCCCCCGGCGTGGGCCGTCGGTGCGGGGCACCGATGCCGGGCCCGGCCGAGGCGTCAGCGACGCGGGCGCATGAGAGGCGGGTCGAGCACCGCGGGCACGCTCGCGGGGGCGTCGTCCGGGTCGACCGCAGCGGCGTCGGATGCCGCGGCGGCGTCGGCCGCGGCGGCGTCGGGTCCGGCGCTCGGTTGCGGGCCCGGCGCCGGGCGCGCCGCCCGGTAGAGCGCCGCGGGCCGCCCGGTCCCGCCCGACGTCGTGCGGCCCGTGTCCTCGAGGAAGCCCGCGGTCGTCGTGGCCTTGCGGGAGAAGTTCCGCGGGTCCAGCCGCACGCCCCAGACGGCCTCGTAGACGCGCCGCAGGTCGGCGACGGTGAACTCGGGCGGGCAGAACGCCGTCGCGAGGGCGGAGTACTCGAGCTTGGCGCGGGCCCGCTCGACGCCGTCGGCGAGGATCCGTGCGTGGTCGAACGCGAGGCCGGGCCCCGGCCCGTCCCCGAGCAGGGGCTCGACGGCGTGCCATGCCGCTCCCCCGGCGTCGGACCCGGCGTGCACGACGCCGAACTCGGGCGCGAGCAGGAGGTACGCGACCGAGAGGACCGGGCCGCGCGGGTCGCGGTCGAGCGGGCCGTAGGTGCGGAGCTGCTCCAGGTGCCCGGGCGGACGGACGCCCGTCTCCTCGGCGAGCTCGCGGCGCGCCGCCCGGGCGAGCCGCTCGCCCGGCAGTACGAACCCGCCGGGGAGCGCGAGCGCGCCGCGGTACGGCTCGACGCCGCGCTCGACGAGGAGCACGTGCAGCGCGTCGTCGCGCACGGTGAGCGCGACGACGTCGACCGTGACGGGCAGCAGGGCCGCGCCGGGCGGGACGTCGGGGGCCGGTGCGGCGGATGCGGTCATGGACTCATCGTCGCATATTCGCGTCAGGTTGACGAGAACTGATGCACCGGCCTACGCTCGTTATCGTCAGGTTGACGAAAACAGATCGGAGACGACCATGGCCACCATCCGCACCTACCCGTGGACGCGGCACTTCCTCGGGAGCCCCACCGGGCACGTCGTGCACCTGCGCCGCGGGCGGGTCGCCCACGAGGGCGTCGGTCAGGCGTTCTGGTTCCGGCCCACGACGTCGGTCCTCTCCGAGGTCCCCGTCGACGACCAGGAGCTCCCCGTCTTCTTCCACGCCGTGACCGCCGACCACCAGGACGTCACCGTGCAAGCCGGCGTGACGTACCGGTTCGCCGACCCGGTGACCGTCTCGCAGCGCCTCGACTTCGCGGTCGACCCCGGCAGCGGCGAGACGAGCACCGCGGGGCGCGACCAGGTGACGAGCATCGTCGGGCGCCTCGCGCAGAGCCGGGCCACCGACGCGCTCGCGGCGATGCCCCTCGCCGACGCCCTGACGACCGGCGTGCCGCGCGTGCGCGACGTCCTCACCGAGGCGCTGACCACCGACCCGCGCCTCACCACGACGGGCATCGTCGTCATCGGCGTCCAGGTGCTCGCCGTCCGGCCGGAGAAGGACGTCGAGCGCGCGCTCCAGACGCCCGCGCGCGAGCACGTGCAGGCCGAGGCCGACCGCGCGACCTACGAGCGCCGGGCCCTCGCCGTCGAGCGCGAGCGGGCGATCGCGGAGAACGAGCTCGCGAGCAGGATCGAGCTCGCGACCCGGCGCGAGCGCCTCGTCGCCCAGGAGGGCGCGAACGCACGGCGCGAGGCCGAGGAGAAGGCGGCCGCCGCCCTCGTCGACGCCCGCGCGACCGCCGAGCGCGCCCAGCTCGCGACCGACGCGAAGGCGGAGCAGGTGCGGGTCGTCGGCGCGGCCGAGGCCGCCGCCGAGCAGGCCCGCATGGACGTGTACGCGAGCGCCGGGCAGGGCACGCTCCTCGCGCTCGCGCTGCGCGAGGCCGCCGGGTCGCTGCCGGACGTGCAGAACCTCACCATCACGCCCGACCTGCTCACCGGGGTGCTGTCGACCCTGGCGCGCGGGCTCGGCCCCGACGGCGGGTCGCCCGCCACGGCGACCGGGAAGGCGGCCTGACGATGCTCCGGCGACGCGCCGTCGTCGTGCACCGGCGGACCGAGCTCGACGACCTGCTGGACCGGCACGGGACGCGCGGCCAGGCGGAGTTCTTCCTCCGGTCGCGCGGCCGGTCGCTGGCCGAGGTGCAGGCGCGGCACGACGCCCTCGCGGCCGCGCGCGACGCCGTCGTGGCCGCCCTGCCCCCGGGCTGGGCGCGCGCCGACGTCGAGCGGGCGGACCTGTCGCGGTTCCTCGTCGCGCCCGAGGACGTGGTGGTGGTCGTAGGGCAGGACGGCCTCGTCGCGAACGTCGCGAAGTACCTGCACGGCCAGCCGGTCCTCGGCGTCGACCCGGAGCCCGGCGTGAACGCGGGCGTGCTCGTGCGGCACCCGGTCGCGGCGGCGACGGCCCTCCTGCGCGGGCTCGGGGCCGACACCGAGGCGCCGGGCGGCGCGCCCGACCGGGTGGCGCTCCTGCCCGTCGACGCGCTCACCATGGTCCGCGCCGACCTCGACGACGGCCAGCACCTCACCGCGCTCAACGAGGTGTTCGTCGGGCACCCCAGCCACCAGAGCGCGCGCTACACGCTGCGCTGCGGCGCAGGTGAGGAGCGGCAGTCGTCGTCGGGCGTGCTCGTCGCGACGGGCACGGGCGCGACCGGCTGGTGGGCGTCGCTCGCGCACGACCGCGGCGGGCGGCGGGCCCCGGGGCGCACCGAGCACCGGCTCGGCTGGTTCGTCCGCGAGGCGTGGCCGTCGCCCGCGACGGGCGTCTCGCTCACCGAGGGCGTCGTCGAGGAGGGGGCCGACGTCGCGCTCACCGTCGCCTCGGACCGGCTCGTCGTGTTCGGCGACGGCGTGGAGGACGACCGCCTCGTCGCCTCGTGGGGCCAGACGGTGACGGTCCGCACCGCCGACGCCCCGCTCCGCCTCGTCCGCCCCTGAACCCCCGGCCGCGGCGCGCCCGCCGGTCGACCCGATTTCACCCGGGTGATCCGTCGGGACGGCGAGGGTCGGTGGGTAGCATCGCTGCGGTCACGGGATCCCCATGACTCCCCCCTCCCGCGGGCCTGGCCTGCGGGGACGCCGACCCCACGAGCCCACCGAGGTCCCCGCCATGAGCACGCCCATCGCCTTCACCGACAACGTCCGCGACCTGTCGAACGCCGGGGGCTACCAGTTCGAGTTCCGGTGCGAGCGCTGCGGCAACGGCTACCGCTCCGCCTACCGGACGGACGTCGTCGCGAAGGGCAGCAGCCTCGTCCAGGCGGCGGGCCGGTTCTTCGGGGGCAAGGTCGCCGACCTCTCCTACGCGGCGGGGTCGTGGGCCGCGGACCGCCAGACCAACTCGTCGGCGAAGGACAAGGCGCTCGACGCCGCCGTCGGCGAGGTGCGCGACGCGTTCCGCCAGTGCCACGGGTGCGGCGACTGGATGTGCCACGAGGTCTGCTGGAACGACCCCGTGGGGCAGTGCGTGCGCTGCTCGCCCAAGCAGGTGGAGGAGCTCGCCCAGCTCCAGGCCGAGGCCCGCCGGTACCAGGTCCAGGAGCAGCTCCGCACGACCGACCTCGTCGGCGGCGCGGACCTGCGCACGGCCGCCGTCACGCGGTGCCCGGCGTGCGACACGAAGGTCGACGGCGGCAAGTTCTGCCCCGAGTGCGGCGAGCGCCTGGCGCAGGTGGCCGCGTGCCGCGAGTGCGGCACGCAGAACGCGCCGGCCGCGCGCTACTGCGCGGAGTGCGGCAGCCCGCAGTCCGTCTGACCCCCCGCCGCCGAGCATGCGGTCACAGCCCGTCCCCGACGCCGGACGGGCAACAACCCCATGCTCGGCGGCCTCGCGGGGTCAGTCTCCTCGTGGGGCGTCGTTCTGGTGGTGCTCGCGTTGGCGGCGGGCGCGGAGCACCGCCTCGCGGCGCTCGCCGATCGCGTCGCTCGTCAGGCTCGTGAGGCGGTCCTGCTCGGCGCGGGCCGCGGCGCGCTCCGCCTCCACGCGTGCGCGGTGCTCGGCCGACTGCGGGCGCGACCGGACGACGCGCGGGCCGTCGCGCATCACGTACCCGTCGGCGTGGCGCTCGAGCCACCGCTCGCGCCGCGCCGCGCGCACGCGCTCGCGGTGGAACCGCCAGACCCACCGGCGCCGCAGCGCGACCACGGACCACAGCGCGAACGGGACCGCGGCCACGACGAGCACGACCCGCCAGCCGGGCGGCAGCGCCGTCGACGCGCCCGCGCTCGCGAGCACCCACGCGACGCCGGCCGGGACCGCGGCCCCGGCCTCGCGGCGGTCGGGGTGCCAGCCGCAGACGGCGAAGCGCACGAGGGTGTCCGTGAGCCGCGAGCGCCGCTGCGGCTGGAGGGGCACGGGGAGCGGCCCGGGCACGGGCGGCCCGAGCGTCGTGCCCGGCGCGACCCGGCTCGTGAACGACAGCCGGTCGTCCCGGGACGACGGCCGCAGCGCCCGCCCGGCGTGCACGAACGCCAGCGCGGCGAGCGGCCACACGGCGCACGACAGGTACCACGCGACCGGACCGGCGAGCGCCACGGCGACCGGCGCGACGACCGCCAGCCGCCCGAGCTCGGCGCCGGGCGACGCGACGAGCTCGGCCCAGGGCTCCTGGTCCGCCGGCGGCGCGAGCAACCCGTACGCTGCGGGCGCGAGGTACAGGCCGAGGAGGGCGAGCCCGACGGCCGTCCCCACCAGCCCGACGGCGAGGTACCCGACCGGGCGCAGCAGCAGCGCGGCCCTCCCGGGCGGCGTCGCGTCGCGCGCCGTCCGCGGGTCGGGCGTCACGGTCTCGTCGGTCATCGCTCCCCCTCCGTCTGCGGCCTCACGCCCGCGGGCACGTCACCGGTCGACCAGCCCGAGCACGTCGAGCACCCACGCGTCCTCGTACGCGACCTCGCGCCAGCCCTCGTAGCGGCCCGAGACCCCGCCGTGCCCGGCGTGCATCTCGATCTTCAGCAGCGCGGGCGCCCCCGCGGCGCGCAGGCGCGCGACCCACTTCGCGGGCTCGACGTACAGCACGCGCGTGTCGTGGAACGACGTCACGGCGAGGATCCGCGGGTAGTGCGACGCGTCGTCGGGCACGTTCTCGTAGGGCGTGTACGTGCGCATGTACCGGTAGACGTCGGGGTCGTGCAGCGGGTCGCCCCACTCGTCCCACTCGACGACGGTGAGCGGGAGCGACGGGTCGAGGATCGAGGTGAGCGCGTCGACGAACGGCACCTGCGCGAGCACGCCCGCGAAGAGCTCGGGAGCGAGGTTCGTCACCGCGCCCATGAGCAGCCCGCCCGCCGAGCCGCCCTGCGCGACGAGCCGCTCCGGGCTCGTCCAGCCGGCGTCGACGAGGTGCCGCGCGACCGCGACGAAGTCCGTGAACGTGGTGCGCTTGGCGAGCGTCTTGCCCTCGTCGTACCAGCGGCGCCCCATCTCGCCCCCGCCGCGCACGTGCGCGACGGCGAACACGACCCCGCGGTCGAGCAGCGACAGGCGCGAGATGGAGAACCCCGGGTCGATGCTGATCTCGTACGACCCGTAGCCGTACAGCAGGAGCGGTGCCGGCTCGGCGCCCGTGCCCGTCGCGTCCAGCCCGACGGCGTCGCGCCGCCACACGAGCGACACCGGCACCTGCGTGCCGTCCTCGGCCGTGGCCCACTCGCGGCGCTGCACGTAGTCCGCGGCGTCGTAGCCGCCGAGCACGGGCTGCTGCTTGAGGAGCGTGAGCTCGTCGGTCTCGACCCGCAGGTCGTACACGGTCGACGGCGTGACGAAGCTCGTGTAGCTCAGCCGGACGTTCGGCTGGTCCCACTCGGGGTTGGCCCCGAGCGCGGCGGTGTACAGCGGCTCGTCGAACGCGACCTCGTGCACGTGCCAGAGGTCGGTCGCGGGCCCCGGCGTGTCGCCCGTGCGGATCGGGGTGGGCAGGCCCGCGGGCCGCGGCGGCTCGGGGCTCGCGAGGTCGATCACGCCGACCCGCGACAGCGCGTCGCGCCGGTAGGAGACCACGAGGTGCCCGGCGAACGCGTCCACGGCCTCGAGCCGGGTCGCGGGGTCGTGCGGCACGACGACGGTCGCGTCGCCCGGCCCGGCCGAGACGTCGGCGGCACCGGTGACGACGAGCTCGAAGTTCTCCGCGCCGTCGTTGTGCAGGACGAGCAGGACGTCCCGCCCCTCCCCCAACCCGCCGAGCACGGGGTCGGCGACCGGATTCTCGTCAGGACGGTCGCCGACCGCGTGCTCGGCGGTCGGGAACCACGTGCTCGGCAGGACGGCGTGCTCGACCGTGTACTCGACGCCCTCGCGGCGCGGCCAGACCACGCGCGCCTCGCCCGTCGGGTCGTCGGCGTCGATCAGCCACGTCTCGGACGTGATCTTCGAGCCCACGTCGATCTGCACGAACCGCTGCGAGCGCGAGACGCCCACCCCGACCCAGAACCGCTCGTCGGGCTCCTCGAAGACGACGACGTCCTGCGTCGCGGGCGTGCCCACCTCGTGGCGCCACACGCGCCAGGGCCGCCACGCGTCGTCGACCGTCGGGTAGAACACGTACCGCCCGTCCGGGGAGAAGACGGCGCCCGGGAACGTGCCCGGGACCTCGTCCACGAGGTCGGTGCCGGACTCCAGGTCGCGGATCCGCAGCGTGTAGCGCTCGTCGCCCACGACGTCGACCGCGTACGCGAGCCGCGTCCCGTCGGCCGAGACGTCGAACGACCCGAGCGAGAAGAACTCGTGACCCTCCGCCTCGACGTTGTCGTCGAGGAGCACCTGCTCGCCCGGCACGGGCACGCCCGGCTCCAGCACGGGCGGCACCCAGGCCGACGGCGCGTCGCTGCCGAGGCTCGCGTCGATCGGGGCACGGGCCCGGATCGGGTACTGCGACCCCTCGACCGTGCGCGCGTAGTACCAGTGCGCGCCCTGGCGCACCGGGACGGACAGGTCCGTCTCGAGCGTGCGGGCCTTGATCTCCTCGAAGATGCGCTCGCGCAGCGGCTCGAGGTGCGCGAGGCGCGCCTCGGTGTACGCGTTCTCGGCCTCGAGGTGCGCGACGACCTCGGGCGACTCCTTGTCCCGCAGCCACTCGTAGTCGTCGTCGACCGTCTCGCCGTGGTGCGTGCGCGGCGCGGGCCGACGGGGGGCGACGGGCGCCTGCGGCGTCTCGGCCGCCTCGGCCACCTCGGGCTCGGGAGGAGACGGCGTGGCGGGCTGCGTGAGGTCGTCGGGCATCTCGCCAGGGTAGTGCCGGGACGCGGCCGTCAGGCGTCCGGGGCGTCGACCGGCTCCAGGTCGCCGGGCAGCCACGTGCGGTCGAACCACGGCTCGAGCGGCCCGTACAGGCGCAGCATGGGGAACCAGGACTTCCCCGGGACCGTCCCGACCCAGTTGTGCTCGCGCCCCGCGGGCGGCTCCGGCCCGAACCAGAGGACGGTGCGCCCGTCGTCCTCCGTCGCGACCGTGCCGCCGAGGCTCATGAGGCTGGGGTGCGGGTCCGCGGTGCGCAGGAGGGAGCGGGTCTGCGTGTCGTAGAGGTCGACGGACCAGAAGTTCTTCGCGGGCGGGTTCGGCGGCAGCACGAGCCGGTACGTGCGGCCGCCGTCGAGGACGTCGCCCCGCGCGTCGTGCGCCGTGTACGCGTAGGCCGAGCCCGCGCCGACCTGGGCGTGCGCCATCGCGGGCGTGATGACCGTCGCGAAGAAGTGGAACTGCGTGCGCGCGTCGAGCAGACGCGCGCCGTCCGCCAGGAACTCGTACGACCCGCCGATGAACGCGTCGAGCCAGCGCGAGCCCGGGGCGATCCGCGCCGCCGGGTCGCGCGGCGAGTAGACGAGCGCCCGGCTGATCGCCGCGGCCGTCCGCGCGGCCGCGTCGAGCGTCGCCCGGCGCTCCGGGTCGGGGTCGAACGGCCGGCCGTGGACGATGCCGAGCGACCGGAGCGCGCCCGCCCGCTCGGGGTCCAGCGCGCCCGGCGGCTCCTCCGCCACCAGCTCGGCGACCTCGTCGAAGAACGAGACGTCGCTCGCGTGCACGGTGTTGATGCGGGCGCCCGCGATGTTGACGAACTCCGTCGGCGGCGGGTCCGCCGCCTCGGCGAGCGGGTAGATCCGGGTCTCCTTCATCGCGGGCACGCCGCCGAGCGCGCGCAGCACGACCCAGTTGGTGAACGTGGGCGTGCGGTGCACGAAGTAGCCGTCCGGCACCTCGCCGTCGTAGCCCGGCGGGAGGAACAGGTACCGGCCGCCCTCGCCCCGGTCCGGCCCGGCGATGCCCATGTCCGCGACGTAGCGGAACCAGAAGTCGTCCACGACGCACAGCGACTGCCGGGGCGGCTCGATCACGAGCGGCCCCGTCTCGCGCAGGTCGACGAAGAGCGACCCGTACGTCCTCTCGGTGTTCGCGGTGAGGAAGATGCCGTTCGAGTCCGCCCGCGGGTCCGTGTACCCGACCTGGTTCGAGCGGAGCAGGCCGAGGCTGCGGAACCCGCGCCGCATGGCGACGAGCGAGGCGCCCGGCATGGCGTCGAGGAACGCCGCGACCCCGCGGACGAAGTCCAGCGACCCGTAGAGCCGGTCGAGGGACCCTGGCATCGGGACGCCGTCGACGAGCTCGACCGGACCGAACGGGGTGTCCAGCGGGGAGGGGGTGCTCACGGCAGCGACGGCGGCGGCCAGCGGGTCGGTGCTCGGCTCGGTCATCGCTCAGGCCCTTCGTCGCGGGTACGGAGGCGGGACGCGCGCGCTCGACGTCGAGCGGCTGAGCCGACCGTAGGACGCACCGGGCGGTCGCGCGACCGCGAGCGCCGCGGCGCGCGGGGGGTACGGGTGCGCGGACGCGCGGGGTGCGGGCGTGCGGGGTTCGTCAGCCGAGGAGGGCGACCGTCTGCCCGTCCCAGCGCAGGAGCCGGCCCTGCACCGGGAGGAGCCCGCCCCAGCCGCCGTCGAGGTCCTCCGACCAGACGACCGACCCCGACGACAGCTCGAGCGCCACGACGCGCGAGCTCGCCCCCGTCGCGGGGTCGACGAGCACGAGGAAGGCGCAGCGCCCGTCGGTGAACGCCTGCGTCACCACGGCGCCGTGGCCGCGCTCGCCCGCGAGGTCGTCGACGAACCGCGACCACGTCTGCTCGCCCGACAGCGCGTCCAGCCCCACGACCGTGCTCGCCGTCCCGACGACGGCCGTGCCCTCCGCGACGACGTACACCGCCTCGGGCACGCGGGCGCCGTCGAACGTCCACAGGCGCGCGCCCTGCTCGTCGTAGGCGCGCAGGGCGATGCCGTCGCGCACGAGGAGCACGCCCGGAGCGGGGTCGTCGGTCGCCTGCGGGTCCAGGACCTCGCCCGGCACGTCGAGGAGCGGCGTCCCGTCCGGGTCGAGCACGCGGTCGGCGCGCAGCGCGCCGTCCGACCCCTGCCGGTCGGCGTCGACGAGGAACCGCCCGCCCGCGAGCGGGACCGCGCCGTCGGTCGGGGCGTCCGGGTCGTCGAGCCGCTCGCCGTCCGGCAGGAACGACGCCGCGACGCCGCACCCGCCCACGTCGACCAGGGTCTCCGTCGCGACGAGCAGCAGCCGCTCCGGGTCGACCTCCTCCCCGCCGGTCTCGGCGTCCCACGACGTGCACGACCACGGGACGTCCTGGAACGGCAGCTCGCGCCGCCAGCGCACCGCGCCCGTGGCGGCGTCCTCGAGCGTCACGACGACGTCCCGCCCCGCGACGCCGTCGACGGACTCGCCCGCACCGGGGTCGACGGCGACGGGCGCACCGCTCGGCTCGCCCGGCTCGCCCATGCGCTCGGCCCGCACGAGGCCGCCGTCCGGACCGGGGACGAGCAGCGCCCCCGCGGTCTGCGCCTGCCGCTGCCCCACGACCCGCCCCCGGGCGTCGAGCACCGTCACGGTCGCCGTGCCCTCCCGCGGCCGGGGCGGCGGGCTGACGTCGTACCAGGACGGCGTGACCCCCGAACCGGCGACGCACACCACCGTGCGCGACGGCACGGCCGACCGCTCCCACGGGCTCCACGACCCGCACACGGCCTCGTCGCCGCCGACCGGCACGCGCCACGCCTCGTCGCCGGTGTCGAGGTCGAGCGCCACCGCCTCGTCGCCGTCCACGGTGACGAGCAGGCCCGGGAGGAAGGCCGTCCCGCGGTCCGCCGCGGCGGGGGCGCGCCACTGCTCCGTCGGGGCGGTGTCGAGCGCGCGGACCGCGCCGCGCGCCGTCTCCAGCCGCTCCCGCGCGTCCCGGCTCGTCGCGGCGTCGACGACGAGCATCCCGCCGACGACGAGCACGACCACCCCGGTCGCGACCGCCGCGGCCACGACCCGACGGCGGCCGGGCACGCGCGGCGCCCCTGGCGGTCCGGGCGGAGCCCCTGGCGGAAGCGCCCCCGGACCCGACGCACCGGGCGCCGACGCTCCGGGAGGCAGTGGAAAGGTCGTGCCGCGCGGCACGGCGTGCGGTCCGCCGAGCAGCACCGGGTGCGGCGCGTCGAGGAGGTCGAGGTCGTCGTCGGCCCCGGCCGTGTCGACGAGCTCGAACGTCCGGCGGCCGTCGCCGCCGTCTCCCCGTCGGAGCGGCACCCCCTCAGCGTAGGCCGGTCGTCAACCGAGCCGGGCGATCTCCGACTGCCCGATCCGCAGGAGCCGGCCCTGGAGGGGAACGGGCCAGGAGCCGTCGTCCGAACCGCCCTCGGCGGACCACGCGACGTGACCGTCGGCGAGGTCGACCGCGAGGAGGTCCGTCCGCCCGTCGTCCTGGTAGGCAAGCAGGATCGCGCGCTGCCCGTCCGTGTAGGCGGTGTCCATCCAGCTGACGCTCCCGCCGGCCGCGGCCTCGACCGTCTCGCGGTCGAGGGACCAGCGTTCGCGCCCCGTGGCCGCGTCGAGCCCGTCCAGGGCGCCGTCCCCGTATCCCGTGGAGACGACCACCGTGTCGCCCGCGGCGACGAGCACGGACTCGGCGCCGCCGGACTTCTCCGCCCCGCGCCACAGCTCGCGCCCCGTGTCGTCGAACGCGACGAGGTCCAGCCCGTCCCGGGCGAGGAGCGGCGCGTCCGAGCCGTCGGTCGCGCGCGGCACGAGGACCGGGCCGGGCGGCTCCCAGCGCACGGCTCCGTCCGCCCCGAGGATCGCGTGCCTCGCACCGCCCGGATCACCCGCTGACGTGAAGCCCCAGCCGTTCCCGTTGCCTCTCGGGTCGCGGTAGTACGTGCCGTCGGCGAGCGCCACGACACCGTCCAGCGGGTCGCCGACCTCGTCGAGGCGTTCGCCGTCGGGCGTGAACCAGGCCGTGACGCCACAGCCGTCGACACGGACGAGGTGCGTCTCCGTCAGCGCCCAGAGGCTCTCGAGCCGCGCGCGGATCGTCTCCGTGCCGCCGGTCTCGGACCACTCGACGCACTGCCCGGCCCCCGCGACGAACGGCACCTCCGCCTCCCACCGGGCGTCCCCCGTGAGCGCGTCCTCGACACGGACGACGGCGGGGCGCCCTGTGGGAAGGTCGACCGGCTCCCCGGTGGCCACGTCCTGCTCGACGACCGCGCCGTCGCCCGCCGGCACCTCGCCGACGCGCTCGGCCCGGAGGATCGTGCCCCCGGGCCCGGGGGCGGGCGTGCCGCCGTCGGACGTCGTGTCGCGGCGCCCGAGCACCTCGCCGTCCGCGTCGAGCACCATGACCGTCCAGTCCGACGCGAGGACGCGCCCGGTCTCGCGCTCGATCGTCAGCTCGTCGACCTCCCCCGACGCGACGTCGTCGGGGACGACCGGCGCCACGCACGCGATCGTCGACCCCGGCTCGCCGAAGGGCAGCGACCAGAAGAACAGTCCTCCGCAGGACGCGTACGCGCCGACGTCGACGCGCCAGCGCTCCGCCCCGTCGTCGAGCGAGCGGGCGACGGCGGTCCCGTCCTCGACCGTCACGACCGCCCCGGGCAGGAGCGCGAGCCCGCCCGAGACCTCGACGTCGGCCGTCCAGCGCTCGACGGGCGCGTCGGGCAGCGGCTCCAGGCCGCCGGGCGCGGCCCGCAGCCGCTCCACGTCGGCCCGGCCCTGCCACGCGTCGACCGCGAGCATGCCGCCGAGCACGAGCGCGACCCCCGCCGCGACCCCCGCGACGACCACCGCAGGCCGTCCCCGCCGGGGCGGCCCACCCTCGGCCGGGTCGCTCTCGGCCGGGTCGCTCTCGGCCGGGTCGCTCTCCGCCGGGTCGCTCTCCGCCGGGTCGTCCTCGGCCGGGTCGTCGTCGACCGACGCACGCCCGAGCGGACCGTCGGGTCCCGCGGGACCGTCCGTCGCCCCGAGGGCGGCACGGACGCCCGCCGTCGCGCCCGGCGTCCAGGTGATGCCTCCCGTCGCGCCGGACGGCACGCCGCGCGGCCCGCCCGGCGAGACCAGGCCCGGGCCGCCGAGGGCGTCGTCGTCCGCGTCGACGTCCTCGGACTCGACCAGCTCGAAGGTCAGTCGGTCCCGGGCGTCACGTCGTCGGAGCGGCACGCGGCCAGCCTAGGGCAGCGTCCGACGGCACGTCCGGCCGTGCGCGCGCCCGTCACGCGACGCCGAGGTACGCCTCCTTGATGCTCGAGTCCGCGAGCAGCTCGCGCCCGCCGCCGCTGCGCACGACCTCACCCGTCTCGAGCACGTACGCGCGGTGCGAGCGCGACAGCGCCTGCTGCGCGTTCTGCTCGACGAGCAGCACCGTCGTCCCCTGCGCGTTGATCTCCGACACGATGCGGAAGATCTGCTGGATGACCATGGGCGCGAGCCCCATCGACGGCTCGTCGAGGAGCAGCAGCCGCGGCCGGGCCATGAGCGCGCGCCCGATCGCGAGCATCTGCTGCTCGCCACCCGACATGGTGCCGCCCACCTGCTCCTTCCGCTCCGCGAGCCGCGGGAAGAGGTCGAAGACGCGCTCGACCGTCTCGTCGTGCTCGGCCTTCGACGCGAACGTGCGCGCGTACGCGCCCATCTCCAGGTTCTCGACGACCGTCATGCCGGGGAAGATGCCGCGGCCCTCGGGCGCCTGCACGATGCCCTCGAGCACGCGCAGGTGCGCCTTCATCTTCGTGATGTCCTTGCCGTCGAAGAGCACCTTGCCCCGCGCTACCGGGCGGATGCCCGAGATGGCGCGCATCGTCGTCGTCTTCCCGGCGCCGTTGGCCCCGATGAGGGTGACGAGCTCGCCCTCCTCGACGGTGATCGAGATGCCGCGCACGGCCTCGATCCGCCCGTAGGCGACCGTCATGTCCTGCAGCTCAAGCAGGGGCATGGCCGCTGCCTCCTTCGGTGGTGGGGGCCGCGGGCCCGACGCCGTCCGGGCCGGCCAGCTCCTCGTCGGGCACGCCGAGGTACGCCGCGACGACCTTGGGGTCGTTCGTGACCTCGTCCGGCGTGCCGTCCGCGATGACGCGCCCGAACTCGAGCACGACGATCCGGTCGGTCACCCCGCGCACGAGGCGCATGTCGTGCTCGATGAGCAGCACGGTGTACCCGTCGTCGCGGATGTGGCGGATGAGGTCCATGAGGGACTCCTTCTCCGCCGGGTTGAAGCCCGCCGCCGGCTCGTCGAGGCACAGCAGCTTCGGCTCGGTCGCCAGGGCCCGCGCGATCTCGAGCCGGCGCTGGTCGCCGTACGAGAGGTTGCGCGCCTTCTCCGTCGCCCGCCCGCCGACGCCCACGAACTCGAGCAGCGCGAGCGCCCGGTCGATCGCGTCCCGCTCCTCGCGCCGGTGCCGCGGCGTGCGCAGCAGCGCCCCGGGGACCGACGTGCGGTGCCGCGCGTCCGACCCGACGACGACGTTCTCCAGCGCCGTCATCTCGTTGAACAGGCGGATGTTCTGGAACGTGCGGGCGATGCCGCGCTGGGTGATCCGGTAGCGCTTGAGCTTGCCCACCGGGGAGCCGTCGAAGACGACCTGCCCCTGGGTGGGCCGGTAGACGCCCGTCATCGCGTTGAACGCGGTCGTCTTGCCCGCGCCGTTCGGGCCGATGAGCCCGAGGATCTCACCGCGCCGGATGTCGAACGTCACGTCGTCGAGCGCGACGAGGCCGCCGAACTGGACCGTGACGTTCTGCATCTGGAGCAGCGGCTCGCCGACGCGCGCGTGGACCGTGCGGTCCGGCGCGACCATCGCGTCGACGAGCTCGGGGTTCGCGAGCTCGGGGCGCACGTCCGCGACGTCGACGACCGCCGGCTCCTCGAGGACGGCTCCGGGCATGTACAGGTCGGCACGCGAGGAGTCGGCGCGGCCGGACGACGCGAGGTGCTCGTCGCCGTGCTCGCCGCCCGCGCCGATGCCGCCGGGGTCGTGGGTGCTCATCGGGTCTCCTCCCCGGTCGTGGTGCCGTCTGCGCCGGTCCCGGTCGTCGTGCCCGTCGCGCGCGTCGCGCGGGAGCCGCCCGACGCCGTGGCGACCGCCGGGGAGCCCGGGCGGGCGCCGTCGTCGGACCCGCTCCGCGTGACGGCCTGCGCCGCGCGCCGCGCGGCGACGTAGAGCTCGCGCCCGTAGGCGAGGAGCTTCTGCCGGACGGGGAGGAGCCCTTGCGGACGGAAGATCATGAGCACGACCAGCGCGATCCCGAAGAACAGGTACCGGTAGCTCGCGATCTCGTTGCCGTTGATCGGGATGCCGAACAGCTCCGTGCGGCCGAGGAAGAAGTTCGGCAGGTACACGATGATGAACGCGCCGAGGATCACCCCGAGCTTGTTCCCCTGGCCGCCGAGCACGACGGCGCACAGGAAGAGCACGGAGTTGATGACGTTGAAGTTCGTCGGGATGACGAACTGGACCTGCCCGGCGTAGAGCGCGCCCGCGACACCGCCGATCGACGCCCCGATGACGAACGCCCACAGCTTGAAGCGGAACGTCGGGACGCCCATGATCTCGGCCGCGTCCTCGTCCTCGCGGATCGCGACCCAGGCGCGCCCGACGCGCGAGCGCTCCAGGTTCCCCACGAGCAGCAGCGAGATGACGATGAACACGAGGCTCAGCCAGTACCACCACACGCCCGAGTTGAGCGTGCCCGCGGCGTTCCCCGCGGAGAAGACGCCGTTGGGCAGCTCCTCCGTGACGCCCACCCGGGGGTAGGCGACGCCGCGCAGGCCCTGGCCGCCGCCCGTCAGCTCGTCGAGGTTGTCCGCGAGGAGGCGGACGATCTCGCCGAAGCCGAGCGTGACGATGGCGAGGTAGTCGCCGCGCAGGCGCAGCGTCGGCGAGCCGAGGATCAGCCCGGACAACGACGTGATCGCGACCGCGATCGGCAGCGCCGCGAGCCACGCCCAGTCCTTCGACAGCCACTCGTCGGTCTGGTTCCACGGGCTGTCGGGGCTCGTGAGGATCGCGACCGTGTACGCGCCGATGGCGTAGAAGCCGACGTAGCCGAGGTCGAGCAGGCCCGCCTGGCCCACCACGACGTTGAGGCCGATGGCGATGAGCGCGATCATGCCGAACTGCGCCATCACCCCGCCGAAGTTGGTGCCCACCGTGGTGAGCACCGGGATGTTGAGGATCGGCACGAGCGCCAGGAAGAGGAGGAACGGCACGCCGATCGCCCACTGCGTGGGCCGGGCCTGGGCGTCCCACCACAGGCGCAGCCGGTCGCCGACTCCGCTGTGCGGCCGGTCCTTCGTCGCGACACGGCCGGCGGGCGGCATCGCGGTGGGGCGACCGCCGTCGGGGGCGGGGCCGGGTGCAGGTGTCGAGGTGCTCATGCGCGGGCCCTCCCCAGCGACTCCCCGAGGATGCCCGTCGGGCGGAACATCAGGACGATGATGAGGAGCGCGAACGCGACCACGTCGCGCCACTCCGTGCCGAACACGACCTGGCCGTAGTTCTCCATGACGCCGAGCAGCAGGCCACCGAGCAGTGCGCCGCGCAGGTTGCCGATGCCGCCGAGCACCGCGGCGCAGAACGCCTTGATGCCGAGGATGAAGCCGCCGGAGTAGATGATCCCGTTGGGCACGCGCAGCGTGTAGAGCAGCGCGGCCGCGCCGGCGAGGATGCCGCCGATGAGGAACGTCAGCATGATGACGCGCTCGCGCGAGACGCCCATGAGGGTCGCGGTCACCGGGTCCTGCGCGACGGCGCGGATGCCGCGGCCGAACTTCGTCCGGTTGATGAACATGTCCGTCGCGAGCGCGAGGACCAGCGCCGACAGGATGATGACGAGCGTGATGTTCGTGACCGGCGCGCCGCCGATCGTGAACTGCACCTCGGGCTGGACCAGCCGGATCGGCTGCTGCGCGTTGACGCCGCCGAGCGTGCCGCCCGTGAGCTTCGGCAGCACGAAGTGCACGAACTCCTGGATGATGAACGACATCCCGATCGCGGTGATGAGGAAGACGAGCGCCGGCGCGCCGCGCCGTCGCAGCGGCCGGTACGCCACGCGTTCCAGCCCGACGGCGGCACCGCCCGCGACGAGCATCCCGCCGAGCATCGCGATGCCGAGGTAGAGCACCGTCAGGGCGATGCCCTTGTCGTACGCGTTCCCGCTCGGGTAGAAGCCGAGCAGCATGAGCGTCGCGTACTGCCCGAACATGCCGAGCATGAAGACCTCGGAGTGGGCGAAGTTGATGAGCCGCAGCACGCCGTAGACGAGCGTGTAGCCGACGGCGACGAGCGCGTAGATCGCGCCGTAGGTGAGGCCCTCGATGGTGAGGCCCCAGAAGTTCCGGGCGAGGCCCGCGATGTTGAAGTCGATGAGGGACTGGTGGACGAGGGGGCCGGCGGTCGCGCTGTGCATCAGCGCGTCAGCAAGAGCGGGCATGACGCTCCCTGGTTCGTTCTCTGGGGTACGAGGTCGTGGTCCACGACGGGCGCCCCGCCGACCGGTCCCCGCGCGGGGCGGGGACGTCGGGGCGGGGCGCCCGTCGTCGTCGGACTACTGGACCTCGTAGATCCAGATGAGCGCCGAGGCGAGCTCGCCCGTGTCGTCCCACTCGTAGGCGCGGGCCAGGCCCTCACCGGAGTAGTTCGCCACGTAGTCGATCAGGCCCGCACGGTCGGTCACGCCCGAGGCGATGCCCGTGAGCATGATCGTCGCGAGGTCGTAGCCCTCGACCGAGTACACGCCCGGCGCCTGGCCGTTCGTCTCCTCGTAGGTGGCCGCGAAGTCCTCCGGGGCCGGGCCGCACGGGCAGGAGAGGATCGCGCCCTTCGACGCGGCACCCGCCTGCGAGACGAACTGCGGGTCGTTCGTGCCGTCCGCCGAGACGAACGGGATGTCGACGCCGCCGTCGCGCAGACCCTGCACGAACGGCGCGGCCTCCGCGTAGTAGCCGGCGTAGAAGACGGCGTCCGCGTCGGCGCCGGAGATGATCTGGACGGCGGCCGAGAAGTCCTTGTCGCCGGTCTTCACCTCGGCGGCGCAGTCCTCGTTCGCGGCGTCGCCCAGGCCCTCGGTGATCTGCTGCGCGAGGCCGATGCCGTAGTCCGAGTTGTCGGACACGACGCAGACGCTGCCGAAGTCCTTCGTGTTGACGAGGTACTTCGCGACCGACGGGCCCTGGACGGCGTCGTTCGCGAGACCGCGGAAGAAGTTCGTCCAGCCGTTCTTCGTGAGGTCGGGGTTCGTCGCCGACGCCGTGAGCGACAGCAGGCCCGCCTGGTTGAACACGTCGCCCGTGGCGGCCGTCTCGCCCGAGAACGCGGGGCCGAGCAGACCGAGCACGCTCGCGTCGCCGACGATCTGCGGCGCGACCTGGGTCGCCTTCTGCGGGTCGCCCTCGGTGTCGAACGGCTTGAGCGTGACCTGGCAGCCCGGGTTCGCCTCGTTGAACGCGTCCACCGCGACCTGGGCGCCGTACTGGATGTTGAGTCCGAGCGCGGCGTTCGGGCCCGTGAGAGCTCCGGCCACCGCGATCGAGGTGCCCTCGGCGCACTCGGCGCTGCCGTCGCCGGCGGGGTCCACCGGGTTGCCGGCCGCGGTCGCCTCGACCTCGGCGCCGTCGATGTCGATCTGGACCGACGGGACGATGCTCAGGTCGGCCGAGCCGCCGCCGTCGTCGGTCTCGGTCGACGTCCCGGTCGTCTCGTCGCCGCCGCCCTGGGACTGGGGACCGCAGGCGGTGAGGACGAGGGTGGCCGCGAGGAGCAGGGCGGCACCCCCGCTCGCCCGTCGTGCTGTGCGATGCATGCCAACCTCCGTGGTCCTGATCCCCGCGGAGGCAGCCAAGCCGCCTCTCTCCGCGGTCGATCGCTGAATTCAACACTGAATTGCGTGCTGAATAGTGACACAGGTCACCCGGGGACGAAACCTCCCCGCGGTCGCGCCGTCCGGAGCCCTCCGCGGCATCTCGGAGGGCTCCGGACCCACGAATCCGCGGGAGGGGGCGCCTCCGCGTTCCTGGGTGACGCGAACGTAGGCGGATCGGGTTTCGTGGGACGCAGGGAGTTGTTACCGACTCGTAACGCAAGGGTCTCGTTTCGTTCCGTGAACGGTACGAACGTCCCGTTCTGAGTCCTCGACGCGCTTCCCGGTCACGCTCTCCGGGCGCCTCACGGGGAGTGTCCGGGGGCCTTCCGGGCGCCTCCCCGCGCGCTCCCCGCACCTGCCACCGCGGACGCCGCGGGGGACGGCACAACAGCTCGCGGCAACCCATGGCCAAGAGGGGGCCTACCATGTACGGTTGTCTCCGAGATTGCAGTGCCTCGCTTGTCCTCGCGTCGACGTGACCGCCACCCGGCGGGTGCCCGGCGGACCTTGTTACCCAAGAGTTGACGACGAACACCGTGATGTACTCCCCTGCGCCCGCGGGGGGTGTTTCCACACTCTTGAAGGAGTAACAATGGCTACCGGAACCGTGAAGTGGTTCAACAGCGAGAAGGGCTACGGCTTCATCGCCCCCGAGGACGGCTCGGCCGACGTGTTCGCGCACTACTCCGCGATCCAGTCGCAGGGCTTCCGCACGCTGGAGGAGAACCAGCGCGTCGAGTTCGACGTGACGCAGGGCCCGAAGGGCCCGCAGGCGGAGAACATCCGCCCCGTCTGACCCGATCTCCTCGGTAGCGGCTCGCCGCACCGATCGATCGTTCCTCGAGTGCCCCCGACCGTCCGGTCGGGGGCACTCGTGCGTTCCGGGCAGCGAGGCGGGGCGGCCTCAGAACTCGCCGAAGCCGCCGAAGTCGTCGAAGCCTCCGCCGTCGAAACCTCCGCCGAAGCCGCCGTCGTCGAAGCCGCCGTCGGCACCGCCCGCGGGTTCCCCGCCCGACGCCTCGACGGCGCCGCCGTCAGCGCCGCCCTCGGCGGCACCCGGGTCCTCGCCGGCGCCCGGGTCCTCGGCGGCCGCGTCCTCGGCCACGGGCTGGCTCGGGTCGGCGAACGCGGGCCCGAACAGGGCGTTCGCGACGGCGGACCCGATGACGACGCCCGCGATCGTGCCCAGCAGGCTCGACCCGACCATCGCGCCGAACCCGGGGCCCGCCTGGCCCCGGCCCGCGAAGGTGCGCTCCAGCGTCCCGGGCTGCCGCATCTCGGCCCGCGTCGCCATGCGGGCGAGGTCCTGCGGGGTGTCCGACGTCGCCCGCTCGCCCGCCGGGACCTGCTCGCCGAGCTCGGCGAGCACCTGCCGACGCTGCTCCGGCGTGAGCCGCGCGAAGGCCTCGGCGTGCGCCTGCTCGACGGCGTCCGGCGGGGCGGTGCGCAGCAGGTAGCGGTAGCGGTCGATCGCCACCTGGTCCGGCGTGCGCTGCCCGGCCGCGGGCCGGGCGTCCTGCGGGGCGCTGCCGTACGCGGGCTGCTGGGCCGGGTACTGCGTCGGGTAGGGGTTCGCGGGCTGCGTCGGGGCCTGGGCGCCGTAGGGGCCCGAGTGCTGCGGCGCGCCGCCGTGGTCTCGCGGCTCGCGGCCGAGGAGCCGGTCCAGGAATCCCATGGGTCGTCCTCCGGGGGTGGGGGCGCCGAGCGGTGCGCTCGCGCCGGGGTCGTGGCCGGTACGGCTCACTCCCCGACCAACGACGCGCACCGGCCCGTGGTTCCGGCGGGTGCTTCCGGTATGGACGGTTCCGGCCGAAGGCTCCGGCTTCCGGTGTGGGCGGTTCCGGTGGCCCGTGGCCGGGCGCCGCCGCCCATCAGGACGTGAGGGCGAGGAACGCGCCGAGCTCCTCCAGACCGCGGGCCGAGCGGGGCAGCGTGTCGGTGAGCCCCGGCGAGCGCACGACGACCGCGCTCCACTGGGCGCGCGACACCGCGACGTTGAGGCGGTTCCGGGACAGCAGGAACCCGAGCCCGCGCGACGCCTCGTGCCCGGACGACGCCGCGAGCGTGAGGATGACGACCGGGGCCTCCTTGCCCTGGAACCGGTCGACCGTCCCGACCTCGACGTCCGGGTAGCCCGCGTCGCGCAGGGCGCCGCGCACCGCCCACACCTGCGCGTTGTACGGGGCGACGACGAGCACGTCGCCCTGCCCGAGCGGACGCTCGTGCGCGACGCCGTCGACCGTCGTCGTCCAGGACCGGCCGAGGACGTCCGCGACCTGGCGCACGACCTCGGCCGCCTCCTCCGTCGAGCGCACGGTGCTGCCCGCGTGCTCCACGAGCACCTGCCGCACGCCGGGCGCGACGCCGTCGAGGCGGCGGGCCGCGGCGAGCGGGTGCGCCCGCAGCCGGTCCTCGTAGGAGAGCGTCGAGACCGCCGCGGCGAGGTCCGGGTGCAGGCGCCACGTGGTGGCGAGGAAGTACCCGCGCTCGGGGGGCAGCACCCCGTGGCCGTCGGCGAGCCAGGCGAGCGCCGAGCGGTCGGCGGGCTCCGGGTGACGGCCCTGGCTGACCTGCGGGAGCTGCTGCGGGTCGCCGAGCAGGAGCAGGCGGCGGGCCGCCCGTGCGACCGCGACCGTGCTCGCGAGCGAGAACTGGCCCGCCTCGTCGACGACGAGCAGGTCGAGCGTGCCCGCGGGCAGCCGTTCGGCGGCGAAGTCCCACGCGGTGCCGCCGACGACGCGCGGCCCCGGCTCGGCCGCGAACGCGGCGAGGTGGGCGCCGTCGAGCTCGGCGTACACGGCGCGCGGCGACGGCCCGTCCGTCGCGAGCTTCTTCGCGACGAGCTCGCGCGGCACGCTCGCGCCGAGCACGACCGCGCGCAGCAGGTTCTCGACCACGGCGTGGGACTGCGCGACGACGCCGACACGCCACCCCTGCGCGACGAGCCGCGCCACGACCCGCGCGCCGACGTACGTCTTGCCCGTCCCGGGCGGGCCCTGCACCGCGAGGTACGAGTCGTCGAGCCGCTCGACGGCCGCCGTGACCGCGTCGACGACGTCGTCCGTGACGGGCGGCAGCGCGCCGCCCGTCACGCTGCCGACGCCGTCGGCTGCGGCGACTCCGCCCGGGGCGACGTCGGGCGCGGCCGGACCGGCGGGCACGAGGCGCGGCGGCCGGCGCAGCAGCAGGTCGGTCGCGGCGTCCCGCGGGAGCGAGCCCGTGGCTCGCCAGGCGGCGAGAGCGCGGCGTGCGGCCTCCTCGGTCGCGGCCTCGAGCGGCTTCGTGCCCGGCCCGGGCGACGGGGTGAGCGCGACCGGGGTCGCGTCGAACGGCTCCGCGCTCGTCGGGAGCTGCTCGCGCACCACCAGAACGTCGCGCTCGCCCGCCGGCGTCGCGCGGCGCCCGGCGTCGAGGATCACCCCGCCGGTGAGCCAGCCCCGCACGCCGTCGACGGCCGTCCGGGCGCACGGCGGCAGGGGCGGGTCGTAGAGCACGAACGGGGCGACGCCCACGCGCAGGTCGCTGCCCTCGGGCAGCCGTCCGACGAGCTCGAGGCGCCGGGACCACGTGCGCCGTCCCGGCTCGACCTCCCACCCCGAGACGACCTCGGCCTGCTCGACGAGGAACGCGTTCCGCCGCCCCAGCCACTCGTCCGGCGGGAGCGCGAGGCGGGAGTAGTGCTCGTGCCAGAACGGCTTGGCCTCGCGCCGGTGGTATCCGGCCGCCGCCCCGTACATCGCGAGCGCCTGCTCGTCCGCCGTGCGCCGCGCGCGGTCCTCGCCGACGGCCTGCCGGATCTCCTCCTCCAGCAGCACCGCGGACGACCGCTCGCGCTCCCCGGCCCCGGTCTCGGTCTCGGTCTCGGTCTCGGCGAGCGCACCGGTCGTGGCAGCCGCGGCGCTCGCGGCGCCCGGGCCCGCCGCCACGCCGGTCGTCGTGGCCGTGCCAGCAGTCGTGGCCGTGCCAGCCGTCGTGGCCGCGGCGTCGGCGTCGCGACCCGCGGTCCCGGCGACCGCCGCGGCCGCCTCGCGCAGCCACGCGGCGAGGCGCAGCGTCGACACGCAGTCGTACCGGTTGTAGTCCGCGATCCCCTGCAGGAGCTCGGCCGCCTCCTCGCTGCGGCCCGCGTCGCGCAGGGCGGTGTAGTCGGCGTACGCGACGACGGACGCGGCGCCCGTGGTCACGTCGCCGGTGCGCAGCTCGTCGCCCATGTAGAGCGGCTCGAGCTTCTTGATGGACCGCGAGCGGTCGGACACGTGCAGCGCCTGCCGCACGACGGCGTACAGGTCGACGAGGACGCCGTCGCGCAGGAGGTCGTCGACCTCCTCCTCGTAGACGCCGTGCCGCGCGGCGATCGCGAGCAGGTGCGCGCGCTCGTAGTCGGCGTAGTGGTAGACGTGCAGGCCGGGGTGGACGCGGCGGCGCGCGTTGACGTGGTCGACGAACGCGACGAGCGCGTCCCGCTCCGCCGCGAGGTCGTGCGCCCACAGGGCGTGGAACGGTGGCCGGCCCTCGGGCGTCGCCGGGCGCTCGACCCACCCGAACAGGTAGTCGATCCCCCAGCTCGTGCCGCCGGCGTCCGTCCACAGCGGATCGCCCTCGAAGTCGAAGAAGAGGTCGCCCGGGCTGGGCTCCGGCAGGGCGAGCACGGGCGCCGGGTCGTCGATGCGCCACGACAGCTCGTGCGGCCCGGACGCGTCGGCCCACACGACCGTGCCGTCGGACGGGCCGGTGCCGAGCTGGAGCGCGGCCTGGCGTCGCACGCGCGCGAAGGTCGACCGGCTCATCCCGGCCGGGACCGGCGTCTCGTCGGTCGCGGCGGCGAGCTCGTCGATCGTCCGGATCCCCGCCGCGTGCAGGGCCGCGCGCTGCGACTCGTACACGCCACCGACGAGGAGCACGTCCCGGCGCGCCTCCACCTGGGCGCGGCAGTCGGCGCAGCGCCCGCACGCGCGGACCGCCGGGTCGTCCCACGGGGCGCGGCCCTCGCGCGCGACGTGCTCGGCCGTCAGGCGCACGAGCCGCTCGCGCCGGTCCCGGTAGACGGGCAGCAGGTCGGCCAGGCGGTGCGACGTGCGCTCGCGCGTGCCGAGGACGAGCGAGACGTCCGGGTCCACGGGGACGCCCGCGGCGAGGAGCTGGTCGCCGTAGGCCGCGAGCTGGAGCAGGGCGGGGACCTTGGCGCGGCGCGCGAGCTTGGCGTCCACGACGGCGTAGCGCGCCGCGCCCGCGTCGTCCGTGCCGGTGCGCACGAGGAAGTCGGCCCGGCCGTGGAACGCGCCGTCGAAGAAGGCGGCCTGGTGCACGACGTCCGCCCCCGCCTCGACCGCGGCGAGCGTGCGCGCCTGTGCGGCGACGAGCTCGTCCCACGAGGTGCCGCGCGGCGGCTCGACGTGCACGACGCCGCGGCCGGTCGCCGGGTCGAACAGGCCGTGCTCGGCCTCGTAGCCCGCGAGCACCGCGCGCTCGTGCCGGGCGCCGAGCTCGGCCGTGCGGGCCAGCATCGCGTCCTCGCCCTCCTCGCGGCGGGGCGCCCGCCCGAGCTGCTCGTCGAGCCGGCACAGGAGCCGGTACTCGCAGTCCGCGGCGACGACGAGGTCGCTCGCCGACAGCACGAGCGCCTGCTCGCGGGGTGGCGCCGCGCCGGCACCGGCCCGGTCGGCCACGGTCGCGGCCCGCAGCACCGGCTCGTCGACGAGGAACACGCACACCTCCGGTTCGGGACGGCCGCCGACGGCCGTCGCCGCCGACCGTCCGTCGGTCTGCGTCCGTTCTACCAGCGGCCACCCACGCGTCGGCGCCACCCACCCGCACCGGCCCCTCCGCCCGCCGCGCCCACCGACCACCCGCTGAGCACCCAGGACCGCCCGCCGTCCTCCGCGTCCCCATCACGCATCCCCGGCCGACCCGTGCCCGGGATGAGGCGATTCGTGCCGACGGGCGGGGCTCCCCTACTGTTCCCGTCGGACGTCCCGCCCGGACGTCGTCGTCGGACGTCGCCGCGGCACGTCCACGCCGGACGGGAGCCCCGCGGCTCCCGGCGTCCCGCCCCCGCGCGGCGGGCGCCACCGAAGGAGGACCCATGGCCGTGCGCTTCGTACCGCCGCCGGGGTGGCCCGTGCCCGCGGGCTTCACCCCGACGACCGAGTGGCACCCGGACCCGTCCTGGCCGCCGCCCCCGCCCGGGTGGGTGTTCTGGGCCGACGACGCCGCCCCCGCGCCCGGGCCCGTGCCGCCCCCGGAGGCGCCCGTCCTGCACAGCACCGAGCCGCTGCCCGTCGGGTCCGGCGCGCCGACCCGCCGGTCGTTGCGCGCCCGCTCGTCGGGCGCGACCCCGGCGGTCGGCCCCGAGGCCGACGCGACGCGCGTCGCGGCCGCCGTCCCGGCCGCCCCTCCGGCCCGGGGCGCCGTGGAGGACCACCCCGTGGCGAGCTCGACGATGATCCTCCCCGCGCTCGGCGGGATGCTCGACGACCCGGCCGCGCGCCCGTCGCCCGTCCCCGTCCCCGCCGCCCGCCCGGCGACGCCCGTCCCCGCCGCCCGCCCGACGCCGTCCGCCACCCCGGGTGCAGCCCCGACGGTCCCGGCCCGGGCCGGGCGCTCCGGCGTCGTCCCGGTGGGGCCGCTCGCCCTGCCCGCGGCCGACGACGACGGCGACCACGCGCCGGAGCGGGGGCGGCGCTGGCTCGTCCCGACGGCGGTCGGCCTCGCGGGCGTCGCGGTCGGCCTGCTCGTGGGCATCGGCCTCACGCTCTCGGCGCAGGGCGAGGCGCAGCGCGAGCGGGCCGAGGCGCAGCGCGTGCAGAGCGAGGTCGCGGCGGAGCGCGAGCAGCTCGAGTCCGAGCGGGCCGACCTCGACGCCCAGCGTGCCGAGCTCGACGCCGCGACGGCCCGGCTCACCGAGCGCGAGGAGGCCGTCGCGCAGGCCGAGGAGGACGCGGCGAAGCGCTCGCAGGAGCTCGACGACCGCCAGAAGGAGCAGGACGACCGCGAGCAGAAGGAGCGTCCGGGGAACGGGCCGGGGAACGGCGGCGGCAACGGGAACGACGGCGGCGAGGGGGACGGCGGCGGGGGCGGCTGGGACTGGGGCGACTGGGGCTGGTGACCCGGCGGTCTCCACGAACGCCTCACGGACACGTCACCGCTTCCGGTCGCGGAACACACGTCCCTCACCGACAGTGGGAGGCGTGCTGACGCGATCTTCCTCTCCCACCCCCGACAGCGAGACCCCGATCTACGACGCCCTCGTGGTCGAGCACGAGAACATGCTGCCGCTCGTGCACCTCGGCCGGGCGCTCAGCGGGGAGATGGTCACGGTCGCCCGCCCCACGGGGCTCTCGCCCCGCCTCGCGCCCGCGCACGGGGCGCCCGCGCTCCCGCGCCGCCGCCGCGCCGGCTGAGCGCGAGACCGACCCACCTGCCCGCGGTCGACCCGTCGAGGGTCGGCCCGGGCGCCGGGCCGGTCTCGCGAGGCTCGCTCGCCGGTGCCGAACGCCGTCTACAGCACGTGGGCGAGGAACGACCGCGTGCGCTCGTGCTGCGGGTCCCCGAGCACCTGCTCCGGGCTGCCCTGCTCGACGATGACACCCTCGTCCATGAAGACCACGGTGTCGGCGACCTCGCGCGCGAACCCGATCTCGTGCGTCACGACCATCATCGTCATGCCGGACCGCGCGAGGTCGCGCATGACGGCCAGCACCTCGCCGACGAGCTCGGGGTCGAGTGCCGACGTCGGCTCGTCGAACAGCATGAGCTCGGGATCCATGGCGAGGGCCCGCGCGATGGCCACGCGCTGCTGCTGACCGCCGGAGAGCTGCGCCGGGTAGTGGTCGGCGCGGTCGGCGAGGCCCACGCGGTCCAGGAGCTCGGACGCGCGCGCCCGCGCCTGCGCCTTGCTCAGCCCGCGCACCTGGACGGGCGCCTCCGCGACGTTCTCGAGCGCCGTCATGTGCGGGAACAGGTTGAAGCGCTGGAACACCATGCCGATGCGCGAGCGCTGCCGCGCCACGACCTTGGGGTGCAGGCGGTGCAGGCGCGTGCGGCCGTCCTTGGTGACCTCGCGGTAGCCCATGAGCTCGCCGTCGACCCGGACGCGGCCGCCCGTGATCTCCTCGAGCTCGTTGACGCAGCGCAGCAGCGTCGACTTGCCCGAGCCCGAGGGCCCGAGCACGACGCACACCGAGCCGCGCGCGACCTCGAGGTCCACGCCCTTGAGCACGTGCAGGTCGCCGAACATCTTGTGCAGGCCCTCGACCTGCACCATCGGGGTGGCGTCGGTGGAGCGGCCCGCCTCCGGGGAGGTCCGGGGCGCCGCGGATGCCGTGTCGTGCGTCCCGCTCACGGGGTCACCTCCAGGAAGGGGTCGTCCTTCGTCGTGCCGGACGCGGCGATGAGGTCCTGCCGGTTCGGCTTGCGCCCGCGCCCGCCCGGGCCGCGCCCGCGGCGCCGCGTCGGCGTCTGCGTGCCGAACCCGCGGCCGTAGTACCGCTCCACGTAGTGCTGGCCGACCATGAGGACGCTCGTGATGAGCAGGTACCAGATGGCGGCGACCATGAGCAGCGGGATCGGCAGGAAGAGGCGGTTGCCGATCGCGTTCGTCGAGTACTGCAGGTCGAGCGTGAACGGCACCGCGAGGACGAGCGACGTCGTCTTGAGCATGGAGATCGTCTCGTTGCCCGTGGGCGGCACGATCACGCGCATGGCCTGGGGCAGCACGATGCGCGTGAGGATCTTGCCGTCCTTCATGCCGAGCGCCTTCGCGGCCTCGGTCTGGCCCGGGTCGACCGACCCGAGGCCCGCGCGCACGATCTCCGCGAGGTATGCCGCCTCGTTGAGCGAGAGCCCGATGAGCGCGCACACGAACGCGGTGAACAGGTCCGCCGTGCGGAACTCGAAGAACTCCGGCCCGAACGGGATGCCGAGGCTCAGGCGCGGGTAGAGCACCGAGATGAGGCCCCAGAACACGAGCTGCGTGTAGATCGGCGTGCCGCGGAAGAACCAGATGTAGCCCCAGCTCACCGACCGCATGACGGGGTTGTCCGAGCGCCGCATGATCGCGAGGAGCACGGCGAGGACGATCGCGATGAGCATCGAGCCGAACGTCAGCACGAGCGTCCAGCCCACGCCGCGCACGACCGTCACGTCGCGGAAGTACAGCCAGACGACGTCCCACCGGAACTTCTCGTTCGTCAGCAGCGCGTTGGCCGCCATCGCGGCGAGCACGAGCAGCAGGGCGGCGGAGATCCACCGCCCGGGCCGGGGGACGGGGACGGCGTGGATGCGGTCGGGGACCGGGTCGTCGGCCGGTCCGGCGGCGGCGCCGCGGGGGGAGCTACCGGTCGTCATGGTGCACCTCGGGGGGTCGGGGCTCGGGGGACGAGCCGGGCCACGCGGTCGTCGTCGTCCGCGCGGTCGTCCCGGCCGCCGGCCGCGGGCGCCGGGTGGGCGCCCGCGGGACGGCGGGACGGACGGGAGCTGGCGAGGGGGTCGTCAGCCGACGGACGGGTTGAGCTCGGCCGTCTCCAGGGCCGCGTCGCCGCTGCCCCAGGCCCCGAGGATCTCCTCGAGCTGGCCGCTGTCCATGAGCGACTGCAGGGCTGCCTGGATCGCGGCGGCGAGCTCCGTGTCGTCCTTCGCGACGACGACGCCCTGCGGCGCGCTGTCGAACACGTCGCCGAGCTGCTCGAGCTGGCCGCCCGTCTGCTCGACGGCGTAGCCGATCACCGGCGAGTCGGCGTAGAGGACCTGCGCCTTGCCGCCCGCGACGTTCGTCGTGGCGTCGGACTGCGAGTCGTACTGGAGGATGTCGATCTTCTCCTCGCCGGCGTCGGTGCACGCCTGGCTCTGCACGGCGATGTCCTCGTCCTGGACCGTGCCCGTCTGCACGGCGACGGTCACGCCGCACAGGCTCTCGGGGTCGATGTCGTCCGGGTTGCCCGACGCGACCGCGTACGCGGAGCCCGCGTTGAGGAAGGCGATCATGTTCGCCTCCTGCATGCGCTCCTCCGTGATGGTGAACGAGGAGATCCCGGCGTCGTACTTGGTGCCGAGCGCGGGGATGATCGCCGGGAAGTCGGCCGACTGGACCTCGACGTCGAGCCCGAGCGTCGCGCCGACGGCCTTGATGACGTCGATGTCGAACCCGATGGGCGTCTTGCCGTCCGCGTCGATGAACTCGGCGGGCGCGTACTCGGTGTTCGAGCCGACGACGAGCGTCCCCGCGGAGGCGACGTCCTCGGGCAGGAGCGCGGCGGCCGCGTCGTCGACCTCGACGGTCGACGGGTCGAACGACGGCGCCGCCGACGTCTCGTCACCGGAGCCCGACGTGCTGCCGTCCGTCCCGGTCTGGGACGCGTCGGTGCACGCGGCGAGCAGGAGGGTGCTCGTCGCGGCGAGCGCGACGAGACCGGTGAGGGGGAGCTTGCGCGGGGTCGTACGCATGGTGTCTCCGATCGGTGGGGGCCGGGCAGGGGCAGCGTAGACACCGATCGTCTCCGTCGTGTTACGTCAGCACCCGGCCCGTGAGGGCAGAGGAACGTACGGGGAACAGAGGACCCGGCGGTGCGCGGCACCTGCGCACGAGTGTGGGGCCGTTCGGCCCCGCTCACCAAACCGGCGGGGACATCGACGCCGAACCGTGACGAACCGCACCCGCCTGTGGCGCGCTCGGCGCGGGCCCGCGCGGGCTACGTGTCGCGTTCGACCGGCGCCTCGTCCTCGCGGTGGTCGTCCTCGTCCCCGGGCGGGTAGTCCGCCCGCTCGGGCTGGGCGCGCAGCCGCAGGATCGCGACGAGCAGCCCGCCCCACACGACGACGATCGCGAGCACGAGCAGGATCACGGCCGAGGTGGTCATCGGGTCTCCTCCCCGTCGGCACCGGTCGAGGCCGTCGCGCGGCCCGTCGTCCCGCGGCCCGACGGCGCCCGGCCCGGCCCTGCAGAGGCGTCACCCGGCGGGTACGGCGGCCAGGGGACGAAGTCGTCGGGGCTGCGGCGCCAGCGCATCGCCGTGAGCACGAGCGCGGCGAGCACCATGAACGCGATCGCGCCCCACCCGACGAGCGCGAGGTACCAGGCGGGGTACCCCTCGTAGCCGTCGACGACGAGCGTGACGATCCTGGACACGAGCATGTAGCCGAGCACGAGCGGGGCCAGCACGGCGACGAGCACCTGCCACCAGGGGCCGAGGCGGAACGTCGAGACGGCGTTGAGGTGGTAGCGCAGCTCCGGTCCGCGCCGCAGCACCCACAGCACGAGGACGGACATGAGCACGGCGGACCCCACGATGCCGATGTTGTTGGCCCACTGGTCGGCGGTGTCGAGGGCGACGAGGCCGGTGGTGGTGGAGAAGAGCAGGACGGAGATGACCGCGCTCACCACGCCGAGGCGCACGGACGCCTGTCGCGGGGTCCAGCCGAACTTCTCCTGGAACCCCGCGGACACGACCTGGAGGATGGACAGCAGCGACGTGAACCCCGCCATGGCGAGGGACCCGAAGAACAGCGCACCGAAGATCGGGCCGCCCGGCATCTGCGACACGATCGCGGGGAACGTGACGAACGAGAGGATGGGCCCGCTGATGCCCTCGAGCTCCCCCACGCCGACCCCCTGCTCGTGCGCGAGGAAGCCGAGCGTCGCAAAGACGCCGATGCCGGCGAGGATCTCGAACGAGGAGTTGGAGAACGCGACGACGAGCCCCGGCGTCGTGAGGTTGGACCGGCGTCGGCGGTAGGACGCGTACGTGACCATGATCCCGAACGCGATCGACAGCGAGAAGAAGATCTGGCTGTAGGCGGCGATCCACACGTTGGCGTCGCCGAGCGCCGACCAGTCCGGGGTGAACAGCGCGTTCAGCCCGTCCGCCGCGCCCTCGAGGAACAGCGAGCGCACCACGAGCACCGCGAACGCCACGACGAGCAGCGGCAGGAAGACCGTGTTCGCGCGCTGCACGCCCTTCGCCACGCCGAGCGCGAGGACGACGATCGTCACGACCCAGACCGCGACCAGCGGCACGAGCACCGCCGGCACGAACTCGAGGCTGACGCCCGGGTCGGCGAGCCGGAGGTAGTCGCCCGTGAAGAACGCGGCCGGGTCGTCGCCCCAGCGCAGGTCGAACGAGAAGACGAAGAAGCTCACGGCCCACGCGATGACCGCGGTGTAGTAGAGCGCGATGACGAAGCAGATCATCACCTGGAACCAGCCCAGACCCTCGAGCCACCGCGCGATCCGCCGGAACGCCGTCGGGGCCGAGCCGCGGAAGCGGTGCCCGATCGCGTAGTCGAGGAACAGGATGGGGATGCCCGCGGTGAGCAGGGCGACGAGGTACGGCACGAGGAACGCCCCGCCCCCGTTCTCGTACGCCACGCCGGGGAACCGCCAGATGTTCCCCAGCCCGACCGCCGAGCCGATGGCCGCGATGATGAAGCCGACCTGCCCGGTCCACTCCTCGCGCGGCTGCTGGGTCGCGGGGTCGCCGCCGGCCGTGTCGGTCGCTGCCACAGTTCTCCTCGGTACCTCTGTCGTGCCGTGCCCGCGCGGGCGCCGCGCGGGTCGGCGCGGCGGCGAGCCTCTCGGTGCTCGGACGACCGTAACGACCAGTCGGGCACCGTGCGAGCCGACGGCGGTGCTCAGCCCGCGAGCAGACGCTCGACGTACCCGCCGAGGAAGCGGCTCTGCGGGTCGTAGCGCTGCGCGAGCGCGCCGAAGTCGTCGACGCGCGGGTAGAGCGCCGCGACGGTGCCCGGGTCGTGGACGAGCGCGTGCGAGAGCTTGCCCCAGTGCGGGCGCGCGCCCAGCGGGAGCAGCGCGGCCTCGACGTCGGGCAGGACGCGCGCGACGTCGTCGGGCAGGGGCTTCCACGTGAGGTGCACGCCGACGGTCGGGCCGTCGAACGGGCTGAGCCACAGCGGCTCGGGGTCGGGCGCGACGGTGCGGATCTCCCCCACCTGGAGCAGCGGGGTGACGCGCGGGCCGAGGTCGCGCATCGCGGCGAACGCCTCCTGGGCCCGGGCGCGCGGCACGAGGTACTCCGACTGCAGCTCGGCGCCGTTGCTCGGCGTGAAGTCGAGCCGGAAGTGCGGCAGCCGCTCGTTCCACGGGCCGGGCGCGCCGAGCTGGGGCGTGCAGTGCACGGGGTCGATGCCGGGCAGGGGGTGCAGCATCGTCGTGGCGGGCGCCGCACCGAAGAGGTCCGCCCGCGCCACGCCGGGCTCCCCCGGCGCGAGGCGGGACTTGCGCCAGACCTGCTGCACGCCGTCGGGCCCCCAGTCCGTGAAGAGGCTCACCGAGTACGCCGACGCGGTGATCTCGTCGTAGTGCGCCGTCACCGCGTCCCACGGCAGCCCGACGTGCACGTCCTGGCGCACGTCGAACGTCGGGACCGTCTCCAGCTCGACGCGCGTCACGACGCCCAGCGCCCCGAGCGCCACGACCGCGCCGGGGAGGTCCGCGTCGCCGCGCCGCAGCGTCCGGCGCTCGCCGTCGCCGGTGACGAGCTCCATCCCGACGACGGCGCTCGCCAGCGAGCCCACCACGTCGCCCGAGCCGTGGGTCGCCGTCGCGACCGACCCCGCGACCGAGATGTGCGGGAGCGACGCGAGGTTCGCGAGCGCCCGGCCCGCCGCCTGGACGTGCCGCGTCACGTCGCCGTACCGCAGGCCTGCCGCGACCGACACCACGCCCGAGGCCGGGTCGACCTCGACGGGGGCGCGGCCGTCGTCGTACCGGTCGAGGACGACGTGCGTGCCCGTCGTGTCCGCGACGTCCCCGAACGAGTGCCGCGACCCCAGGGCCTTGAGGCGCGCCGACCGCCGCACGACGTCGGCGAGCTCCTCCGGGTTCGCGGGGTGTGCGACCCCGGAGGACCCGTAGGTGAGGTTCCCGGCCCAGTTAGCGAGACGCGGAGCGTCGACGTTCGTCACGCCCTCCACCCTGCCACTCCCCCCTCCCAGACCACCCATCCCGCGCCCCCGGTCTCACCACCCCGAGCACGGGGTCGGCGACCGTCTCGGGGCCGATCCGGTCGCGGATCCCGTGCTCGGCGGCTCGTCACGCGAGGAGCGTGCCCCAGTGGGTGCGGACCGCGTCCACCTGGGCGGCGAACGCCTCCTCCTCCGCGAGCGACGGCGCGCGGCGCCACTGCGGCTCGACGACGACGTCGCGCGTCCCGACGACCCAGCGCCACCGCCCGACGACGACGCCGTCGACCGCGACGGCATGGATGAAGGACCCGAGCCGGTCGCCGAGGTCGACGCCGTCGGCCACGACGACCCTGCGCGACTCGCCGAAGGACTGGAAGAGCTCGTCGTAGCTCTGCAGCAGGTCGACGACCGGCCGGGCGGGGTCGCCGTCGGGCGCGAGCGCACCGACGAACGGAGCGGGGTCGAGTACCCGGTCGCCGGGGTCCGCGAGCCGCCAGAGCGTCAGCCCGTCGAGCGCACCCGCCCCGGGCACGGCCACGACCTCGTCGTCGAGCAGGTCGAGCGCGCGCCGCACGTCGGTGAGCGTGAAGCCCGACCACTGCGCGACGTCCTTGACCGTCGCGTACGCGCGGCTCGCGAGGTAGCGGCGCAGGAGCTCGACGAGAGCGGCGTCCCGGTCGAACCGCTCGCCGAGCGGCCCGTAGCCGGGCGGGACGCGGTCGTCGAACGCGGCGTACGTCTGCTGCTTGCCGTCGAGCGGCCCGCTGACCAGCAGCCGGTCGAGCTCGGCGCGCATGAGCACGTAGCCGAGCGCGATGCCCTCGAGCGGGCGGCCGTGCGCGGCGAGCAGCCCCGCGAGCTCGCGGCGCGTGCGGGGCCGCTCCTGCACGGCCGCGACGACGAGGTCGGTCTCCGGCCCGTGCCCGGCGGTCCCCACCTGCCGGTACAGCGTCCCGTTGGCCTGGTGGACGCGGGGCGCGCTGAGCTCGAGGAGCCAGCGCGCGTCGTCGGGCCGGACGAGGTGCCACGTGGGCCGCAGCACGTGCGTGCGCAGCACCTCGCCGCGGTCGCACGCGGCGACCGCGCCCGCCGCGCCCGGCCGCGCGTCGGGCCGCAGCCGCCGTGTGAGGCCCCACAGGGCGGGGTGGAACTCCTGCCCCTGCACCGCCACGAGGTGCCCGACGGCGGTCGGCACGTCAGACAGGTCGGGCGAGCGGAGCCGCTGCGCGGCGAGGCGCGCCGCGAGGACGCGGCGCCCGTCGACCGCCCCGGTGCTCACGACCCCGCCCCGGTCACGACGGCCACGCCGCCCGGGTCACGAGGCCACCAGGTCCGCGGCGACGACGTCGGTCCCCGTCACCGCGACGCGCACCCCGCCCTCGACGGCGGACACGGAGTCGAGCGCGACGCCGTCGGGCAGGTCGAGCGGGACGCGCAGGTCGGACAGCGCGCCCGAGAGCCCGGACGGCAGGTCGTCGACAGAGACCGTGCCGAGGCCGGTGCGGACGGCGACGACGTCGACGGCGAGCTCGGCCGGTCCGGACACGCGCGGCGTCACGTCGACGGTGATCGTGGTGCCCAGCAGCTCGAAGCCCAGGGACAGCACGCCGCCGGTCGCGGTGACGTCGACGTCGAGCCCGCTCTGCTCGGCGACGACCTGCTGCAGCGACTCCGCCGCGATGACGCCCGACGCCGTGCCGGACGCGATCCGGTACGGCTCCGACGTGCTCACGCCGTCGGCCTCGACCTGGAGGTCGGAGATCGCGTAGCCGCCGAACGACGCGGAGTCCGCGGAGCCCGTGACGTGCGTCAGCGAGCCGCGCACGAGCTGCGTGAGGAACGGGAAGCCGGTGATGTCGATCTGGGCGCCGGACACGTCGTCGGCCTGCTGCTCGAACGCCGTGACCGCGCCGCGCTCGGTGGCGCGCACCGCCACCCGGTCGGCCACGACGGCGACCGCCACGAGCACCACGAGCGTCACGAGCAGGCCCACCAGTCGCTTCATGCGCCCACCCTAGGTCCGCCGACCACGACCTTGCCGTCGTTCTGACGCTCGTGGCGCCGACGAGGTCGTGCTCGACGCGGGGTGTCGTCGTTCTCGGCCCGGACGTAGATTCCGAGCATGACCTCTCCTCGGCACCCCTTCCGCATCGGCGTCCAGCTCCAGCCGCAGCACGCCGACTACGCCCAGATCCGCGACGCCGTGCTGCGCGCGGAGGACCTGGGCGTCGACGTCATCTTCAACTGGGACCACTTCTTCCCGCTCACGGGCGACCCCGACGGCAAGCACTTCGAGTGCTGGACCATGCTCGGGGCGTGGGCCGAGCAGACCGAGCGCGTCCAGATCGGCGCACTCGTCACGTGCAACAGCTACCGCAACCCGGACCTCCTCGCCGACATGGCGCGGACGGTCGACCACATCAGCGGCGGTCGTCTGATCCTCGGGATCGGGGCGGGCTGGTTCGAGAAGGACTACGACCGGTTCGGGTACGAGTTCGGCACCGCGGGCGGCCGCATCGCCGACCTCGCCGCGGCGCTCCCGCGCATCAAGGCCCGCTGGGCGGCGTCGAACCCGACGCCGACGCGCGACATCCCGGTGCTCGTCGGCGGAGGTGGGGAGCGCAAGACGCTGCGCGTCGTCGCGGAGCACGCGGACGTCTGGCACTCGTTCGGCGACGCGGAGACGCTCGCGCGCAAGAGCGCGATCCTCGACGAGCACGGCGCGGCCGTGGGCCGCGACACCGCCGCGCTCGTCGAGCGCTCGGTCGCCGTGTCCCGGCCGCCGGCGGAGTCCGCGGACGCGCTCGTCGCCGCGGGCGCGACCCTGTTCACCGTCGGCACGAGCGGGCCCGACTACGACCTGTCCCTCGTGCGCGAGTGGGTCACCTGGCGCGACGCCCAGGGCTGACCGCGGCGCTGCCGGCGCCGCCCACGGTGCCGAGCACGAGGTTGCTGTCGCTCTGAGGCCCAGGACGACAGCAACCCCGTGCTCGGCGGGACGGTCTGGTCAGAACAGCGCCCGCGCCAGGTTCGACAGGGCCGCGTGGACCTCCGAGCGCAGGCCGTCGTCGGCCGCGACCACCGCCACGCCGACACCGACCACGACGAGCAGGAGCCCTGCGCGCCACCACCACGCCGATCGGTGCACCGTCCGCCCTCCCGTCCTGTCGCTCTCGTCCCGTCGCTCTCGTCCCCGCCGTCAGTACGACAGTGTGCGCCAGGGCGACGACTCGGTGTCGAGCAGCCGCCGGACCGCGCGCTTGAAGTCGGGCAGGTCCTGGTCGACCGGGGTGCGGTTGCCCGCGGACCAGAACGCCCGCCCCGCGAGGAACCCGTCGCCGAACTGCTCCCACGACGCGTAGGCGGGGCGCGACATCGCGACGGCCTCCTCGATCGCGGCCCACGCCCGCTCCGGGGTGACGAACCCGGCGTCGACCGCGAGCCGGCTCACGTGCACGACCCGCGCGGCGTCCCACGCCGCGATCGACGGCGGCAGCGGGTCGGCCAGCTCGCCGTGCCCGCCCATCTGGGCCGACGCGCTCCACCCCTGGTAGAACGCGACGGCGCGCTCGGGGTCGAGGCCCCGCGCCGTCGCCTCCTGCCTCGCCTGGGCGACGTGCTGGTCCGCCGCGCCCTTCGCGTCGCGACGGCTCAGGCGGCCCGAGTAGAGCTCCTCGACCTTCGGCATCGCGATCGCGTAGTAGCCCCGGTGACCCTGGGTGAGCAGGAACTCATAGGTGCGCTCGACGTCGTCGGCGCCCCGCACCTCCCAGCCCGCCGCGAGCGGCTTCGCGGCCGTGCGCGCGTCGGCCTCCACGGTGAGCGCATTGATCGGCAGCACGCCCTCGACGGCGTAGACCGCACCGAGCGCGAGCCCGCGCTGCTGCGCCGGCGTGAGCGCGGGGGCGTCCTCCTTCGCGTAGAGGTCCGCCGTCGTCGAGAACATCTCCTTGAGCTTGTCGAACAGCCCCACCGGTCGCTCCTTCGTCCCGCCGCGCCCCGCGCGGACCCTCGCGCCGCGGTCGTCGCGGCCTGCGGAGAGCCTGACGACGTCGCACGCCCGCGGCACGCATCCCGAACGATCCCGAACGACGGGACCCGGGCCGGCACCAGGGCGTCCGGCCGCACACCGGCCGGGAACGATCGCGCCCGTCCAGGACCGTTCACCCCGTCCGGCTCCGCGCGTACTCGACGACGGTCGTCCCGATGTTCCACTCGTCACCGTTCTCGGCCTGCTCGACGGTCCGCCAGACGACGACGTCGGGATGCGCGACCGCCAGGTCGAAGGGCGGCATGCGTTCGGGTCGGCCCCGCAGGCCGACGGCCAGGAGCAGGCGCCGGGCGTCGGCGGCCGAGGCCGTGAACACGACAGCGGCCAGGGGCGTGAGCTCGACCCGGTGCAGGGCGTCCCGGACGAGCGACGGGGTGCAGGCGTACGTGTGACGCATCTCGACCTCGCACGCTCCTCTCGACGGGGCGACGAGTATGGCACCCCGGGATCCGGGCACGCCGCGCAGCGGTGGACGGCCGTCGCTAGCCTGGCGCCGTGCCCCCCGACCCGCCGCCGTCCCCCGTGGGCGCAGGTTCGGTGGACGAGCTCGCCGCCCGGCTGCGCGCGCTGCGGGCGTGGGCAAGAGACCCCTCGTACACCGAGATCGCGCGGCGCGTCGGCGCGCTCCGCACGGCCCGGGGCGTCCCCACCGCGGAGGCGCGCCCCGGCCGCGTCACCGTCTACGACGTCTTCCGGGCGGGCCGCTCGCGGCTCGACGTCGACCTGCTCGCGGACGTCGCGCACGTCCTCGGCGACCGGCAGCCTGCGGCGTGGCGCGCCGCGTACCGGACGGCGACCGTCCCCGCGGCCGTTCCGGAGCTCGCTCTCCCGCCGACCGTCCGGCTCGGACCGTTCGCGCCCGACGGGCCGCTCGTCGGTCGGGCCGACGACGTCGCGCGGCTCGCGGCGGCGCTCACCGGCCCGCCTCCTGCACCCTCGCAGGAACAGCCGCGCGTCGTGACGGTCACGGGCCTCCCCGGGTCGGGAACGACGAGCGTCGCGCTCGCCGCGGCCCGCGAGGTCCCGGCGGACGTCGTCGCGCTCGTCGACCTGCACGGGGAGGCGGACGGCCCGCGCCCGGCCGCCGTCGTGCTCGACGCGCTGCTCCAGGCGCTCGGCGCACCCCCGCCCGACGCGCAGGCGCGCGACCTCCCCGCCCTCGCCGCCGCGCTCGCGACCGCGCTCGACGGGCTGCGCGCGACGATCGTCCTCGACGACGTGACCGACGGCGCCCAGGCCGCCGACGTCGTTGCGCACCTGCCCGGCACCGCGCGCGTGGTCGTCGCGGCGCACCAGGTCGTCGGGCTCCCCGGCGAGACCGCCACGACCCTCGCACCGCTCGGCGAGGACGACGCCCGTGCGCTGCTCGCGGCACGCGTCGGCCAGGACCGCACCGCCGCGGAGCCGGAGGCCGCCGCGCGGCTGGTGCGCGCGTCCGGAGGCCTCCCCGCGGCGCTGGCGCAGATCGCCGACGACGTCCGCGCGCGGCCCGGCTGGTCGCTCGCCGACCACGTCCGCCGGGTCGAGGACCTCCCCGGACCGGCCCTCCACCCCGCGCTCGCCGGCGTGCACCGCCGTCTGCCCGCCGACCACGCCCGCGCCCTGCGCCTGCTCGCCCTCGTCCCGGTGCCGCTCGACGCCACCGAGGTCCCCGTGCTCCTCGGCGTCTCGACGAGCGAGAGCCGCGACGCGCTCGCCGCCCTGAGCCGCGCGCACCTCGTCGCGGCCGGGCCGCGCGGGGAGGTCGTCGTGCCCGACGCCGTGCGCGCCCTCGCCGCCGACCTCGCCCGCACGGACGACCCGTTCTCGGCGCGGGCCGCCGCCGTCGGGCGGCTCGCCGCGCGCCTGCTCGACGACGCCCGGCCCGCCGTGCGCGCGACGTCGCCCCACCACGACGCGGCCGCGCCGGGCGTCGGAGCGCGTGGCGCAGCGGGCGAGGCGCCTCCCGGTCGTACGGCCGACGCCGCGGTCGCGTGGCTCGACGCGCACCGCGCCCTGCTCGTCGCGACGTCGGCGCTCGCCGCGGAGCACGAGCTGGCCGACGCCGTGACCGAGCTCTCCGCGCTCCTCGCCCCGTACCTGGACTCGGCGGGGCACGGGGACGACGCGGTCGCGGTGCACACGGCCGCCGTCGAGCACGGGCGGCCGTCGGGCCGGTCCCAGGCGGGGCGCGACCTCGGCCGGGCGCTCGAACGGCTCGGCCGGTACGACGAGGCGCTCGCGCAGCTCGTCCGCTCGCTCGAGCGCGGCGACGACCCCCGGCCCGGCCAGACGCTCAACCGCGTCGGCAACGTGTACAAGCGCCTCGGGCGGTTCGACGAGGCCGAGGCCGCGTACCGCGACGCCGCCGCCGGGGCGCGGACCGCGGGCGACCCGGTGAGCGAGGGCCGCGCCGTCGGGAACCTGGCGGACGTGCACCGCATCCTCGGCCGGCACGACGACGCGCGCGCCGGCTACGACCGCGCGCTGGCGCTGTCGCGGCGGGTCGGCGACGCCCTCAACGTCGCCATCGTGTCGAGCAACGCCGCGATCCTCTCGGAGGCGGAGGGCGGGCTCGATCGCGCGCTCGCGCTACACCGGGACGCGCTCGCGAGCGCGACCTCGCTCCGGGACGCCGGCCTCGCGACGCGCAGCCGGGTGCACGTGGGGCGGCTCCTCGCCCGCACGGGCGAGGCCGCCGCGGGCGTCGCGGGGCTGCGGGCCGCCGTCGCGGCGGCCGTCGACCTCGGCGACCCCGACGCCGAGGCCGAGGCCCGCAGCGCGCTCGGCACCGCGCTGCTCGCCGCGGGCGAGGTCACGGCCGCGGTCGCCGCGGGCGAGGAGGCGCTCGCGCTGGCCCGCCGGGTCCGGGCCCGGCTCGTCGAGGCCGAGGCGCTCAACGCGCTCGGGGAGGCGGTCCGCGCGGCCGGCGACGCCGAGCGCGCCGCACACCTGCACGACGCCGCGCTCACCCTCGCGGGCGACCTCGACGACCGGCTGGAGCACGCGCGGGCCCTGCGCGGGCTGGCCGCCGCCCGGGCCGACGTCGGCCGCGCCTGACCCGCCGCACGTCTCAGCATCCGATCACGTACGCCGTGCGGGAACACGCGGCGCACCACCGGTGGTTGCCGCTGTCATGGCCTCCACCCCACCCGCGACCCCGGCGCCGACCGCGCCCGTCGCCGCCCGCCCGGGCACCGCACCCTCCCCGAGCCCCGCGGCCCGCACCGGGCGCATCAGCGCCGGTCTCGTCCTGCTGCTCTCCGCGCTCACCGCCGTCGGACCGCTGACGATCGACCTCTACCTCTCCGCGTTCCCGCGCATCGTGGACGAGCTCGGTACGACCGAGTCCCGCGTCCAGCTCACCCTCACCGCGACCCTCGCGGGCCTCGCCCTCGGCCAGCTCCTCATCGGGTCGGTCTCGGACGCGGTCGGCCGCCGCGCTCCCCTGCTGGTGTCCCTCGCGGTGTACGTGGCGGCGTCCGTCGGGATCGTCTTCGCCGGCTCGGTCGCCGCGCTCACGGGCCTGCGGTTCGTCCAGGGCCTCTCCGCGGCCGCCGGGATGGTGCTGTCCATGGCGATCGTGCGCGACTCGTTCGAGGGCTACCAGATCGGCAAGGTCATCGCGCGGCTCATGCTCGTCGTGGGCGTCGCGCCCATCCTCGCGCCGACCATCGGCGCGCAGTTCCTGCGCCTCGGGTCGTGGCGCGGCATGTTCGTCGCGCTCGCCGTCGTGGGGGCCGTGCTCTTCGTGCTCGTGCTCCTGCGGCTGCGCGAGACGCTGCCCGTCGAACGCCGCCGCAGCGGCGGGACGGTCGCGGCCCTGCGCTCGTACGGCTCGCTCCTCGGGGACTGGTCGTTCATCGGCCTCGCGCTCATCGCCGGCTTCTACATGGCCGCGATGTTCACCTACATCTCCGCGTCGACGTTCGTGTTCCAGGACTTCTACGGGATGTCTGCCCAGCAGTACGCGATCGTCTTCGGCGTGGGCGCGGTATCCGTGACGGCGGGCAGCCAGATCAACGGCGCGCTCGTCGGGCGCGTCACGCCCGAGCGCATCCTCCAGGCCGCGGTCGCGGCCGGGTTCGTCCTCTCGGGCGGGCTCCTCGTCGCAGCGCTCGCCGGTGGCGGGCTCGCGTGGCTCGTCCCGCTCATCGTGCTCACGCTCGGCACCGCAGGCTTCGTCATGCCGTCCGTCCCGGCCATCGCGCTCGAGCGCAACGCGCACCGCGCCGGCAGCGCCGCGGCCCTCATCGGCGCGTTCCAGTTCGGCGTCGGGGCGGTCGTCGCGCCGGTGACCGGCCTGCTCGGCGGGTCACCGCCGGTGACCATGGCCGCGGTGATGTTCGGCGTCGTCGTGGTCGCGGGCGCCGTGCTGCTCGGCCTACGGCACACGTTCGGCGCACCGCTCCCGGCCGACGCCGCGGGCTCTCTCGGCGCTCCCGACCCCGCCGTCGGCGTCCCCGCCCCGGCCACGGACCTCCCGGACGCTCCCGTCGGAGCTACCCTCCCGTCCGCCGACGCTCCCCACGACACCGCGGCGCTCGCCGGCGCGACGGCGCCGACGAACCGGCAGGCCTGACGGCCGACCACGGCCCTGCCGCCCGCTGAACACGGGATCGGCGACCGGATCTCGCCGATTGTGGTCGCCGACCCCGTGCTCGGCGGACGGGGCGCGGGCGGGTGGGGGTCCGGGCAGGATGGGCGGGTGACGCCCGACGACCCCGACTACCCGCTCGCGGCCCGGACGGCGCCGACGCTCGCGGCGCTGGACGCCCACCTCGTCGAGTGCCGGGCGTGCCCGCGACTCGTGGCCTGGCGCGAGCACGTCGCCGACGTCAAGCGGGCGTCGTTCCGCGACGACGACTACTGGGCCCGCCCCGTCCCCGGGTTCGGTGACGAGCGGGCGGGGATCGTCGTCGTCGGGCTCGCGCCCGCCGCGCACGGGGCCAACCGCACGGGCCGCATGTTCACGGGCGACCGCAGCGGCGACTTCCTCTTCGCCGCCATGCACCGCACGGGCCTGGCCAACCAGGCGACGTCGGTCTCCGCCGACGACGGCCTCCGCCTCACCGGGATCCGCGTCACAGCACCGGTGCGGTGCGCACCCCCGGACAACAAGCCGACGCCGGAGGAACGACGCCGCTGCGGCCCGTACCTCGCGCGCGAGGTCGAGCTGCTGGGCGCGACGGTGCGCGTCGCCGTCGTCCTCGGCGGCTTCGGGTGGCAGGCGCTGCTCTCGACGCTCGCCGAGCAGGGCTGGGCCGTGCCGCGTCCGCGGCCCCGGTTCGCGCACGGTGCGGAGGTGACGCTGCGCCGGGCCACCCCTCGCCCCGGCCCGGGGTCGCCCCCCGGCGTCGTGCCCGACGGCGGCCCCCCGCCCCCTGAGCAGACCCTCACCCTGCTGGGGTGCTTCCACGTGAGCCAGCAGAACACGTTCACCGGCCGGCTCACCCCGCAGATGCTCGACGACGTGCTGCTGCGGGCCCGTGAGCTCGCGGGCCTCGGCGCACCGGCCTGACGTGCGCGCGCTCGCGACCGCGCACGGTGGCGCGCCGCCGGACCGTACCGGGGCGCGAGTCCCGACCGACGCTAGCGGGCGGCGGTGGCCGGGGACTGGCGGCGCGGTGCGTCGGCCCAGCGACGGCGCTCCGCCACGCGCGGGGCGACGCGGCCGACGAGACGGAGCTGCTCCCGGCGCGCGATGACCTCCATGCGCCGCAGCTCGCGCTCGAGCGGGGACGATGCTGCTGACATTGCTGCTCTCCTTCGACGGCTCCCGGACGACGCCGCCGGTCGCGGCCGTTCCCGGGAGGGGACGCGACGACAGCCGGCCGTCGCTCTGCTCCTCGAGGAGGGACGGACACGGGGCCGGTTCGTGACATCCGGCGTCGTCCGGCCGAGCCGTGAGCGGCAGCCCTGCGCCCGGCGCCGGGGGTCCTGCGCCCCAGCCCCGAACCGTGAGCCCGAACCGTGAGCCCGAGCCCTGAGCCCCGAGCCCCGAGCCCCGAGCCCTGAGCCCTGAGCCCTGAGCCCTGAGCGAGGCTCGGGGACGCGCGCGCCGACTATGCCGTGGGACGGGCGGACTCCTCGTACTGCTCGACGAACTCCCCCGTCGGCGGGACGGGCGTGATGACGTCCAGGAGCACCCCGTTCGGGTCGGCCGTGATGAAGTGCCGCTGCCCGAACGCCTCGTCGCGCAACGAGCGCAGGATCGGCAGTCCCGCGGCGACGAGGCGTGCGTGCACGGCATCGACGTCCTCGACCTCGAGGTTGAGCAGGAGCCCGCCCGCGCGACCCCGGCCGCTCTCCGGGATCGTCTCGTGGTCGCCGTCGAGCACGGCGAGGTTCACCGACGCGTCGTGCGCGGACTGGAGGTGGACGTACCAGTCGCTCGTGAAGAGCGGCCGGAAGTCCAGGTGGTCGCGGTAGAACGCGACGGTCCCTGCGACGTCGCCGGTCATGAGCACCGGGTACCAGCTCGTGATGCGCACGGTCTTCTCCTCGTCGTCGGCGACCGGGCGGTCGCAGAAACAAACAGTCTGTATGTATCGAGGATGGCCTACAGTCTGCCGGTATGCAAGAGCGCCGCCGGACCAACGCCGAACGCACCCACGCGACCCGCGCTGCCCTGGTCGCGGCCGCGCGCGACCTCTTCGTCCGCGCGGGGTACGCCGCGACGTCGACGCCCCAGATCGCCGCCGCCGCGCACGTCACGCGCGGCGCGCTGTACCACCACTACGCCGACAAGCAGGACCTCTTCCGCGCCGTCGCCGAGGCCGAGGCGGAGGCGGTCGCCCGGGAGATCGAGGAGCGCACCGCCGCGGATCCTGGCACGGCAACCCTGGAACGACCCGCCGCCCCCGACGCCCCCGACGCCCCCGACGCCCCCGACGCCCGCGCGATGCTCGTGGAGGGTGCGCGCGCCTACCTCGACGCGATGGGTGAACCCGGCCGCACGCGGCTGCTCCTCGTCGATGCACCCGCCGTGCTCGGCCCCGCAGAGGCCGACGCGCTCGACGCCCGCCACGCGCGCCGCACCCTGCGGGAAGGGCTCGGCGCGGCGCTCGGCGCCTGGCCCGGCGGGGGCAGCGCGAGCCATGGCTCCGGCGCGGGCGACGACGTCGCACGAGACCTCGCGGACGAGGAACGTCTCGACGCGCTGACGCTCCTGCTGTCCGCGGCGTTCGACCGCGCCGCCCTCGCGCTCGACGCGGGCGCGCCGCCGGGACCGGTGCGGGCTGCCGTGACCGAGCTCGTCGACCGCGTGTGCGCGCCGACGCCAGCGCCGCGCCCTCGGTCCTGACGGACGGCGCAGCCCCGGTCAGGCCCGCACGCTGAGCGTGCTGCCGCCGCCGGGGAGGCGGCGGACCTCGACGCGCTCCGCGACGGCCTGCTTGAGCGCCTCGACGTGGGAGACGACGCCCACGACGCGCCCGCCCGCGCGGAGCCGGCCGAGCGCCGCGAGGACGGCCTCCAGCGTCTCGGGGTCGAGGCTGCCGAAGCCCTCGTCGACGAACAGCGTCCCGAGCTCGATGCCGCCCGCCTCGGCCGTGACGACGTCCGCGAGCCCGAGGGCGAGGCACAGCGACACGTAGAACGTCTCCCCGCCGGACAGCGTGCGCGGGTCGCGCTCGCGCTCGGTCACGTGGTCGAGCACCTTCATCGCGAGGCCGCGCTTGTGCGCCCGCACGTCCTCGCGCGTCGCGCTGCGCACGAGCTCGTACCGCCCCGACGACATCTCGGCGAGGCGCTCGTTCGCCGCCGCGACCACGTCCTCGAACCGCTGCACGAGCACGAACGTCGCGAGCGAGAGCGCGTGCGCGTTGTCGCCCGTGCCCGACGCGAGCGCCGCCATGCGCACGACCGGTCCGGCCGCGTCCCGCGCCGCGGTCCAGCCGTCGACCGCCGCCCCGACGCCCTCGGCCGCCGTCCGGGCCTCCTCGGCCCGCCGCGCGACGAGCTCGTGCTGCCGCGCCGCGGCTCCGGCCACGGCCTCTGCCTCGGCGACGGCGGCGCGCGCGGCCGGGACGTCGGCCCGCGCGTCCTCGGGCAGGTCGGCGAGCGCCGGCTCCGCGAGACCGGTCGCCGTCGCGGTCCGCGCGGCGTCGTGCTCCGCGACGCGCTGAGAGAGCGCGTGCCGCTCGGCGTCGTCGAGCACCGCGGCGAGCGCCTCGGCCGCGTCCGCGAACCCGGACCGTGCGACGAGCGCGGCGACGTCGGCCGCACGCTCCTCGCACGCCCGCTGCGCCGCGGCGACGGCGCTGCCCGCGTCCGCGAGCGCGTCGATCGTGCGCACCCGGCCCTCCAGCGCGGCCGCGAGGACGGCGACGGGGTTGCGCGCGCCGCCCTCGTCGGCGAGCGGGTCGGGCAGGTCCACGAGCTCCACGAGCGGGCCCGCCGCGTCGAGCTCGGCGCGGATCTCGGCGCGGTCGCGCGCGAGGGCCGCCTCGGTCTCCTCGAGCCGCGCGGTCGTGCCCGCGACCGCTTCGGCGAGCCCGGCCGCCCGGGTCTCCAGCGCACGCGTCTCCGCGTCCAGCTCCTCGAGCTCGCGCTCGGCCTCGGCGCGCTCGCGCTCCGCGGCGCGCGCGGCGGCCACCAGCTCCTCCACGTCCGCGACCCGCTGTCCGGCCTCCTGCGGGGTCAGCCCGCCGGCGTCCCGACGACGGGCCTCGCACCGCTCGGCGAGCACCTGCGCCCGGGCCGAGACGTCGTGCAGCAGGCGCTCGGCGTCCGCGCGCTGCCGCTCGGCGCGCTCGACGTCCTCGACCGTCGGGTGGTCCTCGGCGAGCGGCGCCGGGTGCGGGTGCTCGGCCCCGCCGCACACCGGGCACGGCTCGCCGACGGCGAGGCCCGCGGCCAGCTCCCCGGCCAGACCCGCGATGCGTGCGGCCCGCAGCCGGGCCTCGTGCTCCACCGCCTCGTGCGCCCGGGCCGCGGCCCGTGCCCGCTCGGCGTGCGCCTCGGCCGCCTCGGTCGCGAGCGCCGCCGTCTGGCGCGCCGCCTCCTCGACCGCCCGGGCGCGATCCGCGCGCTCGCGGAGCACCCCGAGCGTGCCCGCGGTCTCCGCGAGGGACGCGACCCGCGTGCGCAGGGCGTCGCGGCGCGCCGGGCGTGCGTCGAGCTCGGCCAGCACGCGACCGCGCTCCTCCGCCGCCTGCGCGACCTCCTTGCGCCCGTCGGCGAGCTCGCGGTCGCGCCCGGGCAGCGACGCCCCCACCGGGACGAGCCGCGCCACGCGGACGGCCGCCGTCGCGACGTCGGCGCGCAGGGCCTCGAGCGTCGTCGGGTCGGCGTCGGTGAGGGCGACGGGCGCCCCGGTGCGCGCGAGCGCGAGCCGGTCGAGCGCGGCGCGCAGGGTCTGCTCGGCGCGCGCGAGGCCCTGGGCGGCCGGGGCGACGACCGCGGCACGTGCCGCCGCGTCCGCCCGACGGCGGCACTCGGCCACCGCCGCCTCCTCCTCGTCGAGGCGTGCCGCGTCGGCCCGCAGCCGGCCTCGCCGCTCCAGCGCGTCGTGCCGAGCGCGCTCGTGCTCGAACCGCTCACGTGCGGCGGCGAGCGTCGCGTCGGCCCCCGCCGCGCGCTCGGCCAGCGCCGTGGCCTCAGTGTGGAGGCGCGCGACGTGCGCGACGGCGAGCGCGTGCACGCCCGGCGCCGCCTCCGCAGCGGCCGGGGCCACCGGCTCGTCGTCCGCCCGCCGCAGCCGGTCGTCGTCGTCCGCCGCCTCGCGCAGCCGCCGCGCGTCGTCGGGCCCGAGCCCGGCAGCCCCCGCGAACCGCTCCGCCGCGCCCACGACGCCCTGCCGCGCGGCATCCGTGCGCGAGCGCGCCGCGCGCGCGAGCTCCGCCAGGCGCGCGGCGGCGCGGTGGTAGAGCTCCGTGCCGAAGACCTTCTGGAGCAGCACGGCCCGGTCCTCGGGCTTCGCGCGCAGGAACGTCGCGAACTCGCCCTGCGGCAGCACGACCGTCTGCACGAGCTGGCGCCGGTCGAGGCCCACGAGCCGGCGGATCTCGTCGCCCGCCTCGTCGAGCCGTGCGGACAGCAGCTCGCCCGCGGCGTCCTCGACCGCGTCCGGCGCGTCGGTGGGCGGCACCTCGGCGAGCCGCCAGAGCCGCACCGAGGCCTGCTGCGTCGTGGTGCCGGTGCCGCGCTTCTTGGGGCGGCGGTACTCGGGCGTGCGTCGGACGCGGAAGACACCCGCCGGGACCTCCAGCACGAGGTCGACGTACGACTCGACGTCCGGTCCCGCGAACGCCGAACGGAGACGGTCGTCGCTCGCGGCGTCGGAGGCGACCTTGCCGTAGAGCGCGAACACGATCGCGTCGATGATCGTGGACTTGCCGGCGCCCGTCGGCCCCTCGAGGAGGTAGATCCCGGACGCGCCGAGCGCCGCGAGGTCGATGTGGTGACGGCCCGCGAACGGCCCGATCGCCTGGAAGGTGAGGGAGTGCAGGTGCATCAGGCGCTGCGCTCCTCGGCGAGCGCGAGCTCGAACGCCTCGCGCAGCACGACGACCTCGGCCTCGCTGGGGGCGTGGCCGGAGACGTGCTCGACGAAGTCGCGCGCGACGTCCAGCGGGTCGCGCCCCGGCCCGACGGCGGTCACGACCTCCCGCTCGGCGACGCGCGGCGGGCGGTGCGTCACCTGGAGCGCGTGCGGGAACCGGGACCGGACGCGGGCGTACAGCTCGGCGGGCCGGACCGGGTCCGTCACGACGACGCGCAGCCAGTCGTCGACGTGCGGCTCGCCCGTCTCGCCGAGCAGCTCGTCGAGCGAGCCGGTCACCTCCGCGAGGCGGCGCGGCACGGGAGCGGCGACGAGCTCGACCGCCGCGTCGGCGTCCGTGCGGAGCCGGTCGACGTCGACGAGCGCGGTGGACTTGCGCTGGTGCAGCTCCGAGAAGGAGAACGCGAGGGGCGAGCCCGAGTAGCGTGCGACGGTCGCCACACCGCCCCCGACCTCTCCGCCGCCGACCTCCGGGACGGTGACGCGCTGCGGCCCGTGCAGGTGGCCGAGCGCCACGTAGTCCACCCCGCGGCCCGCGAACGCGGCGGCCGGGACAGCGTCGACGCCGCCGACGCGGATGTCGCGCTCGGAGTCCGACGCGAGACCACCCACGACGAACGCGTGCCCGACGACGACCGCCCGCACCCCCGGGTCCGCGGCGCGGCGCCGCGCGAGGTCGGCGCCCACCCGGCGCAGGGCCGCCCCCATGACGGCCTCGTGGGACCGCGCGAGCGGCCGCGGCCTCACCGGGTTGCCGCCCACGCCTTCGGCGCCCGGAGCGCCGGCGTCCGGCGCGTCCGCGAGGACGTGCCGGGCCGTGTCCGGGTCGAGGTACGGGAGCGCGTAGACGAGCAGCGGGGAGCCGTCGCCGCTCGCCGCACCGGGACGCGGGCCCAGGACAACGGGTGCACCGACGTCGGCCAGGCGCGCCCGCACGTGGACGCCCGGGCGCAGGAGGCGGTCGCCGAACCCGAGCCGGACGGCGGAGTCGTGGTTGCCCGGCGTGACGACGACGTGCGCGTGCTCGGCGAGCCGCGTCACCGCGTCCGAGAGGAGGGAGACGGCGTCGACCGGCGGGATCGCGCGGTCGTAGACGTCGCCCGCGACGACGACCGCGTTGACCGCCTCGGAGCGGGTCAGCTCGACGAGGTGGTCGAGGTGCGCGGCCTGGTGCTCCAGCAGGTCGACCCCGTGCAAGGTGCGCCCGAGGTGCCAGTCGGAGGTGTGCAGGATGCGCATGCCCGCACCGTACCGGCCGGTTCCCACAGCCCCGGGGACCCGGGGCGGCGGCGGGCGCCCGGGTGTCAGACGGCGCCGACGACCTCGATCGGGCCGGTCGAGGCACCGCTGCGCTCGACGGGGATGCGCCCGCCCATGCCGATCATGTCGAGCAGCTCGACGATGCTCGGCGACGGGTCCCGGAGCACGACCTCGCGGCCGTCCTCCTCGCCGAGCATGTAGAGCTGGATGATGAACGCGATGCCCGAGGAGTCGATGAAGGTGACGTCGGCGACGTCCACCACGACGCGCCCGCGGGTGTCGAGCACGTAGGACATCGCCTCGCTCGCGCGGTCGCGCAGCGCCGCGTCGACCTCGCCCCACATCGTCACGACCACGCCGCCGTCCGCCGGGGCGTAGACGATCCCGCTCGTCCGGTCGATCGCGCTGCCTGTGTCCACGGTTCCCGCTTCTCTCGAGTCGTCCTGCTGCTGTCGGCCGCCCCTCCGGACAACGTCCGGCGGTGGTGGCCTGTTCCCTGCGCCTGCCTCACGGCTCCGTCCGGTTGCCGGCCGTGACCGTCGGGCGGCGGGTCGGACCAGGCGACCGTGACCGGAGCACCCCAGAGTCTGCACCCGGCGCGGGGCGCACACCAGCCCGCGCGACGGTCGACCGCGACCTTCCTCCGAACCCTCACAACCCGGACCGCGCCGGTGCCTGCGCGCGCCTCCCGGAGCCCCGGGAGCGCCACGCTGAGGTGCAGCCCGGGCGGCGTCGCAGGGCTCGCTCCCGGACCCGCTACAGGGGCTCGGTGACGTCGGCGACCTGGGCCCCGAGGGCCGCCACGAGGGCCTGCCCGTCGACCGTCGCGGCCACGCCGTGCTCGCCCGCGCCGATCGAGACGAGGTGGTCGCCGTCACCCGGGGTCTCCGGGGTGGCCACCTCGCCCGCGACGTCCACCTCGTCCTCGCCGCGCACGGCGACCACGCGCACGTCCGCCACGACGGGCCACGCGTGCGTGGCGCCGAACGGCGTGATCGTGCCGCGCTCGTACCCCGTGACGTCGCGCGCGACCTCCTTGTCCGGCATGGACAGGCGCGACACCCCGAGCAGCGCGCGCAGCTTGGGCCACGAGATCTGCCGGTCGCCCGGGACGAGCACGAACAGGTAGTCGTCCTCCGCACGCCGCACGACGATCGTCTTGAGGACGCGCGCCGGGTGCACGCCGCGCGCGGCGGCGGCCTCCTCGAGCGACCCCACCCGGCCGTGCCGGGTGAGGGTGAAGTCGATGCCCGACGCCTCCAGCGCCGCCACGGCGCGCTCGCTGCTCATGAGAACCGACCCTAGCCCTCGCCCCCGACGCACGGGCTGCCGTAGCGGGGCCGCCGCCCGTCAGACGTCGTCGAACTCCGTCACGACGGTGCGCCAGTACTCGGCGCCGTCGCGCGTGCGGTGCACGAGGCCCGCGTCGACCATCGCGCGCCGCAACGACACCGGGTCCGCGGCGCGCGCCGCGAGCCGCTTGGTCAGCGTGAGCTCGGTGACGGGCTCCTCCAGCGGGAGCACCTGCGCCGCGAGGTACCGCACGACGAGCTCGCGGTCGCGCCACCGCTTCGGCATGCGCAGCAGGCGTCCGTCCGTGAGGAAGCGGTCGGGGCCCGTGGGGCGCGGCGTGGGGGCGGTCACGAGCAGGGCCGCGAACCGCTCGGGCGCCGCCCGCAGGAAGCCCGTCTCCTCGCGCACCACGACGCCCGCGGCGAGGAGCGGCGCGAGCCGACGGCGCTCGTCGGCCGACAGCACCGCCTCCGCGGGCCCCTCGGTCACGACGCGCGCGAGCACCTCGAGCCGTCCCGCGTCGGCGAGCGACGCGACCACCTGCTTCCACGCGTTGTCGGGCACCGGGGCGCCCGTCCGGTCGTCGTCCACCGCCCGACCCTACGCACGCCGCGCCGCGCACGGCCACCGCGTTCCCGGACCCCGCACCCCGTGCTCCACCTCCCGGGCCCGCCCGCGCCCCACCCCGCGGCCGGACCGACGAGCGCGGCGGGGACGTCAGGCGAGGTGCACGGCGTCGCCCTGCCAGCGGCGCCGCAGCCACCGGTCGTGCGACGCCACGACCACGGCGCCCGGCCACTCCTCCACGGCCTCCATGAGCTCGCCCGCGAGCGTGAGCGACACGTGGTTCGTCGGCTCGTCGAGGAGCAGCACGTCGGGCGCCTGCGTGACGAGCATCGCGAGCACCACGCGCCGGCGCTGCCCCACGGAGAGCTCCGCGAGCCGTCGCCCCAGGTCGCGCGGCGCGAGGAGGCCGTGCGCGTCCACGGCCGCGTCGCGCGCGTCCGCCGGGTCCACGCCCTGCGCGAGGGCGAGCAGCTCGCGCGGGGTGCGGTCGTCGTCGTGCAGGTGCACGTCCTGCTCGAGCAGCCCCACCCGGACCCCGCGCGCCCGGCCCACGGTGCCGGCGTCGGGCACGAGGTCGCCCGCGAGCACGTGCAGCAGCGTGGACTTCCCGGCGCCGTTGGCCCCGGTGACGAGCAGCCGGCTCCCCCGGGCGACCTCGATCGACGGGACGCCCGACGCCGCCATGTCGAGCCGGTCCGGCCGCTCGCCCGGGGCCGCCCCGGGCCCTCCGCGCCCGGGCCGGTGCACGACGACGCCCCGCGCCCACGCGACCACGTCGCCACCGCCCGGGGCGAGACGGGTCCCCCCGCTCGGCGTTGCGAAGCGCAGGGGCGGGGGCGGCTTGCGGACCTGGTCGCGCTCGAGCGCGTCGAGCCGCTGCTGCGCGTTGCGCACGCGCCGCGCGACCTGGCCCTGCACGCGCTCGCCCTTGAAGTCGTAGAGGATCTTCGCCTGATTGCCCCGCTCACGGTTCTTCGCGACGTCCCGGGCCGTCACCGCGACGCCGCGCCGCAGCTCCGCGAGCTCGGCCTGCTCCGCCTCGAAGCGCTGCTCCCAGCGCTCGCGCTCGACGCGCTTGGCCTCGAGGTAGTCGCCGTACGTGCCGCCGTAGAGGGTCCCCGCTCCCCCGCCGCGTGCCGCGTCCCTGCCGCCCGCGCCGCGGAGCGGCTCCGCGACCGGGTCGAGGTCGAGGATCTCGGTGCACACCTCGTCGAGGAACATGCGGTCGTGGCTCGCGAGCACCACGGCGCCCGGGAGCGCGCGCAGCGCCGCGGCGAGGAACTCCGCCGCGGCGTCGTCGAGGTGGTTCGTCGGCTCGTCGAGCAGCATCGCGCCCGGCTGGCGCACGAGCAGCGCGGCGAGGCCGAGCCGCGTGCGCTGGCCACCGGACAGCGACCCGACCTCGCGGCCGGCGACCCCGTCGACGTCGAGCCCGAGACCCGCGAGCGTGCGTGCGGCCCGCGCGTCGGCGTCCCAGACGTCGGCGAGCTCGGCGCGCGCGAGGGCGCGCGCGTACGCCTCCTCGGCACCGGGGACGGGTTCGCCGCCCGGGTCGCCGGCGAGGGCGAGCGCCGCCTCCTCGAGCTCGCGCTCGATCCCGCGGACGCGCACGAGCGCGTCGTCGACGACCGCGCGGACCGTCGTCGTCGGCGGGTACGGGAACTCCTGGTGCAGGAACCCGAGGTCCGCGGGCCGGCTCACCGTGCCGTCGTCGGGCGCGAGCGTGCCCGCGAGCACCCGCAGGAGCGTGGACTTGCCGACGCCGTTCTCGCCGACGAGGCCCGTGCGGTGGCCGGGGTCGACGGCGAGGTCGACGCCGCGCAGGACCGTGCGGCCCGCGAAGGACACGCGGACGTCGGACGCGCGCAGGACAGGGGTGGGACGTGCCATGGGTGATCACCTACCAGGTGCCCGGGTGGCGCGCGCTCGCCGCGGAGGGGCGGCGGGGGCCACGGCGACGGGCTCGACGGGACGGAGCGGCCGGGGCGGGTGAGGATCACATCGCGCCCGACGCTACGCCGTCGGCACGGGAGGCGCACGGCATTTTCCCGGCGGCGCCCTCGCGCCGGGCGCGGCCACGGTTCCGCCCGGGCCCGACGACGCCCCTCGGCTCAGGGGGTGGTCGGCTCCGTCCCGGGGGCCGTCGGGGCCTGGGTCGGCGCGACCGTGGGCTCGGGTGCCGGGTCCGTCGGCTCGGGTGACGGCTCGGGCTCGGGCTCGGGCTCGGGCGGCGGCCCGGACGAGACGACGATCGCGACCGTGCTTCCCGGCGCGACCTGGGTGCCGGAGCCCGGCGCGACGGACAGCACGGTCCCCGGCGCGGCAGGGTCGGCCTTCGTCGTGACGCTGACCTTCAGCCCGGCGCCCTGGAGCGCTGCCTCCACGGCGGCCTGCTGCTTGCCGACGAGGTTCGCCGGGACGGCGACGGTCGTGGGCGGCGGCGGGTCCGTGGGCTTCGTCGGCGGGGGTTCCGTCGGCGTGGGCGTGGGCGTCGGTGCCGGTGCCGAGGGCTGCGGCGCGGGCGGGGTCGTCGGCTTCGGCGCGGGGGCGCTCGGCGTCGCCGGCTTCTGCGGCGTGGACGGCGCGCTGCTCTCGGCAGGCGTGTACCGCGTCGGCATCTTGCCCGCCGCGAAGAACTCGAAGTGCCACGGCTCCGGCTTGGACCCGTTGGGCCGCGCCCACGCGGGGTTGTCCCAGCCGTAGTCCGGGCCGTGCGTGCGGAGCCAGACGTACTCGAGCGACGTCCCCGACGGCACGTTCCCGCCGACGTCGATCGCGAGCCCCCACCCGTGCTGCGACGTGCCGGGCACGGCCGCGAGGTAGGGCTTGACCGCCTTGAGGCGCACCTGCTCGTCGTACGGGCGGTACGCGTCGGTGATCTTCAGCGCGTACCCAAACTCCTTCTCGAACTCGGCGGCGAGGGCCTCGAGCTGCTCCGCGGCGTCGCAGCGCAGGCTCTTGCCCGGCGCGAAGTCGAGCGCGCACAGCGCCTCCGGCGGGATGCGGCCGTTCTGGTACTGCGCCGTCGAGCCCGCGTACCGCTCGACGACCTCGGCGAGCCGCTCCGCGAGGGTCGTGCCCGCGAGCGCCGTCGCCCCGGCGGCCGGGACGACCCCGACCGGCACGAGGTCGGTGCCGAGCAGCTCGGCGAGCGTCGTCGCGGAGGCGAGGACGTCCTCCAGCGTCACGTCGCCGTGCGCGTGGTCGTCGCCCTCGGCGTGGTCGCCGTCACCGCTGTCAGCCGAGCCGTCGGCCGGGTCCTGGGAACCGTCGAGCTCACCGGGGGCCACCCCGTCGGGCGCGGGCACCTCGTCCTCGGGCAGCGTCCGGTCGGCCGGGGACCCCGCGCCTCCCGGAGATCCCGTGCCGCCGGGGGCGGTCGGGTCCAGGGGTGTGCTCGTTCCGGGCGCCGGGCTCGGCGTGCCGCCGGGGCTCGGGGAGTCGCTCGGCGAGGGGTCGGTGGACGCGCCGGGGGACGGGCTGCTCGTCGGGCTCGGCGAGGGCGCGGTGGGCGTCGCCGCGGTGCGGACCGCGTCCGCCGCCGCGTCCCCGGCAGCGTCGACCGTCGCGGGCTGCTGCGCCGGGTCGGTCGCGGGGTCCTCGGCCTCGCCGTCCGTGCCCGTCGTGGTGTCGTCGGTGCCCGCGCCTGCGCCCGTGCCCGGGCCGAGCGGCTCCGGCAGCTCGGGGACCTGCGCGCCGTCGAGCGACTCGTCCAGGTCGAGGTCGCCGTCGGGCACGAGGGGCGCGGGGACGCGGCGGGCCGCGTCCTGCTGCGCGAGGTAGGTGGCCAGGAGCATGCCGAGCTCGGCGCGGGCCTGCTCGACGGGCGGGGAGACGTGGCCGTCGTCGAGCGCGTTGGCCGTCGCGAGGACCTCGATGGCGCCGTCGAGCTGCTGGCCCTCGTCGAGGCCGGCCCCGAGGGTGCTCGAGAGCGCCGCGACCTGGGTCGCCGTGGCCGTCTCCTGCGCGAAGAACGACGCGCCCGGGCGGGGCTGGGCGCTGCCGGCGAGTGCCGCGGCGAGCGTGATGGCGAGCGCCGAGGAGATGAGGACGTGCGACACGGCCCGCGCGCGTCGTCCGAACGACTCCGGGCCCACCGCGGCGGCGGGCGCGGGCTCGGGCGTCACGGGCGCGTCGTCCGCGCCCTCGTGCTCCGCCGTGGTGCTCACCGCTCACTCCCGTGCTTCGTGCCCTGCCACGGACCTGCGGTCCCGCACGCCGGATGTGCGCGTCGTCGCGCCCGACGTCACGGCTGCGCGCGCACACGATCGGTGTGCTGCACGCCACAGTGCCCTCGTCCGCCTACCGTACACCGCCTCCACGAGGCTCTCACCCCCGTCTCATGTTCGCGGTGGACAATCGCTCCATGAGTTCACCGACACGTCACCGCAGGTCAACGTCCCGCGCGCTCGGGCTCGGGGCAGCCGTCGCCGCGACCGTCGCGCTGGGCGGGTGCGCCGAGGACGGCTCGGTGAGCGTGCCGGAATTCACCCTGACGGGCGACGGGGTCCAGCAGTTCCTCGACGACGCGCGCTCCCAGGTCGAGACGATCGGCGAGGACGTCCGGTCGCTCACCGACGACCTGGGCACCCTCCCGGACGACACGCGCACCCGCGCCGAGGAGGCCGTCGCGTCCGCGCAGGAGGCCGCCGACGAGGCCCGCGCCGCGGCGGACGAGGCGGCGTCCGCCACGGACGAGACGCGCGCCCAGGCCGAGCAGCGCCTGGCCGACGCCGAGGCCGCGCTCGAGGACGCGTCCACCGAGCTGGGCGACGTCGCGGGCTCGCTCTCCGGTGCCGACGCCGCGGTGCGCGACGCGATCGAGAGCCTGCGCACCCGGGTCGACGAGCTCCGCGCGGACCTCGAGGACGCGTCGGGCTCCTGACCGCGCGGGCCGCGGGCGAGCGGCCCGCGCCCGGTATCGCCGGACCCTCGTCCGCACCGGGGACCTAGGTCCCCGGGCCCGGCGACTTTTGCCTGACGTCCACCCTTCCTTCACAGGGGTTTGCTTGGTCTCAGGAGCCCGACCGCACCGGACGGGTCGATGAGAGGGGACAGTGATGAAGGGGACGATCGAGCGGAACGCCAACGCGCCGCTCCCCACGGTCGAAGGCACCGAGCCGGAGACCCTCAGCCTCGCGGAGCGCGCCACGCGACCCACCCAGGTGGTGCTCGGCGTCCTGCGGATCACGATCGGGTTCTACTTCCTCTGGGCCTTCCTCGACAAGACGTTCGGGCTCGGGTTCGCCACCCCCGCCGAGCGGTCGTGGATCAACGGGAACAGCCCGACCACCGGCTTCCTGTCGAACCTCGAGGGCACGTTCTCGGGCTTCTTCAGCGGCCTCGCGGGGAACGCGTTCATCGACGTGCTCTTCATGGTCGGCCTGCTCGGCATCGGGCTCGCCCTGATCCTGGGCATCGGGATGCGGATCGCCGCGGTGAGCGGCACGCTCCTGCTCCTGCTCATGTACCTGGCCGAGCTCCCGCTCGTGACCAACCCGATCATCGACGACCACATCACGATGTCGCTCACGATCATCGCTCTCACGCTCCTCGGGGCGGGCAGCGTGCTCGGGCTCGGCAAGACGTGGAAGAGGATCCCGTTCGTCCAGCGCAACGCCTGGCTGGTCTGACGGTTCGACCGCCCGCCGTGTGCGGCGGGCCACGGGGCGACCGATACCGCGCGACGATCTGAGGCCGTCGCTGCAGGGAGTCGCTCCCGGGGGAAGAGGGGCGTGCGGGCGGTGGGGAGACCACCCGCACGTCCCGCCCTCCGCGCCCGGCAGGGCGACCGACAGCTCGACGGAGCCGGTCGCCCGCCGGGCGCCTTTCTGCGTGCCCGGCCCGCGGCCCGGTCCGGTGCGGCCCCGGCGTCAGCCGAAGCGGGCCAGCAGCTCCGCCGCCTGGGGATCGCCCTGGGCGGCCGCCTCGTGCCACAGGGCCATCGCCTCGGCGACGCGGCCCGCCCGGAGGCGGAGCACCCCGAGGCTCGTGCGCGCCGTCGGCTCGCCGGCGAGCGCCGCCTGCTCGAGCAGGTCCTCGGCGTCCGGCCCGCGACCCGCGCGCACGTAGAGGTCCGCGAGGGCCGCCGCGACGCGCGCCTCACCCGCCCCGGCCCACCCCTCGAGCAGCGCGACGGCGGCGTCCGGGGCGAGCGCGCCGCTGCGCACGAGCTCGACCGCCGCCTCCCAGCTCTCGCCCGACGTCGCCGCGAGGACGTCGTCGGCCGCGTCGCGCTCCCCCAGCTCGGCGAGCACCTGCGCGAGCCGCACGGCCGCGCCCTCGACACGCTGCGCGAGCTCGTACCAGCGGCGGGCCGCGTGCAGGTCGCCGCGCTCCGCCGCGACCTGCGCGGCCATGAACGCCCCCAGCGCGTCGCCCGCCAGACCGGCGAGCTCGAAGCAGCGGAACGCCTCCGCGGCGTCGCCCGCCTCGTGGTGCGCGACGCCCAGCCGGTACACGGCCCCGGGCACGCCCTGCTCGACGGCCGCCTCGTAGAACGGGACCGCGGCGGCCGGGCTGCCGAGCGCGCGCAGGTCGTCGGCGATCGCGACGAGCTCGGCCGGGTCGTCGGGGTGCAGGTGCCCGACGGCGGACCGCAGGTCCGCGAGGGCGCTCGCCGCGGCCTCGGCGGGCGCCCCGGAGTGCGGGGCGACGTCCGCGCCCTGGTCGGTGGTCGGCATGCGGCACCGCGTCCCTTCGGCCCCCTGCGTCGACGGCCCGGTGGTCCGGGACCTGCGCGACGGCGACGTGCGGCCGGCGGCAGGACGGCGTCGGACGTCCCGAGATGTGGACGCACGATAGCGCGGCGGTGTCGCCCACGTCACACCCCGGGCGAGACGGGTGCCGCCCGACCGCCGGGGTCTGGGAGACTGCATCGGGTGAGCGGAACGACCGACCTGCCGGCCAGCGCCGGGCAACGCGTGCTGGACGCCGTCGTGGCGGTGACGAGCGACCTCGACCTGCCGCAGGTGCTGCGGCGCATCGTCGACGCGGCGATGGAGCTCACGGGCGCCCGGTACGGCGCGCTCGGGGTGCTCGACGCCTCGGGGCGCGAGCGCCTCGCGCAGTTCATCCCCCTGGGCCTCTCGGACGACGAGGTCGCCGAGATCGACCACTGGCCGCACGGCGAGGGTCTGCTGGGCGAGCTCATCGACCACCCGGCGCCCATCCGCGTCCCGGAGATCGCCGACGACGTGCGCTCGGCCGGCTTCCCCGAGGGTCACCCGCCCATGCACACGTTCCTCGGCGTGCCGGTGCGGGTGCGCGACACGGTGTTCGGCAACCTCTACCTCACCGACAAGCAGGTCCCCGGGGGCGGGTGCGAGGAGTTCACCGCGGAGGACGAGGCGGCCGTGGTCGCGCTCGCCGCCGCCGCGGGCGTCGCCATCGAGAACGCGCGGCTCTACGGCCGGGCGAAGCAGGTCGGCGTCCTGGAGGACCGCGACCGGATCGCGCGCGACCTGCACGACGTCGTCATCCAGCGCCTCTTCGCGTCGGCCATGACGCTCATGAGCGTGCAGCCGCTCGTCAGCGACCCGAACGCGCGCACGCGCATCGAGGAGACCGTCTCCGACCTCGACGAGACGATCCGGCAGATCCGGTCCACGATCTTCGCGCTGCACACGGCCACGGACCCGGACGCGCCCTCGATCGAGGACCGGTTCCGCGCGCAGGCCGAGGCCGCGACGACCGTGCTCGGGTTCGCGCCCGAGGTCGACGTCGAGGTCGCGGCCGAGGGGTCCGGCGCGGGCGTGACCGACGGCGGCCCGAGCCTGCCGGCCGAGGTCGCGGACCAGCTCGTCGTCGTGCTAGGCGAGGCCCTGACCAACGTCGCCCGGCACGCGCAGGCGAGCCGCGTCGTCGTGCACCTGGCCGTCACGGCGCACGAGGCGCGCCTCACCGTCACCGACGACGGCGTGGGCATCCAGCCCGGCGGCCGGCGCTCCGGCCTGCGGAACATGCAGGCGCGCGCCGCCGCGCTCGGCGGGTCGAGCACCGCGACCGCCCGGCCCGACGGCGGCACCCGCCTCGAGTGGTGGGTGCCGCTCGGCTGACGCGCCGGGCGCTCAGAGCGTCCGGTGCATGACGTGCAGGCCGACGAGCCCGTGCACCGGGTGGTCGAACGCCTCGGGGACGGTCGCGAGGATCGTGAACCCCAGCGACTCCCAGAGCCGGACCGCGCGCTCGTTCGTCTCCACGACCGCGTTGAACTGCATCGCCCGGTAGCCGTCGGCGCGCGCACCGTCGAGCACGGCGCGCGCGAGCGCCCGGCCGACGCCACGCCCGGCTCCGTCGGGCCCGACGACGAAGCTCGCGTTCGCGACGTGCGCCCCGGCACCGGGGTGGTTGGGCAGGTACTTCGCCGTGCCGAGCACGGTGCCGCGGGCACCGTCCTCCGCCGGGACCGCGACGAGGACGCGCGCGCCCGGGGCGTCGAGCCACGCGGCCCGGGCGTCGGCCTCGGTGATGTCACGCGGGTACGTGTACGTCTCGCCCGCGCGGAAGACCGGCTCGAGCGCCCGCCAGATGCCGGGCCAGTCCGCGGGCGTCCCGGCACGCACCTCGATCGTCGCAGTCACCGGTCGAGCGTAGTGCGCGGGCCGCGGGTCAGCGCAGGATCCTCCGGCCGGTCACGATGCGCGGCACGACCTTGATGACGCGGTCGCGCACGCCGGGCACGAACGTCACGAGCGGGAGCGCGAGCAGCCGCGCGCGCTCCACCGGCTCGGTGACCTCGAACGTGCGGCCGACGAGCACGACGGACCACCCGGAGCGGGCGTCGGCGTCGAACGAGTCGACCTCGAACGCCACGACGGCGCGGCTGGCGGCCACCGCGAGCTTCGAGCCCTCCGCGGTCCGGAACACGACGTCCGGGCCGTCGAGCACGAAGTTCACCGGCTGGATCGCCGGCAGCGCGTGGTCGGTGTAGACGATCCTGCCCACGGGGACGGTCGCGAGGAGCGCGTAGCTCTCCTCCGGCGTGAGCTCCGCGAGCCCTGCCGAGGCGCGCGGGCGCTCGGCCGTCGCGAGCCCCCCGCTCCCCACCGGTGCCCCTGTCCCGGTCCGCTCGACTGTGTCCATCTCCACATCGTCGCGCCGCGGTGTCAGATCCGGGAGTGCCGAAGGTCCCGACGCCGCGCGGTCGCCCGGTCCGTGGGCGTCGGTCCCCGGACCGTGCGCGGGCGAGCCCTCGGGCCCCGTCCCGCCCTGCGGGTCGGTCCCGCCGTCAGGGACGCTGCGCCGGGCCACCGTGCTGCCGGTCCCCGGTGGGACCGCCCGCGCCCGGGGCGCCCTGGCGGGACGCCTCCTCCTGGCGCATCTCGGTCGCGAGGACCGCGACCTGGGTGCGGCGCTGCAGGCCGAGCGTCGCGAGGACGTGGGAGACGTAGTTCTTGACCGTCTTCTCCGCGAGGTAGAGGCGCTTGCCGATCTCGCGGTTCGTCAGGCCCTCGCCGATGAGCGCGACGATCTGGCGCTCCTGCTGGGACAGGCCCTCGAGGCGGTCCGGCGTCTCGTCCGCGGCGTGGCGCAGGCGCTCCAGCACGCGCGCGGTGCTCGCCGGGTCGAGCAGCGACCCGCCCGCCGCGACCGTGCGGACCGCGCCGACGAGGTCGGACCCGTGGATCTGCTTGAGCACGTACCCCGACGCCCCGGCGAGGACGGCCTGGAACAGCGCCTCGTCGTCGGCGAAGGACGTGAGCATGAGGCAGCCGACCTCGGGCAGCTCGGAGCGCACCTCGCGGCACACCTCGACGCCCGAGCCGTCGGGCAGGCGCACGTCGAGGATCGCGACGTCGGGGCGCGTCGCCTTGATGCGGGCGAGCGCGGAGGCGGCGGTGCCGGCCTCGCCGACGACGGTGATGTCACCGGCGGCCTCGAGCAGTGCGGCGACGCCGCGGCGGACCACCTCGTGGTCGTCGAGCAGGAACACGCGGATCGGGTGGGGAGAGCCCATGCCCTCAACGTAGCCGGTCGGAGGGGGATTCTCGCGCGCGCCCGCCCGTGGCGCCGCGGGTGCGGGACCTTCGTCCCGGTGGGTCGTGCCGAGCGTCCCGCGCGTCGGGGGCGGTCGCCGGGTGCGGCGGACCGCCCGCGCGCGGTATCCAGGAGGTGTGGCAGGTGGCGGGACGACCGCCACGAAGGGGACGACGGACCGAGGTGGTCATGGTGAGCGGATCGACGCAGCAGGTCGTGCTTGTCGGTGTGGACGGCAGCACGACGAGCGGCAAGGCCCTGGACTGGGCGGTGCACGAGGCGGCACGTCGGGGCGCGGAGCTGCGCGTGCTGCACGTCGCGTACGTGCCCGTCGTCGCGACGCCGTTCGTCGGCGGTGCGTACTACCCGAGCGTCGAGGAGCTCGGCGAGATCGCCGGCCCCATCCTCTCGGCCGCCGCCGAGCGCGCCGCGCGCGTGGACGCGTCGGTGCCCGTGCGGACGCTGCTGCGCTCCGGCCCGCCCTCGGAGGCGCTGCTCGACGAGGCCAAGGACGCGGACCTCGTCGTCGTGGGGTCGCGCGGGCTCGGGTCCGTCGGGTCGATGTTCTTCGGGTCCGTGGGGACCCGGCTGGCCGCCCGCGCGCCGGTGCCGGTCGTCGTGGTGCCGCCGTCCGTGGACCACGTGGAGCGCACGACCGACGTCGTGGTCGGCGTCGACGGGTCCGTGCACGGCGACGCCGCGCTCCGGTTCGCGCTCGACGAGGCCGCGCGCACGCGCTCCCGCGTCGTCGCGGTGTGCGCCTGGCGCCTGCCCGCCGGGCCGCTGTGGGAGGAGAACCCCGCGTTCTACACCGCCGCCGAGCGGGACGCGCGCGCCGAGGCGTCGCGCACCGTGGAGGCCGCGCTCGGGCGCGTGCGCACCGCGGAGCACGACGACGTCCTCGTCGAGACGTTCGTCGTCGACCGCGAGCCGTCCGTCGCCCTCCGGGAGGCCGCGGCGGGGGCCGCGCTGACCGTCGTCGGGTCGCGCGGCCGCGGCGACCTGCGCGGCATGCTCCTCGGCTCCGTGAGCCAGGAGGTGCTGCACCACGCGACGCACCCCGTCGCCGTCGTGCACGCGGCGCGCGACTAGGTGCTGCCCGCGTGGGGCGGGGCCGCCGTCGGGCCGCTAGCGTCGAGACCGTGAGCGACGACGCGCAGGCCCTCCCGCACGACCCCTCGTGGCCCCGGGCGGGCGACTGGCCCGGGCCGACGGGCGACGCCGTCGACGTCGCGCTGCTCGGCGTCCCGGCCTGGCGCACGTCGCTCTCGCCGACCGGCGCCCACGCGACACCCGCCGCGGTGCGCGCCGCGCTGCGCCGGTACAGCCCCGCGCTCGTCCCCGACCGCCCGCTGCCCGACGGCGGCCCCTCCGCCCGTGTGCGACCCGTCGCCGGCGTCGGTGCCCGAGGCCTCGGAGAGCGGGCCGATCCCGTCGACCTCGCCGAGCTCACGTTCGCCGACCTCGGCGACGTCGACGAGCCCGACGGCGCGGAGGGCGAGGCCCGGACGCGCGCGGCGGTCCGGACCGCGCTGGAGCGCGCACGGCTGCTCGTCGCGCTGGGCGGCGACAACTCCGTGACCGTCGCGACCGCGCTCGGCGCGTGGGGCGACGATCTCGCCACCGCGGGCCTCGTCACGCTCGACGCCCACCACGACCTGCGCGACGGCGTGTCCAACGGGTCACCGGTGCGGCGTCTGGTCGAGGCGGGGCTGGACCCGCGGCGGGTCGTGCAGATCGGCATCGCGGACTTCGCGAACTCCGCCGAGTACGCGCGCCGCGCCGTCGAGCTGGGGATCACCGTCGTGCACGTCGAGGAGCTGCGCCGGCGGGGGCCCGAGGAGGTGATGCGGGCGGCCATGGAGGTCGCGGGCGCCGCGGGCGGGCCGGTGCACCTCGACGTGGACGTCGACGTGTGCGACCGCTCCGTCGCCCCGGGCTGCCCCGCGAGCGTCCCGGGCGGGATCGCGGCGTGGGAGCTGCGCGCCCTCGTCCGGGCCGCGGCGCGCGACGACCGGCTCCGCTCCGCCGACGTCGTCGAGGTCGACGCGACGGCCGACGCCCCCGACGGCCGCACGGTCCGCCTCGCCGCCCTCTGCGTCCTGGAGCTCGCGGCAGGCCTCACCCTCCACCCGCCGACCCCGGAGCCGCTGCGGACGTAGGCGCCTCCGCCGAACAGGCGGTTCCGGCGGGTCCACCAGGTGGTCCTGGCACGACACGCGCCTTGGACGCACCAGGACCACCTGTTCGACGCCGGGTGGGTCAGGGGTGGGGGTGGGTCAGGGGTGGGGGTGGCCGGACCGCCACGTCTTCGCGATCAGGGGGACGCCCGGGCGGTAGGCGAGGTGGGTGCGGCTCGGGGCGTCGAGCAGCACGACGTCGGCCCGGGCGCCGGGGGCGAGGTGGCCGACGTCGTCCCGCCGCAGCGCGAGCGCGCCGCCCGCGGTCGCGGACCACACGGCCTCGGCGACGGTCATCCGCATCTCGCGGACCGCGAGCGCCACGCACAGCGGCATCGACGACGTGTAGCTCGACCCGGGGTTGCAGTCGCTCGCGAGCGCGACGACGGCCCCCGCGTCGAGGAGGCGTCGCGCGTCGGGGTAGGGCTGGCGCGTGGAGAACTCGACGCCCGGGAGCAGGGTCGCGACGGTCCCGGCGACCGCTCCCGACGTCCCGTCCGGCCGCGTCCCGCCGTCGGTCCACGAGCCGGCGAGCGCCGCGACATCGTCGTCGGTGAGGTACGTGCAGTGGTCCACCGCGGCGGCGCCCAGCCCGACGGCGAGGCGCACCCCCTCCCCCGGGGCGAGCTGGTTCGCGTGCACGCGCACGCCGAGCCCGGCGGCGGCCCCGGCCTCGAGCACGCGGCGCGACTGCTCGGGCGTGAACGCGCCGGTCTCGCAGAACACGTCGACCCACCGGGCGTGCGGCGCGCACATGGCGAGCATCTCCCCGCACACGAGGTCGACGTACGCGTCGGTCCGGCCGGCGAACTCCACCGGCACGACGTGCGCCCCGAGGAACGTCACCTCGGGCGTCACCTCGCGCGCGAGCCGCACGGACCGCTCCTCGTCCGCGACGGTGAGGCCGTAGCCGCTCTTCACCTCGACCGTGGTCGTGCCCTGGCGGGCCGCCTCGTCGAGGTGCCGGGCCAGCCCGGCGCGGAGCACGTCGTCGGACGCGGCGCGCGTCGCGGCCACGGTCGACCGGATGCCGCCCGCCTCGTACGGGCGCCCGGCCATGCGCGCCTCGAACTCGGCTGCGCGGTCGCCCGCGAACACGAGGTGGGTGTGCGAGTCGACGAACCCCGGGAGCACCGCGCGCCCGCCCGCGTCGACGGTCACGTCCGGCTCCCGTCCGTCCAGCGCCTGCCCGACGGCGTCCCGCGCCTCCCGGGCCGGGCCCGCCCAGGCGACCCGGCCGCCGTCGAGCAGCACGACGGCGTCCGTCACGAGGCCGGTCGGGTCGCCGTCGCGCGTGCCGGGGCCGCCCGGGGCGTTGGTCGTCAGCTCGCCGATGCCGGTGACGAGCGTCGACCCGGGCACCGAGGACGTGCCCGCCGCGCGTCGTCCCGTCACGGCGTCTCCCGCGCGGGGACGCGGAGCCCGCCGCGCTCGGCGGCGGCGACCGCGTCGTCGTACCCGGCGTCGACGTGGCGCAGCACCCCGAGGCCCGGGTCGTTCGACAGCACGCGCGCGAGCTTGGCCGCGGCGAGCGGCGTGCCGTCGGCGACGGACACCTGGCCCGCGTGGATCGAGCGGCCCATGCCGACGCCGCCGCCCTGGTGGATCGAGACCCACGTCGCGCCCGACGACGTGGCCGTGAGCGCGTTGAGCAGCGGCCAGTCGGCGATCGCGTCGGAGCCGTCGGCCATGGCCTCCGTCTCGCGGTACGGGGACGCGACCGACCCGGCGTCGAGGTGGTCGCGGCCGATGACGACCGGAGCGCGCACCACGCCCGAGGCGACGAGGTCGTTGAACGCGAGGCCCGCGCGGTCGCGCTCGCCGTGCCCGAGCCAGCAGATGCGCGCGGGCAGGCCCTGGAACGCGACGCGCTCCTGGGCGGCGCGGATCCAGCGGTGGAGGTGGTCGTCGTCGAACAGGTCGAGCACGGCGGCGTCGGTCGCGGCGATGTCGCGCGGGTCGCCCGAGAGCGCGGCCCACCGGAACGGGCCCTTGCCCTGCGCGAACAGCGGCCGGATGTACGCGGGCACGAACCCCGGGAAGTCGAACGCCCGGTCGTACCCGCCGCGGCGCGCCTCGTCGCGGATCGAGTTGCCGTAGTCGAACACCTCGGCGCCCGCGTCGAGGAACCCGACCATCCCTTCCACGTGCCGGGCCATGGACTCGCGCGCGCGGTCGGTGAGCTCGTCGGGCTTCGCGGCGGCGTAGTCCGCCCAGTCCGCGAGGTCCACCCCGACCGGCAGGTAGGACAACGGGTCGTGCGCCGACGTCTGGTCCGTGACGACGTCGACCTCGACCCCGCGTCGCAGCAGCTCCGGCACGACCGTCGCGCTGTTCCCCTCGACCCCCACCGACAGCGCCCGGCGCTCGCGCCGCGCGTCCTCCACGAGCCGGACCGCGGCGTCGAGGTCGTCGGCGACGACGTCGAGGTACCGCTCGCGCACGCGCCGGTCGAGGCGCGACCGGTCGACGTCGACCACGAGGCACGCGCCGCCGTTGAGCGTCACCGCGAGCGGCTGCGCGCCGCCCATGCCGCCGCACCCGCCGGTGAGCGTGAGCGTCCCGGCGAGCGAGCCCCCGAACCGCTTCGCGGCGACCGCGGCGAGCGTCTCGTACGTGCCCTGGAGGATGCCCTGCGCGCCGATGTAGATCCACGACCCCGCGGTCATCTGCCCGTACATCGTCAGGCCCATCGCCTCGAGCCGGCGGAACTCGGGCCACGTCGCCCAGTCCCCCACGAGGTTGCTGTTCGCGAGCAGCACGCGCGGCGCCCACTCGTGCGTCCGCAGCACCCCGACCGGCTTGCCCGACTGCACGAGGAGCGTCTCGTCGTCCGCGAGCGTCGTGAGCGTGCGGACGATCGCGTGGAAGCTCGGCCAGTCGCGTGCCGCCCGGCCGGTGCCGCCGTAGACGACGAGGTCGTCGGGCCGCTCCGCGACCTCCGGGTCGAGGTTGTTCATGAGCATCCGCAGCGGCGCCTCCGTCTGCCAGGAGCGCGCGGTGAGGGTCGTGCCGCGCGGGGCGCGGACGGGGACGGGCGTGCCGAGACGGTGGGTCGGCTCGTGGGTCATGGTCGTCTCGCTCCTTCGGGGTCGGGCGGGAGGTCAGGCCAGGTGCCCGACGGCGGCGCTCGCCGCCGCGGTCACGGCGCCCGTCGCGACGAGGTGGGTCACGGCCTCGATCTCGGGCGCGAGGTAGCGGTCCGGTCCGGGGCCCGCGGCGGCCGTGCGCACGAGGTCGCGCACGGCGCCGGTCCCCCGCGCGGGGTGCAGGGACCCGGCGTCGCAGCGGAGGTCGAGGGCGCGCGTCGCGGTGAGCAGCTCGATCGCGAGGACGCGGCCCAGCCCGTCGACGGCGCGGCGGAGCTTGCGCGCCCCGGCCCAGCCCATGGACACGTGGTCCTCCTGCATGGCCGAGGACGGGATCGAGTCGACGCTCGACGGCACCGCGAGCCGCTTGAGCTCCGAGACGATCCCCGCCGCCGTGTACTGCGCGATCATCAGCCCGGAGCCGACGCCGGGGTCGTCGGCGAGGAACGGCGGCAGGCCCTCGTTGCGGGCCTTGTCGAGGAACCGGTCCGTGCGGCGCTCGCTCATGCTCGCGACGTCGGCCGCGGCGATCGCGAGGAAGTCGAGCACGTACGCGACCGGGGCCCCGTGGAAGTTGCCGTTCGACTCGACGCGCCCGTCCACGGTGACGACCGGGTTGTCGATCGCCGCCGCGAGCTCCCGGCGCGCGACGGCGGTCGCGTGGTCGAGCGTGTCGCGCGCGGCGCCGTGCACCTGGGGCGCGCACCGCAGCGAGTACGCGTCCTGCACCCGCGTGCACTCGGGCCGGCCGTCGGCGTCGAGCGTGCGGTGGCTCGCCACGACGGGCGAGCCGTCGAGCAGCGCGCGCAGGTTCGCGGCCGACGCCGCCTGGCCGGGATGCGGCCGCATCGCCACGAGGTCGGCCGCGAACGGCGCGTCCGAGCCGAGCAGCGCCTCGACGCTCGCCGCGGCCGCGACGTCGGCCGTCGTGAGCAGGGACCGCAGGTCGTGCAGCGCGAGCGCGAGCATGCCGAGCATGCCGTCCGTGCCGTTGATGAGCGCGAGGCCCTCCTTCTCCCGCAGCGCGAGCGGCGCGATCCCGGCCGCGGCGAGCGCGTCGGCAGCGGGCACGACGGCTCCCGTCGCGTCCCGGACCTCGCCCTCGCCGAGCGCCGCGAGCGCCACGTGGGCCAGCGGCGCGAGGTCGCCCGAACAGCCGAGCGAGCCGAACTCCCGCACCACCGGGGTGATCCCGGCGTCGAGCATCGCGGCGTACGTCTGCGCGACGACGGGGCGCGCCCCGGTCCGCCCGGTCGCCAGGGTCGCGAGCCGCAGGAGCTGGAGCGCCCGCACGACCTCGCGCTCGACCTCCGGCCCCGACCCCGCCGCGTGCGACCGCACGAGGCTCAGCTGGAGCTGCGCGCGCCGCTCGACCGGGATGTGCCGCCGTGCGAGCGCCCCGAACCCGGTCGAGACGCCGTAGTGCGGGCGGTCGTCGTCCGCGAGCCCCTCGACGACGGCGCGGCTCCCCGCCATCGCCTCGACCGCCGCGTCGGCGAGCCGGACGCGCGCGCCGTGCCGCGCGACGTCGACCACGTCGTCGATCGTCAGCGGACCGTCGCCCACGACGACGACGCGCGCGGCGCGGGCCGGGTCGGAGACGGCCGGGGAGTGCGTCGTCGCTGTCATGCCCCCAGAACACACCGCGCCCCGACGCGCCGGGAGCCCGAGGCGATCGGTTCCGTCTGGGATTTCAGACTGCGGTGAGCGCGGGAGCCCATCGAGAGGACTGCGGGCCACCGGAGCACGCCTTCCCGCGTCAGGCACCGCTCAGCCCGGTCGCGCACGCCAGTCGTCCGGTAGCTGGAGGGGGGCACCACGCGCCCCCTGCTGCCAAAGAGAACCAGCCCGTGACCGACGAGGTCGGGCAGAGGGGCTGGCCGTGTTGATGACAACCTACGGCAACGGGCCGCCATACTCGACGGGCCGCTCGTCGAGCACGGGGTTGCTGTCGTGATGGGCGCGTTCACGACAGCAACCTCGTGCTCGGCGGGTCAGGCGTTCACGTAGGTCGCTAGGTGCTCGGCCGTGAGGGTGGACCTCGCCGCCACGAGGTCGGCCGGGGTGCCCTCGAAGACGACGCGACCGCCGTCGTGCCCGGCGCCGGGGCCGAGGTCGATGATCCAGTCCGCGTGCGCCATGACCGCCTGGTGGTGCTCGATGACGATGACGGACTTGCCCGCGTCGACGATCCGGTCGAGGAGCCCGAGGAGGTTCTGCACGTCGGCGAGGTGGAGGCCGGTCGTCGGCTCGTCGAGCACGATCACGCCGCCCTTGTCGCCGAGGTGGGTCGCGAGCTTGAGGCGCTGGCGCTCGCCGCCGGACAGCGTCGTGAGGGGCTGGCCGAGGCTCACGTACCCGAGGCCGACGTCGTCGAGGCGCTCGAGGATCGCCGCGGCGGCCGGCACCTTGCCCTCGCCGGACGAGAAGAACGCGCGCGCCTTCGCGACCGGGAGGTCGAGCACGTCGGCGATGTTCAGCCCGCCGAGCGTGTAGTCGAGCACCGCGGCCTGGAACCGGCGTCCGCCGCAGTCCTCGCACGGGGTCGAGACGGTCTCCATGAAGCCGAGCTCGGTGTAGATGACGCCCGCGCCCTTGCACTCGGGGCACGCACCCTCGGAGTTCGCGCTGAACAGGGCGGGCTTGACGCCGTTCGCCTTGGCGAAGGCCTTGCGGATCGGCTCCAGCAGACCCGTGTAGGTGGCGGGGTTGCTGCGGCGCGACCCCCGCACCGCGCTCTGGTCGATCGTCACGACGCCCTCGCGCCGCGACACCGACCCCTCGACGAGCGAGCTCTTGCCCGACCCGGCCACCCCGGTCAGCACGACGAGCACCCCGAGCGGGATGTCGACGTCCACGCCCTGCAGGTTGTGCGCGTCCGCGCCGCGGATCTCCAGCGCGCCCGACGGCGAGCGCACCTCCTCCTTGAGCGTCGCGCGGTCGTCGAGGTGGCGCCCGGTGACGGTGTCGCTCGCGCGCAGCCCCTCGACCGTGCCCTCGAACGTCACCCGGCCGCCGGCCGTGCCCGCACCCGGGCCGAGGTCGACGACGTGGTCCGCGATCACGATCGTCTCCGGCTTGTGCTCGACGACGAGGACCGTGTTGCCCTTGTCGCGCAGCTGGAGCAGGAGGCCGTTCATGCGGTCGATGTCGTGCGGGTGCAGGCCGATGGTCGGCTCGTCGAAGACGTAGGTGACGTCGGTGAGCGACGACCCGAGGTGGCGCAGCATCTTGATGCGCTGCGACTCACCGCCCGAGAGCGTGCCCGACGGCCGGTCGAGGCTGAGGTAGCCCAGCCCGAGCTCGACGAACGACGCGAGGTTCTCACCGAGGGCGTTGACGACGGGCGCCATGTGCGGGTCGTCCAGGTCGCGGATCCACGCGGCGAGGTCGGTGATCTGCATCGCGCACAGGTCCGCGATGTTGACCCCGCGGATCTTCGACGAGCGCGCCGACTCGGACAAGCGCGTGCCACCGCAGTCGGGGCACGGCGCGAACGTCGCCGCGCGCTCGACGAACGCGCGGACGTGCGGCTGGAGCGAGTCGACGTCCTTGGAGAACATCGACTTCTGGATCTTGGGGATCAGGCCCTCGTAGGTGACGTTGATCCCCATCGCCTTGATCTTGGTGGGCTCCTTGTAGAGGAAGTCCTGCATCTGCTGGTCGGTGAACTCGCGGATGGGCCGGTCGCCCGGGAAGAACCCCGACTCGGCGAACCCGCGCACCATCCACCCGTCGGCGGTGTACCCCGGGACCTTGATCGCGCCGTCGCGCAGCGACTTGGAGTCGTCGAAGATCTCCGTGAGGTCGAGGTCCGAGACCGCGCCGCGCCCCTCGCACCGCGGGCACATGCCGCCGTGGTAGATCGCGTTGCGGACGATCGTCTTCTCGCCGGTGGCCGACGTCATGATGCCGCTCGCCTTGCGCGCGGGGATGTTGAAGGAGAACGCCGTGGGCGGGCCGACCTGCGGCTCGCCGAACCGGCTGAACAGCACCCGCAGGATCGCGTTCGCGTCGGTCACCGTGCCGACCGTGGAGCGCGGGTTGGCGCCCAGGCGCTCCTGGTCCACGACGATCGCCGTCGTGAGCCCTTCGAGGACGTCGACGTCGGGGCGGTCCAGCGTGGGCATGAAGCCCTGGAGGAACGCCGGGTAGGTCTCGTTGATGAGGCGCTGCGACTCGGCCGCGACGGTGTCGAACACGAGCGAGCTCTTGCCCGACCCGGAGACGCCCGTGAACACCGTGAGGCGCCGCTTGGGGATCTCGACGCTCACGTCCTGCAGGTTGTTCGCCCGCGCCCCCTGGACCCGGATGACGTCGTGCGCGTCGGGGTCCTGGCGCTCCGAGGTCGGGGTTCCGGTCGTCGTGGCCGTGCTCATGCGTGTCTCCTCGTCGTCGAGCCTCGTCGCGCGGTCGGAGGACCGGTCGACGGCGCCGACCGCCCGCTCCCGGCAGCCCGGGAAGAGTCTGCCGGAGAGCCGGACGGTCGGCGCGTGGATGGGTGCGGTGCGTGGACGTCCCGGGGTGAGGACCGGCCGGGCGGTCGGGACTCATCGCGCCGTGCACGACGGCGGCGCGGGACCGGGCGGTCAGGCGGGACCGCGGCGGTGCGGAGGTCAGGAGCGCTGCTGGATGCGGATCTCGTTGCCCGCCGGGTCGCGGAAGGCGCAGTCGCGCACGCCGTAGGGCTGGTCGATCGGCTCCTGCACGACCTCCGCCCCCGCGGCCTCGATCCGGGCGAACGTCTCGTCGACGTCGGGCGTCGCGAGGTTGACGCCGAAGTACGCGCCCTTGGCCACGATCTCCAGGAGGGCGCGCTTGTCGTCGTCGTTGAGGCCCGGGGTCGCGGCCGGCGGGTGCAGCACGATCGCGGTGTCCGGCTGGTCGGCGGGGCCCACGGTGATCCACCGCATCCCCTCGTAGCCGACGTCGTTGCGGACCTCGAAGCCGAGCACGTCGCGGTAGAACGCGAGCGACGCGTCGGGGTCGGTCTGGGGCAGGAAGCTGGAGTTGATGGTGAGGTTCATGAGAACGACGCTAGGACCGCCGTCCGGCCTGCGCTTCTCGATTCCTGACCGGTCGCGTGACGCGCCGCGCGACGCACGCCGGCAGCCCGTCCAGCCGCTCCGCGCCGGGGACGGCGCCCGCCTCGGCGGCGGACGCGGCGCCCGACGCGGTGCCCGGTGCAGCACCGTGCGCGGTGCCCGGTGCCGCCGCCGCGGCCGTTCGCGACTCCGCGGGAGCTGGAGACCCGGCGTCGGACTCGGCCGCGCGCCGTCGGTACACGCTCGGCGGCACGCCGACGAGCTCGGTGAAGCGCGTGCTGAACGTCCCCAGGGACGAGCACCCCACCGCGAAGCACACGTCCGTGACGCTCAGGTCGCCGCGACGCAGCAGCGCCTTCGCGCGCTCGATCCGCCGCGTCATGAGATACGCGTACACCGACTCCCCGTACGCCGCCTTGAACTCGCGGCTGAGGTGCCCGGCCGACACGTGGACGCCGGCCGCGAGCGCCGTGACGTCGAGCGGCTGCGCGTACTCGCGGTCGATCCGGTCGCGCACGCGTCGCAGGCGCGCGAGGTCGCGCAGGCGCTGGTCGTCGGGCGTCGTCGTCACGCCTCGATCGTGCCACGGGCCTACCGTGGCCTCCATGCCGAGCGACGTCCCCGCCGCGCGCCAGGCCGTGCGCGTGCTCACGTTCCTCGCCGCGCAGGCGGGCCCGTCGCCCGCGGCCGCCGTCGCGCAGGGCCTCGGGCTGCCCCGCTCGACCGTCTACCACCTGCTGTCCGTCCTCGTCGACGAGGGGTTCGTGACCCACCTCCCCGAGGAGCACCGCTACGGGCTCGGGACGGCGTCGCTCGCGCTCGGGTCGGCGTACGCGCGGCAGGCGCCCCTCGCGCGGCTCGCGCGGCCCGTCGTCGCGCGCCTCGTCGAGTCGACCGGCGAGAGCGCGCACCTCGCCGTCCTCAACGGGCGCGAGGTCCTCTACCTCGTCGAGCAGCGCGCGCCGCGCCGCCCCACGCTCGTGACCGACGTCGACGTGCGCCTCCCCGCGCACCTCACCGCGAGCGGGCGCGCCGTCCTCGCCGGCCTCCCCGCGGCCCAGGTCCGCGCCCTCTTCCCCGGCGCCGCGGCGTTCGCCGACCGCACCGGCGTCGGGCCGCAGACCCTCGGCGCCCTGCGCGAGGTGCTGCGCGGCGTCCGACGGCGCGGCTGGGCCGAGGAGGACGGCGAGGTCACCCCGGGCCTCGCGTCCGTCGCGCACGCGGCCGTCGACCACACCGCGCTCCCCGTCGCCGGCATCGCCCTCACCTTCTGGGCCGACGACGCCCCGCCCGTCCGCCGCGCGGAGCTCGCCGCCGCCGTCGGGCGCGCCGCGGCCGAGGTGAGCCGCCGCCTGGGCGCCCGCACCCCTCCGACCCGCCCGGCGGGCCCGACCGCCCCGAGGTAGAGCTCTGGTCTGCCGAGGTAGAGCCCTGGTCTCTTCCCTCGCTGAACCAGGGCTCTACCTCGCGGGACCTGGGCTCTACCTCGCGGGACCTGGGCTCTGCCTCGGCGGACCGAAGTGGAAGCGGCGTTGCGTGCGGCCGACGTGCCGACTAGATTTTTCGGTATGCCGAACTTTTCGACGCGGAAGTCCGCATCCCGCGCTGCCGCAGCCGTCGCGGTTCTCGCCGCAGCGACGCTGAGCGGCTGCTCGAGCGCCACGGACGCGGGGGCGACCCCGCCCGACGACGGCCGGCCCGTCGTGCTCACGACGTTCACCGTGCTCGCCGACATGGCGGAGAACGTGGCGGGCGACCACCTGCGCGTCGAGTCGATCACGAAGGTCGGGGCGGAGATCCACGGCTACGAGCCGACGCCCGGCGACGTCCGCAGGGCGGCGGACGCCGACCTCATCCTCGACAACGGCATGGGGCTCGAGGCGTGGTTCGGGCGGTTCGTCGACGGGCTCGACGTGCCGCACGTCGTCGTGAGCGAGGGCGTCGAACCCATCGCGCTGGGCGACGACACCGCCGAGGAGTACCAGGGCAAGGAGAACCCGCACGCCTGGATGTCGCCGGTGAACGCGCAGGTCTACGTGCAGAACATGGCCGACGCGTTCGCGGAGCTCGACCCGGCGCACGCCGACGACTACGCGGCGAACGCCGCGGCCTACTCCGCCGAGCTCGCCGCCGTGCACGACGAGCTCACGACGGCGCTCGACGCGCTGCCCGAGGGCCACCGCGCGCTGGTCACGTGCGAGGGCGCGTTCCCGTACCTCGCGCGCGACGCCGGGCTCGCGGAGAAGTACCTGTGGGCGGTCAACGCCGAGCAGCAGGCGACGCCGCAGTCGGTCGTCGGCGCCATCGAGTTCGTCGAGCAGCACGACGTCCCGGCCGTGTTCTGCGAGTCCACCGTCTCCGACGACGCGATGCAGCAGGTCGCGCGCGAGTCCGGCGCGGCCTTCGGCGGGACGCTCTACGTCGACTCCCTGTCGGCGCCCGACGGCCCCGTGCCGACCTACCTCGACCTCCTGCGCCACGACACCGAGACCATCGTCGCGGGCCTCACAGGCACCACCGCGGGCGGTGACGCGTGAGCGCGGGCGGGCGGGCGCCGTCGGGCACGCCCGCGATCGACGTGCGCGACCTCACCGTCCACTACGGCGACGTCCTCGCGCTCGACGGCGCGACGCTCGCCCTGGGGTCCTCGCACGGGCCGGGGACGGTGTGCGGGCTCGTGGGCATGAACGGCTCGGGCAAGTCGACGCTGTTCAAGGCGGTCATGGGCATGGTCCGGCCGGACCGCGGCACCGTCCTGGTCGACGGCGCACCCCCCGCGCGCGCCCGGCGCGCCCAGGCGGTGGGGTACGTGCCGCAGAGCGAGGACGTCGACTGGGCGTTCCCGCTGAGCGTGCGCGACGTCGTCATGACGGGCCGCTACGGCTACCAGGGCTTCACGCGGCGCAGGCGGCCCGCGGACCGGGAGGCGGTCGAGCACGCGCTCGCGCGCGTCGAGCTCACCGACCTCGCCGACCGGCAGATCGGCGCGCTCTCGGGCGGGCAGCGCAAGCGCGCGTTCGTCGCCCGGGGGCTCGCGCAGGGCGCGACCATCCTCCTGCTCGACGAGCCGTTCGCCGGCGTGGACAAGCGCACGGAGGCGACGATCACCACGCTGCTGCGCGAGCTCGCGGCCGGCGGGGCGACCGTCCTCGTCTCGACCCACGACCTGCACGCGCTGCCCGAGCTCGCCGACGAGGCGGTGCTCCTCCACCGCCGCGTGCTGCTGCACTCGACGCCAGCGGAGGTCCTGCGGCCTGAGAACCTCGCGCTCGCGTTCGGCGTGGAGGTCGCCCCGTGACCGACCTCCTCGCCACGCTCCTGGAACCCCTGTCGTTCGAGTTCCTGCGCACCGCGCTCGCCGTCACCGTGACCGCCGGGATCGTGTGCGGCGTCCTGTCGTGCTGGCTCGTGCTCGTGGGCTGGTCCCTCATGGGCGACGCCGTCTCGCACGCCGTGCTGCCCGGCGTCGTGCTCGCGTACGTGGTGGGGGCGCCGTTCGCGCTCGGCGCGCTCGTCTTCGGGCTGCTCGCGGTGCTGCTCATCGGCGCGGTGCGCGACACGTCGCGCGTCAAGGAGGACGCCGCGATCGGGGTCGTGTTCACGACGCTCTTCGCGCTCGGGCTCGTCCTCATCTCCGTGACGCCGAGCCAGACGGACCTCAACCACATCCTGTTCGGCAACCTGCTCGGGGTGTCGCGCGCGGACCTGCTCCAGGTGCTGGCGCTCGGCGCGGTGACGCTCGCGGTCGTCGTGCTCAAGCGCCGCGACCTCACGCTCTACGCGTTCGACCCGACGCACGCGCACGCGATCGGGCTCTCGCCCCGGCGGCTCGGCGCGCTGCTGCTCGGCCTGCTCGCGCTGACGGTCGTCGTCGCGCTCCAGGCCGTCGGCGTGGTCCTCGTGGTCGCGCTGCTCATCACGCCCGGCGCGACGGCGTACCTCCTCACCGACCGCTTCTCGCGGATGCTGTGGATCTCGCCGCTCGTCGCGGCGGTGTGCGGGGTCGTGGGCATCTACGTCAGCTACTACCTCGACACGGCGTCGGGCGGGACGGTCGTCGTCGCGCTGGGCGTGGCGTTCGCGCTCGCGTACCTGTTCAGCCCGCGGCACGGGCTCGTCGGGACGCGGGTCGCGGCCGCCCGACGCCGTCGGCTCGCGCGCGTCTGACCGTCCGCTCCGGCGGCCCGGAACCCGGTCCGGGCCGCCGGACCACGCCTCCTGCGTGCGCTGTGTGCGAAATCTCCATGAATTCGCCCTCGATTCCCTGGTGCTTCTCAGGTTCGCCCGGGAGACTTGTCGCCATGTCAGCGAGGACGAGCGAGCCCACGACGCCGCAGCGCACGCGCACGTCTGCCCGGTTCGCCGCGGCGAGCCTGCTCGCGCTGTCCATGATGCTGCCGATGTGCTCGACGGCGAGCGCCGCCGAGGTCCAGCAGCTCATCGCCGACGCGCAGGTCCAGACGGAGACCATCGGGAACGACCTCGACCGCGTGCACGCCCAGCTCCCCGCCCTGCACCCCGTGCTCCGCAACGACGTGCTCGACGCCGTCGAGTCGGTCGAGGCGGCGACGGACGAGGCCCGCTCCGCGCTCGAGCGCGCGACCGACGACGACGAGGCGGCCGACGGTCGCGCCGCCGTCGCGCTCGCCGACGCGCAGGTCGCGCTCGACGCGGCGTCCGCCCAGCTCCGCTATGTGACGGACCTCGCGCACGACGCGGGCGAGGGCGTGGCCGTCGCGCTGGAGCGCCTGCAGGCGCACATCGACACGCTCCGCGGCGAGACGAGCCGCGCGGGGGCCTGAGCCGACCACCTGGCTCACGCGGGCCCGGAGCGCCGTCGCCGCGCGGTCCTCGACCGCCCTTCCTACGATGGCGAGATGCCTCGTGTCACCGGGATCGTCAAGCCGCACGAGGCGCTCCCCGGCGTCGCCCGCCTCGACCGCGCGGTGAACCGCTGGACGAACCGCCGCGCGCTGGGGGCCGCGGCCGACACCGCGCTCTCCCGGCTCTCGACGTGGGCCGACCACAGCGTGCTGTGGGCCGGGGCCGCCGTCGGGATCGCCGCCACCGGGCGGCGCGGGCGCGACGCCGCCCTGCGCGGCTACGGCTCGCTGCTCGTGTCGAGCGTCCTCGCGAACGTCGTCGGCAAGACCGTGTTCGGGGGCGTGCGCCCGTCGCTCGACGGCCTCCCGCTGTGGCGGCGCGTGGCGGACCCCCCGACGTCGCCCTCGTTCCCGTCGGGCCACTCGGCGTCGGCCGCCGCGTTCGTCACGGGCGTCGCGATCGAGTGGCCGACGGTCGGGCTGGCGCTCACGCCGCTCGCCGGGGCCGTCCTGTACTCGCGTCTGCACACGGGCTCGCACTGGTTCTCGGACGTCGCCGCGGGGGCGGCGCTGGGCGTCGGGGTCGCGCTCGCGAGTCGGGTGCTCGTCCCCGGCCGGGCCGAGCAGCGCCCCGACGTCCCGGCGGGGCCGCCCGCGGACGTCCCCGCGCTCGACGACGGCGCGGGCCTCTTCGTCGTCGTCAACCCGGCGGCGGGCTCGGGCCGGCTGCTCAAGGAGGACCCGCTCGCGGCGGTCCGCGACGGGCTCCCCCGCGCCGACGTCCACGTGCTCGCCGAGGGCGACGACCTGCGCCGTCTGTACGACGACGCCGTCGCGCGGGGCGCCCGCGCGCTCGGCATCAGCGGTGGCGACGGCACGGTGTCGACCGCGGCCGCGGCGGCGCGCGCGCACGACCTCCCGCTCGCCGTGCTCCCCGGCGGCACCCTCAACCACTTCGCGCGCGCGGCCGACCTCACGTCGATGCGCGCGACGATCGAGGCGGTGCGGACGGGCTCGGGCGTGACGATCGACGTCGCGGACCTCGAGGTCGACGGGGTCGACGGACCGCCCCGCACCGTGCTCAACACCTTCTCGGCCGGCGTCTACCCGGAGCTCGTCACCGAGCGCGAGAAGCACGAGCACCGGCTCGGCAAGTGGCCGGCGGCCGTCCTCGCGGCGGCGCGGGTGCTGCGGCGCGCGCACCGGGTGCGCATGGAGGTGGACGGGCACGAGGGCGAGTACTGGTCGCTGTTCGCGGGCGTCAACCGCTACTACCCGCAGAGCCTCGCGCCGGTCGAGCGGCACCGCCTCGACGACGGCGTGCTCGACGTCCGCACGGCCCGGGCCGAGCGGCGCGCGAGCCGGCTGCGCACGTTCCTCGAGGTCGCGGCGGGCGACGCGGGGACCCGCGTCGCGCGGCGCGTGCCCGGGGTGCGGGGTCACCTCGTGGTCGACGCGACGTCCGTCCCGGCCCTGGAGCTCCGCTTCCCCGCGCGCGGCGCGGTCGTCGGGCCCGACGGCGAGGCCGTCACGACGGACCGCTCCCCCGACGCCGAGCACGGGCACCCCGGGTCGCCGCCCGTGGTGCTCGCGCACGACGGCGAGACGCTCTCGCTCGACGACGTCGCCCCCACCGGGCCGGTCACCGTCCGTCTCACCATGCGGCGCGGAGCGCTGCGTCTCTACGCCCCGAGCGACCCGACGGCGGGTTGATCCGCCCGGCCTGTCCGGTATGTCCCGTGTTCACGGCACCCGGGGAGAACTCCCCCTGTTCACGCACAGGCGTCATGCCCCACAATGAGCCCCGCAGTCGCGCGGACGGCACCCCGTCCGCGCCCCGTCCGGACTCGACCACGTCGGCCCCACCAGAAAGCAGAAGAACCATGGCCCAGCAGTACCCCGCCGCCCCGCAGGCCCCCGCCGGCTACTCGGCCCCGATCGAGGACCCGGGCAAGACCCTCGGCATCGTCGGCTTCGTCCTCGCGTTCGTCTTCGCGGTCGCGGGCATCGTCGTCAGCGCGATCGCGCGCAAGAAGAGCAAGGAGGCGGGCTTCGACAACCAGCTCGCCAAGTGGGGTCTCATCCTCAGCATCATCTTCACCGTGCTCGGCGCCATCGGCTTCGTCATCTACATCGTCGCCATCGCAGCGCTCGTCGCGAACGGCGACGTCGCGACGTACTGACGTCCCCGCCGGCCCGCCGGCGCGGCACCGACGGCCGCCGTCCCACCCGGGGCGGCGGCCGTCGTCGTCCCTGCCGGCCGCCCGCGGACGGGTCGCGGAAGATCCGCGGACCGGGCACGGTTGAGACGCGCACGACCGCGCCACCGGTGAGAGCACCGGTCCCCCCGACGGTCGCCCGACCGCAGGAGCAGATCATGACCGACGAGACGACCTCCCCGATCCCCACCGAGAGCGCGACGGCCGAACCGGACCCCGCGACGGTCGAGCTCGGGCTCGACACCTTCGGCGACGTGACCGCCGGGCCGGACGGCGTGCTGCTCAGCGGGGCGCGCACGATCCGCGACGTCGTCGAGGAGGCGGAGCTCGCGGACCAGGTCGGCGTCGACTTCTTCGGCGTCGGGGAGCACCACCGCGCGGACTTCGCCATCAGCGCGCCCGAGGTGGTGCTCGCCGGGATCGCGACGCGGACGTCGCGCATCCGCCTCGGCTCCGCGGTGACCGTGCTCAGCTCCGACGACCCGGTGCGCGTCTTCGAGCGGTTCTCCACGCTGGACGCGCTGTCCGGCGGGCGTGCGGAGGTCATCCTGGGGCGCGGGTCGTTCATCGAGTCGTTCCCGCTGTTCGGCTACGACCTCGCCGACTACGAGGTGCTGTTCGAGGAGAAGCTCGACCTGTTCGTCCACCTGCTCGACGAGGGCCCGGTCACGTGGTCGGGCACGACGCGCGCCGGGCTCGCCGACCAGGAGGTCTGGCCCAAGACCGAGAGCGGGCGCCTGCGCACGTGGGTCGGGGTCGGCGGCTCGCCCGAGTCGGTCGTGCGGACCGCGCGGCACGGGCTGGGCCTCATGCTCGCGATCATCGGCGGCGAGCCCGAGCGGTTCCGCCCCTACGTGGACCTCTACCACCGCGCGGTCGAGGAGCTCGGCACCCCGGTGCTGCCGATCGGCGTGCACTCGCCCGGCCACGTCGCCGAGACCGACGAGCAGGCGCAGGAAGAGGTCTACGAGCACTTCGCGGCGATGAACAACCGGATCGGGCGCGAGCGCGGCTGGCCCGCGTACCACCGCGGGCGGTTCGCCCACGACGTGCGCGACGGCTCGCTCTACGTCGGCTCGCCCGAGACCGTGGCCCGCAAGATCGCCCGCACCGTCCGCCTCCTGGGCGCGGGCCGGTTCGACCTCAAGTACTCGACCGGCACGCTCCCCCACTCGACGATGCTGCGCAGCATCGAGCTGTACGGCACCCAGGTGATCCCCCGCGTCCGCGAGCTCCTCGCGGAGCACTGACCCCCCACTGATCGCTGCGCGGCCAACCCCCTCGCCGACGAGCCGCGTCGGCGGGTCAGCCGCGGCCGGCGGCGCGCAGCGCGGCGGCCTCGAGGTCCGGCGGGAGCCCGACGGCGGGGCGGTCCGCGCGCTGCGGCGTCGTCTCTCCCGTGGCGTCGAGGGCGCAGAGCCATGCCCACGTGTCGCGCACCGTCTCGCGCACGTCGCGCGTGCGCAGGCCGAGCGCCGCCGCGCGCGACGTGTCGGAGCCGTGGAGCGCGTCGTGCAGCTCGCCCGGCGGCAGCCAGACCGGGAGCTGGGTCCACGGCTCGATCCCGGCCGCGAGGACGGCCTCCGGCTCGACCCACACGAGCTCGGCGGGCGGGTCGCCCGCCGCTGCCGCGTCGTCGGCGGTCGCCTCGACGCACGCGGCGAGCAGCTCGCCCATGGTCGTGTGCCCGGGAGCGCTGACGACGTCGACCGGCCCGGACGCGCCCGCGAGCGCCACGTCGAGCGCGAACGCCGCGAGGTCGCGCGCGTCGACGTACTGCAGCGACAGGTCCGCGGGCCCGGGGGCGAGCACCGGGCCGCCGCGCGCGACGCGCCGCAGCCACCACGGCAGGCGGCCGACGTTCTCCCGCGGCCCGAGGACGAGGCCCGCGCGCAGCAGGATCGCCCGGTCGCCGAGCGCGTCGGTCACGGCGATCTCCGCGCCGCGCTTGGCGCGGGCGTAGTCGTCGGAGGTCGTGTCGTCCGGGTCGCCGTCGACGAGCTCCGACGTCTCGTCGGCCCCGCGCGGCCGCGGGAACGGGTACACCGAGCGCGACGACACGTAGACGTACCGGTCGTCGCCCGGCACCCGGCCGGCGAGGAGCCGGGCGGCGTCGCGCGCCGCCGCGGGCGCCCAGGACCACGTGTCGACGACGACGTCCCACTTCTGCGGGACGTCCTCCGCGCGCAGCGCGCCCAGGCCGTCGGGCCGGGTGCGGTCGCCCACGAGCTGCCGGACGCCGTCGGGCACGGGCGTGGTGCCCCGGTTGAGGACGGTGACGTCCCAGCCGCGGGCGAGGGCGTCGTCGACGACGGCGCGCCCCACGAAGTCGGAACCGCCGAGCACGAGGAGTCGGGTCATGGGCCCACTGTGGCGCGCCGTCGGTCCGCTTGCAGCCCGTTACGCCGCCCGCAGACGCCCGCGGGAGGGGACCTCACGGCCCTCGCGAGCCTTCCGCAGAGCACCCTGGCCAGGTATCCTGGCCAGGATACCCGACCCGAGGAGCGGCGATGCAGGTCAACGTGCTGGAGGCCAAGAACAACCTCTCTCAGCTCGTCAATCGAGCCGCAGCCGGCGAGGACGTGGTCATCGCGCGGCGTGGCGTCCCGCTCGTGCGGCTCGTGCCGGTCCGGGCCGACCTCGCGCACGGGACCGGGGCGGCGATCGTCGAGTGGCTCGACGACCACCCGCCGTCGCGACGGACCGCCCGCTCGGCGAGCCAGATCGACGCCGACATCGAGGCCGCGCGCGAGGGCTGGGAGTGATCTACCTCGACACGTGCCTCGTCATCTACCTGGTCGAGGACGCCGAGCGCGGCCCGCACGTGCGCGAGCTGCTGGCCCGGCACGGGCACGAGGAGTTCGCGATCAGCCCGCTCGTCCGGCTGGAGTGCCTCGTGGGACCGTTGCGGTCCGGAGACCCGGAGCTCGAGGACCGGTACCGGGGCGCGCTCGACCTGTTCGTCGGGCTTCCCCTCGACACGGCGGCCTTCGAGCGGGCGGCACGCCTGCGCGCCTCCTCGTCGCTCCGGACGCCCGACGCGCTGCACCTCGCCGCCGCGCAGGTCCACGGGTGCTCCGCCCTGTGGACGAACGACTCGCGGCTCGCCGTCGCCGGACGCGGGCTCGCCGTCGACGTCCTGCACGGCAGGTGACCCGGGCGCGGGGTCAGTCGGGGTCGGTCGGGTCCAAAGGAGCCTCGGGGTCGAGGTTGACGACGCCGCGGCGCCAGTAGCCGTGGACGGCGAGCTGGTCGGGCCGTGCCCCGGAGCCGCGCAGCGCGTGGCGCACCGCGACGAGGTCGGTCGCCTCGCCCGCGGCGAACACGTACTCGTCGGCGTCGAGCGGACCGAGCGCGCGGACGGCCTCGGCGAGCTGCCCGGGCCCGTCGGTGCGGTAGAGGAGCTCGGTCGTCGCGCGCCCGAGCTCGTCCTCGACGAACGCCTCGTCGACGTCGTCGCCGATCTCCACGATCGCGGTCACGGGCACGTCGGCCCCGACCGCCTCCACCCAGCGCGCGAGCGCAGACAGGCCCGTCTCGTCCCCGGCGAGCAGGAGCCGCCCGACGCCGTCCGGCGCGGCGCGGCTCGTCGTCGGGCCGGCGAGCACGACCTCGTCGCCCACCGCCGCCCGTGCGGCCCACGCCGACGCCGGGCCACCCTGGCCGGTGGGCGGCGCACCCGGGCCGGTGCCGCCGTGGAGCACCCAGTCGACGTCGACCTCCGGAACCCCGTCGACGGTCCGCGTCGCCCGGACGGTCAGCTCGCGCGAGATCGACACGACGCCTGCCGGGCGCTGGAGGGCGCCGTCGTCGGTGAGCGTCGGGGCGTGCAGGACGCCGGTGGCCGGGTCCGGGAGGAACACCTTGACGTGGTCGTCGGGGCCGGGCGCGCGCAGCGTCGCGAGCGAGGCGTCGCCCGGGGCGGCGTCGCGGAAGGTGAGGCGGCGCAGCGCGCCGGACGTCTCCCGGACGGCGTGCACGCGGACGCGGCGCGGGACGAGGTCGAGGCGGGTCACGGGTCGGGAGAACACCGCCCCATTCTGCGCCGAGCACGACGTCGCCGTCGTCATCGGCCGGATGACGACGGCGACGTCGTGGTCGAGCGCGCGGTACCCCGTTCTCGAAGGCCGCGGGCCTCAGGCGAAGAAGATCCGGAGGTCGGCGACGACGTCGAGCGGGACCTCGAGCGCCGCGTAGTGACCGCCGCGCGGGTGCTCGGACCAGTGCTCGATCCGGGCGTTGTCGCGCTCGGCGAACGCGCGGATCGTCTGGAAGTCGTCGGCGAAGACCGCCACGCCGATCCGACCCCGGCTCACGACCGGCTCGGCGCCCGAGCGCTGCTCCGCGTAGTGGTAGCGCGCGGCGGTCGCGTAGGAGTTGGTCAGCCAGTAGAGCGTCGCCTGGGCGAGCACCTGGTCGGCGCTCACGAGGCTCGTCCCGTTGCCGAAGCTCTCGAACAGCTCGTGGTAGGCGAGGACGGCGACGGGCGAGTCGGCGAGGCCCGCGGCCATCGTCTGCGGCCGCGACGCGTTCATCGTGTTGTAGGCACCCACCGACTGGAACCACTGGAGGTGCCCGAGCGCGGCGAACTCCTTCTCGCCGAAGCCGTCCATCTCGCCGGGAGCGCCCGACGGGAAGGAGAAGAGCTGGAGCACGTGGGCGCCGAGGAAGCCCTCGGGGTCGAGGACCGCGAGCTCGCGGCCGACCATCGCGCCGCCGTCGCTGCCGTGGATCCCGTAGGAGTCGTACCCGAGGTCGCGCATGAGGACGTCGTAGGTGCGGGCGACGCGCGCCATCGTCCAGTCCGTGTCCCCGACGACGGGCGTCGAGAATCCGAAGCCCGGCATGGAGGGGATGACGAGGTGGAACGCGTCCTCGGGCCGGCCGCCGTGGGCGACGGGGTCGACGAGCGGGTCGATCATGTCGAGGAAGTCGAGGAACGAGCCCGGGTAGGTGTGCGCGAGCAGCAGCGGCGTCGCGTCGTCGTGCCGGGAGCGCACGTGGAGGTAGTGGATCGGCTGGCCGTCGATCTCGGTGCGGAAGCCCGGGTACGCGTTGACCCGGTCCTCGACGGCCCTCCAGTCGAAGTTCGTCCAGCGCCCGACCATGTCGCGCAGGTAGGACTCGGGCGTCCCGTAGTCCCAGGAGTCCCCGGGGGCGGCGGGCGCGAACCGGGTCCGCCCGAGGCGCGACCGGAGGTCGTCGAGGTCGGCCTGCGGGACGGCGACGGAGAACGGGCGGTGCTCGAGGGACGGGGAGAGGTGTGACGCGGTCATGGTGGTCTCCTCGGTCGGGCGGGGCCTCGTGCCCTGCTCTGCTCCCGACTCTAGGAAAGGTTCAGGAACGGTTCATTCCGTTATTCTGGCGGTGCTCCGAGAAGTTCTCCCGCGTCGTCCGTCGACCCCAGGAGGGACCCGTGGCCTCCACCTCGGCCCGCATGCTCGCGCTGCTCGGCCTGCTCCAGTCGCGCCCCGACTGGTCGGGCGCCGAGCTCGCCGAGCGCCTCGACGTCAGCGACCGCACGGTCCGCAACGACGTCGCCCGCCTGCGCGAGCTCGGCTACCCCGTCGACGCGGTGCGCGGCCCGGGCGGCCGGTACCGGCTCGGCGCCGGGGCGCGGCTGCCCCCGCTCCTGCTCGACGACGCCGAGGCCGTCGCGGTCGCCGTCGGGCTGCGGGCCGCGACCGGCACGGCGGGCTTCGAGGAGTCCGGGGCGTCCGCGCTCGCCAAGCTGGAGCAGGTCATGCCGGACCGCCTGCGCCGTCGTCTCGCCGCGCTCCGGTCCGCGAGCGCCGCCGGCCCCGCGAACACGGACTCGAACGTCGAGGACCCGGTCGTCGACCCGGACACGCTCACCGCCCTGGCCGACGCCGTGCGCGACCACCAGGGCCTGCGCTGCTTCTACCGCGACGAGCCGCTCGAGCTCGAGCCCTACCGCCTCGTCGCGTGGCAGCGCCGCTGGTTCCTCGTGGCCCGCGACCCGGCGACGGGCGCGTGGGCCCCCTACCGCGTCGACTGGCTCGTGCTGCGCGTGCCGGGTGGGCGGCGGTTCGCGCCGGTGGACTTCCCCGGCGACCTGACCGACTTCGTCGTGCGCGAGGTCGCGCGCGCCGGCTGGGCCGTGCACGCCCGGATCGTCGTCGACGCGCCCGCCGACGAGGTGCTGCGGCGCATCAACCCGACGGTCGGCACGGTCGAGCCGCTCGCCGACGACCGCTGCGTCCTCGTCACCGGCGGCGACAGCGTGGAGGTCGTCGCGGTGTGGGTCGGGATGCTGGGCCTCGACTTCCACGTGGCGGAACCGCAGGCCCTCGTCGACCACGTGCGCACCCTGGCCACCCGCTACGCCCGCGCGACCCCGCCGTGACCCACCCCACCCCCGCTCCCCTCCCCCCTCCCCCCGACCGGCATCGAACACGGGGTTGGAGACCTGTTCTCGACGAGAACGGTCGCTGATCCCGTGCTCGGCGCCAGTGGGCACCGTTCGGTCAGCACCCCGGAGCAATGAAGTTGCGACGGGTTGAGAGAATGGACCGTCGTGAGTACCGAGCCCGCAGCGAACCAGCCTGACGCGCGCCCTCCCCAGCGGGACGGCGCCGCCGAGGGCACCCCGCGCGAGGGCCGCCGACGCCGAGGGAACCGCCGCGGGCGCGGTCGGGGCGAGCGGACGGCGTCGGGCACCTCGACGACCACGGAGCCGACGCGTCGCGGGCGGGGCGCGCGGACGACGTCGGGCCCGCGGCAGGTGAGCCGGGCGCAGCTCGACCGGGCCGCGCAGGCGCGCGAGAACGTGACGGTCCCGCCCATCACGTACCCCGAGCAGCTCCCGGTCAGCGCCCGACGCGCGGACATCGCCGCCGCGATCCGCGACCACCAGGTCGTCATCGTGGCGGGCGAGACGGGCTCCGGGAAGACGACGCAGCTCCCCAAGATCGCGCTCGAGCTCGGCCGAGGCCGCTCGGGTCAGGTCGGGCACACGCAGCCCCGCCGCATCGCCGCGCGCACGGTCGCCGAGCGCATCGCGGAGGAGCTCGGCACGGAGCTGGGCGGCGTCGTCGGGTACCAGGTGCGGTTCACCGACACCTCCAGCGAGGACACGCTCGTCAAGGTCATGACGGACGGCATCCTGCTCGCGCAGATCCAGCGCGACCCGGAGCTCCTCGCGTACGACACGATCATCGTCGACGAGGCGCACGAGCGGTCCCTCAACATCGACTTCCTGCTCGGCTACCTCGCGCGGCTCCTGCCGCGCCGCCCCGACCTCAAGCTGATCATCACGTCGGCGACGATCGACTCCGAGCGCTTCGCGCAGCACTTCTCCCCCGCGCACCTCGCCCAGCTCGGCGGCGCGCCGGACTACGTGGTCGACGCGCTGCCCGACGCCGCGCCCGTCGTCGAGGTGTCCGGCCGCACCTACCCGGTCGAGATCCGGTACAGGCCGCTGTCCCCGGACGTCGACCCCGGCGCCTCCACCGGCAGCGCCACGAAGGCGAAGGGCCGCGCGAGCGCCGAGGAGAAGGACCTCGTGACCGGCATCGTCGACGCGTGCGACGAGCTCATGCGCGAGGGGCACGGCGACATCCTCGTGTTCCTCTCCGGCGAGCGCGAGATCCACGACGCCGCCGACGCGCTCACCGGCCACCTCAAGGACCGCGTCACCGACCCGAAGCACCCGCAGCGCGTCGAGATCCTGCCGCTGTACGCGCGGCTGTCGTCAGCCGAGCAGCACCGCGTGTTCCAGGCGCACTCCTCGCGGCGCATCGTGCTCGCGACGAACGTCGCCGAGACGTCGCTCACCGTGCCGGGGATCCACTACGTCGTCGACCCCGGCACGGCCCGCATCTCGCGCTACTCCAAGGCGACCAAGGTCCAGCGCCTGCCCATCGAGCCCGTCTCGCAGGCGAGCGCGAACCAGCGCTCCGGCCGCTCCGGGCGCGTCGCCGACGGCATCGCGGTGCGCCTCTACTCCGAGGACGACTTCCTCTCCCGGCCCGAGTTCACCGAGCCGGAAATCCTGCGCACCTCCCTCGCGTCGGTGCTGCTCCAGATGATCTCCGTCGGCGTCGTCGAGACCCCCGACGAGGTCGCGCGCTTCCCGTTCGTCGAGCCCCCGGACACGCGCGCCGTGCGCGACGGCGTCCAGCTCCTCACCGAGCTCGGCGCCCTCGCCACGTCCGACGGCGTCACGCGCCTCACCGAGGTCGGCCGCGTCCTCGCCCAGCTCCCCATGGACCCGCGCCTCGCCCGCATGATCTGGGAGGGCTCGAGGCTCGGCGTCGCGCGCGAGGTCGCGATCATCGCCGCCGTCATGTCGATCCAGGACCCGCGCGAGCGCCCCGCCGAGGTCCGCGCGCAGGCCGACCAGGCGCACGCGCGCTTCACCGACCCGCACTCCGACTTCCTCACCTACCTGAACGTCTGGGAGTACGTCCGCGAGCAGCAGCACGAGCTCTCGTCGTCGGCCTTCCGCCGCCTGTGCAAGGCCGAGTACCTCAACTTCCTGCGCATCCGCGAGTGGCAGGACGTCGTCGCCCAGCTCCGCGAGATGTCCAAGCCCCTGGGCATCGACATGTCGTACAAGCCGCGCGCACGCGGCGCGGCCGGTGACGACGCGCGGCGAGCTCCAGGACGAGCGGCGGCTGCGCCCGAGGATGCGAAGGGCGTGGCGGGCCTGGCGGGAGCGACGCGAGGAACGAGCGGCGCGGATGGTAGCCCGAGCACCTCGGGGGCAGCCGCCGCGGACCCGACCACCGCCCCCGACGCGACCCCCGACACCCAGGCCTACAAGCGCGCCTGGGACGGCGACACGATCCACAAGGCGCTCCTGTCCGGCCTGCTGTCGCAGATCGGGATGCAGGACACGGGCGAGGTGAAGGCGTCGTCGGTCGCGCACCTCAAGGGCGAGGCCCGCGCCAAGGCGTTGCGGCGCGCGCAGAAGCAGGCCCGCAACGAGTACACCGGCGCGCGCGGCGCGCGGTTCGCGATCTTCCCCGGCTCGCCGCTGAGCAAGAAGCCGCCGGCGTGGATCATGGCGGGCGAGCTCGTCGAGACGTCGCGGCTGTGGGCGCGCGACGTCGCCCGGATCCAGCCCGAGTGGGCCGAGGACCTCGCGGGCGACCTCGCGCGGCGCACGTACTCCGAGCCGCACTGGTCGACCAAGCGCGGCGCGGCGATCGCGACCGAGAAGGTGCTGCTGTACGGCGTGCCGATCGTCGCGGACCGCAAGGTCCTCTACGCGAAGGTCGACCCCGAGGCCGCGCGCGAGATGTTCGTGCGGCACGCGCTCGTGCAGGGCGAGTGGACGACGCACCACCGGTTCTTCCACGACAACCGCAAGCTCCTCGCCGAGGCGGAGGAGCTCGAGGCGCGCTCGCGCCAGCGCGGGCTCGTCGTCGACGACGACGTGCTGTTCGACTTCTACGACGAGCGCGTGCCCGACGACGTCGTGTCCGCCGCGCACTTCGACCGCTGGTGGAAGACGGCGCAGCGCCGCGACCCCGACCTCCTCACCTTCACGCTCGAACAGCTCGTGCCCGACGCCGAGCAGGTCGACACGTCGCAGTTCCCGGAGACCTGGCCGCAGGGCGAGCTGACGCTCCCGCTCACGTACCAGTTCCAGCCCGGGACCGAGGCCGACGGCGTGACCGTGCACGTCCCGATCTCCGTGCTCAACCGCGTCGTCCCCGACGGGTTCGACTGGATGGTGCCGGGCCTGCTCGACGAGCTCGCCACGGCGACGATCCGCTCGCTGCCCAAGCCGGTCCGCGTCCAGCTCGTGCCGGCACCGGACGTCGCGCGCGACGTCGTCGCCTGGCTCCGCGAGCACACGCCCGCCTGGGAGGACATGGCTCGCGCGGGCGACATGGCCGAGCCGTTCCACGTCGCGTTCACGCGCGCCGTCCGGGCGCTGCGCGACGTCGTCATCCCCGACGACGCGTGGGGCCCCGAGCAGGAGGCGCGGCTGCCCGCGCACCTGCGCATGACGTTCCGCGTCGAGGACACCCGCGGGCGCGGCGGCTCCGTCGTGCTCGACGAGTCGAAGGACCTCCTCGCGCTCCAGCGCCGTCTCGCCGCCCAGAACCAGGCGGCGGTGCGGGCAGCGGTGAAGGGCGCGGTGGGGGCGGCGCTGCGCGAGGCTGCCGCGGGGTCCGGATCGGAGCTCGCGGGGTCGGGTCCGGCGGCGGAGGGGGCGTCGGTGCTCGGGCTACCGTCCGCGCCGCTCGTTCCTCACGGCGCTCCCGCCAGGCCCGCCACGCCCTTCGCATCCGACGCCCCCTCCCCCGCCTCTGCGTCCGGCTCACCCGGGCGAGGTGCAGGACGAGCGGGCGGCGCGTCGTCGGGCGCGACGGGCGTCGAGGCCGCGCACGGACACCGACGGCCGACCGCACCAGGTGACGGCGCGGTCGGTCCGAGCACCGACGGCGCACCGCCCGCGGGCTCGACCACGAGCCTGGTGAGCGAGCGCACCGACCTGACCACCTGGCCCGACGACCTCACCGACGGGCGGCTGCCAGCGACGGTGTCGACCGACCTCGGGGGTGGGGTCGTGGTGCGGGGGTACCCGGCGGTCGTCGAGGAGCAGGACGCGAAGGGCAAGCCGGTCGTCGCGCTGCGCGTGCTGGCCGACGCGACCGCGCAGGCGCGGGAGCACGCGCGGGGCGTGCGGCGTCTGCTGCTGACGGAGACGGCGCTGCAGACCGGGCGCATCACGAGCCGGTGGAACGGCACGCAGTCGCTCACGTTGGCGGCTAGCCCGTACCGGAACACGGACGCGCTCGTCGCGGACCTGCAGCTCGCCGCGGTGATCGCGCTGACGAGCGGGGGCAGCGGGCAGCCGGACGCGGCGACGGTCCGCGACGCCGAGGCCTACGCGGCCGCGCGCACGTTCGTCCGCGCGCACCTGGAGGAGCACGTGCACCAGGTGGTCGGGCACGTGGTCGCCGCGCTCACCGCGTCGCGCACCCTCGACGCGGAGATCCGCGCGTCGAACAGCCTCGCGCTGCTCAACACGCTCACCGACCTGCGCGACCAGGCCGCGGGTCTGATCCACGACGGCTTCGTCTCGCAGACCCCGCCCCGACGCCTGCCGCACCTGACGCGCTACCTGCGGGCGGCGTCGTACCGGTTGGAGAAGGCGCAGTCGAACCCGAACCGCGACGCCGAGCTCGCGTGGCGCGTGCACGACGTCGAGGACGCCTACCAGCGCGCCCGTGCCGCGTACGCCCAGGGCCCGGCCGACCCGGTCCGCGCCGCCGACCTGGCCGAGGTGCGGTGGCTGATCGAGGAGCTACGCGTGTCGCTGTTCGCGCAGCAGCTCGGCACCGACGGCCCGGTGAGCGAGAAGCGCATCCGCAAGCTCCTCACGCCCGACGGCTGGTGACGCGCGGCGCGGGAACCCACGGTCACGCTCGTGAAGAACGGGCGCTCGTGCCGCGCCGTCAGCAGACGTCGTAGGCGTAGCCCGGCTCGTCCGGGCCGACGAGGTCGCGGTCGCGCAGGACGGTGAGCGGGGCGCGGTCGTCGCGGGCGCAGACGTCGTCGAAGGTCAGGCCGGCGTCGGCGAGCGCGTCGGGGTACTCGACCTCGAGCACGTGGTCGCCGTAGACGTCGGTGTACGCGGCGCACTCGTCGAAGACCGCGCACTCCTCGGTGACGGCGAGGTCGAAGCCGAGGTCGTCGTGCGCGACGGTCGCGATCTCCGCCGCGTTCTTCTGCGCGACGGCGAGCCCGGCGTCGTGCGCGAGGTCGACGTACGCGCGGGCGAGGGCGTGGGCGCCGTCCTCGTCGATGGCGTCGAACCGCGTCCAGGTGTCGAGGTTGTCGAGCTCGACGGCGTCGAAGCCCTCGTCGGCGCAGCCCGTGACGACGGGCCCGAGGATCGCGAGGATGCCGTCGCGCTGCTCGGGCGTGGAGGGGTCGAGGACGTGCTCGTCCGGCCAGTCGGGGTCGACGACGAGCGTCCCGTCGGCGTCGTGCAGGAGCAGGTCCTCGTGGCCCTCGAGCCACCGGTCGGCCTCTCCGGGCTGGGTCTGGAAGCCGTTGACGTAGCAGACCGAGTACGCGCCCGGCAGCGGTGCGGCGGTCGCGTCCCGCACGACGACGTCCGGCCGCACGGGCCCGTCCCCCGCGTCGACCTCGTCGTACGCGGCGCCGAGCTGGTAGTCGAGCACGCCGTGGGTGGGCGGCAGGGCGGGCGTCTCCGCCCGGGCAGAGGTCGCGGGCGCCGGGGGCGCGGGCGCGGTGCACGACCCGGTCCCGAGCACGACGACGCCCACGGCGACCGCCACCACGGCGCGGTGCGCGCGCCGTCGGGCAGCAGGCCCTCGCGTCCCCGCACGTCGCACCGTCGCTCCCCCGCCCTCGTCCCACGGCCTCCCCGACGGCGGCCGCTGTGCCGACCGTACGCGGCCGGCGGGCGCCCGCGGGAGTCGTCCGCCGCTGCTGCCGGGATGTGGGCGTGCGCACCGTCACACCTGCGAGGGCGACAAAGGCCGCCGCGATGACTTGGAATAAGACCCATCGACCACACCCGTCGCCGTTCTCGGCGGCTCGGCTGCAAGGGGCACACCATGACACGAGTCGTCGTCAGCGGGTACGGGGCGGTGACCCCGGTCGGGCGCACCGCCCCCGACACGTGGGAGGCGCTGCTGCGCGGGGAGCCGGGCGTGCGGGCGATCGACGACGACTGGGCGGCCGAGCTGCCCGTGCGCATCGCCGCGCGCGTCGACGACGCCTTCGCCGAGGCGCTCTCCGTCCGGGAGCGGCGTCGCACCGACCGGGCGGAGCAGCTCACGCTCGTCGCGGGCCGGGAGGCGTGGGCGTCCGCCGGGTCGCCCGACGTCGACCCGACGCGTCTCGCCGTCGTCGTCGGCTCCGCGAACGGCGGGATCGCGACGACGCTCGACCAGTCGCGCGTCCTGCACGAGCAGGGCCACCGGCGCGTCTCCCCGCACACCGTGACGATGCTCATGGCCAACGGCCCGGCCGCGTGGCTGTCGATCGACCTCGGCGCCAAGGCCGGCGCGCGCGCCCCGATCAGCGCGTGCGCGGCGGGCTCTGAGGCGATCACGATGGGCCGCGAGATGATCCTGGCCGGCTCGGCGGACGTCGTCGTGTGCGGGGGCGTCGAGGCGGGCGTCCAGCCGTTCTCGCTCGCGGCCTTCGCCGCGGCCCGCGCGATGTCGACCCGCAACGACGAGCCGGAGCGCGCGTCCCGGCCCTTCGACGTGGACCGGGACGGGTTCGTCATGGGCGAGGGCTCGACGCTCCTCGTGCTCGAGCGCGAGGACCACGCCCGGGCCCGCGGGGCGGTCGTGCACGGCGTCGTCTCGGGTGCGGCCCTGACGTCGGACGCGTACGACATCGTCGGCGGCGACCCCGAGAACCAGGCCCGCACGATCACGATGGCGCTGCGCTCGGCGGGCCTCTCCCCCGAGGACGTCGGGCTCGTCCACGCGCACGCGACGGCGACCCCCGTCGGGGACGTCAACGAGGCGGACGCACTGCGCGCCGCCCTCGGGATGCCGCCGCCCGTCACCAGCACGAAGGGCGCGACGGGCCACCTCCTCGGCGCGTCGGGCGCGCTGGGCGTCCTCGTCGCGCTCCTCGCCCTGCGCGACGGCCGCGTGCCGCCCACGCTCAACGTCGACACGCTCGACCCCGCGATCGACCTCGACGTCGTGCGGGAGGCGGCCACGACGTCGGCCCGGCACGCGCTCGTCGACGCGTTCGGGTTCGGCGGGCACAGCTCGAGCGTCGTGGTCTCGCGCGACTGACCGGGATCGCCGAGCACGAGGTCGCCGTCGAGAAAGGCGGCCAGGCCGCCACGGACCCCGTGGTCGACGGCGAGCGACCCCGTCCCCGGGCACGATGGAGCGATGGACCTCGACGCACGCCTCGCCGACATCACGACGCTCGACGTCGACGCGATCGTCAACGCCGCGAACTCGTCCCTGCTGGGCGGCGGCGGGGTGGACGGCGCGATCCACGCCGCGGCCGGGCCGCGGCTCCTGGAGGAGTGCCGTCGGCTCCGGCGCACGACCCTCCCCGACGGCCTGCCCGTGGGCGACGCCGTCGCCACCGACGCCTACGACCTCCCCGCCCGCTGGGTCGTGCACACCGTCGGGCCGAACCGCTACCGCGGCGAGACGGACCCCGCGCTCCTCGCGTCGTGCTTCGCCCGCTCGCTCGACGTCGCGGACGACCTCGGCGCCACGACCGTCGCCTTCCCCGCGATCAGCGCGGGCGCGTACGGCTGGGACGTCGAGGAGGTCGCCCGCGTGGCGGTGGACGCCGTCCGCGGCTGGTCCGCACCCGACCTCTTCGACGAGCCCGCCGACCCGGCGGCAGCCCGGGACCGGGACGGGTCGCGCCGCGGGCCGGGCGTCGCCGCCGTCACGTTCGCCCTCGCGACGCCGCGGGCGCTCGCGGCGTTCCAGGCCGCCCTCGCCCGCTGAGCCCCGACCCTCGGGGTCGCCGCCCCGAGGATCAGGGTCGGGTCGGGGGACCTCCGGATACCGGGGCGCCCGGGACGCTCGTACCGTCGAGGCATGAGCACCTCAGACGCCTCCACCGCCGCGTACCGCCCGACGCTGTCCCGCCCGCGCCACGGCCGGATGATCGCCGGCGTGTGCGCCGGGATCGCCCGCCGGTTCGGCTGGGACCCGACCGTCGTCCGCATCGTCGCCGCGGTCTCGATCCTGCTCCCCGGCCCCCAGGTCATCGCGTACCTGGTCCTGTGGGCCCTCATGCCGAACGACCGCGACTGACCACGGTCCACGCGCCGGTCGGGCAAAGCCCCTGGCGGTCGTTCGACCGACTCGTCCCGGCGGGCCGGGACGCCTCAGTCGAGCTCGACGACGACGGCGCCGGACGGGTCACGCAGCACGGTGCCCTCGACCCTCACGGTGACCTCCAGCGGGCCCTGCGGCCATCGAGCACTCACCGTGTACGGGGCGGACGCGCGCACCTCCTCGCCAGCCACGAGGGAGAGCGGCTCCGCCTGGACCCAGACGGCGGACGCCACGTCCACCCCTGCGTACCCGCGGAAGATCCCGTCCGCGACGCTCTGCGGGCAGTCGTCGCCCGTGAGCCCGGCGGCGGTGCACGAGGCGAGCAGCTCGTCGATGCGCGCCTCGGCCTCGGTGGCCACCTCGGCGCGGAGCACCGGGTCGACGTGCAGCATCTGCGAGCGCAGCTCCGCTCCCGGAGGAGGCTGGATCGCGTCCGGGTCCACGGGGAACTCCACCGTGAACGGCTCGCTGTCGCCGCCGTCGGGATCGATCGTCGTGAGGTCCTGCGGCCCGGCGAGCTCGAGGTCGTAGATCCCGGGAAGCAGCCGCAGGGGCCCCGACGTCGCGAGGTCGAACGCGCCCGACCCCTCGACCACGATCTCCACCGGGACGCCCGGATGGACGACCGGGAGCCCGTGGTCGGACCAGAGCGCGACCCTCGGCTCCCCTCCGACGGTCTCCGTGCTGACCACGAGGGTGCGCGTCTCCTCCTCGCCGTCGAGCCGGTACTCGACGTCCACCGAGGACTCCGGGCCCGACCCGGTCACGGAGGTGACACGGGCCTCGACGGGGCGCACCGCCTCGGCGTAGACCGCGTCGTCGAGCGCGACCGGGCTGACCACCGACGGATCGCTCAGCAGCTCGCCCGCGCCCGTGGCGTCGCCGTCGACGAGGCGGTCGAAGAAGGTCGTGACCACCTGCTCCGCAGCCCTCTCCTCGGAGCTCTGGAACGAGCACCCCGCCACCGCCAGCGGGACGACCGCGGTCGTGAGGCCGGCGGCCCACCGCGCCGCGCGTGACGACGCCCTCACCGGATCACCGCCCCTGCTCGCGGACGGCTCCGGAGCCGTCGACGGTGGTCCCGGGCTCGGCGTCGGTCTTCCACGCCCTTCCCCGGAGGGACGACACGCCGGTCGGCGCACTGCACTCCATGCTGTTCCTCTTCCCCTTCTGCCCTACCCTCGTTCCGCCCCGGTCCCAGCACCGTCCGGAGCGTCACCGTCGAGCCCCGCTGGTCGGGCGCGTCGTCGAGCACCGCCCTACCTTCGCCGATGAGCGCCGAGATCGCCTCATGAGCGGCGCGGCTCCCGCTCCGGACGGCAGCGCTCGGGCTCGTCTCCGGCGCCCCGGACGGGCGGCCGTTGCTCCGAGCGACGGACTCGCGCACGGAGTACCTGATACTTCGGACCCGTGACCGAATCGTGACGGCGAAAGTACCTAGTACTCGCTGTCCGTGGTGTCCGGGGCGTTGCTAGCGTCGCTGGGGATCTACCTGCTACTCCACGTCCCGCCAACGGTGGCGGGCGCACCGGCGCACTCCCGCGCCGAACAGACCGGTACCCGCCTCTCCCGCAGCTCTCCCCTCGTGCCGACCGCCCCGCGACGACGCCGGGCGTGAGGAAGGACGACAGATGACGCAGCACGCTCTCCGACCGTCACGCACGCACACGGTCCTCACCTCCGTCGCGCTCGCCGTGCTCGCCCTCGCGGTCGCCGGCCTGGTCGCGTTCCTCCTCGTGTACAACGGCAAGGTCGCCGACGGCGCGACCCGCCTCGACGACGGCGCGGCCGAGCTCGACGCGGGCGCCGCGACCCTCGCCGACGGCACGACCGAGGCCCAGGCCGGCGCGCAGCGTCTCGCCGCCGGCGCGGACGACCTCGAGGCCGGCGCGGGCGACCTCTCCGCCGGGGCGCGGAAGGCGTCCGACGGCGCCACCCAGCTCGCCACGGGCGGCGCCACCGCGCTGGACGGCGCGACCGAGCTCGCCGCCGGGGCGGACGAGCTCAACGCCGGGGCGGCACGCCTCGCCGCCGGGGCGGGCGACGCCGCGAGCGGCGCGGCCCGGCTCGCCGCGGGCAGCAAGGACCTCGACTCCGGGGCGGCACGCCTCGCCGCGGGCAACGCCCGGGCGGCCGACGGCGCGTCCCAGATCGCGGCGGGTGCGGGCACCCTCAAGGACGGTGCGGCCGAGCTCTTCGCCGGGAACGCGACGGCCGCGCAGGGTGCCGGGCTGCTCGCCGAGGGCACCTCGGCGCTCGCCAGCGGCGCGTCCGACCTCGCCGACGGCACGGCACGGCTCGCCGTCGGGGCGAGCACCGTCGCGGACGGCGCGTCGACGGTCACCACGGGACTCACCGGCGCCGCGTCCGGCGCGCGCGATCTCGCGACCGGGGCGAGCAGCGTCTCGGCGGGCGCGTCGACCCTGCGCGACGGCGTCGCCGCCACCGCCCGGGGCGCGGGCTCGCTCGCACCGGGCGCGGCGACGGTCGCGGCGGGCGCCGAGCAGCTGTCCGCCGGAGCGAGCTCGTTGCAGGCCGGCACGGCGCTCCTGGCGCCGGGCGCGCAGCAGGTCGCGGCGGCGTCCGCCCAGCTCCGGGACGGCGCGACCGGACTCGCGGCGGGTCTGTCCACGGCTCGCGACGGCGCCGTCCGCCTGGCCGACGGGACGCGTTCCGTGGCCGAGGGCGCCGACCGGGTCCACGCGGGAGCGGACTCCCTCGCCGCACAGCTCCAGGGCCTGGCCGCGGCGACCGACGACCCGGCCCTCAAGGCGAGGCTCGACGCGCTCGCGGGTGCGGCGGGCTCGGTGCGCGACGGTGCGGCGAGGGTCGACGCCGGCGCAGGAGGGCTCGTCGCCGGCGCGTCCGCCCTGCGCGACGGGCTCGCGGGCGACTCCGGCGCCGCGGCGGGAGCGGCCCGGCTCGAGGCGGGTCTTCGGGACCTCAGCACCGGAGCCGCACGGGTGTCCACCGGCGCCCAGGAGGCGGACGCGGGCGCGACGCGGCTCGCGGAGGGCGCGGCCGGGCTCGCCACCGGCGCCGCCGCGGTCTCCGGCGGGGCACAGAGCCTCGCCGCCGGGACGGCGCAGCTCTCCGGAGGGGCCGACGCTCTCGCTGCTGGCGCGAGCACGGTCTCGGCCGGCAACGCCTCGCTCGCCGGGGCGACCCGCGCCCTCGCCGACGGCGCCGCGAAGGTGTCGGGCGGCGCGACGACCTTGGCCGCCGGGAACGCGGCGTCGGCAGACGGCGCCGCCCGTCTCGCCGCCGGGAACACCGACGCGGCCGACGCCTCGGCAGCGCTCGCCGAGGGCACGGCTCGCCTGGCCGACGGCGCCTCGCGGGTCGCTGGCGGCAACGCCCAGCTCGCCACCAAGACCTCCGAGCTCGCCGCAGGCGCGTCGGAGCTCGCGTCCGGCGCCGCCGACCTCAAGGCCGGGACGGCGAGGGCCGCGACCGGCGCGAGCGACCTCTCCGCCGGCACGGTGCGGCTGCGCACGGGCGCGGGCGACCTGTTCGGCGGGACCACGCGGCTGGAGGACGGGACGCTGCGCCTGCAGAACGGGCTCACGACCCTCTCGACGGGCGCGACGACCCTCGCGGCGGGCAACGCGGCGCTGGCCGAGGGTTCCGCGACGCTGCACGCCGGCACGACGACGCTCGCCGACGGCGCGTCCGACCTGCACGACGGCAGCACCCGCATCGCCGACGGCGCGGCCACGCTCGCGGACGGCACGGGCACCCTCTCCGACGGCACGACGGAGCTCAAGGACAGCGTCGAGAACAGCCCCGTCGGACGGGTGTCGCTCGGCATGTCGGCGCTGGTCGGCGGGTCCGTGCTCGCGGGCGTCGCGGGCGTCGGGCTCGGGCTGCGCCGTCGGCTCGCGGCGGTCTGACGGACCGACGCGCACGGCCGGGCGGCGTCCTCGCCGCCCGGCCCTCGGCTCGGGGGCGGCCTCACGTCGACGGTGCCGCCCTCGCGGGCGGCGGTCCCGGTGGACAGGACTCCGGGGTCGCCGCCCTTTTCTCTCGCTACCGGGCTGCGGGCCCGCCGCCACGGCGCGCGGCCGCGTAGCCGCGAGCGCGCAGCGCGTCCTCCCAGCCATACGTGCCGAGGTGGCGCGGCGCGTGACCGGTGGGGTCGAAACGCACCTCGGGGTCGTCGCCGTCGTGCGCGGACCCCGTCTCGGGTCCGTGCAGCTCGACCGCGCCGAACCGGTGCCAGGCGCCGAGCGGGGTCGCCTCGAGCACCTCGAGCACCGGCGTGCCGACGACCCGCGCCGCGTCGCGGTCCGGCCGCAGGGCGAGCACGCGGGGACCGTGCGGCGACCGCAGCGGCATGAGCGTCGACAGCCAGCCGCGCAGCAGCGCGCGGCGCGGCACGAGGAGGAAGCGCGTGAGCCGCCCCCTCCCCGAGGAGGCGAACAGGACGTCCTGGGGCACGCCGTCGTCGGTCCAGCGCACGGCGATCCCGACGACGTCCGGGAGCCCGCTCGGGAGGCCTGCCCCGAGGGACACGCGCACCGTGACGGGCGTGCGGCCCTGCGGGACGCTGACCGCGCCCGCCTCGTCCTCCGCGACGACGAGCGTGCCGCGGAGCAGCACGCCGCGCGCGTGCATCGGGCGGCCGCCGCGCAGGCGCGCGACCGTGCCGGTCACGGCCGCGAGCGCCGCGCCGACGGGTCGAGAGAGCGTCTCCACGAGTCCTGCCACGCGGCCACGGTCGCACCGCCCCGGGCCACCCGCACGGCCGCGGGCTCGTCACCCGCCCGGGGTGCCGGGGATCAGGGGGTCTGCTGCCCCGTGGAGCCCGGCGCCTGGAGATCCGAGAGATCCGGGAGGTCCGGCACGTCGAACGTGGGGACGTCGATCGTCGGGACGTCGAGCTCACCCATCCGCTCCTGGAGCTCCTCCTGGCGGACCCGGTTGTTCTCCTGGAGGCACGCGAGGCGCGCGGCGGGGCGCCCGGTGCACTCCTGCACGGCCGAGCCCGGGTCGCGCGGGGCGCGCTCCTCCTGGGCGTAGCGACCGTCGGCGTCGTGCTCGTCGGGGGCGACGGGCAGCGCGGCGAGCGCGGCCGCCTCGGCGAGCAGCAGCAGGACCGTGACGAGGACGAGGACGGCGCCGCCCAGCCCCGCGCGGACCGCGGCGGCCGTGCTCACGGGCGGGCGCTCGTCGGACACCGCGCGCTGCCGGGCCGCGACGCGCCACGCGGCCCACATCCCGACGACGAGCGGCAGCACGTACGCCACCGCGGCGAGGGCCGCCACGGGCCGGGCGTCCTCGCGCGCGACCGCGCCCGGGCCGATGCTCCCGACGACGACCGCGACGATCCCGAGGACGACGGCACGGCGCACGACGGCGCCCCGCAGGCTCGCGCGCAGGGCCGCGATCCGCACGGCTCCCGCCGTCCCGGCCGGCAGGTACCCGAGCTCGCGCGCCTGCGTGAACATCGCCGCGTGCAGCACGGCCGAGGTCACGGTCGTCAGGGCCAGCACCACCCCGAGCCCGACGAGGAACCAGCGGACGGCGACGGCGTCGCGCACGACGTAGAGCAGGGCGAGGCCCGCGAGGACGCCCGCCCACCCGACGGCGATCGCCACGACGGTTCCGTCGCGGAACGGGGTCCGGTGCAGGGTGCGGCGCAGCAGCCCGCGCGGGACCTGGAGCAGGACGGGCAGGACGCGCAACGCGGTCACGCCCGTCCACAGGAGCACGACGACCCCCCAGACCGGCACGCTGCCCACGTGGGCGTCGCTCATCGCGAAGGCGACGACGAGGGCGACCGCCCCGACGAGCAGGACCGGCATCTCGACGAGCCGCAGCACCTGCTGCCACACGCTGAGGTGCAGCAGGTACCCGGCCTCTGCGTGCTCGGGGTTCATGGCGAGGACGCCGCTGTACCCCTGGGCGCTGCGGCTCGCGTCGAGCGCGAGGGCCGCGTCGAGGTAGAGGAGGTCCTCGTGCTCCGGCGCGACGGCGAGCCCCTGCCGCACCAGGGCGCGCGCCCGGTCGTCGTCCCCGAGGCGCGACCACAGCCGGGCCGCCTGCGCGAGCCGGTCCGGGGCCTCGGGGGCGAGCTCGAGCGCCGAGGCGATGCGCTCGCGCGCGAGCCGCCGGTCGGCGCCGCGCACGCGCCCCGAGAGAAGGGCGTCGGCGAGCTGGAGGTGGTAGCGCGCGTCGTCGGGGTCGAGCTCGAGCGCGCGGCGTGCGGCGTCGCGCGCGCCCGGGACGTCACCGGTGTTCTGGCGCGCGACCGACAGCAGGTAGAGCGCGCCGTCGGCCGCGGGCTGGGCGGCGACCACCTGCTCCAGGAGGGGCAGCGCGTCGGCGGAACGCTGGAGGTGCAGCCGCACCCACGCGGCGGCGAGGAGGAGCCGCGGGTCGTCGGGGACGGCCGCGAGCGCCTCGTCGACCTCGTCGAGCGCGCGCTCGGGCCGCCCCATCTGGACGAGCATCTCGACGCGCGCGCCGACGGCGCGCGGGTCGGTGGTCGTGGTCACCGTCGGCTGCCTCACCCTCTCAGAGCATGCGCCGCGCGCGCAGGTACGCGGCGAGCTCGTCGTAGCGGCCGTCGTTGTTCGCGAACGTCACGACGTTGCGCGCGGACTGGAGCCACGCCGTCGTGGACGGCCGCACGTCCGCGAGCGCCGACTCCATGTCGGCCATCGTGACGGGCCGCACCTGGCCGGACGCGATGGAGTCCATCATCGCCTTCTCGGCCGCCGTGGCCGCCAGGTGCTCCAGGTCCGCACCGGAGAATCCCTCGGTGCGCCGCACGACGGCGCCCAGGTCGATCCCGGCGACGGGCCGCCCCGCGAGGTGGTGGCGCAGGATGGCCTCGCGCGCGGGCTCGTCGGGCGGCAGGACGAGCACGACGCGGTCGAACCGTCCCGGGCGCAGGAGCGCGGTGTCGACGTCCCACGGGTGGTTGGTCGCGCCGAGCACGAACAGGCCGTCGTTGTCGGAGCCGATGCCGTCCATCTCCTGGAGGAGCTGGTTGACGACCGTCCGCATGCCCGACGAGCCGGAGTACTGCGCGCGCCTGCCGCCGATCGCGTCGACCTCGTCGAGGAACAGGACGGCCGGCGCGAGCTGCCGCGCCCGCTGGAACAGGGCGTGGAGGTTCTGCTCGCTCTCCCCGATGTACTTGTCGAGGATGTCCGCGAGCGTCACCGTGAGGAACCGCGCGCCGAGCTCGCCCGCGACCGCGCGCGCCATGTACGTCTTGCCGGTGCCGGGCGGCCCGTAGAGCAGCAGGCCGCCGCGCAGCGACTTGCCGAACGCCTGCGCGATGGCCTGGTGGCGCATCGGCTCCAGGAACGCCTCGCGGATGCGCTTCTTCACCGGCTCCAGGCCGCCGACGTCGGCGAGCGTCACCGTCTCGCGCGAGACCTCGAGCAGGCCCGACCCGTCGTCGGGGACGTCGTCGCGCGCGGGCACGAGGAACGGCTGCCCGCCCCCGGGTGCGGGGTCGGCGCCCTCCTGCGCGGGCGTCGGGCCCGGGTCGGCGGGAGCGGGGGCGACGGCCGGTTCCTCGACGAAGGGCGGCGGGACGCGCACGTCGAGCTCGTCCTCCAGCCGGTCCCAGTCGATACCCGACGCCGGGCTCCCCGGCCCGGCGGGAGCGCCCTGCCCGGGGTGGTCGGGCGGCGCCGGGTGGTCGGACGACGCAGGGTCGCCGGACGGCGCGGGGTCGCCCGGCGCGTGCCCGGGCGCGGCGTCCGCCGGTCGCGACGCCGCCGCAGCGGACGCGGCCGCCTCCTGGACGAGCCGCAGCGCCTCGCCGTCGGCGGGGTCGATCCGCAGCCCGGCGCTGGCCTGCTCGAGCGCCTCGACGGGACGCCCCGCGGCGAGCAGGAGGCTCGCGTAGTGCACGCGCAGCGGTGCGCTCGCGGGCGCTGCCGCGACGGCGGCGGCGAGCGCGGCCAGGGCGTCGGACATGGGTGCTCCTCGGGGACGGCGGTCGGGACGACGGCGTCGTGCGGCCCGGGGCGGGGCACGGCCGGGACCAGTGTGCACGGGACCGGTGACGCGCACGATAGGGAGAGGTCCCCATGGAAACCACTTGCCATGATGGCAAGTAGATGCTTCGATGGCATCCATGAGCACCGACGACACGACCTCCCTGGCGCCCCTCGACGCGGCAGCCGCTCTCGACCGTGCCGACCGCCTCGCCGGCGCCACCCGGGCGCGCGGGTGGCGGTGGGTCCGGCTCTACCTGACGGGGTGGGCCGTCGCGAGCATCGGGCTGGTGCTCGCGATCGGGCTCGGCGGCCGGGTCGGCTTCGTCGTCGGCATGGCGGCCTGGGTCGCGATCGTCACCGTCGGCGCCACGTGGGCGGCGCGGCAGGGCGCCCTGGCCGTCGGCACGCGACGCCGGATCGCCGTCGGCGCCGTGTCCTGGGCCGTGGTCTACGGGGCCGTGCTCGTCGCCGGGCTGGTGGTGTGGCCCGGCTCCGTGGCGTACTGGGTGCCCGCGGCGCTCGTGAGCGCCGTCCCGCTGCTCGTCGCGGCGTGGCGGCCCGCCCCGCGGGACGCGGCGGTGACGGCGTGACGACGCGCCGTCCCCCGGCGGGCGACGGCTCCGCCGTCGACCACCACCCGCGCCACACGCTCGACGAGGTGATCCACTCCCCCGTGCGCCTCTCCGTCGTCGCCGCGCTCTCGGGCGTCGAGAAGGCGGACTTCCGGACCCTGCGCGACACCATCGAGCTGTCCGACTCGACCCTGTCGAAGCAGCTCACGGTGCTCGAGGACGCCGGGTACGTCGAGATCAGCAAGGAGCGCGCCGGACGGCGCACGCGCACCTGGGTGCGCCTCACGCCCGCCGGCGCCGCCGCCCTGTGCGCGCACCTCGACGCGCTGCGCGCGATCGCCGAGGTCGCACTGCCCCCGGCCGACGCCTGACCACAGGCGCCTCGGCGCACGCGCCCGGACACTCGCCGTCCACAGGGACCTCGTGGGTGTCGGCGGGGGGCGGCAGAGTGGGGCGCATGACGACCGAGACCGACGCGTCCACCCCGCTCGCCGTGCCCGACGACGCGCCGCCCGCGCCGCGCCCCGGCGCCCGCTGCTTCGGCGACGGCGACCCGCTCTACGAGGAGTACCACGACACCGAGTGGGGGGTGGCGGTGCACGGGGACACCGCGCTGTTCGAGCGCCTGGTCCTCGAGGGCTTCCAGTCCGGGCTGTCCTGGATCACGGTGCTGCGCAAGCGACCGGCCTTCCGCGAGGTGTTCGCGGGGTTCGACCCCGAGGCGGTCGCGGCGTTCGACGAGACCGACGTCGAGCGGCTCCTGACGGACGCCCGCATCATCCGCAACCGCCAGAAGATCACGGCGACGATCGACAACGCGCGGGCGCTCCTCGCGCTGCAGTCCGGCGGCGGCTCGCTCGACGAGCTGGTGTGGTCGTTCGCGCCGCCCGCGCGCTCCGGCCGGCCCGCCACGTGGGGCGACGTCCCGAGCACGAGCCCGGAGTCGGTCGCCCTGTCGAAGGCGCTCAAGAAGCACGGCTTCCGGTTCGTCGGGCCCACGACGGCGTACGCGGCCATGCAGGCGTGCGGCCTGGTGGACGACCACCTCGCGACCTGCCCGGTCGCCCTGAGCCGTCCCGCGCCCACGCGCTCGTGACCGATTCGCTATAGCAAAATCCGCCCGCATCGTGGACGAGGTGCGACCATGGTGGGCATGAGCGCCTACGTCTCGGTCCTCGACCTGTTCTCCGTCGGCGTCGGCCCGTCGAGCTCGCACACCGTCGGGCCGATGCGCGCGGCGAAGGCGTTCGTCACGACCCTGGCCGCGGACGACACGCTCGGCAGCGTCGCCGGCCTGCGGGTCGTGCTGTGCGGCTCGCTCGGCGCGACGGGCGTCGGCCACGGGACCCCGGACGCCGTCGTCGCGGGCCTGCTCGGCCTCGACCCCGAGACGTGCGACCCGGCGCGCGTGCCCGGGTCGTGGGAGAAGCTCGGCGACGGCGCGCCCGTCACGCTCCTGGGCCGCCACCGCATCACCATGACCAGCGACGACGTGCGCCTCGCGCCGCTGACGCGCATGCCCGGCCACCCCAACGGGATGCGCTTCACCGCGCTCGACGCCGACGGCGCGACGGTCGCCGAGGAGGCGTACTACTCCGTCGGCGGCGGGTTCGTCCTCACCGCGGCCGAGCTCGAGGCAGCCGCCGCGAACGAGGCCGCCCAGGTCGGGGCCGAGCTCGCGGGCGAGGCGATCGACCCGCGGACCGAGCCGGTCGGCGTGCCGTTCCCGTTCGCCAACGCGGCCGAACTCCTCGCCGTGTGCGAGCGCGAGCGGACGTCCATCGCCGCGGTCGCCTGGGCCAACGAGACCGCGCTGCGCCCGGCGGCCGACGTCGAGGCGGGCGTCGACCGCATCTGGGACACGATGAGCGCGTGCGTCGACGCCGGGCTGGAGCGCGACGGCGTCCTGCCCGGGCGGCTCAAGGTCCGGCGTCGGGCCCGTGCGCAGCGCGAGCGCCTCGAGCTGGCCGACGAGCGCGGCGCCGACACGACGATCGAGTGGCTCCAGGCCTTCGCGATGGCCGTCAACGAGGAGAACGCCGACGGGCGGCGCGTCGTGACCGCCCCGACGAACGGCGCGGCCGGGATCATCCCGGCCGTCGGGCGGCACTTCCTGCGCACGCACCCGGACGTCGCCGCCGACCCGGCCCGCCGTCGTCGGGCGATGCGCACGTACCTGCTCACCGCCGCCGCCATCGGCGCGCTGTACAAGCGCAACGCGTCCATCTCGGGCGCGGAGGCCGGGTGCCAGGGGGAGGTCGGGTCGGCCTGCTCCATGGCCGCCGGCGCCGTCTGCGCGGTGCTCGGCGGGACGCCCGCCCAGGTCGAGAACGCGGCCGAGATCGCGATGGAGCACAACCTCGGCCTCACGTGCGACCCGGTCGGGGGGCTCGTCCAGGTCCCGTGCATCGAGCGCAACGCCATCGCCGCGTGCACCGCCGTCTCCGCCGCGCGCCTCGCGCTCCAGGGCGACGGCTCGCACGTCGTCTCGCTGGACACCGTCATCGAGACCATGCGCCAGACGGGCGTCGACATGTCGACCAAGTACAAGGAGACCTCGACGGGTGGCCTTGCGGTCAACGTCGTCGAGTGCTGAGCCGGAGCGCAGCGGAGCAAGCACAGGCTCCAGCACGACCGAGGGCACGAGTGCTGAGCCGGAGCGCAGCGGAGCAAGCACAGGCTCCAGCACGACCGAAGGCACACGTGCTGAGCCGGCGGCCCCTCACCAGGTGCGGCGGACGTCCGCCCGCGGCCCGGTCACGAGGCTGCGTGGCGGCACGTCGTCGGTGACGACGGCGCCCGCGGCGACGACGGCGTCGCGACCGATGGTCACGCCGGGCAGGATGGTCGCTCCCGCGCCGATCCACACGTTCTCGTGGACGTCGATCGGGCCGCCGGTGAGCCAGACCTTGCGGTCGTCGGTGTCGACGGGGTGCCCGACGGTGATGAACGTGACCCGCGGTGCGACCAGCACGCGGTCGGCGAGCCGGATGCCGGCGTAGTCGAGGAACGTGCAGTTCTGGTTGACGAAGACCCGCTCGCCGAGGTCGAGGTGCAGACCGTGGTCCGTGAAGAACGGCGGGTAGATCGTCGTGCGCGGGGGCAGCGGTCGCCCGAGGATCTGCTCGAGGAGCCGGGCCTTGCCGTCCTCGTCGTCGAACGGGAGCACGTTGAGCCGCGAGGTGAGCGCGGTCGCCTCCAGCACGCGCTCGGACACGGCGCGGAACTCGGGACCGTGGATGCGCATGAGCAGGTCGCTGGGCATCCCCCGATCCTCCTCCCCCGTCAGCGCGCGGCACGGGGCGCGGCGCGCCGGGCGACGACCTCCTCCACGACCGCGACGACGCCGTCCTCCCCCGGCGCGACGGCGATGCGCTCGCCGACGCGCGCGGCGGCCCGGGCGTACGCGGGGTCGTCGAGCAGGCGGCGCACCGCGCGTCGCACCTGGGCGGGTCGCGGCGTGCTGGTCCGCAGCCGCACGCCCGTCCCGGTCCACGCGACGCGGGCCGCGACCTCCGCCTTGTCCTCCGTCTTCCCGGCGACGACGACGGGCACGCCGTACCGCAGCGCGTGGTGCACGCCCCCGTAGCCGCCGTTCGTCACGAGGACCGACGTGCGCGGGAGCAGCGCGTCGTACGGGAGGTACTCGGCGGCGCGCGCGTTCACGGGCAGCGTGCCGAGAGTCTCGACGGGCCGTCCGCCGGTGGCGGCGACGACGAGCACGTCCTCGTCCGCGAGCGCGTGCAGGGTCGGGACGAGGAGCTGGTGCGGGTCCTCGTTCGCGACGGTGCCCTGCGTGACGTGGACGACGGGGCGGCGGGTGCCGAGGTCGTCCCACCAGGCGGGGAGGTCGCCGTGCGCGGCGACGGGTCGCGGCGGGCCGACGAACCGGACGGGCGTGACGACGTCGGGCCGCGGGTACTCGAGCTCGGGGACGGTGAGCTGCACGACGGCGTCCGCGTCGGCGGGCCAGCCCAGGAAGAACGTGTCGCTCGGGGTGGCGCCGGTCGCGCGCACCATGTCCTGCGCGGCGCGCTGCGGCGCGGCGAACGCGACGCCCTCGACGAAGCGGTGCAGCGCCCGGTTGCGCAGCACCCCGAGCGGCCCGCGCGCGGGCAGCACGCCGAGGCCGAACGGTGCGGTGAGGTCGCTCTTCAGCCCGAGCGGGAAGATGCCCAGCGCGAGCACGGGTGGGCGTCGGTCGGCCGGGGTGGCGACGAGCGCCATCGCGCCGAGGAACAGGGGCTCGACGAGCACGACGTCGGCCGGGCGCGCTGCGAGGGCGTCGACGACGGCGCGGTGCTGCGCGGCGCCCGGCCGGACGAAGATCTCGAGCATGTCGTGCCGGATCGCGTCGAGACCGGTGCGGCCCGCGCGACCCGGGAAGGCGGCCGCGAGGTCGCGGTCGTCGAAGTCGGCGGCGGCGGGCAGCGGCACGTGCTCGGCGCCGGCCGCCTCCACGGCCGCGGCGAAGCGCGAGCCGGTGAGGAACCGGACCTCGTGGCCGTGGGCGACGAGCGCGCGCGTGACCGCGAGCAGCGGGGTGACGTGGGCATGCACGGGGGTGGAGCAGAGCAGGACGGTGGCCATCGGTGTGCCTCTCTCGGGCGGCGCGGGACGCGCCGGTCGGACGGGAAGGCGCGGGACCGGGCCGTCCGCGCGAGGACGCCGAGGGGGGAGGCGGCGTGTGAGAAGATCGGTAACCGTCAGGAGTATTCATCACCCTAGAGGGGTAGTCAATAGTGGTCCCCCGCGCCTACACGTCCGACCTCCGCGCCGAGCAGGCCGCGCGCACCCGCGAGCGCGTCGTGCGCGCGGCGGCCGAGGAGCTCGCCGAGCGCGGCTACGAGCGCACGACCCTCGCGCGCGTCGCCGAGCGGGCGGGCGTGTCCCTCGAGACCGTCAAGGCGCACGGGCCCAAGCGCGCCCTGCTCCTCGCGGCCTTCGAGGTGACGTTCGCAGGCTCCGAGGGCCAGGAGTCGCTCGCCGCCCGGCCCGAGGGCCGCGCCGTCGCCGGGACCACCGACCCCGAGGCCTTCCTCGACGGGCTCGTCGCGCTCGTGGCGGCGGCGAACGAACGCGTCGCGGCCCTGTGGTCGGCGTTCACGTCGGCGGCCCGCTCCGACGAGGCCGTCGCCGCCGAGCTCGCGGCGCTCCTCGACCGCCGTCGCGCGGACCTGCGCGCGAGCGTCGACGTGCTCGCGGACCACGGGTTCCGGCTGCGCGCGCCGCGGGACGAGGCCGCCGAGACCCTGTCCTACCTCCTCGCGCCGGAGGGCTGGACGCACTTCGCGGCCGGTGCGGGCTGGTCGCGCGAGCGGTACCGCGCGTGGCTGCGCGACGCCGTCGTGCGCCTCGTCGCCGCACCGCCGCCGGGCGACGCGGACGCCTGACCCCTGGCGCGGCCTGGCGGGCCGCGCCTACCGTGAGCCATGAGCACCCTCACCCCCGGCTTCCAGGGCCGGCCACGCCCGCAGGGCGTGGCGCTCCCGCCGGGCCAGTACGTCGAGACCGGGTTCCCCGTGCTCTCGGCAGGGCCCACACCGCGCGTCGACACCGCGACCTGGCGCTTCGACGTCACCACCGAGACCGGCGTGACCCGCTCCTGGTCGTGGGCCGACCTCCTGGCGCTCCCCCAGGACGAGCCGACCGTCGACATCCACTGCGTCACCCGCTGGTCGAAGTTCGGCACGTCCTGGCGCGGCGTCTCGCTCGACACGCTCCTCGGCGAGGTCGAGTCCACGGCCGACTTCGCGATGATCGGCTGCTACGGCGGCTACACGACCAACCTCCCGGTCGCCGAGCTGCTCGGCGGCAAGGCGTGGGTCGTGCACACGTTCGACGGCGCTCCGCTGCACCCCGTGCACGGCGGCCCCGCGCGGCTCCTCGTGCCGCACCTGTACTTCTGGAAGTCGGCGAAGTGGGTCAACAGCATCACCCTCATGCCCATGGACCGGCAGGGCTTCTGGGAGCGGCTCGGCTACCACGACCTCGGCGACCCGTGGCGCGAGCAGAGGTACCAGGGTGACTGAGGCGCCCGTCCGCCTCGGCGCGCGGTACGCGACGCCGTCGGGCTGGCAGGTCGCGACGCTCGTCGACGCGTGGGCCGAGAGCCCGTCCGCGCGGACGCTCGTCCTCGAGGTCCCCGCGTGGCCCGGCCACCTCGCCGGCCAGCACGTCGACCTGCGCCTCACCGCGCCCGACGGCTACACCGCCGAGCGCAGCTACTCGATCGGCAGCGCCGCGACGCGCACCCCCTTGCCCGACGACGACCCCTCCCCGGGCAGCCCGCCCGCCGTCCGGCAGGACGGCGCGGTGCCCGACGGCGTCGCCCCCGCCCGCGTCGAGGTCACCGTCCAGCGGGTCCCCGGCGGCGAGGTCTCGACCTACCTCACCGACGTGTTCGCCGTGGGTGACGCGATCGAGCTGCGCGGGCCCGTCGGCGGGTGGTTCGTCTGGTCGCCGGAGCGCGACGCCGGGACGCCCGTGCTGCTCGCGGCGGGCGGCTCGGGCCTCGTCCCGCTCATGGCGATGCTCCGCACCCGGCGCGACGCCGGCGACCGCACGCCGTTCCGGCTCGTGTACTCGGTGCGGCGCCCCGAGGACATGCTGTACGTCGACGACCTCGACCGCCTCGCGGCCGCGCACGACGGGCTCGACGTCCACGTCGTCCACACCCGTTCGACCCCGCTCGGCTCGATGCGCGGGCCCGGCCGCGTCGAGCGGCGCGAGCTCGCCGCGTGGGGCTGGCCGCCCGAGATCGAGCCCGCGTGCTTCGTGTGCGGGCCGACGGGGTTCGTCGAGGCCGTCGCACGGCAGCTCGTGGCGCTCGGCCACGACCCGGCGCGGATCAAGACCGAGCGCTTCGGGCCAGCGGTCGACTGACCGCGGCGGAGCGCGTCAGAGCCGCAGCGGTACCGCTGCGCAAGGATCGCGCTCCCGCCGACACAGTCGGAGAGAGGGCGGCGGGCGCGCCGCCCCCCGACGGCCGGGGGGATCGATGACGACGACGACCGCAGGACCGCACCGGGAGCCGAGCCCGCCGCGGCGCACGCTGACCGCCCTGGCGACGACGGCGGCGCTGGCCGCGCTCACGGCGTGCGCGGGCGGCGTGCCGGCAGGCCCGGACCTGCCGCTCGCCACCGCCGACACCGCGCGGGACGTCGTGCGCGTGACCGACGCCGGCGCGACACCCCGCGTCGTCGACGCGACCGAACGGCTCGGCCTGACGATGCTCGCCGCGGCACCGCGCGACGGGAACGTCGTGGTGTCGCCCGCGAGCGCCGTCGTCGCGCTCTCGATGCTGGCCGAGGGCGCGCGGGGCGACACGGCGCTCACCCTCGACGACGTGCTCGGCGCGTCCGGCCAGGACCGGACGGACGCGGTCAACGCCCTCCTCGCGTCGCTCGACGCCTACGACGGCGACCCGGCGCAGGTCCGGGCGGACGAGCTCCCGGAGAAGCCTCTCGTGCACGTCGCGAACCAGGTCGTGCTCGACGACGAGGCCGAGGTCCACGAGCCCTACCTCGAGTCGCTCGCGGCCGGGTACGGCGCCGGGGTGCTGCACACGGACCTCGGGACGTCGTCGGGCATGGTGCCGCTCAGCGAGTGGGTCCGGTTCCACACCGGCGGGCTGATCGAGGAGAGCGCCATCGAGCCCGACGTCGACCTGCGCCTCGTGCTCCAGAACGCGGTCCTGTTCGCCGCCCGGTGGGAGGCACCGTTCGACGTGGGCGACACGGTGCCCTCGCCCTTCACGCTCGGGGGCGGCGACACGGTGGACGTGGAGTCGCTGCGGCTCACGGAGACGTGGGCGTATGCCCAGGACGACGGGTGGCGCGCGGTCCGGCTGCCGTACGTCGAGGGGTTCCACGCCGACGTCGTGCTTCCGCCCGAGGGAGTCGATCCGGCGTCCGTCGCGCCGGGGCGGCTCGTCGCGCTGCGGGAGACGCTGGACACGGCACCCCGGCTGACGGTCGCGCTCATCCTGCCGACGCTCGACGTCCCCGCCGAGGAACCGCTGGACCTCCGGCCCGCGCTCTCCGCCGCCGGGCTGGGCGGGCTCCTCGACCCGGCCACGCCGCCAGACCTCGGCGGCATCAGCGACGAGGAGCTCTACGTCTCGCAGGCGTGGCAGCAGGCGCTCCTCCAGGTCGACGCCGAGGGCACCGTCGCGGCGGCCGTCACCGAGGTCGGTGTCGGGGCGGTGTCGGCGGAGGCCGTGGCCGAGATCGTCACCTTCCGCGTGGACCGGCCCTACCTCTTCTCGGTGTCCTCCGACGACACCGGCTGGCCGCTCGTCACCGCGGCGATCAGGGACCCGCGGCACTGACGGCGCGGGGGCCCGGGCCGAACCGCCACCGCATCGCCGCGTGCTCGGACGTGCGCTCGTACGCGAACACGACCTCGGGCCGCACGGCGAAGACGAGCGCCGGGTCGCCGTCGTGGAGGAACACGCCGTCCCCGACGTCGAACGCCCAGTCGTCGCCGTACTTGCAGCGCCACCGCTCGGCGAGGCGGTGCAGCGCGGCGGCGTCGGTGACGCGCGCGGCGGTGCCCTCGACGACGACGTCGAGCGCGTCCTCGTAGGCGTTCGTCCCGGTCGTGAGGACGACGCGCGCGTTCTCGGCCAGGTTGCGGGCCTTGCGCTCGTCGGGCCCGGTGGTCACGTGGAGGCGGCCGTCGGCGACGACCGTCATGAGCGGCGTGACGTGCGGGCGCCCGTCGGGGCGCACGGTCGAGATCCACGAGATCTCGGCCCGTTCGAGCGCGCTGCGCACCGTCTCCCACGGGACGGGGCGCGCGCCAGGAGAGCTGAAGCCGGGGACGAGCGTGCCCTGCGGTGCGTCGGGGTCGGCGGGTCGGGCGGCCGGCTGGTCGGCGGTGGTCATGGAGATCCCTCTCGTCGGTCCTGCCCCTGGGACCGACGAGCGCGCCCGGACTCATCGGTCGCGCGGCCTCGGTCCTGCGCCGACCGGCGGGGTGTCACCGCACGTCGTCGGGGCCGGCCTCATGACCGGGGCGGCCCGCCGTGCGCCGGTCCTGCTTCATCCGCGCCTCGAACAGGTGCCGTGCGCCGCCCGCGAGCTCGTCGCGCGCGGCGCGCTCGTGCTCCCGGAACGCCGACCAGTAGCCGTCGTCGTACTCCTCGACGAGCTGGAACGTCCAGCGGCCGGGGACGACGTTGCGGCCCACGAGGTCCGTCTCGATGCGGTCCGCGACCTCGGCGTGCCCTGCGGCGCGCAGCTTCTCGACCGCGTCACCGAGGGCGAGGTCCGCCTCGCCGGTGAGCTGGTGGAACGTGTAGAGGTGCCCGCGCGCGCGTTCCGTCGTCTCGAGCGCCTCGCTCAGGGCACCGAGCGCCTCGACGGTCGCGTCGGTCACGCCGTCGGGCACGGGACGGCCGGGCAGGTCCGCAGGGTTCCGGGAGGTCTCGTCGCTCACGCGGCCACGCTAGGCACGGCCCGCCGGGCCCGCACGCGCTCGCCGGCGACGACCGCCGCCCCGAGCGACACCCCGCGCGCGTGGGCAGGCTGTGACAGGGTTGACCCGCCACCCCCGACCGAGGACAGCGCCGCGAGCCATGCCACAGACCGCACCCGTACCGACCGTCACGAGCGAGCCCACCCCGAGCCAGCGCCCCCACCGGGCCGCGCGGCTCGAGGACCGGTGGCGCGCCGTCGTCTCCCGCTTCCAGAAGGCCCGCGGGTGGCGCCCGCGCGTCGAGCCGTTCGCCGGCTACGGGAGCCCGCGCCGCGTGCGCGTGCTGGGCCGGGTGCTGCTCGCGAGCCCCGCGTTCGACCCGGCGCTGCACGAGCGCGAGTCCGCGGACCGCCGCGGCTGGCGCTACTTCTTCACCGCCCCGGCCCCGCGCGAGGAGGTCCGCGTGCGGGTGGGCGGCACGACGGTCGACCTCGTGTCCGACCGCGGCGGCTACCTCGACCGGGTGATCGACGTCGACCTCGCGCCGGGCTGGCACGACGTCTCGTTCCGCACCTCGGCGGGCGCGACGGCGACCGGCCGGGTGTTCGTCGTGGCCGACGGGCGCCGGCTCGGCGTCGTCTCGGACATCGACGACACCGCGATGGTGACCGCCGTCCCGCGCCCGTTCATCGCGGCGTGGAACACGTTCGTGCGGCACTCGAGCGCCCGCGTGCCGGTGCCGGGCATGGCGGCGCTGTACCGCGGCATCGCGACGTCGCGGCCCGGCACCCCGTTCGTCTACGTGTCGACGGGCGCGTGGAACACCGCCGCCAACCTGCGGCGCTTCCTCCAGCGCCACGGCTTCCCGCCCGGCCCGCTGCTGCTCACCGACTGGGGCCCCACGAACACGGGCTGGTTCCGCAGCGGCCCGGAGCACAAGGACACGTCGCTCGACCGGCTGTTCCGCGAGCTGCCCGACGTCGACTGGCTGCTGATCGGCGACGACGGCCAGCACGACCCCGACATCTACGCGCGCGCCGCGCGGCGCCACCCGGGCCACGTGGCGGCCGTCGCGATCCGCGAGCTGACGCCCGCGCAGCAGGTCCTCGCGCACGGCTCGCCGCTGCCCGCGCCGGGCAGCCTGCCGGGCGACGTCGGGGGCGTCCCGACGGCGCACGGGCCCGACGGGGACGCGCTCACCCGCTCGCTCGCCCGGGTCCTGCGCCGCTGACCGTCCGGCGCCGCTCGGGGCCGCGCACCACGAGGTAGAGGCGCGGTCCGAGGACCACGCCTCTACCTCGCGCGTCAGGACTGGCGTGTCAGACCTCCAGGTTCGCGAACAGCACGCTCGCGAGGGCGAGCCCCACCACGAGGTTGAACACCGTCGCGGACCCGAACACGACGAGCGGCTTCCAGCCCGCCTCGCGCACGGCCGTGACCTTGAACTCCAGGCCGATCGAGACGAACGCGACGATGAAGAACACGGTGCTCAGCGACTTGAGGACCGCGATCTGGTCCGCCGACGCGTCGGCGCCCACGGCGCCGACGTACACCGTGGCGGCGACGGACGCGGCGAGGAAGCCGAGCACGAACTTCGGGAACCGCGTCCACAGCTCGCGCACGCGCGGGGCCGAGGCTCCCGGCGTCCGCTCGACCTTGAACGCGAAGTACGCGGTGAGGGCGACGGCGACGACGCCGATGAGCGCGTTCTGGGTCGCCTTGACGATGGCCGCGACCTGGAGCGCCTCGTCTCCCGCGAGGGCGCCCGCCGCGGTGACGGCCGCCGTCGTGTCGATGTTGCCCCCGATCCAGGCGCCCGCGACGGCCGGGCTGAGGCCGAGCGACTCCGCCAGCGCCGGGAGGACGAAGATCGACGGGAGCGCGAAGAGGATGACGACGCTCGCCGTGTACGCGAGCTGCTCCTTCTTCGCCTGCACCGCACCGGCCGCGCTGATCGCGGCGCTCACCCCGCAGATCGACACCGCGGACGCGAGCAGCGCCCGGAGCCTGTCCTCGATGCCGAGGCGCCCGCCGAGCCACCACGTGAACCCGAACACGAGCGTGATGAGCAGGAACGCCTGGGCGATCGCCGGGCCTGCCGCGGACACGATGAGCGCCAGGTTCACCGTCGCGCCGAGCAGGACGAGCCCGGTCTTGATGAAGAGCTCGGTGCGGAACGCGGCGGAGAGCCGGTCGCGGAGCCCGAGCGCGGTGAGCACGAGGTTGCCGAGCAGGCCGAGCGCGATCGCGTACACCGGGTACTCGACCGCCTTGGCGATGCCCGCCAGCGACGTGCCCGCGAGCCAGTCGGGCACGTGCTGCTCCAGGTAGCGGACCGACCATGCGAGGCCGAGGAGGACGACGACCCCGGCGACGACGTAGCCCGCCCCGGGGTTGCGCCCGTCCTGGACGACGGACTCCTCCAGGCTCGTGCCCGACGTCGGGCCGCGCCCCTCGGGGTCCGTCGCCGGGTCGGTGGTCGGCGTGGTGCTCGTCGCCGCGGAGGGCGGGGTGGAGGCGCTCATCACGGCACCAGCCCTTCGGGGATCAGGCCGAGGAGGCCGAGGGCCACGATCAGGAGGCCGACGCCGGTCGCGAGCCAGTCCTCGGAGAGGTGGACGCGGCGGACGGTCTCGACGGTGACGGGTGGTTCGACGCGCGCGGCGCCGGGGGTCTCGTGCTCGCTCATGGTGGTCCTGTCGCAGGGAGTCGGGGGGTCGGCGGTCCGGGCAGGGGCGACGGACGGCCGCGCGACGACCGCGAGAGCGCGGCCTACCTCGCGACGTGTCGGGGTCCGTCGCCCCGTCGACACAGCGCGCCGGGGCGCGGGGCGCGCTCCGCGGGAGGTCGGGTGCCGGTCATGGCGACATGGTCCTCGGGCCGGGCGGTCGACCGGAAGCGGGTTCTCGCATCTCGGGCGGACGTGACGCAACGTGACGCGTCCGGGGTGCCGTCCCCCGTGCGTGGTGGTTGCCTGGGGACATGACCACGCCCGGAGATCCCTTCCCCACGCCCGACCCCGAGCCCGCGCCGACGCGCCGCACGTGGCCGTGGATCGTCGTCACGGTCGTCGCGGTGCTGGTGATCGCGCTCGTCGTGTGGCTGGTCAACCGCCCGACGGACGACGGCCCCGCCGTCGAGACGCCCGCGCCGTCGACCAGCGCTCCCGCGAGCCCGTCCCCCACCGACGCGGCGTCGCCCACCGACGGCGCCTCGACCCCCGCCGCCGAGGGGTGCCCCGCGACCGGCGACGGCGTCCCCGCCGGGGCGGGCACGCACGAGATCGTCGACGTCGACGGCGACGGCCGCCCGGACACCGCGTGGCTCACCGGCGGCGCGGACCGCACGTTCGGCATCACGACGGCGTCGGGCGCCACGTTCTCCGCACCCGTGGAGTCGGCGAGCCCGCGGCCGGCGAGCGCGATCGTCCAGCTCGTCGCGGCGGGCGACGGGACCGCACCGATCGCGCTCGTGGACACCGGGCGCGAGGTCCTGCTGCTCTCGGCCGCCGACTGCGCCCTGACGCCGACGCAGAACGCGCAGGACGAGCCCTACACGTTCGACAAGGGCTTCACGGGCTTCGGCACGGGCGTCGGCTGCACCGAGGTCGACGGCACGCTGCGCCTCGCGGGCTTGAACGCCGTGCCCGACGACGGCTCCACCTTCACGGTGTCGCGCACCTTCGTCGACCTCGACACGGGCGCGAAGGTCGCGACGAACGGCGAGGAGGAGACGGTCGCGCAGGGCGCCGCCGCCGACGACCCGGTCGTCACGACAGCCCAGGAGACGAGCTGCGGCGACCTCGTGGCCGGCCAGGACGGCCCCGTCGAGCCGCAGTAGCCCCGCCGAGGGGTCAGCGGGCGTCGGCGAAGCGGTCCAGCTGGCTCGGGGACAGCGTGACGTCGCGCGCGGCCATCGCCTCGTCGACCTGCTCGATCCTGCTCGCCCCGACGATGGGCGAGATCCCCTGGCTCATGAGCCAGGCCAGGACGACCTGGTTCGGCGTCGCGCCGGTCTCCCGGGCGACCTCGTCGAGCACGCGGAGCACGCGCTCGGTCCCGGGGTGGGCGTAGCCCGCGGAGAACGGACGGTCCGCGCGGGTGTACCCGCCCATCATCAGGGGCGTGTAGCACCACAGGTCGAGCCCTTCCGTGCGGGCGTGGTCGAGGTCGTCCGGGGCCAGGAGCTTGTGGCCCGCCTCCGGGACCGTCGTGCCCGGGCGGGGCTGCACGAGGGAGTGCCGGAGCTGCAGCGCCGACCACGCGGCCACGCCCTGCCGACGCGCGAGGTCACGCGCCTGCTGCACCCGCCACGACGCGTGGTTGGCCGCGCCGATCCGGGTGGCACGCCCCTCGGCCACCGCCTCCCCGAACGCGGCGACGGTCTCGCCGAGGTCGACCGTGCGGTCCTCCGCGTGCGCCCACAGCAGGTCGACGTGGTCGACGCCGAGGCGCTCGAGGCTCCCGTCGAGCCCGGCCCGGACGGCGGACGCGGAGAGCCCCTCCGCGCTCGCGGGCCACGCGTGCGCGACCAGCGGGTCCTGACGGACCTTGGTCGCGAGCCCGACGGCCGAGCGCGCCCCCGGGTTCGCCCGCAGCCACGCGCCGAGCACGCGCTCGCTGGCGCCACCCAGCCCGCTCGGGTCGGTCCAGAAGGCGTAGCAGTTGGCGGTGTCGAGCCAGTGGCCGCCGGCCTCGACGAAGCGGTCGAGCAGCCGGAACGCGGTGGTCTGCTCCACGCGCGTGCCGTGGTCCATAGTCCCGAGGACGATCTGGGGGGCGTGCTGCTGTGCGGTCATGCCCCGATGCTCGATGCTGGAGCGCGCTCCAGGTCAAGCGGTGCGCGACGGCGGAGCCGGCTCCCCCTCGACGCTCGACCCCGGGGCCTCTCCCGCCTGCTCGCGGTAGTACGCGATCTTCTCGTCGAGCACGCCGAGCGCGAGGTCGATCCGCGCCCTCCGCTCGTTCAGCTCCCGACGATGGCCCTGGAGGAATGCGACGCGGTCCGCGGGGCTCCCCTCACGGCGGAGGAGCGAGGTGAACTCGCGGAGCTCGGAGATCCCCAGCCCGGCGTCCCGGAGGCACGTCACCAGCCCGATCCAGAACAGGTCGTCCCCGTCGTAGGCCCGGTGCCCGCCGGCCGTCCGGGCGATCGGCCCGATGAGCCCCTCCCGCTCGTAGTAGCGGAGCGTGTCGAGGCTGACGCCTGCTCGGGCGGCGGCGGCCTGCGGCGTGAGCGTGTCGGACATGCGGAGCCTCTCTCTGCGCGATCGGTACCCGCTCCTGATTCTGGGTCCTGGTGCGCGCTCCAGGCCAACGCCTCCCGGCTCAGCCGCGCCCGCACACCCGGCACGCGCCGCGGCGGCGGAGCCAGTAGGCGTAGGTCGCCGCGCCGAGCGCGAGCGACCAGACCGGCCACAGGAGCGTCGGCCCGACGGCGCCCCACGAGTCTGCCGTCACGGCCAGCCGGCTCTCGCCGAACCCGAGGACGATGAGCGAGAGCCCCGCGGGGAGCACCGCGACCGCGACGACCGTCGCGGGGACCACCGCGAGCCCCACCGGCACGCGGCGTCCCGCGAGCCCGACCGTCCAGCGCGGGAAGACCTCGCCCCAGCGCTGGAACAGGCCGAGCGTGAGCACCGCGCCGACGAGCGCGAAGCCGCCCAGCCCGAGCGCCGCGACCCAGCCGTCGTCCCCGGCGAGCTGCGCGACGTCGTCGGGCGAGAAGCCGAGCGGGATGCCGAGCACCCAGGCGATGCGCGTGATCGCGTAGAAGGTGGGGATCGCGGCGGCGACGAGCGCGGCCGTCCGGCCCCAGCGCGCCGCGGCGGCGGGCGTGGTCCACGCCGGGTCGCGGCCGTCGTGGCGGCGCCCGCAGGACGCGCACGCCCCGGCCCCGCGGCGCACGAACCGCCACGTCGAGGCGACGAGCAGGGCGCCGCCGCCGAGGAGCGCGAGCTGCGTGAGCGGGCCGGCGCCGAGGAAGTCCTCGAACGCGGCGCGGATCACGGGGTCGAACGGCGCCATGACGAGCGTGACCGGCAGGTACCCGAGCCGGGCGAGGATCGACGCGTCGGTGAGGGCGAGCACCCCGGCCGAGACGACCGCGGTCGCCGCGACGGTCAGCGCGCGGTCCGCCCGGGCGACGGGACCGCGCCGTCCGCCGAGCCACGCGCGCAGCGCGGTGGCCGCACCGACGATCGCGAGGACCGCGACCCACGGCGTGAGGGTCGCGCCCGGGACCCTGCTCAGGGCGCCGAACGACAGGTCGTTCGCGGCACCGACCGCGAGCGTGCCGCCGGTCAGGGTGACGACGAGCGCGACGACGCCGCCGAGGGTCCACCACGCGGCTGCGGCGGGGGCGACCCAGCGACCTCGGGACGCCCGCCCGGGACGGGCGGGTGGCCCGCCGCGGGTCGACGGTCCACGGTCGCGGCCCGACGGCGCGGGTGCGGGCGTGCGGTCGGACAGGGGCGGGTGCGGTGTCGAGGTGCTCATGCCTCGACGCTCCTGGACCCCGCCCGCCAGCGGATCCCCCGGCACGGCGAGCCCGCTCCCCCGCGCGGGTGACCGCGCTCCGGCGCGAGCGGTCCGACAGCGACGGTCCGGCAGCGACCGGCCGGCGCGTCAGGGGATCAGTCGCGCGGGCGCGCCCGACGCAGCGCCCGGAGGGCGCCCGTGGACCACAACGCCCACGCCACGAGCACGGGCTGGAAGAACAGGCGCCCGAACCGCTTGGCGTCGGTGTCGAGGCCGAACCCGTCCTGGTGCTCGAGCCACTGCCCGACGTTGCCCGGGAAGATCACCACGAAGAACGCGGCGGCGACGAGCCCGACGGCGACGCGCCACCGGGACAGCACGACGAGCGACCCGCCGAGCGCGATCTCGACGGCGCCCGACGCGAGCACCGTCACGTCGTCGTCCACGGGGAACCAGGACGGGACCTGCGCCTGGAACTCCTCGCGCGCGACCGTGAGGTGGCTGATCCCGGCCCCGACCAGGGCGAGCCCCAGCGCGACGCGCGCGACCGTCGCGACGGGCGGCACGGGCGGGGCGGGGCGGGTGAGCACGGAGAGGTCCATGGCGCGATCGTCGCACCGGGGCGGTCGGCGCGCGCGTCAGCCCGCCCGCACGAACCCCGACTCGTACGCGCGCACCACGGCCTGCGTGCGGTCCCGGACGCCGAGCTTGGCGAGGACGTTGCCCACGTGCGTGCGCACGGTCTCGACGCCGAGGTAGAGCTCGGCCGCGACCTCCGCGTTCGACAGCCCCTGCGCGACCAGCCGCAGCACCTCCCCCTCCCGCTCGGTCAGGCGCGCGCCGCGCAGCGCGTCGCCCGTGGGCGGGTGCGCCGTCGCGAGGCGTCGCACGGCGTCGGGGAAGAGCAGCGACTCGCCGCGCGCGACGACGCGCACCGCCTGCGCGACCTCCTCCGGGCGAGCGCGCTTGAGCAGGAACCCGTGCGCCCCGGCCCGGAGCGCGTCGAGCACGTGGTCGTCGTTCTCGAAGGTCGTGAGCACGAGGACGCGCGGTGCGCCGTCGCGCGCGAGCAGCGCCCGCGTCGCCGCGATCCCGTCGACGCGCGGCATCCGCACGTCCATGAGCACGACGTCGGGCCGCGCCCGCGCGACGACGCCCGGCACCTCCGCGCCGTCCCCCGCCTCGCCGACGACCTCCAGGTCCGGCTCCGCGTCGAGGATGACGCGCAGCCCCGCGCGCACGAGCGGCTCGTCGTCGACGAGCACCACGCGGACCGTCCCCGTCACGGGACCGCTCCTGCCCGGGCCCGCGCTCATCGCGACGACCCCGCGCGCGGGAACGTCGCGCGCACGACCCAGGCGCCGCCGTCGGGCGCGGGACCGGCCGCGACCTCCCCGCGCAGCAGGTGGGCCCGTTCGCGCATGCCCGCGAGGCCGCGGTGCTCGCGCGCGCCGCCGTCGGGTGCCCGACGCCGTGTCCCCGCCCCGAGCGGGTTGCGCACCTCGACGACCAGCGCGTCACCGGGACCGGGCGCCACCTCGACGGCGACGGGCTCGCCGGGCGCGTGGCGCAGCGCGTTGGTCAGCGCCTCCTGCACGACCCGGTACGCCTCCTGCGAGACGGCGCGCGGGACGTCGGGCAGCGCGGCGCCGTACCGCGCGAGCCGCACGTCGGCGCCCGTGCCGCGCGCGTCGTCGAGCAGGGCGTCGAGGTCGGCGAGCGTGCGGGCCGGGGCGCGGGGCGACGCCCCCGGGACGTCCGCGCGCAGGAGGCCGAGCACGTGGTCGAGGTCCGCCATCGCGCTGCGGCCCGTCTCCTCGATCGCGGCGAGCGCACGACGTGCCGCGGGCGGGTCGGAGTCCAGCAGGCGTGCCGCCGCGGCCGCCTGGAGCGTCGTGACGGTCAGCGCGTGGCCGACCGAGTCGTGCAGCTCGCGCGCGAGCCGGCCCCGCTCGGCCGCACGGTCTGCGGCCGCTTCCAGCTCCGCGATCTGCTCCGTCTGGTCCGGGCCGAGCAGCGGGAGGGCCGCCTGGCGCAGCACGGCGCGCGCGAGCACCACGACGTACGGGACGGCGAGCAGCACGAGCACCGCGGTGAGCAGCCACGTCCACGCAGGCAGCGCCTCCCACGGTCGCCAGTCGGCGAGCAGCACCGGCTCGACGCCCGTCGCGGACAGCACGAGCTGCGTCGCGACCGGGACCCCGAACAGCACCACGACCACGACCGCCGCCCCGAGGGCCAGGTGCAGCGCGTACCAGGCCGCGGCCCGCCAGCGCGTCGCCGCCCCCGGCGGGGCGGCGCCGACAGCGGGGAGCGGCACGTCGACGTCGAGGAACGTCCGCGCCGCCGCGATCTCGAGCGTCCGCACGGGCGCGAGGAACGGGGGCGCGCTCGCGAGGACCGCCGTCACGAGCGCCAGGACGACCGTCGCGACGCGCGGCGTCTGGAGGGACGCGAACATCTGCACGAACCCCGCGACGAGTGCCGCGTACGCCCCGGCGACGACGCCGCCGACCACGAGGAGCACCCCGGCGCGCACGGTGGCCGTGCTGCGCAGCGGGGCGAGCACCCGTCCCCACCCTCGCGGCGGGCGCGCGTCGGTCGTCATGGCCCCCAGTCTCACCGCGCCGCCCGCCCAGCACATCCCCTCGACGGGGGAACCGCGACGTGCGCGACGCCGCGCGCCCCGGCACGCCCGCTGGTCCAATGGGAGCGTGATCGGGTTCTGGTGGGGCCTCGTCGGGGCGTCGTCGCTGCTCCTCGGGGCCGCGCTCGTCTTCTGGCGCCCGCCGGGCCAGCGGCTCGTCGGGCTCGTCATGGCGTTCGGCTCGGGCGTGCTCATCAGCGCGGTCGCCTACGACCTCGTGGAGGACGCGTCGACCCGCGCGAGCGGGCTCGTCCTGCTCGCGGGTCTCGCGGGCGGGGCGCTGACGTTCTTCGTCGGCGACCGGATCATCGACCGGATGGGCGGCGAGGGCCGCAAGCGCTCCACGGGCGTGCAGAAGGAGTCGGTCCAGGCCGCGGGCGGGACCGGCGGCGCGGCGATCGCGCTCGGCACCGTGCTCGACGGCATCCCCGAGTCCGTGGTGCTCGGCGCGACGCTCATCGGGGGCGGCGGGGTGAGCGTCGCGATGCTCGCCGCCGTCTTCGTGTCCAACCTGCCCGAGGCGATGTCGGCGACGGCGGGGCTGCTCAAGGCCGGCACGAAGCCGTCACGGCTGTGGGTGCTGTGGGGGTCGACGACGCTCGTCTCGGCGCTCGCGGCCGGGATCGGCTACCTCGCGCTCGACGGCGCGTCGCCCGCCGTCGTGGCGGTTACCCAGGCATTCGCCGCGGGGGCGCTGCTCACCATGCTCGTCGACACGATGATCCCCGAGGCGACGGAGTTCGGCGGCCCGGTCACCGGGCTCGTCACCGTGCTCGGGTTCGCGACGGCGTTCGGCCTGAGCTCGATCGGCGGCTGACCGCCGTCAGGCCGCGAGGTCCTGGCCGCTCATGCGGTGGATCGACGCCATGACCTCGTCCGTGAGCTCGCGGCGCGCCTGCGCCGGCTTGGTCCCGGCCGTGATCTGGCGCTGCGGGTCGATGGGCTTGCCGAAGTGCACCTCGACGCGGTGCAGGCGCGGGATCCGCTTGCCGACCGGCTGGACCTTGTCCGTGCCGCGCACGGCGACGGGGACGACGGGCGCGTGCCCGGCGAGCGCGAGCCACGCGACGCCCGTGCGGCCCGGGTGCAGCTTGCCGTCGCGCGAACGCGTGCCCTCGGGGTAGATCCCGAACGCGCCGCCGCGCTGGAGCACCTCGAGCGCGTCCTCGAGCGAGCGCTGCCCCGCGCGCGGGTCGTCGCGCTGGACGGGGATCATGCCGATCGTCGTGAAGAACCACCGCGACAGGCGTCCCTTGATCCCGCGGCCCGTGAAGTACTCGGCCTTGGCGAGGAACGTCACGTGCCGCGGCGCGACGATCGGGATGAGCAGCGAGTCGATGAACGACAGGTGGTTGCTCGCGAGGATCACCGCGCCGTGGCGCGGGATGTTGTTGCGTCCTGTCACCTGGGGCCGCAGCAGCACGTAGGCGAGCAGCGACAGGATGAGCCTCAGGACGCGATAGGTCATCCGTTCATTGTGCACCGTCCGGGGCGCACGTCCGTGCACGCCGTGGACGACGGCTCACCCGTCGGCGCGCGCCCCCGCCGCCGCACCGCGCCGCGCCCGGCCCCGCCGGGTGACGAGGTACACCGCGAGGATCACGACCACGAGCCCCGCGGTGGACACGAGCTGGGCGCGCGCGGCGGCGTCGGTCAGCATGAGGACGGCGAGCGCCGCGAGACCCACGAGCACCGCCCACGTGAGCCACGGGAAGCCCCACATGCGCAGCGTCAACGGCTCGCCCGACGCGCGGGCCTGCGCCTCGATCCGACGGCGGAGCCGCAGCTGCGAGACGGCGACGAGGACCCACACGACGAGCAGCGCGGCGCCCACGGCGTTGAGCAGGATGCCCAGCAGCGCCTCCGGCAGGAGCCAGTTCAGCCCGACCGCGACGAGCGCGAAGAACACGGAGACCAGCACCGACACCCAGGGGACGTCGCGCCGCGACACGCGCCGCAGCGCGCGCGGGCCGTCGCCGCGCCCGGCCAGCGAGTAGGCCATGCGCGACGTGCCGTACACGTTCGCGTTGAACGCCGAGAGCAGCGCGACCACGACGACGACCTCCATGACGCGCGCCGCGCCCGGCAGCCCGGCGAGGTCGAGCACCGCGACGAACGGGCTCTCGGCGAGCAGCGGCGAGTCCCACGGGAGCACGAGCACCATGATCGCGACCGAGCCCAGGTAGAACACGAGGATCCGCCACACGATGCTGCGCGTCGCGCGCGCGACGGCGGTGCGCGGCTCGCGCGCCTCGGCGGCGGCGATCGTGACGATCTCGATGCCGCCGAACGCGAAGACGACGACGAGCAGCCCCGCCGCGATGCCGCCCCACCCCTCCGGGGCGAAGCCGCCCTGGCCGAGCAGGTTCGACGTGCCGACGGGCTCCGTCCCGGGCAGCAGGCCGAGCACGAGCAGCACGCCGACGACGAGGAACCCGACGATCGCCGCGACCTTGACGAACGCGAACCAGAACTCGAGCTCGCCGAACTGCCGCACGCCCCACAGGTTGATCACCGCGAACACGACGACCACGGCGAGCGCGACGCCCCACTGCGGCACGTCGGGGTACCAGCCGGTGACGATGCGCGCGGCCCCGGTGATCTCGGCGCCGAGCACCATGACGAGCATGAACCAGTACAGCCAGCCGAGCAGGAACCCGGCCCACGGCCCGAGCGCCTCCTCCGCGTAGACGGAGAACGACCCGCTCGCGGGGCGCGCGCTCGCCATCTCGGCGAGCATCCGCATCACGAGGATGACGACGACGCCCGCGATCGCGTACGACACGAGCACGGCCGGGCCGGCGGTGGCGATCCCGACGCCGGAGCCGAGGAACAGCCCGGCGCCGATCGCGGAGCCGAGGCCCATCATCGTCAGGTGCCGCGTGCGCAGCCCGCTGCCCAGGTGGTCGGCGCTCGGGTCGGCGCCTCGGTCGGCGCTCGGGTCCGCGCCGCTGTCGACGGTCGCGTCGCCGGTCGGCCCGGTCGTGGACGGGGCCCCGCTCGCAGACGGTGCCGGGCGTTCGGGCGTGGGGGTGCTCATGGTGCGGTCCTGCGGTCGGGGTCGGGACGCCGTGCTCGACGCCGACCCACGACGCTACACGGCCCGGGCGCGACGACGCCCCGCACCCGGCGTGAGGGACGCGTGGGGTGCGGGGGGGCGTCGGGCACGACGCTGTGCCGTCGCTACGGGGTCGCGGTCCGCGGGAGCGGGGCGACGGCGTGCTGGCGCGGCGCGGCGGTGCCGTCGCCCGGTGCGGCCGGGTCGTCGGCGCGGTCGCCCGCTCCGGCGGCGGTGCCGGTCTGTCGTCCGTCGCCGTCCGGTGCCGGGGCGTCGGGCGTCGGCGCCGCGGCGTCGACGGCGACCGGTCGGCGCGTCGAGCCGTTGAGGACGCCGTCGTCCTGGAGGTCGTCGAGGTCCTCGTCGTCCACGGCGTTCGCCCCGTGCTCCGCCCCGGCGGCGAACACCGACGGGTCGGGCGGCGTGCCGAACTTCAGGTGGTTGAAGAGCAGGTTGAGCAGGATCGCCATGACCGCGGCCGAGCTGATGCCCGAGTGGAAGATGATCCCGAACCACGTGGGGAACTGGTCGTAGAAGTCGGGCTTGGCGATGGGGATCATGCCGAACGAGATCGACGCCGCCACGATGATGAGGTTCATCGGGCGCGAGTAGTCGACCTTGGCGAGCGTGCGGATGCCCGACGCCGCGACCGAGCCGAACAGGACGACGCCCGCGCCGCCGAGGACCGGCGTCGGCACCGCGGCGACGACGCGGCCGAGGACCGGCAGCAGGCCGAGGATCACGAGGATCGCGCCGCCCGCCCCCACGACGAACCGCGACTTCACGCCCGTGATGGCCACGAGGCCGACGTTCTGCGCGAACGCCGACTGCGTGAAGGAGCCGAAGAACGGCGACACGATGGACGACGCCATGTCGGCCCGGAGACCGTCCGCGATGCGCTTGCGGTTCACCTTGGTGCCGACGATCTCGCCGACGGCGATGATGTCGGCCGTCGTCTCGGTGAGGGTCACGAGGATGACGATGAGCATCGAGATGATCGCGGCGATCTCGAACGTCGGCGCCCCGAAGCCGAGGAACGACGGGAACGCGGCGACGGGGCCGTCGCCCACGCCGGAGAAGTCGGCCTTGCCGAGCGCGAGGGCGATGAGCGTCCCGACGACGATCGCGATGAGGATCGACAGGCGCGAGATCGTGCCGCTGCCGACCTTGGACAGCAGGATGACGATCGCGAACGTCAGCGCGGCGAGGCCGATGTTGCTCACCGAGCCGTAGTCGGGCGCGCTCGCGTTGCCACCCATCGCCCAGTTGGCTGCGACGGGCATGAGCGTGAGGCCGATCGTCGTGATGACGACGCCCGTGACCACCGGTGGGAAGAACCGGATGATCTGCGCGAAGAAGGGCGTGATGAGCAGGCCGATCACGGAGGCGACGAGCACCGCGCCCAGGACGCCCGGGATCCCTCCGCCGCCGTTGACGATCGCGACCATCGTGGACACGCCCGCGAAGGACACGCCCTGGACCAGCGGCAGCTGGGACCCGAAGAAGGGGATGCCCACCGTCTGCAGGATCGTCGCGAGGCCGCCGATGAAGAGGGACGCCGCGACGAGCATCCCGATCTCGGCGCCGGTCAGGCCCGCGGCGCTCCCCACGATGAGCGGCGGAGCGATGATGCCGCCGTACATCGTGAGCACGTGCTGGAACCCGTACCCGAACGTCGACCCGATGGGCAGCCGCTCGTCCTCGGGGCGTGCCGGACGCCGTTCGGCGCCGTCCGTGGCCCTCGTGGCTCGCGCATTCATAGCGGACCTCCTCGTCAGCTATCGTTCCGCTTGGCGGAAAACTACTTCCACTATTCGAACGCCTCGTGTGACCTGTGTCAAGTCCCGCCCTCCAACTCGTGCGTGGCCAGCGGGGACGGTCGCGACCGTCCGACATCGCCCGCCCGACGTCACCCGTGACGCCGCCCGCGCGACGCGGCAAAGCGCTGGCACCACGCCGCGCGCCCTCCCTACGCTCCAGCGGTGACCACCACCACCCTGCGGCCCTACCGCCCCGCCGACCTCGACGCGGTCGTCGCGCTGTCGCTGCGCGCGTGGGAGAGCGCGTTCGCCTCCTGGCGCGAGATTCTCGGGGAGCGCCTCTACGACCTCGCCTACCCCGACTGGCGCCGCAGCCAGGCGGCGGAGGTGCGGGGCGCGTGCGAGAAGCACCCCGCGACGACGGTCGTCGCGGAGCGCGACGGCCGGGTCGTCGGGTTCGCCACGACGGTGCTCGGCGAGCCCGCGCCGGAGGGCGCGCGCACCGCCGACCTGGAGATCATCGCCGTCGACCCCGACGTGCAGGGCGACGGCATCGGCCGCCGGCTCGTGGACGCTGCCCTCGCGCTCATGCGCGACGCCGGGTGCGCCTACGCCAACGTCTGGACCGGCGGCGACCCGGGCCACGGGGCAGCGCGCGCCCTGTACGAGTCGAGCGGCTTCACCGCCCTGCCCGTCGTCCACTACTACCGCGAGCTCTGAGCCGACGGGGACGTCCGGGCGTCGGCCCGGCCCGTCCCCGCCGGCCCCGGCTCACCCCGCGACGAGGCGCCGGGCCGCCGCCGAGTGCTCGGCCGCGAGGGCGCCGAGGTCGAGCCCGGGGATCGCGCCGTCGACGACGCGCCACGCGCCGCCCACCATGACGCGGTCCGCGCGGTCGGCGCCGCACAGCAGGAGCGCGGCGACCGGGTCGTGCGCGCCGGAGAAGCGCAGCTCGTCGAGCCGCCACAGCGCGAGGTCGGCCTGCTTGCCGACCGCGAGCACGCCGACGTCGTCCCGCCCCAGCACGCGCGCCGACCCGCGCGTGCCCCAGCCGAGCGCGCGCGTCACGGGGATGTCCGCGCCGTACCGGAGGCGCTGGAGGTAGAGCGCCTGGCGCGCCTCGAGGATCATCGTCGAGGCGTCGTTCGACGCCGAGCCGTCGACCCCGAGCCCGACGGGCGCGCCCGCGTTCTCCAGCTCCACGGCCCGGGCGATGCCGGACGCGAGGCGCATGTTCGACGTCGGGCAGTGCGCGACGCCGGTCCCCGCCGCCCCGAGGCGGCGCACCTCGTCGTCGTCGAGGTGGATGCCGTGGCCGAGCCAGGCGCGGTCCGTGAGCCAGCCGACGGACTCCAGGTAGTCGACCGTGCGCATCCCGAAGCGCTCGCGGCAGAAGTCCTCCTCGTCGATCGTCTCGGCGAGGTGCGTGTGCAGGCGGACGTCGAGCTCCTCCGCGAGCGCCGCGCTCTCGCGCATCGCGTCGGTCGTCACCGAGAACGGCGAGCAGGGCGCGAACGCGATCTGCACCTGCGCCCCGGCAACCCGCTCGTGGTACGTGTCCACGAGCCGCCGCGAGTCCGCGAGGATCGTGTCGAGGTCCTGGACGACCGACTGCGGCGGCAGGCCGCCGTCGTCCTGACCGAGCGTCATGGACCCGCGCGTGAGGGTCGCGCGCATCCCGAGCCGCCGGACGGCGGCGACCTGGAGGTCGATCGCGTCGTCGAGACCGGCGGGGAAGACGTAGTGGTGGTCGGCCGCCGTCGTGCAGCCGGAGAGCAGGAGCTCGGCGAGGGCGACGGTCGTCGCGAGCTCGTGGTCGCGCGGCGTGAGGCGCGCCCAGACCGGGTAGAGGCGCTGCAGCCAGGGGAAGAGCGGGGCGTCGGCGACCGGCCCCCAGGCCCGCGTGAGCGTCTGGTAGAAGTGGTGGTGCGTGTTGATCAGGCCCGGCGTGAGCACGTGCTGCGACGCGTCGAACGTCTCGTCGACGGGAGCGGACGGCTGCGCGCCGGCCGCGACGAGCTCGACGATCACCCCGCCCTCGACGACGAGGCCGCCGCGCGCGTCCGGGGCGCCCGGGGAGTCGTCGGCGGTGAACACGCCGAGCGGGTCGCGGACCCACGTCCTGGTCGCTGCGTCGGTGCTGGTCATGGTGCCTCCTGGTGGCTCGTCTCTCACCGGGGCGCGGATCCGGCGCCACGGTGCGCCGGCTCAGTGGTCCTGTCTGCCGATCCAGGTGCCGCGCGTCACGCGGCCCGGCCGACGCTAGGCCGGGCCGCGACCGCCGTCAAGATGCGCCCGCCGCTTCCCGCGCGCGACCTCGGCCGCTGCGCCATCCTGGTGCTCGCCGCCGCCGACCACCGGGAGCCGTCCGTGAACGTCTACGCCCCGCTCGTGCCGGTGTTCGTCGTCGCCCTGCTGGCGCCGCTGCTCACGGGCCTCATGCCCGTGCGGTCGCGCGTCCCGCAGGTCGTCGTGCTGCTGCTGGGCGGCATCCTCGTCGGGCCGTCCGCGCTCGACCTCGCCACGCCCGACGACGTCACGCTCCTCTCGGACCTCGGCATGGGCTTCCTCTTCCTGCTGGCCGGGTACGAGCTCGAGCCGAGCCTCCTGCGCGAGCGCGTCGGACGGCGGGCCGGAGCGGCGTGGCTGACGTCGCTCGTCGTCGGCGCCGTGCTCGTCCTCGCGATCGTCGGTCACGACTCGCCGCACGCCGTCGCGGCGGGGGCGATCGCGCTCACGACGACGGCGCTCGGCGTGGTGCTCCCCATCCTGCGCGACGGCGGTCAGCTCGGCTCGCGGCTGGGCCGCGCGGTGCTCGTGGTCGGGGCGGTGGGCGAGCTCGGCCCGATCGTCGCCATGGCCGTGCTGCTCGGGACGCGCGAGAGCGGGGTCGCGGCGATCCTGCTCGTCCTGTTCGCGGTCGTCGCGGTCGCGCTGTCCGCGCTGCCGGGCCGGCTGGGGCGCCTCAAGGCCCTCGGCGGCGACCGCCTCTTCAGCGCGGCGGAGCACGGGACCGGCCAGAGCACGCTGCGCCTCACGGTGCTGCTGCTCGTCGTGCTGCTCGCGCTCGCCGCGGGGCTCGGGTTCGACGCGGTGCTGGGCGCGTTCGTCGGCGGCATGGTGCTGCGACGCTGGGCGCCCGGCGACGTCGAGGCGCTGGAGAAGAAGCTCGACGCGGTCGCGTGGGGCGTGTTCGTGCCGGTGTTCTTCGTCAGTTCCGGCATGGGCCTGGACATCGACTCCATCGTCGCGTCCCCGCTGCTGCCGCTGACGTTCTTCGCGCTCATGGTGGTCGTGCGGGGCGGCCCGGTGCTCCTGTGGTTCCGGCGCGAGCTGCCGTCGGTCGAGCGCGTCCAGACCGCGCTCTACGCGGCGACCGCGCTGCCGCTGCTCGTCGCGCTCACGGAGATCGCCGTCGAGCAGGGCGCCATGACGTCGCAGGTCGGGGCGGCGCTCGTCGGCGCGGGCGTGCTGTCGGTGATCGTGCTGCCGATGGTCGCGAGCCGGCTCGGCTCGCGCGAGCCGGGCGGCCGCCCATCCGGACCGGGCGAGCAGGGCGAGCCGGGCCCGCGCGTCGACCCGCCCGACGACGCGGCGACCGCGCGCGGGTGACGCACCCCGGGGTGCCCCGCCCGCGCGGCCGGTCGCCGCGGTCGCCAGGTCAGCCGGGTGTCAGAGCGTCCACTGCTGGGCGGTCGTGCCGTTGCACGTCCAGGTCTGCAGCCGCTGGCCGTCGTGCAGGGGCGCGCCGCCCGTGGCGTCGAGGCAGAGCCCGGACTGCGGGTTGCGCAGCGCCTTGCTCCCCGCGTCGTATGCCCACTTCTGCGCGCCCGTCCCGTTGCACGTCCACACCTGCACCGCCGCGCCGCGCGTCGTCGCGCCGTCGCGCACGTCGAGGCACTTGCCGAGCGCACGGACGGTCCCGTCGGAGCCGCGCGTCCAGGTCTGCGCGGCGTTGCCGCTGCACGTGACGATCTGCACCTGGTTGCCGTCGGTCGGGTCCGCCCACGGGACGTCGACGCACATGCCGTTCGCGGCGCGCACCGCGCCGGTCCCCGTGGGCAGGCCGGTGCCGGGGTTCCCCGGGTTCGACGAGCCCGAGCCGTTGTCGTAGACGCGCACGTAGTCGACCTTCATCTGCTGCGGGAGCTGGGTCGTGCCGTCGGGGTAGCCGGGCCATTGCCCGCCGACCGCGACGTTGAGGATGAGGAAGAACGGCTGGTCGAACACCCAGGCGTTCGCGCCGACGCTCGCGCGCGTGACGCGGTGGAACTGCTGGCCGTCGACGAACCACGTGATCTCCCCCGGCTTCCAGTCGACCGCGAACGTGTGGAACGTGTCCGCGAACGACCAGCCCTGCGGGTGCTGGTACATGCCCGTGATGCCGGAGCCGCCGGAGTACCCCGGGCCGTGCACCGTGCCGTGCACGCGGTGCGGCTCGAACCCGACGTTCTCCATGATGTCGATCTCGCCCGACGACGGCCACGGCGTCCCGGGGAAGCTCCCGCCGAGCATCCAGAACGCCGGCCAGATCCCCTGGCCGCGCGGGATCTGGATGCGCGCCTCGATGCGCCCGTACTGCGGCTGGTACTTGCCCTGGGTCGTCATGCGGGCCGACGTGTACGACCCGTCGCCCTCGCGACGCGCGGTGATGACGAGGTTGCCCTGGCCGTCGAGCGCGGAGTTGGCGCGCGAGGCCGTGTAGTTCTGGAGCTCGGCGTTGCCCCACCCGTGCGCACCGGTCTCGTGGTTCCAGACGGCGGGGTTCGGCGCCGAGCCCGCCGCGCCGTCGAACTCGTCGGACCACAGGAGGTCGCCGGGTGCGGCGGCGGCCGACGTCGCGGGCACGGTGGCGGCGAGCGCCGCGGCGGCCGCCGTGAGCGCGGCGACGAGCGCGCCCGCGAGGCGCCGCCGGGTGCGGGGTCGGGGCCCGGCCGGGGTGCGGGGCGGTGTCAGGGAGCGGTGACGTGCGAGGTCCATCGTTCCTCCAGGTCCGGCGGCGGTGCCGCCTGCGTCTCGCCACGGTGCGCGACGTGCTCTCGGCGCGACTCTGCACCGGGACGGGGGCCGTTCCTCGGCCCTCCGTCGCGAACCTACGACGGCGGGATCACGCCGAGCAAGCGCTCTCTCGGCGTGTCGTGGGATCGCTCCCATCTTTCGATCCCTCCCGGTGCCCGGAGCCCGGGCCCGACCACCCAGGGACGTCAGGCCGTCGCGGGGACCGCCGCGTCGAGGATCGCCTCGGCCGCCCGGCGCGCCTGGCGCGCGACGTCGAGGTCCTGCGTGATGGCCGCCGTCGTCTGCGCACCCTCGGCGAGCAGCACGACCTGGAGCGCGACGTCGTCGGGCAGGCCCGCCTCGCGCACGACGTCGCGCGCGTACCGCTGGAACGACTCCTTGTGCTCGCGCACCGCGGCGGCGACCCCGGGCGACGTCGCGCCCAGCTCGCCGAACGAGTTGATGAACGCGCACCCGCGGAAGCCGTCCTCGCGGAACCACGTGTCGAGGAAGTCGAACACCGCGAGCAGGCGGTCACGGGGCGTGGCCGCTCCCGCGGCGGCCTGCGCGATCCCCTCGTCCCACCGGCGCGTGCGCTGGCGCAGGACGGCGACGACGAGGTCGTCCTTGGACGGGAAGAGCGAGTAGATGCGCTTGAGCGACACCCCGGCCTCGGCGCGGACGGCGTCCATCCCGACGGACTGCACGCCCTGGGCGTAGAACAGCCGGTCGGCCGCGGCCACCACGGCCGCACGGGCGCTCGCGTCGTCGAGCATCGCTCATCTCCTGTTCACGTCGTACCGCTTGCGCGGAGAACCATCGTTCTCTAGTGTAGCGACTCACGGGAGAACGACCGTTCTCCCGACGCCGCGAAGGGAGCACGACCATGGGGTACATCACCGTCGGGCAGGAGAACTCCACCGACATCGAGCTCTACTACGAGGACCAGGGCACCGGGCAGCCGGTCGTCCTCATCCACGGCTACCCGCTCGACGGCCACAGCTGGGAGCTGCAGAAGCGCGAGCTGCTCGACGCCGGCCACCGCGTCATCACCTACGACCGCCGCGGGTTCGGCGCGTCGAGCAAGGTCGGCAGCGGCTACGACTACGACACGTTCGCAGCCGACCTCGACACCGTCCTCGAGACGCTCGACCTGCGCGACGTGATCCTCGTCGGCTTCTCCATGGGCACCGGCGAGCTCGCCCGCTACGTGAAGAACCACGGCCACGAGCGCGTCGCCAAGCTTGCGTTCCTCGCCTCGCTCGAGCCCTTCCTCGTCCAGCGCGACGACAACCCGGAGGGCGTCCCGCAGTCCGTGTTCGACGGCATCGTCGAGACCGCGCGCTCCGACCGCTACGCCTGGTACACGCAGTTCTACAAGGACTTCTACAACCTCGACGAGAACCTCGGGACCCGCATCAGCGAGGACGCCGTGCACGCGAGCTGGATCACCGCGATCGGCTCCGCGCCCGTCGCCGCGTACGCGGTCGTGCCGACCTGGATCGAGGACTTCCGGGCCGACGTCGAGGCCGTCCGCGCGGCCGGCAAGCCGACGCTGATCCTGCACGGCACGAAGGACAACATCCTGCCGATCGACGCGACCGGGCGCCGCTTCCGCCAGCTCGTGCCGGATGCCGAGTACGTCGAGGTCGAGGGTGCTCCCCACGGCCTGCTCGTCACGCACGCGGCCGAGGTCAACGAGGCGCTGCTCGCCTTCGTCGGTCGATGACCGCGACGCTCCTCGCGGGAGCGGTCGCCCGTCCGAGCGCCGCGACCGGGCGCCGGGGTGGTCCCCGGCGCCCGGCGCCACGGCCGAGTGAGCGTCAGGCGACCGTCACGCGGTAGTCGTCGGCGTCGTCGTCCCAGGCGAGGTCGACGGCGCCGGCGGCCTGCGCCGCCTTGCAGAACTGCAGGAACCCGCGGTACCCGAGCGCCTTCTCGCTGAAGTCGGGGCGCTTCTTGCGGATCGCGTTCTTCAGCCCGGACAGGACCGTCGAGCCGCCCTCCTCGCGGACCACGTCGCGCACGAGCGCGAACGCCTGGTCCGTGTCGCCCTGCGCGGGCAGCGACACCTCGGGGTCGCCCGTCGCGGGGCCGGGCGCGAGCTCCACGAAGCTCCGGTCGGCGAGGAACCGCAGGAACTCGCCGAAGTTGCGGAACCCGTAGTCCGCCTCGCTGAACGTCGGGTCCTTGCGCAGCAGCGTGCGCTTGAGCACCGACGCGGTGACCGGGCCGCTCGTGGACGCCTCGAGGTCGGCCAGCGTCTGCGCGACGCGCACCTCCATCGGGACGTCCTCGCCCGACGGCGCGTCGTCGTCGGCCTCGGGGGTCGTCGCGACGAGCGCGGGCTCGTCGGCCGGCTGCTCGACGGGCGTCGTCTCGCCGTCGACCTCGGCGTTCTCGGTCACGACGGGCTCGCCCCGGCGCGACGAGCGCCCGACGGCCTCGCCGAGCTCCGCGAGCGCCGCCGCGGCCGGGGTCTCGACCTCCGGCTCGGCGATCTCGGTCGCCTTGCGGCGCCCGGACGTGCGACCCCCGGTGCGCTTCGCCTTCGCGCCGCCCGACGCCGCCCCGGCGCGCCCGCCGCGGACCGAGCGGGGCTCCGGCTCGTCGGGGACGTCGACACCCTCGAGCCGGTCGTAGAACAGGAACTCGTCGCACGCGGGCGGCAGGAGGCGGGACGTCGACTTCTCGACGCCGACGCCGATGACGCGCTTGTTCAGCTCGCGCAGCTTGTGGACGAGCGGGGAGAAGTCGCTGTCCCCCGTGCACATGACGAACGTCGAGATGTAGTCGCGCTCGAACGCCATCTCGATCGCGTCGACGACCATCTTGATGTCGGCGGCGTTCTTGCGGGACGCCCCCATGCGCTGGGGCATCTCGATGAGCTCGACCTGGTGCCGCGTGAGCGAGCGACGGTCCTCGTCGAAGTACGACCAGTCCGCGTACGCCCGCCGCACGACGACGCGCCCGCGCACGGCGAGCGCGTCGGCGATCGGGCCGAAGTCGAACGTCATGCCGCCCAGGTGCTCGCGCGCCCCGAGCGCGAGGTTCTCGTAGTCGATGAAGACGGCCAGGCGCTCCTCGGTGTCCATGTCCGCCAGCCTAGGCGCAGACCACGGCGCCGCGCCCTCGAGCGCCGGCGTCGTGCGTCACGGGCCTGCGCACGTGACGCACGACGCCGGCCGGAAGAGCTCCTCCGTTCAGCGGACGGACCGGATGAGCAGGATGAGGACCGCACCGACGAGGGCCAGCACAGCCGCGACGGGGAACATCGCGTGGTAGCCCAGCGCCGTGATCGCGGCAGCCGCGAGGACCGGTCCGAGGATCTGCCCACCCGTGTTGGCGAGGTTGAGGATGCCCAGGTCCTTCGCGGCCGTCTCCGGATTGGGCAGCACCTCGACGTTGAGCGCCTGGTCGACGGCGTTGAAGGCGCCCATGCCGATGCCGGCGACGAGCCCGTAGACGAGCATCGTCCAGGGCTCGGCGGACACGAACGGCACGAACGCGCCGATCGCGACGAGCACGGCCGCCACGACCACAGGCAGCCGCCGTCGCCGCAGGCGGTCCGAGACCGGGCCCGCCACGGCCGACATCACGAGCGCCGTGATCATGAGGAACAGGGACACCAGCGAGACGTACCGCGAGGTCTCGTCCTCGCCGAGGCGCATGTAGTCCGTGAGGATGTAGAGCTGGTAGCCGGAGATCGCGAACGTCGCGGCGATGATGAGGAACTTCCCGAACAGCGCGAGGTAGTAGTCGCGCGCACCGCGCCGCGGGAACGAGAAGTTGTCCAGCAGCATCCGCTTGTCGAGACGGCGCCGGGCCATGCCCAGGCTCGAGCCCTCGCGCATGAGCAGGGCGGCGACCGGGCCCGAGAGCAGGGTCAGGGCGGCCAGGACCGTGAAACCGCCGGTGAGCGAGCCGAGGAACTGCGCGCCCACGATCTGCCCGCCGTAGAGGCCCGCGGAGTACCCGAGGGCGTAGACGGACGAGATCGTGCCGCGGTGACGCGGGGCGACACGGTCGGAGATCACGGCGATGAGCGGCGCGACGATCGCGTTGAGGAAGAACTGGTAGACGCACCACGCGACGACCAGCAGCCCGACGCTGCGCACCGAGCCCACGACGAGCAGCATCGCCGCGGACGCGACCGACCCGACGACGATCCACGGCGTGCGCCGCCCCCAGCGCGAGCGTGTGAGGTCGGAGAGCGCGCCGAACAGGATGTTCGCGATCGTGGCGACCACCATCGCGCTCGTGGCGAGGAGCGCGACGACCGCCTCCTTGTTCGCCGGAGCGATCTCTGCGACGCGCGCGGGGAGCAGGACGGCGTTGACGCCCAGGTAGGGGCCGAGCCACAGCACCACGCCCAGCGCGAGGGCGACGCCGACGCGCAGCGGCCGGCGCGGCTGCTGACCGTCCTCGACGGTGCCGGACCACTCGCTGACGACCTCGGGCGCGACGGCGCCGGGTCCGGTCGCGGTCACAGCTCGGCCTCCGCCCGTGCCGCGCCCGCGTCGCCCCAGCACGACGCCGCCTCGAGCACGACCGGCCCCGCCGCGACGACGACCCCTCGGGTGCGCTCGTCCCAGCGCCCGAAGGGCGTGAGGTCGAGCGCCACCGGGACCGTGACGCTCGACCCCGCCGGGACGTCCACCACGGCGAAGCCCAGCAGCTCGCGCTCGCCCGCACGGTCGCCGTCGGCCCGCGAGCCGTACACCTGGACGACGTGGCGGCCGTCGCGGTCGCCCGTGTTGCGCACGGTCGCGCGCACCTCGGCGTGGCCCGCGGCGCGGTCGACCGTGCCGACGTCGATCCGCGTCACCTCGTACGTCGTGTACGCCAGCCCGTGGCCCAGGGGGAAGAGGGCGTCGACGCCGTCGCGCTGCAGCAGCCGCTGCCCGTACCAGCGGTCGTACGTGATCGCGGTCGCGTCGATGTCGAGGGGCGGCAGGTGGTCCGCGGACGCCGGGATCGGGTAGGGCAGACGCCCGGACGGGTTGTGAGCGCCGAGCAGCACGTCGGCGAGCGCGTTGCCGCCCTCCATGCCGGCGTACCAGCCGAGCAGGACGGCCGGGACGTCGTCGACCCATTCCTCCATGAGAACCGCGCCGGCGCTGACCACGACGACGACGGTGCGCGGGTTGGCCGCCGCGACCGCACGGATGGTCTCGACGTCCTCGGGCCGCAGGTGCAGGTCGCGGCGGTCGCCGCCCGCGGTCCCGCTGCCCACGACGCTCAACCCCTGGCCCATCGCGGCCATGACGGCGTCGCGGTCGGCGCGCTGGGCGTCGTCCACCGGGTCCGGGTAGAGGCGCAGGAGGTCCTCGCGCGTCGCGACGGAGCCGTCGACGAACTCACCCTCGTCGGCCGCGGTGTACCCGACGACGACGACGGCCGCGTCGGCACCGCGGGCCGCTTCCGCAGCCGCCGGGGCACCCCGCTGCGGGTCCGCCGTGACGATCTCGGCCCCGGGGATCGCGGCGCGCAGGCCCTCGACCGCGGTGACGACGTACGGCGCCCGCACGTCGGACGACCCGTGGTCCCCGGTGTTGGCGACATCCGCGAGACGGCCGACGACGGCCAGGCGACGCAGGGAGTCCGTATCCAGCGGGAGCGCGGGCGCACCGGACGCCTCGTCGTTCTTGAGGAGCACGACGGCGCGGCGCGCCGCCTCGCGCGCCAGGTCGACGTGCTCGGCGCTCACGACGGTGCCGCGAGGCTCGTCGGCGTCGCGCCCGGCGTGGTGGCGCAGCTGCGTCGCGAGGATGCGCACGCCCGCGCGCTCGACGTCCGCCCAGGTGGCACGGCCGTCCTCGAGGGCATCACGCAGCCATGCACCACGCTGCTGGCGGAACGGCGCCTCGACGTCGAGCCCGGCGGCGAGCGCCTTCGCCCCGTCGCGCATGCCCCAGATGAAGTCCGTGACGACGGTGCCCTCGAAGCCCCAGTCCTCGCGCAGGACCGTGGTGAGGGTGTACGGGTTCTGACCGCCCCACTCGCCGTTCACCGAGTTGTAGGAGCTCATGACGGCCGCTACGCCCGCGTCCGACACCTGCTTGAAGTGCGGGAGGTAGACCTCGTGGAGGGTGGCCTCGTCGACGGTGACGTCGACCGAGAAGCGCGCGTTCTCCATCGAGTTGAGCGCGTAGTGCTTCATGCACGCCATCGCGTGGTGCTGCACGCCGCGCGTGAGCGCGGCCCCGAGCGCGCCGAGCAGCAGGGGCTGGTCGGAGTACGTCTCCTGCGAGCGGCCCCACGCCGGGTGGCGCGGCAGGTTGATGCACACGCCACCGAAGAAGTTGCCGCCCTGCTCGCGGATCTCCGCGCCGATCGCGCGCCCCACTCGCTCCTCGAGCTCGACGTCCCACGTGGCGCCGCGCGCCATGGAGACCGGAAACGCCGTCGAACGGCCGACGACGCACCCGCGTGGTCCGTCGACGAACCGGATCCCCGGGATGCCGAGCCGGTCCACGGCGCCCATCACGTAGGGGAAGACGTTGTAGCCGTCCTCCACGAACGAGCGCATCCCCTTCCAGAACTCGAGGTCGCCGTCGAGGAGCCAGAGCCGCTCGTCGTCGGTGAGCCGGTCGTACAGGCCCGTGGCCTGCGCGACGGGGTCTGCGCCTGCGCGCACCTCGTCGGTCGCGAGGCCGAAGGCCCCGGTGTCGGTCGGGACGGTCGTCGTCCCGGCGGCGTCGTCGCTCGTCATCCTGCACACCTCGTCCATGAGTCGTGAGTGGTACTGAGTACCTAGTAGGTGTTCAGTAAGATAGGTCGTCGCAGCCGCCCGAGCAAGGGGCCCTTCGTCCCGGGCCCCGCTCCTGCCCGCCGGAGCGGGGACTGGCACGCGCCTGACCAGCCGCGACGCCCCGGCGTAGAGTGGCGAACGACGACCCGACGAGGAGCGATGACCACAGCCCCCTGGAGCGCACGACCCCGCACGCGCATGGCCGCGGCAGACCGGCGCGCGCAGATCCTGGCATCCGCGAGCCGGCTCATCGCCGAGCGCGGGTTCTGGGGCCTCACCCTGCGCGACGTGGCGCTCGACTGCGGCATCACCGAGGCCGGGGTCCTGCACCACGCGGGGTCGAAGGACGGCCTGCTGGTCGCGGTGCTCGAGCACCGCGACGCGGTCGACATGGCCGCGCTCGCCGAACGCCTCGCAGTCCCCGTGACCGCCATCGACGACGACCCGCTCCCCGTCGGGCTCCGCGACCTGTGCGCCGCGCTCGTCGCCCGCAACGCCACCCAGCCGGAGATCGTGCGCCTGTACACGGTGCTCCAGGGGGAGTCCCTCGACGAGTCGCACCCGGCCTACACCTACTTCCAGCAGCGCGAAGAATGGGTCATGGACCTGTTCTCCCGGGCGGCCCGAACCGACGGCCTCCTGGGGGCGGCCGTCGTCACGACGGCCCGCGAGACGCTCGCCGCCATGGACGGCCTGCAGCTGCGCTGGCTGCGCTCCCCCGCGACCGTGGACCTGGTCACCGAATGGGACGCCTTCGCTGACAGGCTGCTGACCGGGCGCTGACCCGGGATATGTACGACCGTACGCACGATGTGTACGATCGTCCGCATGTCGTCTCCCACCCTCGCGGGCCCGGCGCCGGACGTCCGGCGTGCGCGGGTCGCCGTCGCCGCGCTGTTCCTCACCAACGGCGCGCTGTTCGCGAACCTCGTGCCGCGGTACCCCGAGATCAAGGCCGGGCTCGACCTGGGCAACGCCACGTACGGGCTCGCCGTCGCGGCGTTCCCCGCGGGGGCCATCACCGCCGGGCTCGCCGCCGCGGCGCTCGTCCGCCGGTTCGGGTCGGCGCGCGTCGCCGTCGCCGGCACCGTGCTCACGGCGGGCGGGCTGCTGCTCGCGGGCCTGGCGCCCGCCCTGCCGCTGCTCGTCGTCGCGCTGTTCGCGGCGGGGGCGATGGACGCGTTCACCGACGTCGCGCAGAACGCGCACGGCCTGCGCGTGCAGCGCCGGTACGGCCGCTCGATCATCAACGGCTTCCACGCGCTGTGGTCGGTCGGCGCCGTCGTGGGCGGCGGCATGGCGGCCGCCGCCATCGCGCTCGGCCTGCCCCTCGGCGTCCACCTCGCGATCACGGGCGCGCTCTTCGCGGTGGTCGCGCTCGTCGCGCTGCGCTGGTGCCTGCCTGGGCTCGACGGCGAGGCGCCCGACGCCGTCGCCCCGGAGACCGCCGCGACCCCCGCCGGTGCCCCGGCAGGCGCGGAACCCGCAGGGGCCGGCGCAGCACTCGCGCGCACGTCCCGCGCCCGCACGGCCGCCGTCCTCGCCGCGCTCGTGCTCGTCGCCGTCGCAGGCACCCTCGTCGAGGACGCGGGCAGCACCTGGGCCGCGGTCTACCTGTCCGGGTCCCTCGGCGCCCCCGCGACGCTCGCCGCCGCCGGCTTCGTCGCGCTCGTCGGCGCCCAGTTCGTCGGGCGCCTCGTCGGGGACCGCCTCGTGGACCGCTTCGGCCAGCGCGCCGTCGCCCGGACCGGGGGCGCGCTCGTCGCGCTCGGCACAGGCCTCGCGCTCGCGTTCCCCTCCGTGCCCGGCACGATCGCCGGGTTCGCCGCCGCCGGGTTCGGCGTCGCGACCCTCGTCCCGGCCGCGATGCAGCAGGCGGACGAGCTCCCCGGGCTGCGCGCGGGCACGGGCCTCACGCTCGTCTCGTGGCTCATGCGGCTCGGGTTCCTCCTGTCGCCGCCGATCGTCGGGCTCGTCGCCGACGCCACGAGCCTGCGGACCGGCCTGCTCGTGCTCCCGCTCGCGGGCGTCGTCGTCGTGCTGCTCGCCGGCGTCCTCGCACCGCGCCGCGCCACCACCTCGCCGCACCACCCCGCCCTGCACGGCAGCACCCTCGAGTCCCAGGAGACCAGCGCATGACCACCGACTACTTCGCCGGCGACGACCGCACCAGCTACGAGCGCATGGCCGCGGGCGACCTCTACGTCGCCGACGACCCGGAGATCGCGCGCGGCGTCCAGCGCGGCCTGCGCCTCGTCGACGCCTACCATCGGGCGGTGCTCGACGGCGACGACGACGGCGCCCGCGCGATCCTCACCGACCTGCTCGGCTCGCTCGGCGAGGGCGCGTCCGTGAAGCCCCCGCTCGCGGTGGACTTCGGCAGCAACGTGCACCTCGGCGACCGGACGTTCGTCAACTCCGGGCTCACCGCGCTCGACGTCGCGGCGATCACCGTCGGCGACGACTGCCTCCTCGGGCCGAACGTCCAGCTCCTCACCCCCACGCACCCCGTCGACCCCCAGCCGCGGCGCGACAAGCTCGAGGCCGCCGAGCCCATCACGCTCGGCGACAACGTCTGGCTCGGCGGCGGGGTCATCGTGTGCCCGGGCGTGACGATCGGCGACAACACCGTCGTGGGCGCGGGGTCCGTCGTGACGCGCGACCTGCCCGCGAACGTCGTGGCCGTCGGCAACCCGGCGCGCGTGATCCGCGAGAACATCTGACCCGTGACCGAGACCCCCACGCCTCCCGGCCCGACGGGCCGCGCGCGCCGCCACGACCCGGAGCGCCGCGACCGCATCATCGACGCGTGCCTCGACGTGATCGCGGAGCACGGGGTCGAAGGGACCTCGCACCGGCGCGTCGCGGCGGCGGCCGACGTCCCGCTCGGCTCCATGACGTACCACTTCGCCGGGATGGACGACCTGCTGCGCGAGGCGTTCGGCCGGTTCACGCGCGAGGCCGCCGCGCAGTTCGAGCGCCGCATGGGCGACGCGCGCACGCCCGAGGAGGCCGTCCAGGCTGTCACGACGCTCATCACGCACGACGTCTTCGCGACGCAGCGCGACCTCGTCCTGTCGCACGAGCTCTACACGCTCGCGGCGCGGGACCCGGCCTACCGGACGCTCACCAACGACTGGATGCGTCGCAGCCGCGCCGCGCTGGGCCGCCACTTCGACCCCGCGACGTGCCGCGTGCTCGACGCGTTCATCGAGGGCATGACGATCCATCGCGCCCTCGACACCGAGCCGCACGACGACGTCGATGTCCTCGGTGCGGTCCGCCGCCTCACGCGGGTCCGGCCGCCCGCGCCCCCTCCGCCGCGGTGACGTCGAACAGCTCGCACGTCACGCCGTAGTAGGCGTCGGTCGTGCCGCGGGGGGTCATGCCGATCCGTCGGCACACCGCCTGGGACGCCGCGTTGTCGGGGTGCGTCACGGCGACGACCCGGTCGAGGCCCCGCGCGAACGCGTGCGCGAGGACGGCCGAGGCCGCCTCCGACGCGTACCCGCGGCCCCACGCGGCGGGGTGGAAGTGCCACCCGATCTCCGTGTCGCCGGACGGCTGCAGCGGCTCGCCCGTGCCCGACGCCGGGATCGACTTGAGCAGGATGGTCCCCACGGGTGCGCCGTCCGGCAGACCGGCACCGTCGTCCTCGCGCGGGACGACCGCCCAGACGCCGTGCGTGCCGTCGTCGACCTCGGCCCACGCGGCGACGCGCGCGAGCGCCTCGTCCCGGTGCTCCAGGACGCGCGGCGTCGTCCCGACGTACCGCATCACGTCCCAGCGGGAGTAGATGTCGAGGACGGCGTCGGCGTCGTCGGGCTGCCAGGGGCGGAGGGTCAGTCGGGGCGTCGTCAGCGTCTGCACCGCCCCAGGCTACGAGCCGGCGCGGGCCCTGGCCGAGGGGTCAGACGATCTTGGGGAAGGTGAGGAGGAAACCCACGCCCACGACGAGCACCACGCACGCGAGCCCGACCATCGCCCACGAGGCGCGCTCCGAGCGGAACCGGCCGGCGAACGCCCCGAAGAACAGCACGAGCGCGAAGAGTACGGTCGTGAGGGTGTAGTTGTCGCCGCGCTGGTTGTTCACGAGCGCCTGCGCGAAGAGGGCGTCTGCCCGCTCGTCCGCCGCGGCGGCCTCGACCTCTCCCGGCGGGACGTACGCGTCGAGCGCGAACGGGCTCGGCGCCGCCGCGGGGTCCTGCAGCGGGCGGGACGCGAGCCACTCGTCGAACGCGGGCCGGAAGTGGTCGGTGAACCGCGCGCGCGTGAACTCCTCCAGCTCCGTGTCCCCGGTCGCGTACGCCTCCAGCCACAGGCTGAAGACCTGCAGGTCGATCGACCGGGCGGTGTCGGCGTGCGCGCGCTGCGTCGACGCCTCGATGCGCTGGGTCGACGCGCGCGAGAACGCGATCGACATCTCGCCGCCCCACTTGCTCGCCTCGAACCCGCTCCACGCGGTGAGCACGGCCGTCACGGCGAGCAGCACGACCGTCACGGTCTCCCGCAACGACCTGCCGCCCTTGCCCTCCGCGCCGTCGTCGGCCACGGCAGGACACTAGCCCTCCGCTCAGGGGTCCGCGCGGCGACGCCGCACGCCCGGCGGCACTTGCCCAGGACAGCGCGACGAGCGCCACCACGCGCGACGAACGCGCCGTTCGTCGCACACCGACCACCGTTCGTCGCACACCTCGACCGCCTGCCGCCGTGACGTGGATCACGGTCCGCCGCGGTTCCTAGCCTTCCGTGGTCGGACCGCAACGACGCGACCCTGGAGAGGCTCGATGACGACAGACACCCGCGCGGCGCGGAACGCCGCGGACGACGACCCGGAGATCGTGCCGGACCCGTCCCTGCCCCCCACCGCGGTGCCCGAGGAGCTTCCCGGGGCACAGGCGCGCACCCGCTGGACGCCGCAGAAGATCGCCCTGTGGGCCGCGATCTCCCTGCTCGGCGGCATCGCGTGGGTCATGCTCGCGGTCGTCCGCGGCGAGACCGTGAACGCGATCTGGTTCGTGTTCGCCGCCGTGTGCACGTACCTCATCGGGTACCGCTTCTACTCCAAGGTCATCGAGCGCTACATCACGCGCCCCGACGACCGCCGCGCCACGCCCGCCGAGGCCCGCGAGGACGGCAAGGACTACGTCCCGACCGACCGGCACGTGCTGTTCGGCCACCACTTCGCCGCGATCGCCGGCGCGGGCCCGCTCGTCGGCCCGGTGCTCGCCGCCCAGATGGGCTACCTGCCCGGCACGATCTGGATCATCGTCGGCGTCGTGCTCGCCGGCGCGGTCCAGGACTACCTCGTCCTGTTCTTCTCCATGCGCCGCGGCGGGCGGACCATCGGCCAGATGGCGCGCCAGGAGCTCGGCCGCGTGGGCGGCACCGCCGCGATCGTCGCGTCGCTGCTCATCATGATCATCATCGTCGCGATCCTCGCGCTCGTCGTCGTCAACGCGCTCGGCGAGAGCCCGTGGGGCGTGTTCTCCGTGTCGATGACGATCCCCATCGCGCTGTTCATGGGCGTGTACCTCCGGTACATCCGGCCCGGGAAGATCACCGAGGTCTCGGTCATCGGCTTCGTGCTGCTGCTCGCCGCGATCGTCGGCGGCGGCTGGATCGCGGACACCGCCTGGGGCGCCGAGCTCTTCCACCTCGACCGCACGACCATCGCGGTCGGCGTCATCGTGTACGGCTTCGTCGCCGCCGTCCTGCCCGTGTGGCTCCTGCTCGCCCCCCGCGACTACCTCTCGACGTTCATGAAGGTCGGCGTCATCGTCGTCCTCGCGGTCGCGGTGATCGTCGTGCGGCCCGAGATCACGGTGCCCGCGATCAGCGAGTTCGCGAGCGGCGAGACGGGCCCGGTCGTGTCCGGGGCGTTGTTCCCGTTCCTCTTCGTCACCATCGCGTGCGGCGCGCTGTCCGGCTTCCACGCGCTCATCGCGTCGGGCACGACGCCGAAGCTCGTCGAGAAGGAGCGCCAGACGCGCTTCATCGGCTACGGCGGCATGCTCATGGAGTCGTTCGTCGCGATCATGGCGCTCGTCGCCGCGATCTCCATCGACCGCGGCATCTACTTCGCGATGAACTCGTCCGCCGCCGCCACGGGCGGCACGGTCGAGGGCGCGGTCGCGTTCGTCAACGGGCTCGGCCTCATGGGCGTCAACCTCACGCCGGACATGCTCACGTCGACCGCGGAGGCCGTCGGGGAGCCGTCGATCGTGTCCCGCACGGGCGGCGCCCCGACGCTCGCGCTCGGCCTCGCGCACATCATGCAGCAGCTCGTGGGCGGCACCGCGATGATGGGCTTCTGGTACCACTTCGCCATCATGTTCGAGGCGCTGTTCATCCTCACCGCCGTCGACGCCGGCACGCGCGTCGCGCGGTTCATGCTCCAGGACACCCTCGGCAACGTGTCGCCGAAGTTCCGCGACGTCACGTGGCGGCCGGGCGTGTGGTTGTGCACCGCGATCATGGTCGCCGGGTGGGGCAGCATCCTCTACCTCGGCGTCACCGACCCCCTCGGCGGGATCAACACGTTCTTCCCGCTGTTCGGCATCGCGAACCAGCTCCTCGCGGCCATCGCGCTCGCCGTCGTGCTGGCGATCGTCGCCAAGCGCGGGCGCAGCTACCAGCGCTGGCTGTGGATCGTCGCGGCGCCGCTCGCGTTCACCGCGGTCATCACCATCTGGGCGTCGATCGAGAAGATCTTCTCCCCCGTCCCCGCGGTCGGGTACTGGGCCAACCACAACGCGTTCAAGGACGCGCTCGCCGCCGGCGAGACGTCGTTCGGCACCGCCGGCTCGGTCGAGGCGATGGAGGCGGTCGTCCGCAACACGTTCGTCCAGGGCACGCTCTCGATCGTGTTCGTCGTCCTCGCGATCGTCGTCATCGTCGCGTCGGTCCTCGTGACCGCGAAGGCGCTGCGCGACGGCGGCGGCGCCAACCACGAGGACCCGCCCGTCGCGTCGCGCCGGTTCGCCCCGGCCGACCTGTTCGCGACGAAGGCCGAGAAGGCGATCCAGAAGGAGTGGGCGGCGCTGCCGCCCGAGAAGCGCCCTGCCGCGACGGGGCACCGGTGACGGTGCGGCAGGGGACGCAGGGTCCCGCCACGACGGTCCGCGCGACCGTCGTGGCGGGGCTCCGCACCGCCGCGACCCGCGTGCACGACGGCGCGGCCCGCGTCCGCTGGTACGTGCGGCAGGTGATGGGCGACGACGCGTACGCGACCTACGCCGCGCACCAGCGCGCGGTGCACCCGGGCGGCGTCGTCATGACCGAGCGCGAGTTCTGGCGCATGCGGCACGCCGAGCAGGACGCCAACCCGGGGTCGCGCTGCTGCTGACGGCCTAGGCTCGGCGCCGTGCTCCGCATCCCCCTCGACCTGCTCCTGCCGCGGGTCTCCGTCGCCGACGTCCGGCAGCGCGCCGCGGAGCTGCCCCGCCGCGGGCAGGAGGTCCGGGTCCGCGTGCGCGACGACGTGCTCGTCGCCCGCCGCTGGGCCCGGGGCGCGCACGCGAGCGGGCACAGCGTGCTGCGCGCCCGGCTCACCGAGGAGCCCGACGGCGTCCGCGTGCGCGGGACGGTCGCCCCGAGCGGGCTGGACCTCGTGCTGGTGGCGATCTGGCTCGCCGCGGCCGCCGGGATCGCGACCCTGGGCGCCGTCTACCAGAACGGGGTCGCGTGGCTCGTCGCGCTCCTCCCGCTCGCGTTCGGCGTGGTCTTCGCCGCCTGGCTGCCCGGGGCCGCACGGTCCGGTCACGACGTGCTGCTGCGGGCGCTCGCCGCCCTCGGCGAGGGGCCCGACCACCACGGGCTACGGTGACGGGCGTGGCCCGCCCTCCCGTCCGCATCACCTCCGACCCGCCGCGGGGGACGTTCTCCGCGTGCACCCTCGTGCTCGCGACCGACCCCGAGACGGCGGCCGGGTGGGTCGCCGCCGCGTTCGGCGCGCTGCGCTGGAAGCGCCGGGCGTCCGACACCGCGCACCGCGAGGGCGCGTCGTTGTGGGAGGTCGGAGGCGCGGCCCGCGCGTTCTTCCTCGACGACCTCGACGTGCTCCGCCTCGTCACCCCGCGTGCGGCGGCGTTCTTCTCCCACGGGCGGGCCGTCGCGACGGTCCAGCCCGACGGCGCCGCGCACCGCACCGTCGTCACGCTCTCCCTCGTCGAGGGCCAGCTCTCGTGCCGCGAGAGCTTCGGCGCCGTCGCGCGGCACCTGCACGAGGCCGCGGTCCGCGCCCGGGCGCTCCCGCCCGAGGACATCCCGGTGTGGACGAGCGCCTACGACCTGCCCGCCGGCTCCCCCGGCGACCCGCGGTCGCGCAAGCGCCTCTTCCGCGGCCCCTGAGCACCCGCACCGACTAGATGGACGCCGGCGAAGCGCCTCATCTTCAGACTAGAATTCGAGTCTGAATAGAGACTAGAATCATGGTGTGCACACCTATCCCATGAGCGAAGCGAAGACCAACCTGTCCGCCCTGGTCGACGAGGTGGAGAGCACCCACCAACCGGTGACGATCACCCGTCACGGGAAGGCGGCGGCGGTGCTGATCGCGCCGGAAGACCTGGCGACGCTCATGGAGACGCTGGCATGGCTGTCCGACCCTGACCACGGGGCCGAGATGGCCGAGGCCGAGGAGGCGGTGGCGCAGGGCCGCACCCTGAGCCTCGCCGAGGTGCGCGAGCAGCTGGCCTCGCGACGGTGACCGACGTCGACGGTGGGTGGGAGGTGCGCCTGAGCCCACCGGCCGCACGCACGCTCTACCAGCTCCCCCCACGCCTGACCGACGCCGTGATCCGCTTCTGCGACGAACCACTCGCGTCGAACCCCTACCGGGTGACGAAGGCGCTCGGGGCCGAGCTCGCCGGCCAGCGTGCCGGGTACGTCGGGATCGGGTTCCGCGTCCTGGTCCGCATCGACGACGACCAGCGTCTGGTCACCGTGATGCGGATGGCCTACCGCGCCGACGCCTACCGGTAGCCCAGGACGGGCGCTACGAGAGTCAGCCCCGTTCCAGCCGCGCGAGCTCGACGCCGTCGTGGTCGACGAGCACGAGCACGGCACCGTCGAGCCCGGCGCGGGAGGAGCGGGCCAGGAGATCCGGCACCGGCTCGCCCTCGCAGCCGATCTCGGTGTGCCCGCCCGAGGTGACGACCAGGCGGCCCTCGGCCTCGACGAGCCAGCTCCCGGCCGCGGCGTTGCACCCGTCGGTGCCGGTCCACGAGCCGTCCTCCGCGAGGACGACGTGCGGGTCGGTCGCATAGTCGGCGCCGGGCTGCCAGCGGCCGACCAGGTCGCCCGCGGTGGCGGGCGCCGTGCCGTCGGGCAAGGGTGCGGCCGTCGTCGGCGCCGGCCCGGCCGTCTCCCCCGGGCGGAGGGGCGCGTCGGCGCCCGGCCCGACGCACGAGGCGAGGAGCGCCACGGCGAGCACCGGGAGGGCCGTCGTCCTGGGCAGGGGACGTCGTCGGGTCATGTCTCGGTCGTGTCTCCGGGTGGGCGAACCTTGCACCGCCCGGGCGGGCCGCCCGACGCGAGGGCCGGGCGCCGTGGGACGATGCCGCCCGTGACGGAGCTGACCTTGCACGACGACGCCAAGCGCCGCGTGGTGCGCGCCAACCTCACGTTCGCCGCGATCCTCGTGCCGATCCTCGGGCTCACGGCGGTCTCCCTGGGGATCAGCACGCGCAACCTCGCCCTCGCGCTCGGCTACGCGTGCGTCGTGCTCGCGATGATCCCGCTGACGTACGTGCTCGCGCGCCGGTTCACCGACCGCTCCCGCGTCACGTTCGGCGACGGGTCCGTGACGGTCCAGGGGTGGGGCCGGCCGCGGCGGTTCACGGTGGCCGAGATCGAGCGCGTCGTCACGGTCGACAGCATGGGGTTCGGGGGCATGACGCCGACGCACCACCTCATCGTCGTGGGGCCGACGAAGCGCCTCGCCCTGCTCGTCGGGCAGATGTGGGACCGCGACCAGCTCTCGGCCGTCGCGCTCGACCTCGCGCACCGCGGCGTCCCGCTCAACCCGGTCCACCAGCCGGTCACGCCCGCGCAGCTGCGGGCGATGGACCCCCGGCTCGTGCCGTGGCGTCAGGCGCACCCGGTCGCGCTGGGCCTGTTCGTCGGGCTCGGCGTGCTGCTGTTCTTCCTGGTCGCGTTCGTCGTCATGGTCGCGTTCCTCGTCTGACCGCCGCGTCCGGCCGGGCGCGGTCGTGCCAGTAGCCCTGGGCGTGCACGCGCGAGCGGGCGACGCCCGCCGCCACGAGCTCGGCCCGGACGCGCGCGACCGTGGCGCTCTCCGTCGCGCACCACGCGTAGAAGCCGTCGCCCGCGGAGGCCGCGGACCGGCCGTGCTCCGCCAACCAGTCGCGGACGGCGCCCAGCACCGCCCGCTCGGCGCCGCGGCGTCGCAGGCGAGGCACGTGCTCGACGCGCACGGTCGCGGGCACGTCCCCGAGCGGGGCGTCCGCCGGGTCGTCGGCCTCGACGAGCACGTGCGCCCGGACGTCGGGGCCGAGGCTCGCGAGGATCGCGCGCACCGCGGGCGCGGAGGTCTCGTCCGCGACGAGGAGCACATGCCCGACGGCGGGCCCCGGGTCCCACTGCGTGCCGTGGTCGGTCACGCCGAACCGCGCGTGCGGCGCGGACAGCAGGACGCGGTCCCCGACCGCCGCCCGCCGCGCCCAGGCGCTCGCCGGGCCCGCGGGCTCGTGCAGGTACAGGTCGAGGTCGACCTCGGCGACCTCCGGCCGGACGGCCACGGGCGTGTACGAGCGCATGACGGGGCGCACGTCGTCGTCGAGCGCGGACCATTCACGGCGCCACGTGCTCTCGTCCGCGAGGCGCGCCCGGCGCGCGAGGCGGTCCGCGCCCGGCCCCGGGAGCAGGATCTTCACGCGCTGGTCGAGCCCGACGTCGGCGCACCCGGCGAGGTCCGGCCCGGCGAGCGTCACGCGCACGAGGCGCGGGCCGACGTCGTGCACGCGCGCGACCGTCGTCGGGAAGAGCACGTTGGGCGACCGGTGGAACCGCACCCGGCCGGGCTCCCGGCGCTCGCCGGGGGCCCGGCCGCCGCGTCAGGAGCCGGCACGGTCCTGCAGGAAGCGCTCGACGTCGTCGAGCACGGCCTGCCCGCCGAGCGGCCCGACGCCGCTGATCCAGAAGGACTGGTCCACGACGCGCACGTCGGGGAACGACGCGGCGTTGAGCGGGATCTCCGCGGGGACCGCGGACGCGTCGTCGGGGTCGGCGGCCGAGACCAGCACGAGGTCGGCGGCGGCCTCGGTCACGCGCTCCGGGGACAGGTCCACGGAGATGTCCTCGCCCCACTCCTGCTCCGGCGTCGTGAACCCGACGCACTCGAGCGTGCTGCCCGCGAACGACCGCGGCCCGTACGCGGACACGATGCCGTCGCGCGGGCGCAGGAGCTGCGCCGTCCCGGAGACGTCGTAGTCCTCCTGGAGCTGGGCGCACCGCGCGTCGTAGGCGTCGAGCAGCGCCTGGGCGTCCGCCTCCCGGCCGAGCGCGCGCCCGACGAGCAGCACGTTCTCCTGCCACGGGTCGGTCTGGGTCGCCATGAAGACGGTCGGCGCGACGCTCGCGAGCTGGTCGTACAGGTCGGAGTGGCGCGACTCCGTGCCGAGGATGAGGTCCGGCTCGAGCGCCGCGATGGCCTCCAGGTTCGGCTCGGGCACGGTCCCGACGACCTCGATCGCCTGCGCCCCCTCGCCGAGGTACGCGGGCACGCCCGCCTCGACGCTCAGCACGGCGGCGCCCACGGGGACGACCCCGAGCGCGACGGCGGTGTCCGTCTCGACGGGCTCGAGCGTCACGACGCGCTGCGGCGCCGCGTCGAGCTCGGCGGTCCCCCGCGCGTGCTCGACGGCGTACCCCGCCGCGGTGTCGTCCGGCGCCGGCGCGCCGGTCGCCGCGGGCTCGGGGTCGGACGAGCACGCCGCGAGGAGGGTCGCGGCGAGCACGAGGGCGGTGGTGGTGACGCTGCGGCGCACGCGCGGGCTCGACGTGGTCCGGGAGATCGGCACTGGAGGTTCCTTCGTCATGGGATAGGACTGCCTAACCTTATCTGCCCCACCGGAGTGGGTGACGCCGCGCTGGATACGATCACTGCATGTCCGGGCCCGTGTTCGCCGGCGCCGCCGCCGGTCTCGTCGTGGGCGTCCTGCTCACCCTCGGGCTCGTGCTCGCCTGGCGGCTCGCGCGCGGGTCGCGCGAGCTCGGGAGCGACTCCGACCGGGCGACGTTCCGCACCCTCCACCTCGCGTCGCGCGCCGCGACGCACCTGCGCGACGGGCTCGACGGCGACGACGTCGGCCGCGCGGCCCGCTCCCTGCGCCAGCTCCTCGGCGCCGACGCGCTCGCCGTCGTCACGGCGGACGGGGCGGTCGCCCTCGACGGGAGCTCGACCCTCGAGCCCGACGCGCGGCGCGTCGCCGAGCGCGTCCTCGCGACGGGACGGCGCCACGTCGAGAGCGGCGACGTCGAGGACGCCGTCGGGGCGCCCGTCGTCGCGGGCGGCCGCGTCGCCGGCGTAGTCGTCGCGTTCGCCGACACCGTGCGGCCGCCGCTCGTGCGCGCGACGGGCGAGGTGGCGCAGTGGTGCGCGGCGCAGCTCGAGCTCGCCGAGCTGGAGGCGTCGCGCACCGCGCTCGCCCAGGCCGAGCTCCGCGCGCTGCGCGCCCAGATCAGCCCGCACTTCGTCTACAACGCGCTCGGCGCCATCGCGTCGTTCATCAGCACCGACCCCGAGCGGGCGCGCGACCTCGTGCTCGACTTCGCCGACTTCACGCGCTACTCGTTCCGCGGGCGCGGCGACTTCACGACCCTCGCCGACGAGCTGCGCTCGATCCACTCCTACGTCGAGCTCGAGCGCGCCCGGTTTGGCGAGCGCCTCGCCGTCACCCTGCAGATCGCGCCGGAGTCGCTGACGGCCGTCATCCCCTTCCTCTCCGTGCAGCCCCTCGTCGAGAACGCGGTGCGCCACGGCCTGGAGCCGCGCGAGCACGGCGGGACGATCGTCATCACCGCGCGCGACGAGGGCACCCAGACGGAGATCACGGTCGAGGACGACGGCGTCGGCATGGACCCGGCCGTCGTGCGCGAGCTCCTCACGTCGCGCGACACGACGCACGTGGGCCTGCGCAACGTCGACACCCGCGTGCGCCAGCTCTACGGCGACGACCACGCGCTCGACATCGAGACCGCGCCCGGCTCGGGCACGCTCGTGCGGCTGCGCGTCCCGCGGTCGCAGCCGCTGCACGAGACGGAGGTGAGCGTGCCGTGACCACCCCGGACCCGGCTCCGGCCGGCGGTCTCCCCGGCGGGGCGGGGGACGCCGTCGGGCTGGACGTGCTCGTCGCCGACGACGAGCGGCCCGTGCTCGACGAGCTCGTGGCCCTGCTCCGCCGCGACCCGCGCGTGCGCACCGTGCGCGGGGTCGCGAGCGGCTCCGAGGCGCTGCGCGAGCTCTCGTCGCGCACGGTGGACGCGGCGTTCCTCGACATCCACATGCCGGGGCTGACCGGCCTCGATCTCGCCCGCGCGCTCTCGCGGTTCGCCGACCGCCCGGCGGTCGTGTTCGTCACCGCCGACGAGGCGCGCGCGCTGGAGGCGTTCGACGTCGAGGCCGTCGACTACGTGCTCAAGCCCGTGCGGCGCGAGCGGCTCACGCGCGCGGTCGACCGCGTCGTCGAACGGGTCGCGGAGCGCACCGCGGCGGGGCGCGCCCCCGCGACCGACGCGGCAGCACCGTCCGCGAGCGCCGCCGCTCCCCCACCGGCGGCCGGCAGCCCGGCGGGAGGTGCGGCCCCGGCCGAGGAGACGCTCGTCGTGACGGTCGGCACGACCACGCGGCTCGTCCGGCGCAGCGCGGTGCGGTGGGTGCAGGCGCAGGGCGACTACTCCCGGCTCGTGACGGACACCGAACAGTTCCTCGTGCGCGAGCCGCTCTCCGACCTCGAGGAGCGGTGGGCGCCCGCGGGGTTCCTGCGCGTGCACCGGTCGTACCTCGTGGACCGCGCGGCCGTGACCGCGGCACGGTTCGGCGGGGCGCAGCCCGCGCTCGTCGTCGCCGGGCACGAGGTCCCGGTGAGCCGGCGCATGGTGCCCGCCGTGCGCGAGGCGCTCCTCGGGCCGCACCGGGGCGCGCCGTGACGGGCACCGACCCGCGTCGTGACGCGCGCGTGCGCGTCCGGTCCACCGACCTCCCCGCGACGCGCCCCGGCCCTCGCCCCGGCCCCGGTGAGGGCGCCGTCCCGGAGGGCGGGGCGCCGTCGGGCACGGCGCGGACCGGCGAGCCGGACGACGCCGCGACCGCCTACACGCGCGGGCTCGTGCGGGCCCAGCTCCGGCTCGGGCTGGCGTGCGTGGCGTCGTTCCTCGCGGTCGTCACGCTGCTCACGGTGACGATGAGCGGCGTGCCCGCGCTGGACGGCGTCGTGCTGCTCGGCGTGCCGCTGCCGTGGCTCGTGCACGCGTACGGCTTCTACCCCGTGATCGTCGCGTTCGCGGTCGTCTTCGCGGTCGCGGCGGCGCGCAACGAGCGCCGGTACCGCGCGCTCGCCGAGGGCACGGGCGCGCCCGACGAGCCCGGCCCCGACGACGGCGGTGCGCCGTGACCAGCGCGCTGCCCCTCGTCGCAATCGCGCTGCTCCTCCTCGCGACCGGCCTCATCGGGTTCTACGGCCTGCGGATCTCGCGCACCACGAGCGACTTCTTCGTCGCGTCGCGCACCGTGCGGCCGGTCTGGAACGCGTCGGCGATCAGCGGCGAGTACCTGTCCGCGGGCACGTTCCTCGGGCTCTCGGGTCTCGTGCTGCTGTCCGGCGCGGAGGCGTTCTGGTTCCCCGTGGGGTACGCGGCGGGCTACCTGCTCGTCCTGCTGTTCGTCGCGGGCCCCCTGCGGCGCAGCGGCGCGTACACGATCCCCGACTTCGTGCACGCCCGGCTCGACTCCGTGGTCGCGCGCCGCGTGACGAGCGTGCTCGTGCTCGTCATCGGGTGGCTCTACGTGGTGCCGCAGCTCCACGGGGCGGCGCTCGTCATCACGAGCGTGGCCGCGGTGCCGCCGTGGGTCGGCTCGGTGGGGATCGCGGTCGTGGTGAGCGCCGTCGTCGCCGCGGGCGGGATGCGCTCCATCACGTTCGTCCAGGCGTTCCAGTTCTGGGTCAAGCTCACCGCGCTCGCGGTGCCGCTCGTCTTCGTGCTCATGGCGCTCGGCGGGGCGTTCGAGCCCGGCGGCGCCGTCGTCACGTTCGACCCCGCCGCCGTGTTCCCCCACGAGGCCGGGCCGGGCGGCCTCGACGCGTACGCCACGGTCTCGCTCCTGCTCGCCCTCCTGCTCGGCACGACCGGGCTGCCGCACGTCCTCGTGCGCTTCTACACCTCGCCCGACGGCGGCTCGGCCCGCCGCACGACCGTGGTCGTGCTCGTCATGATCAGCGTGTTCTACATGGTGTCGAGCACGCTCGGGCTCGTGGCGCGGGTCGTCGCGCCCGACCTCGCGGCGCCCGGGGTGGCGGACACGGTCGTCCTCACGCTACCGACCCGCCTCGTGCCCGGGCTCGGCGGCGAGCTCCTCGCCGCGCTCGTCGTCGCCGGGGCGTTCGCCGCGTTCCTCGGGACGTCGTCGGGGCTCGTGGTCGCGCTGGCGGGCGTCGTGAGCCAGGACCTGTTCGGCGGCACCGTGCGGTCCTTCCGCTGGTCGGCGGTCGCGTGCACGCTCATCCCCCTCGCCTTCGCGCTCGTCACCATCCCGCAGGGCCTCGTGACGAGCGTCGGGACGGTGTTCGTCTTCGCCGCGTCGGCCCTGTCCCCCGTGATCCTGCTCGGCGTGTGGTGGCGCGGCCTCACCGCGCGCGGCGCGGTGGCGGGCATGGTCGTGGGCGCCGTCCTGTGCGCGACGGCGCTGCTCGCGTCGTCCGCGCTCGTCGCCGCGGGGTACGGGAGCCCGTCCGGCAGCACGGCCGACGGCGTCCCCGGCGTCGTGCGCGCCCTGCTCGCCCAGCCCGCCGCCTGGACCATCCCGCTCGCGACGGCGACCGTCGTCGTCGTGTCGCTCCTCGACCGGCGCGGCCCGCCGCTGCGCACCGACCGGTTCCTCCGCCGTCTGCACGTGCCCGAGCGCCGTCGAGCCTGAGACTCGTCGCACCGGGAGCTCCGACGACCCTCCGCATCTCACCTGGCGGGCGCTCTCGACCGCATGTCGGATGGGTCGTAGGATCGTGGCAACCATCCAGAGCGGTCGAGAGTCCTGGCTCGACGACACCGCAGCAACCCGCCGACGGAAGCCTCCCGAGGACAAAGGTGCTAACGCCAGGGTCGATGGAGTGACGCATGACCTCAGAGGCATCCTTCGCGCACCGTCCGGGCCGTCCGCGGCCGACGGTGTCGTTCGAGCTCATGCCCCCGCGCCGACCGGACGCGGCCCCGAAGTTCTGGGAGACGGCACGCCGTCTCGTCGCGACGCACCCCGACTTCGTGTCCGTGACGTACGGCGCCGCGGGCACCGACCGCGCGACCGCGCGCCAGGTCGTCGGACGCCTGCTCCAGGGCACGCCCGTGCTGCCGATCGCGCACCTCACCTGCGTCGGGGCGTCGCGCGAGGACGTGGAGTCGGTCATCACCGACTTCCTCGACGAGGGCGTGCGGAGCTTCCTCGCACTGCGGGGCGACCCGCCGCGCGACCAGCCGGACTGGCAGCCCGCGCCGGACGGCGTCCGGTCGTCGACCGAGCTCGTCGCCCTGCTGCGCGAGGTCGAGGCGTCGCGCTGCGCGTCCGACCCGGCCGTCGCGCTGCGCGGCGCGGCCCGGCCGCTGACGATCGCCGTCGCGACGTTCTGCGACGGCAACCCCGCCGCCGGCACGACGCGCACCCAGGAGGTGCGACGCCTCTGGCAGAAGCAGCAGGCCGGCGCGAGCTTCGCGATCACGCAGCTCTTCTACGACGCGTCGTCGTACACCGACTTCGTCGCCGAGGCCCGCGCGGCCGGCGTGACGATCCCCATCCTCGCCGGGCTGCTGCCCACGACGGAGCCCGCGCGGCTCCGTCGCGTCGAGGAGCTCACGGGCGTGCGCGCGCCCCAGCACCTGCTGGACGCGCTCGACGCCCTGCCCGACCCGGAGGCGCAGCACGCCTACGGGATCGCGTACTCGGTCGACCTCGCGCAGCGCGTCCTCGACGCGGGCACGCCCGGTCTGCACGTGTACACGTTCAACAAGCACCGCGCCGCTCTTGACCTGCTCGAGGGTGTCCACCTCGGCGGCGGGTCGGTCGGGACCGGGGGCGGCGCCAGCGCCGCCGCCGCCCCGCTCGTCCCGGACCTGGCCAGCGGGCCGTGGGTCACCGGCACCTCCCTGCCCACGACGAGCGCCGCCACGCACGGCGCGCCCGTCTGACCGGTCCTCCGGACCAGCAAGAGGTTTCGATCATGGCCACTTCCGTACCCTCCCCTACCCAGAACCTGGTCGGCTTCCCCGCCGGCACCGTGCTCGGCTACCCGCGCATCGGCCGCCGCCGCGAGCTGAAGAAGGCCGTCGAGGAGTTCTGGGCCGGCAAGACCTCGGCCGAGGAGCTCGAGGCCACGGCCCGCGAGCTGCGCCTCGCGACCGTCCGCCGGCTCGTCGACCTCGGCCTCGGCGCCGACGACGCGTCCGTCCCCGGCTCGTTCTCCTTCTACGACCAGGTGCTCGACGCCGCCGCCTCCCTCGGGGCGGTCCCGTCGCGGTTCGCGTCGCTGACCGACGACGCGGGCCGCCTCGACCTCGCGGGCTACTTCACCGTGGCGCGCGGCCAGGGGGACGACGCCCCGCTCGAGATGACCAAGTGGTTCGACACCAACTACCACTACCTGGTCCCCGAGATCGGCCCGGACACCCCGATCCGGTTCGTCGACGACCGCGTCGTGCGCGAGTTCGTCGAGGCGAAGGAGGCCAGCGTCGTGACGCGGCCCGTCGTCGTCGGGCCGGTCACGTTCCTCGCGCTGTCCAAGGCCGCCGACGACGCGCCCGCCGGGTACTCGCCGCTCGTCCGCCTCGACGACGTCGTGGCCGCCTACGCCGACCTGCTCCGCGCGCTCGCCGCCGCGGGGGCGCCGTGGGTCCAGCTCGACGAGCCGATCCTCGTCACCGACTCGGTCGACGTGCCGTTCGCCGACCTCGCCGCCGCCGTGGAGTCCGCGTACCGCAAGCTCGCGACGGAGCTCTCCGTCGGTGCCGAGGACGCCGCGCAGGCGCGTCCCGCGATCCTCGTCGCCGCGCCGTTCGGCGGCCTCCAGGCCGCCGCCGAGCACGACGGCGCCGCGGCCCGCGACGGTCTCGCGCTGCTCGCCGGCACGGACGTGGACGCCATCGCGATCGACCTCGTCAAGGGCGCCGTCCCGGCGGCGGCCGACGGCGCCGTCCCCGGCCTCGCGGGCAAGACGCTCGTCGCGGGCGTGATCGACGGGCACAACGTGTGGCGCGCCGACCTCGCGGCGAAGCTCGACGTCGTCGACACCGTCCGGGACCTGGGCGCGGGCGCGGTCACCGTCGGCACGTCGACGTCGCTGCTGCACGTGCCGCACGACGTCGAGGACGAGGCGTTCGCCGAGCCCGGCACGGCGTCGGGCACGACGCTCGACCCGCGCCTGCGCGACTGGCTCGCGTTCGCGGACCAGAAGGTCGGCGAGGTCGCGACGCTCGCCCGCGCGCTCACGGAGGGTCGCGACGCCGTCGCGCCGGAGATCGAGGCGTCCCACGCGGCGGTGGCCTCGCGCGCCGCGGCGAGCGGCGTCGTCGTGCCGGCGGTGCGCGAGCGCGCAGCCGCGCTGACCGACGCGGACTTCGCACGCGGCGACTACGCCGAGCGTGCGGCCGCGCAGCAGGAGCGTCTGAACCTGCCGCCGCTGCCCACGACGACGATCGGCTCGTTCCCGCAGACGCCGGAGATCCGCCGCGCCCGCGCGCTGTGGACGAAGGGCGAGCTGTCGGACGCGGACTACACGACCGCGATGCGCGAGGAGATCGCGCGCGTCGTCGCGCTCCAGGAGGAGCTGGGCCTCGACGTGCTCGTGCACGGCGAGCCCGAGCGCAACGACATGGTGCAGTACTTCGCGGAGCACCTCGACGGGTTCGCGGTCACCGCGAACGGCTGGGTCCAGTCGTACGGGTCGCGCTGCGTGCGCCCGCCGATCCTGTGGGGCGACGTCACGCGCCCGGCGCCGATCACCGTCGAGTGGTCCACGTACACGGCGTCGCTCACCGAGAAGCCCGTCAAGGGCATGCTCACCGGGCCCGTGACGATCCTCGCGTGGTCGTTCGTGCGCGACGACCAGCCGCTCGGCGACACGGCGAACCAGGTGGGCCTCGCGCTGCGCGACGAGATCGCGGACCTCGAGGCCGCCGGCATCGGGATCGTCCAGGTCGACGAGCCCGCGCTGCGCGAGCTCCTGCCGCTGCGCCGCGCGGACCAGCCGGCGTACCTCGACTGGTCCGTCGGGTCGTTCCGGCTCGCGACCTCGGGCGTGGCGGCGGCGACGCAGATCCACACGCACCTGTGCTACTCGGAGTTCGGCGAGGTCATCGGCGCGATCGACGGCCTCGACGCCGACGTGACGTCGGTCGAGGCGGCGCGCTCGCGCATGGAGATCGTGCCGGAGCTGCGCGACGCCGGGTACTCGCGCGGCATCGGGCCGGGCGTCTACGACATCCACAGCCCGCGCGTGCCCTCGACGGAGGAGGTCACCGAGCTGCTGGAGCTCGCCGTGAAGTCGATCGACCCGCGCGTCGTCTGGGTCAACCCCGACTGCGGCCTGAAGACCCGCCGCTACGAGGAGACCGTGCCGTCGCTCGAGCACCTCGTCACCGCGGCGAAGGCCGTCCGGGCGACGCTCGGTTGACCCCGGAGACGCCGGAGGCCGGGTCCCGTCGGGACCCGGCCTCCGTGTCGAGGGTGTCAGCGCTCGGTCGTTCCCGTGCCCGCCATCGGGAGGGCGAAGGCGAGCGTCGCCGCGGCGAGGCCGCCCACGAAGAGCCACACACCGCCGTCGACGCCGGACATGCCCGACCCCATGAGCACGAGCCCGCCGACGAACAGCGCGAACGCCACGACGAACCGTGCGACCGCGCCCGCGTGACCGGGGATGTCGCGCCCTTCGGTCCCGGTGGGGAGGGGGCTGTGCGCCGCCTGCTCGCTGGACGTGGTCATGGGGTTCTCCTTCTGAGGTCGGAACGGGAGCCGGACGTCGCCGTCGGCGATCAGTCCAGGTAGTTCTCCACCGTACCGGGGTCTCGCGCCGTCGCCGCATCCGGGTCGCCGCCGAACTCGCGCGCAGCGCCGCGCTGGCGCAGCAGGTCCCAGCACTGGTCGAGCTCGACCTCGATCGCGCGGAGCCGCTCCTGCTCCTGCGGGCCCGAGATCTCGCCCCGGGCGAGCTGCTCCCGGAGCCGGTGCTCCTGCGCCACGAGCTCGCTGATCGTGCTGCGGATGCCGCCGTCGGTCGTCATGCCGTCCACGGTATGCCCGACGGCGCGGGCGCGCCCCGGGAGGCCGGGCCCCACGCGGGCGCGGCGTCGGCGGTGCGCCCTAGGCTCGTCGCATGACGACGACGATCGGGCGCACGGTCCTGCTCTGCCGCGACCTCGACGCGAGCGCCGCGTTCTGGGCCGACGGGTTCGGCTTCCGCACGTTGTTCCAGGGGGAGACGGAGGGGTTCCCGCTGCTCCACGTCGGCCCCGGACGCGTCGACGAGCCCGGCCTGTGGCTCGTGCCGCTCCCCGAGGGCGGCGCCCCGCTCGTGCGGCACGGCCTGCCCAACCTCGTGCTCTACGTCGACGACCTCGACGCGACCCTCGCACGCCTCGCCGCGGCCGGGGTCGAGCCGTTCGTCGGGCCCGACGCCGACACCGAGACCGGCGACCGGTTCGCGCACGTCCACGACCCCGACGGGCACCGGGTCGTCGTCGTGCAGCTCGGGACGACGACCGACCCCGCGTAGCGGGCTAGCGAGCCCGCACCCACGTCGCGTCGTCGGCGAGGATCGTCACCTCGTCCTGGTCGACGACGACGAACCCGCCCCCGATCCGCAGCTCGGCCGTCGGGCGGTCCGGGGTGCGCAGACGCACCCGGCCCGCCGTGAGCGACGCCGCGACCGGCTGGTGCCGCGGCAGGATGCCCAGCGTGCCCGACGCCGCGGGGACCGTCACGCTCCGCGCCTCCCCCGCCCAGAACACCCCGGACGGCACCACCACCTCCACGGACACCAGCCGCTCCCCGGCGGGTGCGGCGGTCTCGGACGGGGACGGCAGGGCGACGGGCACGGAGTTCCTCCCGGACGGTGGACGGCGGAACCTCCGAGTCTGGCCGGGCGACCCGCTCGCCGGGCCCGGCACTTCGTCACCCGGGTGGGGCCGAAGGTCACCGGGGAAGCGCCCGCCGCGGTGGTTCCGGTGGGTGCCCGCGCGTCGACCGTGGGTGGCCCACGTCACGATGGGCACATGAGCACCCACGCGCACGGCATCCACCACTCGATCGACTACGTCGAGCTCCCCGTGACCGACCTCGCCGCCGCGCAGGCGTTCTACGGCGCGGCCTTCGGCTGGGAGTTCGTCCCCTACGGCCCCGGGTACGCCGGGATCCGCACGGCGGCAGAGTCCGGCGCGGACGAGGCCGGCGGTCTGCGTCTGGCCGAGTCCGGCGACGTGACCCGCGGCGGTCCGTTCGTCCTGCTGTTCTCCGAAGACCTCGACGCGACGCTCGCCGCCGTCCGGGGCGCGGGCGGCGAGGTGGTCGAGGGTCCGTACGAGTTCCCCGGCGGCCGCCGGTTCCACTTCCTCGACCCGAGCGGCAACGAGCTGGGCGTCTGGGCCACGTCCTGAGGGACGGCGTCGGCCGTCGAGCGGGGGTGCGCGGCGACCCGGTCGGCAATCACGTTGACGACGGCGGGTGCCGAGGCCCACCATCGAGGGTGACGGTTGCCGTGGGCAGCCGTCCGTCGTGCCGGACGGGCACGACCACGGTTCAGGATCGCGCCGACGGCGCGCCGCACGGGACGAGGAGACGCGGATGCACGGCACCGCAGGCTGCGAGGTGGCCATGGCGGCCTGCTCGGGCGCCCCCTCTCCCCGCACCGTCACCCGCTGAGACCACCGGGCCGCGAGCCGTCGTCCCCGACGCCCGCCGCGCTCCGGGGCGCGCCGCCGTCCGACGACCCCGTCGTCGCGCGGCCGCGCCGGTCATGACGCGACGGCTGCGGGCACGCCGTCCTCCCCGCCCCCGGCGGCGCCGTCGTGCGCCCGGGCGAGCACGCGTCGTCGTGCACGCCCGCCGGGCCGCGGACCGTCCTGACACGGAAGCAGCGAACCCATGAACCCCCTGACCGAGAAGCAGATCCGCGCGTCGTTCGTCAACGCGTCCAAGCGTGAGGCCGCGCAGGCGACCCTCCCCGACCTCGACACGCTCGACTGGGACCGCCTCGACTACCTCGGGTGGCGCGACCGCAAGGCCCCGCTCCTCGCCTACGCCGTCGTGGAGGTCGACGACGAGCCGCGCGGCGTCCTGCTGCGCTCGACCGACGCCAAGACGGGCGGACGGCGCAAGCGCGCGGTGTGCGCGTGGTGCGAGGACGTCGTCGTGACGGACGACGTCAGCCTCTACGTGGCGCGCCGCGCCGGAGCCGCCGGGCGGCGCGGCAACACCGTCGGCACCCTCATCTGCACGCAGTTCCTCTGCTCGCAGAACGTCCGCCGGGCGCCCACCCGCACCGAGATGGGCGACGACGAGTCGATGCGCGAGCTGTTCGTCGAGCTCCGCGTCGACGGCCTCCGCGAGCGCTCCGCGCGCTTCGTCACCGAGGTCATGCGCGACGTGTGACCGACCGCGGCTCTACCTCGGCGGACCCAGGCTCTCCCTCGGCCGAACCGGGCTCTCCCTCGGTGGGCCCGGGCTCTCCCCCGCGCCAGGAGGGCCACCAGTTCCACCGGCCCAGGAGCGTCATCGTCGCGGGCAGCAGCAGCCCGCGCACGACGGTGACGTCGAGGAGCACGGCGACGGCCATGCCGACGCCGACCTCCTTCATCGCGACGAGCTTGCCCGCCGCGAAGCCGAGGAACACGATGCCGATGGCGACGGCCGCCGTCGTGACGACCGGGCCGGACGCGGTGATGCCGCGGAGCACGGCCCGGTCGTTCGCGACGCGCGGATCCTCGCCGGGCGTGCGGGCCCGCCACTCCTCCGCGGTACGGGAAAGCAGGAAGACCTCGTAGTCGGTCGACAGGCCGAACACGAGCATGCCGACGAGCAGGGGCGTGGTGACGTCGAGCGCGCCCCACGGCTCGAACCCGAGGAGCGAGGCGCCGACGCCGTGCTGGAACACGGAGACGAGGAGGCCGAGCGTCGCCGCGAGCGTGAGGAGGTTGAGCACGAGGGCCTTGAGCGGCACGACGAGCGAGCCGGTGAGCAGGAAGAGCAGCACGAAGGTCGCGAGGACCACGACCCCGGCGGCGAGCGGGAGCCGCTGCGCGAGGTGCTCCTGGGTGTCGACGACCTCGGCGGCCGGTCCGGCGACCCGCACCTCGAGGTCGGTGTCGAGGGCGCGCACGGCGTGCACGAGGTCCTGCGCCTCCTGGGCCGTCGCGTCACCGCCCGGGCCGACGTCGGGCGTGAGGTCGACGACGGTGACCTCGGGCGGGTAGCCGGTGTCCTGCATGGCGTCCTCGACGCCGGGCAGGGCGGCGGCCCGGTCGAGGAGGTCGGGCACCGCCGGGTCGTCGACCGGGCCCTCCACGAGGACGGTGACGGGCGCGACGCCGAGGTCCGCGAAGCGGGAGGTGGTGGCATCGGCGGCGAGGCGCGCCTCGGCGTCGGCGGGCAGCGAGCGGACCTCCGAGCTGCCGAGCGTGAGCGAGCCGAGGGGCACGGCGAGCGCGAGCAGGAGCGACGTCGCGCCGAGCGTGACGAGCACGGCGTGGCGCTGCGCGGCGCGCGCGAGCCGGCCCAGCGTGCCGGCGCCGCCGCGGCCCGTCCACGGGTGGGACCACGTGCGCGCGCCCGGCGCGGGGATCGCGCGGTGCCACGTCGCGACGAGCGCGGGGACGAGCGTGAGCCCGGCGGCGGTCGCGACGAGCACGACGATCGCGCCGCCCACCGCCATGCCGGAGAGCAGGGAGTCGCCGAGCAGGAGGAGCCCGGCGAGCGAGATGGCGACGGCGAGGCCGGAGGCGAGCACGGCCCGGCCTGCGGTCGCGAGGGTGCGCCCGACGAGCTCGTCGAGCGGGAGGCCCGGGGACGCGGCGCGCTCCTCGCGGAAGCGCGCGAGCACGAGCAGGGAGTAGTCGACCGTGAGGCCGAGGCCGAGCAGCGTCACGACGTTCACGGCGAACTCGTTGACGGGCACCACGCCGAGCAGCCCGCTGAGCACGAGCAGCGCGACCGCGATCGCGGCGAGCGCGGAGAGCAGCGGGACCAGACCGGCCCGCAGGCCGCCGAGGACGACGACGAGCACGACGAGGAGCACCGCGATCGCGATCCCCTCGCCGACCGCGGCGTCGGTGATCGCCTGCTCGACGAACGCCTCCTCCGCGAGCAGCGCGCCGCCCACGAGCACCTCGGGGGTGTCGACGGTGTGCAGCGCGTCGGCGACGCGGTGCGCGAGGGCGAGGGCCTCGTCGTCGGACAGCGCGGGGTCGAGCTCGACGACGACGAGCGAGCCCTGCGCGTCGTCGGCGATGAGCCCACCGCCGGTGAAGGCGTCGGAGAGCTCCACGACGCCGGGCATCGCGCGGATGCCGTGCATGACCTCGCTCGCCTGAGCGATGAGGTCGGCGGAGAAGTGGTCGCGCCCGGACAGCACCGCGACGACGGTCTCCCCCTCGGGGGCGAGCTCCTCGAGGCGTTCCGCCGCGAGGGCGGACGCGCTGCCCGGCGGGGCGGGGTCGACGTCGGAGGTCTTGTCGAAGACCGCCCCGCCGAGCACGGCGCCCGCGACGAGGAGGACGGCCCAGACGACGAGGACCACGCCCCGGCGGCGGGCGGCGAACCGTCCGGTCCGGTGCAGGAGGCGTCCGAGCGTCATGGGGGCTCCCCTCGTCGGGAACTCGTCGGGGAGTCGTGGGGTCGGCCTCGGCCGGCTCGCCCACGACGTTCGTGCGGTGCGTCCGTGCGGCAGCGCGCGGACGTGAGCACCCTACGCGAGGGTGGGAGCGCCGTCGGACCGCGCTCCGCCCTGCGGGGACGCCCTGCCGGGCGCCGGACGAGACGGGTCGGGCGGGGGCGGCTCGTGCCGCCGCCCCCGCCCGGTGCGACCCGGGGCGGACGGCTCACGCCGCCCGCCCCGGGTCATCGGCTCAGCCGCAGCTGACGGCCTCGTAGGCGGCGTCCGCCTCGAACGTCCGGCCGTCACCGGTCGCGGAGACCTGCGCGACGCCGGCCTCGACCGACGTGGCACGCGTCGCGAACGACTGGTACGCGGAGGCACCCGGCTGGACGCCGGTCACCGTCTTCGTCCCGAACGGCGTCGTGAGCGTGACGTCCGCCGGCACCGTGTCGTCGTTCGTGGCACGGACCGCGACGTAGACCTTGCCCGCGAGGCAGCGGGTCTGGACCGTCGTCGAGATCGCGAGCTCCTCGACGGGCTCGTCGGTCAGCTCCTTGAACCGGATGTTCCGGTAGTTGACCATCTCGCCGTTGCCGTGGTTCTGGATCCCCACGAAGCTGTTGACCAGGCGGGCCGGGTCGGTGCTCGTGAAGTCGTTGACCAGCACGTCGTTGAGGTAGACCCGGATGCGGTCACCCTCCACCCGGATGTCGTACGCGTTCCACTGGCCGACCGGCTTGAGCGAGGCCTCGACGGCCGCGGCGTCGGCACCCTGGAACGTGTAGATGGCACCCGTGGTGCGGTCGGCGGCGTCCGTCGCGTCGATCTGGATCTCGTAGCCCTTGTTGACGGCCACCCACGGGTCGTCGCCCGGGTTCGGGAACCCGACGAACACGCCGCCGTTGTCGTCCTTGAGGAGCTTCCAGTCGAGCTTCAGGCTGTAGCTGTCCCCGAGCTCCTGGTTGAACCAGAGCAGGCCCATGCCGCCCGCGCCCTGGATCGAGCAGTCCTCCTGGCGGCCGAAGCCACCCGGACCGGCCATGCGCCAGCCCGCCTGGAGGCTCGCGAGGGTGCCGTCGAAGAGGGCGGTGTAGCCGTCCTCGACCTCGCCCGGGGTGCAGATGTCCGGGTTCTCGCCGATCGAGAGCACGTCGATGTTGATGTTGCCCTGGTCGCCCGTCTCGTACGCGAGCGTGATGGTGTTCGTGCCCGCCTGGAGCTCGAGGTCGCGCGTCTGCACGCCCCAGTCCTTCCAGCTCCCCGTGGTCGGGAAGTTCCACTGGCCGAGGTCCTGGCCGTTCACGTGGAGCGAGACGTTCTTGGACCGCAGCTCGGTGTACGGGTGGATGCCGTTGGCGTAGCGCACGTTCACCGGGTAGGTGCCCGCCTCGGGGACGGTCACGGAGAACGTGCGGCCGGAGCCGACGCTCGTCATGCCCGCGGCGAAGCCGGAGCCGGAGTAGTTGCTGTGGTCCGAGCCGATGCTCGAGCCGCCGAGGGGCTGGGCCAGCTCCGCCTCGTACCAGCCGCGGTCGGCCGGGGCGACGTAGCCGGGCAGCGAGTTGAGCGTGTACCAGGCCTCGGTGCTGAGGAGCTCCGCGCCGTCGGCCGAGGCGAACGGGCGCGGGGACCGGACGTAGACGACGTGGCCGGGCTTGAGACCGTCGATCTTCAGCGTGACGGTCGTGCGGTCCTCAGACACCTGGGCGTCCGTGACGAAGAGCGGCTGCTCGTCGACCTTCGGGCCGCCGTACTGCTGCGTCGGCACGTAGCGCCACTGCTTGATCTGGTACGCGTCGGCGAGGTTCTCGACGACCTCGTCGGAGACCGGGTCGGTGTACTCGATCTCGAAGCCGCCCTCGACCACGCGCATCTCCTTCATGTCGAAGGAGTCCTCGTTGACGGGGACGAGCTTCTGGAGGCCGAACCGGAGCTTGCCGGACTCGCCCCAGTTGCCGCCCTCACCGGTGCCGCCGGCGTAGAGCGCGCCGTCGGGGCCGTAGATGACGCGGTTCACGCCGACCTCGAGACCCGCGGTGTGGCGGAAGACCGCACCCTGGAACTCGCCGTCGACCTTCTCGAGGAACGCGCGCTGGATGCCGCCGTACGTGACGTCGCCGAGCAGCATCTGGCCCGCGAACTCGCCGTCCTCGACGAGGATCGGGTTGCCCGGGGAGTTGGCGATCTCGTTCTGCGGCAGCCACACGGCCGGCGGGGCGACGGGGTTCGAGTCGAACGGCCCGGCCGGGTTCGTGTAGTGGTTGTAGAACTTGTCCTGCTGGATGTGGATGAGCTTGTTCGACGGCAGCCAGGCACCCTGGTTGTCCGTCGCGAAGATCTCGCCCTCGGGGCCGAAGCCGATGCCGTTCGGCGTGCGGAGGCCGCCCGCGACGTAGCTCACCTCGCCCGTCTCGCGGTCGATCTTGATCGACGTGCCGCGGTTGGCCGCGGGCTGCGGGTTCGTCGTCGCGCCGCCGTTGTTGATGGCCACGGAGAGGTTGACGTAGAAGTAGTCCTCGTCGTGGATCAGGCCGAACGCGAACTCGTGGAAGTTGCCGCCGTCGGGCCACTCCGCGATCTTCGTGTGGGTGTCGTAGAAGCCGTCGCCGTCGGGGTCGGTGAGCTGCGTGAGCTGGTACCGCTCCGAGACGAAGATCGAGTCCTCGACGACCTCGATGCCCATGGGGTTGAGCAGCTCGTCCGCGACGAGCGTCGCGGTGACGTCCTCGGGGCCGTCGGCCGTGGTGACGCCGTCGAGGAAGTACACCTCGCCGGACACCGGGTCGGGGCGCCAGCCGCCGGAGCTGACCTCGCCCGTCGTCACGACGGCGAGCTGCTCGTCCGGCGTGAACGCCAGGCCGGAGACCTTGGGCTCGAAGCCCGCGGGGCGCAGGTCGACGAGCTCGTAGTTGGGGTTGACGGAGTCGAGCCGCAGGCCGTCGCCGGCCGTGTCGGTCGCGCCCTCGCAGTACTTGTAGCCGGGCGCGGTCACGCGCACGACGCCGGCCTCGGTGCTGAGCGCCGAGGTCGGGATCACCTGGAAGGAGGAGCTGCCCGGCGTCTTCCACGCGAGCGTGAGGCGCTGCTTGTCGCTGCCCTCGTAGTAGTCGACCCGCAGGTCGTGCACGCCTGCGGTGAGCGTCGCGCTGCCCTCGACGGAGGTCGAGTCGTTGGGGCCGTCGTTCTCGAGGACGAGCTGGCCGTCGATGTAGACGAGCGCGCCGTCGTCGTTGGTCACGCGGAACTGGTACTGGCCGTCCGCCGGGACGTGCAGGTTTGCGCTCACCTGCGAGATGAAGTTGTCCTCGGCGCCGAACTGCTCGGCCGTGGACCAGTCGATGGTCGGCATGAGCTTGTCGACGTTGGGCGTCTGCCCGGACTTCAGGGTGCAGACCCCGCCGGGGTTCTGCGCGAGCTGGAAGGTCCGCAGCGTGACGCCGGGCTCCTGCTCGGGGAGATCGGCCGCGGCGGGGACGGCCCAGCCCGCGACGACCAGCGCGCCGAGGGAGAGGGCGGCCGCGCCGCGTCGGTACCTGATCCGGCGGGACACCGGCAGGCTGGTGCGTTCGAGCATCGTTGCTCCTTACTCGGTCGGACTACGAGTCCACGGAGCGTAACCCCTGCCTGGCCCCGTCGATGACAACGCTGGACAGGCTAGCCCCCGTTCTATCGATGTGTCTACAACTTCCGTCGCACCGTCGACAAAAGTGCTCCCATCAGCGGGGACGTACGCTCACGGCATGACCGCACGCCACGGAGACATCGCCGACCGGACCGCGTCCCGCCCGTTCGCCCAGGTCGACGTCTTCACCCGCACGCCGACCCTCGGGAACCCCGTCGCGGTCGTGCTCGACGCCGTCGGCCTCACGGACGAGCAGATGGCCGCCTTCGCGCGCTGGACCAACCTCTCCGAGACGACGTTCCTCCTGCCGCCCACGCCCGACGGCGCCGCAGGCGGCGCCGACTACCGCCTGCGGATCTTCACCCCGGCGGGCGAGCTGCCGTTCGCGGGCCACCCGACGCTCGGGTCGTGCCACGCGTGGCTCGAGGCGGGCGGCAGCCCGCGCGCGGGGGACGTCGTCGTGCAGGAGTGCGGCGTCGGGCTCGTGACGATCCGGCGCGAGGAGGGCACGGAGCGGCTCGCGTTCGCCGCGCCCGCGCTGCTCGCCGACGAGCCGGTCCCGGCCGACGACCTCGCGGCGATCGTCGCCGCGCTCGGCGTCCCCGACGAGGCCGTGCTCGACCACCGCGTGCTCGACAACGGGCCGGGCTGGCGCGTCGTCCTGCTCGACTCCGCCGCGCGCGTCGCGGGGCTGACGCCCGACTGGACCCGGCTGCGCGCGGAGCACCCCGACCTCTCGGTGGGCGTCGCCGGCCTGCACGGGGACGACGGCGGCCCCGACGGCACCGCCGTCGAGGTGCGCGGGTTCGCGCTCGCCATGGGCATCCCCGAGGACCCGGTCACCGGGAGCCTCAACGCCGTCGTCGGGCAGTGGCTCACGCGCGACGGCCGCCTCCCCGGGCGCTACGTCGCCGCCCAGGGCGCCGCGCTCGGCCGGGCGGGGCGCGTGCACGTCGAGCGCGACGGCGCCGGGACCGTCTGGGTCGGCGGGTCGAGCGTCACGTGCGTCGCGGGGACCGTCCGCCTCTGACGGGTCGCCGCCGCGGAAAACGGAGGCCCGGAGGCCCGCCCGCTCCGTAGACTCGGGCAAGTGTCAACAAACCCTCCGGTTTCCGGACCGGCGCGCGCCCTGACGGACCGCGCCGTGGTCTCGCGCGCGCGGTGGGCGCTCATGGTGCAGTTCGCGCTGTTCGGCGTCATCGGCACGTCGTGGATGAGCCGCCTGCCGTCGGTGCGCGAGGCGCTCGGGCTGAGCTCGGGCCAGCTCGGCGCGCTGCTCGTCGTGGGCGGGGTCGGCACCCTCACGGCCGTCGTCGTGACGGGCGCGGTCGTCGCGCGCTTCGGCAGCCGCACGACGCTCGTCGTCGCGACGTCCGCGAACGTGGTCGGGTTCGGCCTCGTCGCGCTCGGCACGGCGACCGGCAGCGTCGGCGTGTTCGCGGCGGGCGCGTTCCTCAACGGCATGTGCGGCGCGCTGACCAACGTCCCCATCAACATCTGCGCGGCGTCGGTGGAGCAGCACGTCGGGCGCGCGATCCTCCCCCACTTCCACGCGGCCTTCTCCATCGGGGCGGCGTGCGGGGCGCTCGTCGCCGCCGCGTTCTCGTGGGCGCACGTGGGCATCGCCACGCAGGTCGTCGTCGTTACACTCGTCGTCACGGCGGCCCGCGCGCTCCTCATCGCGCCCGCGACGGCGATCGCGCCCGAGCGTGCCGCGGCGCGCACGGCGGCGGCCCACGGCGCCCCCGCACCCCGGCGCGGCGCGGGCGTCCGCGCGGCGCTCGCCGCGTGGCGCGAGCCGCGCACCCTCCTCATCGGGCTCGTGCTGCTCGCGTCGTCGCTCTCCGAGGGCTCGGCGGGCAACTGGCTGTCCATCGCCGTGGTCGACGGGTTCGACGTGCGCGAGGCGCTCGGCGCGGTGGCGTACGGGACGTTCGTCGGCGCGATGACGGTGTTCCGGTTCGCCGGCACCGGGCTCATCGACCGGTTCGGTCGCGTCGCGGTGCTCCGGGCGTCGGGCGCCTCCGCGCTCGTCGGGCTCCTCGTGTTCGGCCTCGCGCCCACGCTCCCGCTCGCCTGGGTCGGCATCGTCCTGTGGGGCTGCGGTGCGGCGCTCGCGAACCCCGTCGCGATCGCCGCGGCGTCCGACGATCCCGCGCACGCCGCACCCCGCGTCGCGGTCGCGACGTCGTTCTCCACGGTCGCGATGCTGAGCGCTCCCCCACTGCTCGGCCTGCTGGTCGACGGCGTCGGGGCCCGCCACGCGCTCCTCGTGATCTGCGCCGCCACGGTGCTGTCCCTCGCGGTCGCGGGCCAGGTCCGGCCCCTGCCGCGTCCGGCGGCGCCCGCCCCGGCCGACGACCTGCCGGAGCCCGGCCGGGAGCGCCCGGTCGGGTCCCGCTAGGGGGACGCGTCGCGCGCCCGCCGCGGCCCCGGCGCACACTGGCGGGTGTGAGCCTGGCAGCCCGTGCCCCGCGCCGAGCGCCCGCTGCCGCGCGGTGGGGGTGGGTCGTGGCCGCCGTCGTGGCGGGCCTGGCGTTCCTCGTGCGGTGGCACCTCGTCGGTGGCTCGGCCGGGATCGGCGGGTACCGCGGGTACGACGACGGCGTGTACTTCTCGGCCGCGGTGGCGCTCGTGCACGGCCGCGTGCCCTACCGCGACTTCCTGCTCCTGCACCCGCCCGGCTCGACGCTCGCCCTGACGCCCTTCGCCACGCTCACCACGTGGACGAGCGACGACCACGCCCTGGTCGCCGCGCGCGTCGGCATCATGCTCGTGGGCGCGGCCAACGCCGTGCTCGTGACGCGCGTGGCGCGCCGGTGGGGCACGACGGCGGCCGTCGTGGGCGGCGTCCTCTACGCGCTGTCGTACGCCGCGGCGTGGGCCGAGCGGCTCACGCTCCTCGAACCGCTCGGCTCCCTGTGCCTGCTCGGCGGGGTCGTGCTGCTGCTCCGCGGCCTCGACCGGCGCCAGGAGGGCACCGGCCGCGAGCGCCCGTGGCTCTGGGCGGGCGGGGCCGTCCTCGGGCTCGGTGCGACGGTCAAGATCTGGGGCGTGGTGCCGCTGCTCGTCGTGCTCCTCTGGCTGCTGCTCGCCGCCGGGTGGCGCACCGCGGCCCGTGCGGCCACGGGCGCTGTCGTCGCGCTGGTGGCGGTCCTCGGCCCGTTCCTCCTCGCCGCGGGGTCGGACATGGTCCGCATGGTCGTGCTCGACCAGCTCACCCGGCCCCCGGCGACGACGGACCTCGAGCAGCGGCTCGTGTGGCTCACGGGGACCGGCGGCCTGCGCGACCTCGTGCCGGAGCAGGAGCAGCTCGTGGTGGCGTGGACCGTGCTGGCGCTCGGGACGGTCGCCGCGGTCGCGGCGTGGGTCGGGCGGCGCGGGCGGCTGTGGGTCGTGCTGCTCGCGGTGCAGGTCGGCGTCCTGCTGCTCTCGCCGTCCGCGTACCCGCAGTACGCGGCGTTCTCGGCACCGGCGCTGGTCCTCGTCCTGGCCGCCGCGTGCTCGCTCCTGCCCCGCCCGAGCCGGGTCGCGGCGGGGACGCTCCTGAGCATCGGCGCCACAGCCCTCCTCGTGGCCGCGGTGCAGACCGCACCGCGCCTCGCCCCGTTCCCGACGGCCGAGGTGGCGGCGGCGCTCCCCGACGACGGCTGCGTCCGCGCCGACTCCCCCGGGGTCCTCGCCGTCCTCGACGTGCTGAGCCGCGACCTCGAGCGCGGCTGCGAGCTCCCCGTGGACCTGTCGGGGTACTCGTACGACCACGGCGCGCGGGACGCCGCCGGCGAGCCGGTGCCGCGCCGTCGGAACCTCGCGTGGCAGGAGGAGGCGCTGCGCTACCTGACGTCGGGGTCGTCCGCCGTGCTCGTGCGGTCGACCGGCAACGGGTTCAGCGACGAGACCTGGCGCGCGCTCGACGCCGCGACGACGACCGTCGTCGACCGGCCGGGGGTGCGGGTGCTCGTCCCGCACGACGACGTCACGCGGCCGGGAGGCTGAGCCTGCGCCCCGCGACGGGGACGCTCAGGCGCGGGCCCGGTACCGCTCCACGGACTCGTGCCGAGGTTCCCCGGCGTCAGTCCGGCTCCCGGGCGGCGGCGATGCGCATCGTCACGTGGCTCGCGTACTCCGCGGGCTCTCGGTCGACCTGCACACGCAGCGACCCTGGGGGGACGTCGACGATGCGCTCGTTCTCGGCGTCCCCGATCGCGAGTCGCCCGGACGGGCAGCTGAGCTGTCCGTCGAACTCCGCAACTCCCGTGGGCAAGGGCTCACCGACGACGACGGTCACGGTGACCGTCGCGGACGGAGGATCCACGCCCTCGGGCCAGTCGTCCGAGACGTCGATGTCGGCGGCATGGAGCACCGGCACGGCCAGGCAGGACGGTGACGACGTGATCGCCTCGTCGCCGAGGTCCGGGGGAAGGTCGAAGGACTCCTGCTCGTCGAAAGCAAGGAGGAGGCCCCACCGGAACGGTTGTGTCCACTCGAGCTGCACCCCCGCACCGTATCGAAGGCGCCGCGCCGCTCAGGTGCGCCAGGTGACGGCGTCTCCACCACCGTCGCTCCGGCCCGGACACCTCACGGCGCAGGTCTCGCCCAGGGGTCCCGGTCCGCTGCCGGGCTGCCGACGGGCACGCTCGGGGACTCCTCGGTCGTCGGCTCGTCCGCACCGCCCGCGGCACGCTCGGCGAGCGCGGCGGCGACGGCGGCGTCGACCGCGCGCTGCTGGGCGGTCCGCGCCCGGCGCCGCGCGCGGACGCGCCAGACGACGACCAGCGCCACGAGGGCGAGGAGGCCGAGCGCGACCCACGGCACGGCCCAGGTGGTGGCGGTCGCGACGACGCCCGGCACGACGACCTCCGGGTCGGGCACCGTCCCGGGCAGCGGCACGACCTCGCCGCCGACCGTCAGCGTCGCGACCTCGCGCCCGAGCGGCCAGACGCCGTCGACCTCGACGGTCCGCTCGACGGACGAGCCGGGGAGCAGCTCGGGCACGTCGACGTCGGTCGCGGACGTCGCGCCGAGCCCGAACGGCCCGGAGATGCGGACGGCGGTCGCCGGGGCGACGCGCGCGTTGCCCTCGTTCGTCACGGTGAACGTGACGGTCGCGCTGCCGGGCGCGAACGGGTTGAGCGTGCCGTCGTAGGCGAGCCGCACGTCGTCGACCGCGAGCGCCGGGGCGAGCTCGCCCTGGACCCGCAGGTGCACGCGCGAGCCGAGCCGCCGGTCGGTCGTGACGCCGTCCTCGGCGACCACGACGAGGGACGACACGACTCCGGCGGCGTAGTCTCCCGGCGTCGCGTCGTCGGGCACGGTGACGGTGAAGGGGACCTCGACGCGCTCCTGCGGAGGGATCTCGACCTCGGCCTGGTCGAGGGCGATCCACGACCCGAGCGCGGTCGACTCCTCGCCCGCGGGCAGGAGGTCGAGCGTGCCGTCGTCGGTGAGGAAGCCGTCGGCGGCGTACACGGCGAGCGCGAGCGGGGTGTCGCCGTGGTTCGAGACGACGAGGCTGTCGCGCAGGGAGCCGCCGGGCGCGAGCGAGTACGCGAAGTTGGGCCGGTCCACGCCCTGGGCGGTGTCTCCCGGACGCACGCCCCACTGCACGGTCTGCTCCGGGTCGGGCGCGGGGGCGTCGTCGGTCGCGACGGCAGTCCGCGCGGCGGGCGCGACGTGGCCGGGGGCCGCGGCGTCCCCGGGGAGCGCGGCGGCGGCGGGCGCGGCGGTCAGCGCGAGCGCGAGCAGGGGCCCGGCGAGCGCGCGCAGGGCGCGGGACGCCGGGGCGGGAGAGGTGCGGCGGTGGGTCATGCGCTCGGTCCTTCGTCGGTGCAGGTGGGGCGGCTCGGACGAGAGCCGCCGGACCGGCCGGCCACCACGGCGTGCGTGGCGGCCGACCGGTCGCCCGACCCGTGCCGGGCCGGGCTGCGGTGTCCCGCGGGATCAGCCCAGTGCGGTGAGCGTGATCGTCGCGGTGTAGGTGCCGCGCGGGGTGTCGAGCGGCATCTTGAGGTCGAGCTCGGCGCCGACCACGGACGCGCCGCGCGCGTGGCCCTCGTCGGCCCGCGCGAGGGTGCGTGCCTGCTTGAGGCCCTCGCCCTCGTCGAACCCGGACGCGACCGGGGCACCGGCGACCGCGTCGCCGCCGTTCTCGATGACGCCCGGCGTCCAGCCGAGGTGCTTGCCGTCGACCGTCTGGCCGCCCGCCGTGAAGTCGGACACCTGGCCGGTGACCGACCACGCCGGGTCGCCCGCGCGCGTGTCCTGCACGCGCACGGGGACGAGCTGGCCCTGGGCCTGGTAGTAGCTGAGCTCCTCGTCGGCGACGCCGAGGTCGACGAGGCGCGACGAGCCCTCGAGCGACCACGTGAGCTCGCCCCCGGACTGCTGCGGCACGGTGACGGCCACGGCCTGGTCGCCCTCGGGCGCGGCCCCCGGCTCCTCGCCGGTGTGGTCGCCCTCGACGCCGCCCGCGGTGTTCCCGGGCCCGAAGACGGCGGCCGGGTCGTTGCCCGTCGCGCGGATCGTGCCCTGGACCGTCGTGCCCGCGACCCGCAGGTTGCCGGCGTTGCCGCTGAGCACGAGGTCGCCCGCGACCGCGTTGCCCCACTCGTCGGCCTCTCCGGACGCCGTCGCGCCGACGAGCAGGTCGCGCGCACCGTTGCTCACGGTGAGCGTGCCCCCGACCACGGCGCCCGCGACCGTCACGCCGAACGCGGAGCCGTCGAGCGTCGCGTCGCCGCGCACGGACGTGCGCAGCAGGTCGACGTAGCTCGCCTCCTGCGTGAGCAGCCCGCCGGAGACGGTCGAGTCGCTGATCTCGACGTCCACGCCCCCGGCCGCGACGTCGCCCCCGACGGTGAGGTCGTTGAGGTACAGGAACCCGTTCCGGGTGCCCGCCGAGTAGACGCTGACGTCCCCGGCGACGCTCGTGCCGTCGAGCAGCACGCCGTACGCGTCGGTCGCGACGACGTCGCCCCCCACGGTCACGGACGTCGCGTCGAGCCAGCCGCCCGGCTGGACCACGACGTCGCCCTCGACGGTCGCGCCGCCGAGGACGCAGTCCGCGCCCCCGGGGACGACGAGGTCGCCGCTGACGGTCCGGTCGCCGAGGTCGGTCGTGCACTCGACGTCGGCGGCCTGCGCCGCGGGCGCGACCGCCGTGGCCGTGGCCACCGCGAGCAGCGCGGCGGCCGGGACCTTCCACTTCCACTTCATGTGATGCTCCTTGTCAGGTGTGGTCGGTCCGCGTCAGCCGCGGAGCGAGGAGATCTCGCCGTAGCTGCGGCGGGCGTTGCCCAGGGAGTTGAGGGCGTTGCCGGGCTCGGCCACGGTCGCCGCGTTGTCCTGCTCGTACAGCCCGAACCGCTGCCCTCGGTCGCGGAGCTGGGAGAGGAACGCCTGGTAGGGGATGTCGCCGGCGCCGAACTCGATGATGTCGTAGCCGTTGCCGCTGGACTCGTTCGTCTTGCCGTCCTTGAGGTGCAGGATCGGGAAGCGGCGCGGGTCGCGCGTGACGTAGTCGATCGGCTCGAACCCGGGGTACAGGTGGCGGCCCACGTACGCCCAGTAGACGTCCATCTCGAAGAACACGAGCTCGGGGTCGAGGTTGTCCCACAGCAGGTCGTAGACGCGCTGGTTCGTGTCGTCGCTGGTGAACGCCCACTCCTGGGCGTGGTTGTGCGAGTAGAGCTTGAGCCCCGCCGCGCGGGCCTTCTCGCCCATCTGGTTCCAGGTCTCGCAGGCCTGGAGCCACTGCGCCTTGGGGATGGGTCCGCCGTAGCCGCCCGCGATGGGTCCGCCCTGGCCGAGGTGCGGCATGCCGAGCGCGAGCGCCTTCTCGATCTCGGTGTCGATGTTCGCCGGGGTGAGGTTGACGTGCGCACCGACGGCCCGCAGGCCGTTGTCGTCGAGCAGCTGCCGGATCTCCGGCACGGTGATCGCGCCGACGCTCCCCTGCGTGTAGCCCGCGAACTCGATCTCGGAGTAGCCGATGTCGGCGAGCTCCTCGAACACGGCCCGGAACCCGAGCGAGCTGACCTTGTCCCGCACGGTGTAGAGCTGGATGCCGATGCGGTTCACCGGCACGAGCCGGTTGCGCCCGCCGGACGGCGCGACCGCCGTCGGGAGGGCGCCGCCGAGCGCGTTCGCCGCCGACGGACCGAGGGCGGCCCCCACGCCCACGGCGACCGACGACGCCGCGAGCGCCTTGAGCAGGTTGCGACGGGTCATCGGCTTGGCCGAGACCGTCGGGTGGTGATGTGAACTCATGTCTCTCCTTCGAGGTGAGCCGCCCCGGGACCGCACCCGGGGACGCCTGGGGGCCGGTGGCCCGGGCGGGTCGCCCGGGCCACCGGTGGGACGGTCAGCTGCGGACCGTGAGGGTGAGGTTCACCGTGCTGGGCGCGACCCCGGCGGACCCCTGGTAGCGGGCCTGCACCTGGTAGGTGCCGGTCGCCGCGAGCTTGGGGAGCGTCACGACGACGTCCCCCGCCTCGTCGAGCGTCCCGGTGAGCGACGCGACGGTGCCGTTGTTCTTGCGCACCGTCACCTGCACGTCGCCCGTGGGCACGACGCCGGTCGACGACTCCACGTGGAGCGTCGCCTTCGCCGCGACGGCGGGCTTCACCGGGTTCGGCGCCACGCTGCCCGTCGTGGTCGACCGGGCCTGGGCCACCGTGAGGCGCACCGTCCCCGCCGACGCCGTGTAGACGCCGTCGGCGCCGTACGTCGCGGTGAGGGTGTGCGTCCCGACGGCGAGCGACGGGTCGATCGCGATCGTCGCCGTGCCGTCCGCGAGCGTCCCGCGCCCGACCTCGGTCTCGCCCGTGGTGAGCACGACCTCGCCCGTGGGCGTGCCGCCCTCGCCCGTGACCGTGACGACGGCCTCGCCCGGCGCGCCGTAGGAGACGCGCGCGGCGCCGACGGAGACCGTCGTGGCCGAGGCGACCGTCGGCTCGTCCGGGGCGTCGAGGTCGATCGTGAACGACACCGCGCCGGCCTCGGAGACGTTGCCGCCCGTGTCGGTCGCGCGGTAGAGCAGGTCGTACGCGCCGTCCTGCGAGAACGTCACGCCGTACTGCTGGTTCGCCGTGAGGTTCGTCCACGTCGCGCCCGCGTCGCGCGAGTACTGCACGCTCGCGACCGCGCCGTCGTCGGTGGCCTGCACGGAGAACCGCACCGGCTCGTTGAACACGCCGCCGACGCCCGTGGGCGTCTCCGGCGCGAGCGTGTGCGCGACGGTCGGGGCGGTGACGTCCGCCGCGCCCGCGCCCACCATGGTGATCGCGTCCACCGCGAGCTCGTCGGACGACGTCACGAACAGCGTGCCCGAGCCCTCGGGGGCGTCGAACGTGATCTCGACGTCCTGCCAGCCCTCGCCCGCGGGGACGACGGCGGTCGCGAACGGCTCGGCGTCGGCCGCGCCCCAGCGGAGCTCGAGCTCGCCGCCGCCGCTCGCGCGGACCACGGCGCCGTCGATCCCGGCGAAGCTCACCGGGTCGTACCGCAGGAAGTCGCCCGCGCCGAGCCCGCGGACGGCGTTGCCGCCCCGCGCGGTCGCGTCGGTGAACACCTCGACGCCCTCGCGGCCGATCGCGTGCTCGCCCTGCTGCTCCTTCGGGTTGAGGCGCAGCGTCGCCTCGCCCGTGGCCGGCGGGAGGCCGTTGTGGCCCGCGTCGGTGTACGTGACGACGACCGCCCCGTACAGGAGCGCGCCCGGGCCGTGCTCGGGCGAGTTGGGGTCGGTGCGCCACGCGCCCGTGCAGCCCGTGCCCGTGGACTCGGGGTGCGCGTGCTCGTCGTGCCCGAGGCCGTACGTCCACGCGACGCGCGAGCACACGGTGCCCGAGCCCGCCTGCGGGTCCTCGAAAGCGGCGGCGTACGCCTCGAGCACGTCCGCCACCATCTGCGCGGTGACGGCGCCGCCGGAGATCGCGACGAGCTCGTCGAGGGTGAAGCCGGAGGCCTCGCCCAGCGTCTCGGCGTCGACCCCTAACGTCTCGACGAGGACGTCGTGCCCGATGGCGTCCGCGAGCCACTCGCCGATCTGGTCGCCCGACGTGAGGTGCGGCGTCGGCGCCTCGCCGCCGCCGAGGTCGTCCTCGGCGTCGGTCGTGGTCACCTTGTACGGGACGGCCTGGCCCCAGTCGAAGAACGCGCCGTCGGCCGGGTACTCGATCGTGACCTCGGGCGCCTGGTTCCCGACGGAGATGACGCGCGACGTGAGGGAGAACTTGCCCGACGCGTCGGTGACGCGCAGGCGCGCGGTGTACGCGCCGATCTCCGTGTACGTGTGCGTCGCCCGGACGCCCTCGGCGTCGAACGTGCCGTCCCCGTCCACGTCCCACGCGTAGGTGAGGTCGTCGCCCTCGGGGTCGGACGACGTCGACGCGTCGAACGTCACCTCGAGCGGCGCCTGCGACGACGACGTGGGCGTCGCGGTGAAGCGCGCCTGGGGCGCCTTGTTGCCCTCGGCGTAGTCGATCCGGTACAGGCCCGCGTCGGGGTTGGCGCGGAAGAAGCCGTCGCCGTAGTCGAGCACGTAGAGCGAGCCGTCGGGACCGAACTCGAGGTCCATCGGGTTGTCGTGCGGCGGCTGGCCCGCCGCGGCGAGCGCGGCGTTCGGCAGGAAGTCCTCGATGTGCGTGACGTCGAAGGTCTCCCAGTCGACCGTGAACGCGGCGAGGTAGTCCTGCGAGAACTCGCCGAAGAACGCCTTGCGGTCCCAGTACGCGGGGAGCTTCGTGGTCGACGGGTTGTCGGCGTCGTAGTGGTAGACGGGACCACCCATCGGCGCCTGGCCGGAGCCGGAGCCGAAGTTCACGAGCTCGTCCCACGGCTGGTCGCCCGGGTTGTCGCCGTACCAGAGCGTCGCGGCGCGGGCCGGCGGCAGCTCGCGCAGGCCCGTGTTCCAGCGGGAGTCGTTGACGAGGTTCTCGGGGTCGAAGAACTCCCCCGGCGTGCCCGTCGCGAAGTCCCAGTCGTTGTAGGCGAAGTTGTCGCCCTGGACGTAGGGCCAGCCGGCGTTGTGCGGGTCGTCGAGCGAGACGACGTTCCACTCCACGAGGCCCATGGGCCCGCGGCCCGCGGTCTCCGCGACCGCCTTCGTCGCGTCGGGGCCGTAGTCGCCCCAGGAGAGCGAGTTCGTCTCCGGGTCGACCTCGAACCGGAACGGGTTGCGCACGCCCATGACGAAGATCTCGGGGCGCGTGCCCTCGGTGCCCGGCGCGAACAGGTTGCCCTCGGGGATCGAGTACGAGCCGTCGTCCTCGACGTGGATCCGCAGGATCTTGCCGCGCAGGTCGTTCGTGCTCCCCGCGCCACGGCGCGAGTCGAAGCCGGGGTTCATGCCGGGGGCGTCGTTGTTCGGCGCGAAGCCGTTCGCGCCCGGGGTGCTCGCGGGCGTGTTGTCGCCCGTCGTGAGGTAGAGGTTGCCGTCGCCGTCGAAGTCGATGTCCGCCCCGACGTGGCAGCACTGGCCGCGCTGCACCTCGACGTCGAGGATCACCTGCTCGCTCGCGAGGTCGATCGTGTCGCCCGTCCACTGGAACCGCGCGAGGCGGTTCACGCCCACCCAGCGGTCCCAGTAGCTCTCGTCCTCGCCCGCCGGGAGCGAGTTGGGCGCGTTGCCCGTCGGGGTGTCCGCGACACCGTCGCCGTCCGCGTCGCGCGGCGCGTAGACGAGGTAGACCCACCCGTTGTCCTCGAACTCCGGGTCGAGCGCGACGCCCTGGAGGCCGTCCTCGGAGTTCGCGTAGACGTCGAGCGTCGTGACCACGCGCGTGACGCCCGTCGCCGGGTCGGTGAGCCGCACGTCGCCGTTGCGGGCCGTGTGCAGGACGCGCGAGTCCGGGAGGATCGCGAGGTCGATGGGCTCGCCCACGTCCTTCGTCAGCAGCACGCGCTCGTAGTTGGACCAGTCGAGCGCCGCCTCGGCACCCGGTTCCGCGCCGTGGTCGACGCCGTCGTGCGCGACGGCAGGTGCCGTCGCCGCGCCCAGGCCCGTGAGCGCGAGGGCGCCGGCGGCCAGAGCCGCGGTCACCCGCCGGTTCCGGCGCGTACGCCGGTCGATATCCTTCATCTGATGCCGCTCCTGTGAGGTTCAGTCGCCTGTGAGGGGTCATCCGGACCGGGTCGCCCCCGTCGCGCCAACGACGGAATCAGGGCGGCTCGGTCTGTCTGTGCTGGTGGGAGGGCTGCGCGCCCCCTGCCCGGTGGTCCTCCTCGTCTCGTCGTCGAGCGCGATCCCCCCGCACGTCGTCGTGCGGACGGAGAGTGCCACCACGTGCACCGGGGCACGCGCGGAGGCGGTCGGGCCGTAGCGGTCGGGTGAAATTCACCTACCACTCGGTCGTCATCCTACGAGGCTTCTGTCGGGTGTCAATCAAAAGTCGAAAGTCCGCCGATGCACGGACTAGAGGCAGGAACGCAGCCGAATCCTGACTGCGCTGTCGGGTTCGGGAGCTGACCTCGAGCGCGCAGAGATCCCGCCAACGATCCGCCGTCGAGCACGTCGAGGCCGACGGCCTGCACGCCCGCTGCGCGGGCCTCCCGGCGTCCCGTGGGCCGAGAAGGCCGCGAGCACGGGAAGAAGGGGGTGCCTCTTTGGCAAGAATGAGGCTATTCACAGGCTCGTAGTCCGGACAGTATGAGCGCATGAAGTCGGTAGCTCTGAGCGAGGCGAGGGACAGGCTGTCGGCCCTGGTGGACGAGGCCGAGCGAGAGCTCCAGATCATGCGGATCACCCGGCAGGGGCGCGGTGCCGCGGTGCTGATGGCCGGGGACTACCTCGAGTCGCTGCGCGAGACGCTGTTCTGGCTGTCCGAGCCCTGCGTGCTCGACGACGTCGACGGGGCCCGTCGCGCCGCCGCCGAGGGCGCGACGACGTCCGGTGACGACCTGCGAGCACGGTCGGGGCTGCCGGCCCGGTGACCGCCGACCAGACCCCCAGCGTGGCGGCTCGAGGTCGCGACCGCGGCCGAGCGGTTGTTGCGACGCCTACCGCACAAGGTCGCGACCGCGGTGGTCAGGACCGGTACACCCAGTGCCACGGTTCGCGCGGGGTGTCCTCGACGAAGCCGAAGCGGCCGCCGTTGGTGCGCATCCACGCCTGGGCCCGGTCGTCCAGGTCGAGGTCGACCGCGATGCCCCAGCCGTGCGGGCTGGTCCCCGGCTCGGCGGCGAGCCCGCCCTGGGAGTACAGGCCCTTGCGCGCGGCGACGTCGACCTGCGCGTCGTAGGACCGGTAGGAGTCCGTGATGCCGATGCGGACGCCGTCCCGCGCCGCCTCGGCGAGCAGGCCCTCGAGCGCCTGGCCCGCGGGCGCCCAGAGGCGGTGGCCGGTCGTCCCGACCTCTTGCAAGGCGGTCCGGGGGATCTTCCCGTTGCCGTAGGCCGCGAGGTCGCCGGGGACACCGTCGACCGTGCGCGTCCGGTCGGGACCGGTCGCTCCCGCCACCGGGGTGCTGCCGGTGCCGGTCGAGCCCGCCAGCACCGTGCTGAGGAGCTCGTCGAAGCGCGCGCCGGAGCCGGTCGCGACCGCCTGCGCCGCACCGGGATCGACAGCACGGACGTCGACGGCGCGGGCGGGACTGAGGGTCGCCTCGATGGCAGCCACGCGCTGCGCGATCGCGGTGATGCCGTCCATCCGGTCGTCCTCCTGGGGGGCGCGCCGGCGGTGGCGTCCACCGGTCGGCACTCCCTATGCACCGCGACGAGCGGTCTGCCGCCTCCCCGCGTCGCAGCGACCGCGCCGAGCGCCCGCTCCCGGCTCGACCGCGCGCGACTCAGACGGTAGCGCCGGGGCGCGTGGCCGCCTCGAGGAGCTCGAGCACGTGGACGTAGTCCTCGCCCGTGGCGCGCGACATGCCCATCTCGCACGTCCGGTTGCTCGACACGTACGCGTCGAAGCGCCCCTCGGGGAGCGTGCCGGCGCGGTGCGCGACCTCGTCCGCCTCGGCGCGCGTCGCGCCCGCGGTGAGCTCGGGGTGCAGCATCCCCCGGTCGCCCGCGAACCCGCAGCAGCCCCAGGCCGTCGGCACGGTGGCGCGCTCGGCGACGGCCTCCGCCACGGCCCGCAGGTCGTCCACGGCGCCCAGGTGCACGGTCGCGCACGTCGGGTGCACGACGACGTCCCCCGCCCGCGCGACGTCGACCCCGCGCGCCGCGAGGCCGGGCAGCACGTCGGTGCGCACGAACGTCACGGCGTCGACGACCCGCAGCCGGGCGAACCGGTCGCGCGCCCGCTCGTCACGCGGGTCCGTCCCGGTGAGGTGGCGCGCCGTCTCGGCGAGGCCGTGGGTGCAGCTCGACGCGTCGCACACGACCGGCAGCTCGCCCTCGCGCGTGGCGACCCACAGCGCGTCCACGACCTTGCGGGCCATGGCGGCCGCGCCGTCGGGCAGGCCCTTGGACGACCACGGGGTGCCGCAGCACAGCCCGCCGATCCCGTCGGGGACCACGAGCCCGACGCCCGCCCTCTCGCACAGCGCCCGGAACGCGGCCTCGGCCCCGACAGGGCGGCTCGCGCCGTCCCCGCCGCACGCGCCCGCGGGCAGGCCGGCACCGGCGGGCGCGAAGAGCTCGCCCATGCACGACGCGAACAGCACCGCGCGCGCGGAGGTGGCGCCGCCGTCGGGCACGACGGCCGTGGTCCCGCGGCGCGGCCCCGGGCCGGGCAGGTCGGCGTCGACGCGCGGCACGACGTCCGTCCCGACCACCCCGCGGGCGACGTCGGACGCGACGCGCACGAGCGGTGTCGGGAGGCCCTGGACGACGCCGAGCGCGGCGCGCAGGCCCGTGACCACCGGCCCCCAGTGCTCGGCGGCGGCCGCTCCCCCGCGCTGCACGAGCCGCGGCTGCGACCGCGCGCGGTGGCCCTTCATGACGACGCCCGTGTCGATGCCCACGGGGCACGCCTCGACGCACAGCGAGTCCGCGGCGCACGTCGCGACGCCCTGGTAGGCGTACTGCCGCTCGAGCTCGCGCCGCTCGGCGGGCGGCGCGGCGGCCATCTCCTTGAGCAGCGCGATCCGCTGGCGCGGCGTGGTCGTCACGGTGCGCGACGGGCAGCCCGGCTCGCAGTACCCGCACTCGACGCAGCGGTCGACGAGCGCCGCGTCGTCCCCGCCCGCCGACGACTCGACCTTGAGGTTGCGCAGGTGCTCGTGGTCGTCGTCGGTGAGCACGACGCCCGGGTTGAGCAGGCCGTGCGGGTCGAGCAGCCGCTTGACCTCGCGCATGACGGCGTAGAGCTCGTCGCCGTACTGGCGCCGCACGAACGGCGCCATGATGCGGCCGGTGCCGTGCTCGGCCTTGAGCGTGCCGCCGTGGCCGAGCACGAGGTCGACGAGGTCGTCGCTGAACGCTGCGTACCGGTCGAGCTCGGCGCGGTCGCCGAGGCGCGGCGTGATCATGAAGTGCAGGTTGCCGTCCTTGGCGTGCCCGAACGTCACCGCGTCGCCGTAGCCCCGGCGCTCGAAGAGCGCGCCGAGGTCGCGCACCGTCGCGGTGAGGTCGGCGACGGGGACGGCCACGTCCTCGAGCAGCGCGGTGCTGCCCGCGGGCCGCGCGCCCGCGACGGCGGTGTACAGGCCCTTGCGCACGCGCCACAGGCGCTCGCGCGTCGCGGCGTCGGTCGTCACCGCGGCGGGGACGGCGAGGGATCCGGCGAGCGAGCCGACGACGTCGCGCGCCGCTTCCTGGAAGGGCGCGAGACCCTCGGGGGTCGCGGCCCGGTACTCGACGAGGAGCGCGGTCTGCCGGCGGATCCCCGCCCCGGAGGCGAGCGAGCGCATCGAGGGGTCGGCGGCCGGGTCCGCCGCGGCCACGCGGAGCGACGCCGCGTCGAGCAGCTCGATCGCCTCCGCGCCCGACGCGACGAGCGGCACGAGCGCGTCCGTGGCGTGCTCCAGCGAGTCGAGCACGAGGAGGGTCGTCGCCGCGTGCGCGAGGAGCGGCACCGTCCGGAACGTCACGTCGGCGACCCACCCGAGCGTGCCCTCGCTCCCGACGAGCAGGTGCTCGAGGATCTTCACGGGCTCGTCGTGGTCGAGGAACGCGTTGACGGAGTAGCCCATCGTGTTCTTCATCGAGAACTGGCGCTCGATCTCCGCGCGCGCCGCCGCGCTGCCCCGCACGCGGTCGCGCAGCTCCGCGAGACCGCGGTGGATCGCGGGCTCGGCGGCGCGCAGGCGCGCGTCGGCGTCGGGCGCGCCCGTGTCGACGACCGTCCCGCTCGCGAGCACGACCGTCATCGCCTCGACCGTCCGGTACGCGGTCCGCGCCGTCCCCGACGACATGCCCGACGAGTTGTTCGCCACGACCCCGCCGATCGTGCACCCGATCTCGCTCGCCGGGTCCGGGCCGAGCCGGCGCCCGTGCCGCAGCAGGTGCGCGTTGACGAGCCGCAGCGTCGCGCCGGGCTCGCAGCGCACGCGCTCGCCGCCGTCGAGCACCTCGACCCGGGTGAAGCGCGTGCGCGTGTCGACGAGCACGCCCGCGCCCGACGCCTGGCCGGACAGGCTCGTGCCGCCGGAGCGGAACGTCACCGGCAGCCCGCGGCGGGTCGCCTCGCGCATCGCGGCGACGACCCCGTCGCGGTCGTGCGCGCGGACGACGACCTCGGGCCGCAGGAGGTAGTGCGACGCGTCGTGCGCTTGCGCGACCCGCGTGAGGAGGTCCGTGCGCAGCTCGAGGCCGGGCGTCTCGACGGTGGTCACGGGCGCGTCCGGCGGTCGTAGCCGAGGCGGTGGGGCTGCACGGCCTCGTACGTCGCGCGCAGGTTCGCGGTCGTGCGGTCGTACAGGCGCTGCGCGACGCGCACGAACAGGAAGTCGACGAGCGCGAGCTGCGCGATGCGGCTCGACAGGGCGCCGGACCGGAACTGCGTCTCGCGCGCCGTCGTCGTGAGCACGAGGTCCGCGTGCTCGACGAGCGGCGACTCGGGGAAGTTCGTCACGGCGACGGTCGTCGCGCCGCGGTCGCGCGCGATGCGCAGGGCGTCGTTCGTCTCGACCGTGAGCCCGCTGTGCGAGACGCCGACGGCGACGGCGCCCTCGGCCAGGAGCGCCGCGGACTGGAGCTGGACGTGCGGGTCCGGCGACGCGAAGCACAGCAGCCCGATGCGCTGGAGCTTCTGCGCGAGGTCCTGCGCCGTGAGCCCGCTCGACCCGACGCCGAACAGGTCGATCCGCGTCGCCTGCGCGACCGCGGCGGTGACCTGCTCCAGCGCGTCGAGGTCGAGCATGCGCGCCGTCTCCTCGATGGTGCGCGCCTCGTGGAACGCGATCTTCGTGACGACGTCGTGCAGCGTGTCGTCGGGGTCGATCTCGCCGTGCGCGACGTTCGCGCGCTCCTGCTCGACGGCGCGGCGGCTCGTCGCCTGCGCGAGGTCGATGCGGAACTCCGGGTACCCGGCGTACCCGACGGCGCGGCAGAACCGCACGACCGTCGCCTGCGACGTCCCGACGAGCGCGGCGAGCTCCGTGATCGTCTTGCCCACGACGGCCGCCGGGTCGGCGAGCACGGCCTCGGCGATGCGCGCCTCGGCGGGCCGCAGGCTCGGCAGGGCCTGGCGGATGCGGACGAGGCCGTCGGCGGTCATGGGGTCTCCTCGGCGGTGGTCGGGTGCTGCGGGGCGGTGCCGGGCGGCGGGGTCGGTGGCGCGACGGTCGATGGCGCGGCGGGGTCGCCGAGCGTGAGCCAGGGCACGTGCCCGACGACGGAGCCCGGCGCGGTCGCGAGGCGCGCGGCGAGGTGCAGCGCGCCGTCGAGCGGCGTGCCCGCGGGGTCGACGAGCACGACGTCGGGCCGCAGCACGGCGAGCCGCGCCCGGAACGCGTCGGTGAGGAGCGGGCCGATCCCCAGCACCCCGCCGGTCGCGGCGGCGAGCGGCGGGACGCCGTCGACGAGCGCGGCGGCGAGCGTCGTCGCGAGGTGGGTCCCGGCGCCCGCGAGGACCTGCCGCGCGACGGGGTCGTCGGCGCGGGCCGCGGCCGCGACGTCGGGCGTGAACGACGCGAGCACCTGGGCGCGGTCGGGGCGCGTGTAGAGCTGCCCGGGCCACGACGGCACCGGGCCGAACCGCGCGACGGCGGCGGCGAGCAGCGCCGGCGAGCCGCCGGAGTCGCGGCCGTCGTGCGCGGCGACCGCGGCCCGCAGCCCCTGCGCGCCGATCCACGACCCGGAGCCCAGGTCGCCGAGCAGGTGGCCCCACCCGTCGACGCGGTGCCACACGGTCCCTAGGTCGGTGCCGAGCGCGATCGCCCCGGTCCCGACCGCCACGACGGCGCCGGGACGGCCGCCCAGCGCACCGACGTGCGCGGTGAGCGCGTCGGCAGCGACGGCGGTGCGCGGGCCGGGCCGGCCGGCCGGGTCGCCGGTGACCGCGAGGCCCGCGGCGGGAGGGAGGCCCGTGCGCAGCGCGGCGTGCAGCTCGGCGGGGTCGCGCACGAGGGACGCGAGGCCGGTCGCACCGACCGCTGCCGCGGCGACGCCGTCCGCGGCGAGGGCGGGGACCGCGGCACGGAAGGCGTCGAGGAGGTCGCGCACGACGTCCGCGGCGTCGCTCCCCGCAGGCCCGATCGCGACCGGTCGGCCAGCGAGGGCGACGTCGTCCGTACCCGCCCCGCTCCGCGCCGCAGCGGGCAGGCGACGGGCGAGGAGGCGGCTCCCCGACCCCCCGACGTCGAGCCCGACGACCCACCGGCCCCCGGACGTGCTGCTGCTCACGGGCCCAGTGTGGCACAAAGTTTCACAGCAGAGAGGCAAAAGGGAGATTCTTGCCAGGGCTCTGGGGCTGCGTGCGCTCACCGTACGCCGCCCGGTCCGCCGCGGGAACCCCCGCCGCGGTCATTCGTGCGCCGGGTCGTTGCGCAGCACGAGGGCGGCGACCTGGGTGCGCGACTCCACGCCGAGCTTGGCGATCACCCGGCTGACGTGCGTCTTCACGGTGGCGAGCGAGATGAACAGCGCCGCGCAGATCTCCGCGTTCGACATCCCCCGGGCGAGGGCGCGCGCGATCTCGCGCTCGCGCGGGGAGAGCGTCGCGAGGGCGTCGACCGCGGCGCTGTCCGGCGGGCGGGTGTTCTCGGCCGCGAGCGTCATCACCCGCCGCAGCACCGCGGGCGCGAGGACGGGCCGCCCCTGGGCCGCCGCCCGGACGGCGTGGGCGAGCTCGTCCGGCGGCGCGTCCTTGAGGAGGAACCCGCACGCCCCGGCACGCAGGGCACGCACGACGTGGTGGTCCGTGTCGAAGGTCGTCAGGACGATGATCGCCGTCTCCGGCCGGAGCGCGGTCTCGCGCGCCGTCGCGACCAGCCCGTCGCAGCGCGGCATGCGCAGGTCCATGAGCACGACGTCGGGCCGGCAGGCCTCGATGACGTCGCGCGCGTGGTCCCCGTCGACCGCCTCGCCCACCACGGCGATGTCGGGCTCGCCGCCGAGCATCAGGCGCAGCGCCGAGCGGACCTCGGGCTGGTCGTCGACGGTGACCACCCGGACGACGTCGGACGACGGGCGGCTCACGCGGCCGGCCAGGGGATCGTCACCGACACCACGTGCTCGTCGGCGCCCGGACGGACGCTGACGGACCCGCCCACGGCGCGCGCCCGTTCCTGCATCCCGATGACGCCGAGGCCCGGTCGCGGCGCGCCCTCCCGCGGCCCCGCAAGAGGGTTGCGCACGACGATGGCCAGCTCACGGCCGGGAGCGCCGCTGATGGCGACGTCGACGCGCTGCCCGGGGGCGTGCCGCCGGGCGTTGGTCAGGCACTCCTGGACGATCCGGAACGAGTGCCGGCTGACGGTCGGGGGCAGGCGCTCGAGGTCGACGGCGCAGTCCGTCCGGGCGAGCGGCGTCTCGGCCACGAGCTCGTCGAGCCGGTCCAGGGTCGGCTGGGGCCGGTCGTCGTCCGACCGGCTCGGGCCCCGCGCGTAGGTGAGGAGCTCGCGCAGGTCGGCGAGCGCCTGACGGCTGCTGTCGTGCAGGGCGGCGACGGCCTCGTCCCGGTCCGCGGCGTCGAGGTCCGTCCGGTGCCGCAGGACGCTCGCGTGCATCGCGGTCACCGAGAGGCGGTGGGCGAGGGCGTCGTGCATCTCCCGGGCGATCTGCGTGCGCTCCTGGTGGCGAGCGCGCTCCTCGCCGAGGCGCTGCTCCTCCGCGGTCAGCCGGACCCGCTCGTGCAGGGTGGCGACGAGGTCCCGCCGCGCGCCGACAGCGAGGCCCGTGGCGAGCGCGACGGCGAGGACGACCGCGGTCGCGCCCACCGCGACCACCACCTCCCACCACGGCAGCGCCACCCCGACCAGGTCGATCCCCAGGGCGGCCACCGTCAGGACGCCGACGAGCCAGACCGCCGCGACCGGCGCCAGCTCGCGCACCCGGCGCCGGGTGGCGAGCGACCCGAACGCGAAGAGGGCCGCCGGCACCGCCGCGGTCGAGACGACGGCGAGCACGGCGAGCAGCAGGGCGACGAGGAAGGGCGCGCTGCGGCGCCAGAGCACGACGACCCACGCGGCGACCCCGAACGCGAGGTCGAGGAACAGGAGCGCGGCGAACCGCACGGGGTCGTCCTGCGCTCCCGGCGTGTCGACGCTGAGGGCGAAGTTGCCGAGGAACAGCAGGGCACCCGACAGGGCGACCGCGGCCAGGAGGCCCGTCTCGCGGAGGACCCGACGCCACGCCGGGCGCTGCGCGAACTTGCTCACCGGAGCACTGTAGGCACCGACGAGCCCGGCGCCCTGGCTGAGGACGGGAAATCAGACCGATGACCGATACCGCGGCACGAGCCGCCCGACCAGGCTCGACGCATGCACCCCTCGCTCGACGAGAGCCCCGTCCCGACGGCACCCGTGCCCGGCCCGCCGCTCTTCGGTCCCGTGCCCCAGCCCACGCTCGACAGCACGACCGCGACCACGTTCCCCTACCACCGGGCGGCCCGCGTCGACCTCCGCCCCGCACGGTGGTGGACCCCGCTCACCACGTTCGGCGCGACGGCGCTCCTCTACCTCGCCTTCCTCGCCCCGGTCGCCGTCGTCGCGGTCGCCTACGCCGTGCTGGTGCCCTACCGGCCCGGGCTGCCGATGCCGTCCGACGACTTCTCCGACCCGCTCAACCCGCTGGACTGGGTGATCGGCCTCGGGCTCATCGCGCTCCTGCTGCCCGCCGTCGTGCTCGGCGTGCGCTGGGGCGGTCGACGCCGCGGCACGATCCACTCGGTCACCGGACGGTTCCGGTGGGGGCTCGTCGGCAGCGCGGTGCCGCTCGTCGTGCCCCTCTACGGCGTCGTCACCGTGGGCGGCTTCCTGCTCCGGCCGCCGTCCGACCTGGCGACCCCGGCCGTGACCCCGGCCCTGCTGCTGAGCCTCGGGTGCGTCCTGATCCTCGGGCCGCTGCAGTGCGCCGCCGAGGAGTACGCGTTCCGCGGCCTGCCCCAGCAGATGCTCGGCACCTGGCTGCGCTCGCCGGTGTGGGGGATCGTCCTTCCGGTCCCGTTCTTCGTCGTCGGCCACGGGTACGACGGGGTGGGGCAGATCGGCATCGCGGCGTTCGCACTCTGCACCGGGTTCCTCGTCTGGAAGACGGGCGGGCTCGAGCTGGCCGTGCTCGTGCACGTCGCCAACAACCTCTTCCTGTTCCTCCTCGCGCCCTTCAGCGCCTCGTCGATGGAGCAGGGCGCGATCGAGCCGCTCGTGCTGCTCGTCGACCTCGGGCTCCTCGGCAGCGCCACCGTCGTGCTCGCGGTCTGGTTCTCCCGCCGCGAAGGGCTGCGGTTGCGCGAGCCCTTCTGCGGCCGGGTGCCCGCAGCGGGCGCGGGGTCGTCGCCCGGCCACTCCTCGGGGACCCCTTGAGGCGGCTCCCCTAGGATGCGGGCGTGCCCCGACGACGCCGTCCCGACCATGCGCGGATCACGTTCGCGCTCGACGACGTCGCGGGCGACGCGGGACCGGACCGGCACCCGGAGCCGGACCCGAGCCCGGGCCCGGCTCCCGAGGAGGCCACCCCGCCTCGCGCGGGCGGCGCCCGGCGTCGGCGCCTGCGTCTGGCGCTCGCGGGCGCGACCGCCGTCGGGGTCGTCGTCGCCGGCATGGCGGTCGTGGACGCCGCGTCGTCGCGCGGGTCGCTGGAGACGCTGCGCCGCTCCGTCGGGGGTGTCGAGCCCGTCGAGAGCACGCCGCGGGAGCTCTGGTCCACGGACGCGCAGACGAGCGGCGCCCTCGCCGCGCTGCCCGGCCTCCTCGTCGTCGTGCGCGACGACGAGGCGGTCGCCCACGACCTCGACTCCGGCGCGGTCCGCTGGACCGTGCCCCTCCCGCGCACGTCCCGCTGTGGCGGCGAGCTCGAGCTCGCGCTGACGTCCCCGGTGCCGGACGAGACGCTCGTGTGCGTCACCGACGACGTCCCCTCGCCGCTCGCGAGCCGGATGCTCCTCACGACGACCACCGGCGAGGCGGTCGACGGGACGGCGCCCTTCCCCGCCCCGCAGGTGACCGTGATCGACGCCGACGGCACCGCCACGACCCGGCCCCTGGACGCGTCGCGCGGCTGGTCGGCGCCGGGACCGGACGGCACGGTCGCCCGCTTCCGTCGCGTCGGCGACACGCCCGCCGCCCCGGTGCCGACCGACCCCTCGACGGGCCTGCCCACCGACCTGTCCGGGGGGCGCGCGGCCGTCGTCACGCTGGAGGACGCCCGGACCGGCGCCGTCCGCTGGGAGCACGAGCTGCCCTTCGTCGCCGAGGAGGGCGGGTGCGACCAGTACTCCGTCGCCGAGGACGCCACCTACGCCGACCTCGACGGCGGGACCGTCGTCCGCTCCGCCGGGCTCGTGGCCGTGCGGGGCTGCGGTGTCGACGCCCGGTTCACGCCCGAGGGCACCCGCGTCGACGACCCGGAGAAGCCCGCGGACGTGGTCGCGCAGCTCCCCGACGGCGCGCTCCTGCGCGCGGTCGGCCGCGGCTGGGCCGCGCCGGACGGTACCGGCGCGGCAGCCGTGCTCGAGCCGGACGGTGCCCTCCGGTGGGAGCCGACGGGCGAGGTGATCGTCCCGACCGCGACGGACGGGACCGCGGGCGACCTCGTGCTCACGCGCCAGGTCACGGACCTCGTCGCGCACGACGCGACCGGGCGCCCGCGCTGGGAGAACGCGGAGGTGAACTCCCCCGAGATCGCGTACGTCGTCGCGGACGGCGTCGCCGTCGTCCTCCAGGGCATGGGTTCGGTCCTCGTCGGGGTCGACGTGGAGACCGGGCGCACCCTGTGGACCCGCACGACCGACGAGCTGGTCGACGACGGCGCGGGGCCCACCGTGCCCTCCAGCATGCTGCACGTCGGGCAGGCGTTCACCGACGGCGCCCGCGCGCTCCTCGCCGTCTCGGCATGGGAGGACGACGAGCACAGCACGACACGGCTCGTCGCGCTCGACCTCCGCGACGGCGAGATCGGCTGGAGCAGCGCCTCGGCGTCCAGCACCCGGTACGCCGCGGTCCAGGGCCGGCTGCTGCGGCTCGACCTGGGTGACGACCCGACGGTGACCCGCCTGGGCTGAGGCGCCGGACCGACGCTCAGCGCGCGAGCCACTCCTTGCGCTCCGCGGGTGGCAGCTTCTCGACGGCGGCGCGCAGCACGTCGCGCGACATCGTGGCCGCCCGCTCCTCGAGGAACGCCCGCAGCCGCTCGGGCTCGACGTCGCCCGCGTGCCGGAGCATCCAGCCGACGCCCTTCTGGACGTACGGCTCCGGGTCGTCGAGCAGCATCGCGGACAGCCGGAACGTGTCGTCGACCTGGCCGCGCCGGAGGAACGCCGCCGTCGCGACGACGGCGGAGCGACGGCGCGGCCAGTCGGGCGCGCGCGCCAGGTCGTCGAGCACGTCGCGCGGGCGGTCGAGCAGCCACGTCCCCAGCACCTGGGACGCGGTGAGGTCCACGAGGTCCCACGTGTCGATGCGGTCGTGCCGACGCAGGAAGAGCTCGACGAGCTCCGCGTGCCGATCGACCGTCACGCGCCGGGCGGTCGCCGACTTGCCCATGATCGAGCACCCGCCGGCCCGCACCTCGTGGATCCGGTCCTCGAGCAGCAGCTCGATCTGGTCGACCGGCAGGTCGAGGGCGTTCTTCGCGAGCACGAACACGTCGCCCATTCGCACCCCGGCGACGTTGCCGTCGCCCGAGAAGCTCCGGGCGGACGCGCGGCGCTGGGCCGCCGTCGCGCGGGCGAGCAGGTCGGCCCGGAAGTCGGTCGCCGTCGTGTACGGCGGCATCGTCCCTCTCCTCTCCTCCGGGCGCGTGCCCGGGGTCCTGTCGTCGTCGGGCGGCCCGTGCCCCCGGCGGTCCTGCGGCTCAGCGCGGCGCCATGCGGATGGCGCCGTCGAGGCGGACCACCTCGCCGTTGAGCATCGGGTTCTCCACGATCGCGCGCACGAGGTGCGCGTACTCCTCCGGGCGCCCGAGCCGGCTCGGGTGCGGCACCTGCGCCCCGAGCGACTCCTGCGCCGCCTCGGGGAGCGACGCCATCATCGGCGTGCGGAAGATCCCGGGCGCGATCGTCATGACACGGATCCGGTGCTGCGCGAGGTCGCGCGCGAGCGGCAGCGTGAGGCCGGCGACCCCGGCCTTGGACGCGGCGTAGGCCGCCTGCCCGACCTGGCCGTCGAACGCCGCGACCGACGCCGTCTGCACGACGACGCCGCGCTCCTCGCCGTCGGGGTCGGGGCCGTCGGGACCGAGCGGGTCGAGGGCGAGCATGCGCTCCGCGGCGAGCCGGACGACGTTGAACGTGCCGACGAGGTTGACGTCGACCACGCGGCGGAACGCGTCGAGCGCGTGCACCCCGGACCGACCGAGGACCCGCTGCGCGAGCACGATCCCGGCGCAGCTCACGACGACGCGCGCCCCGCCCAGGGCGTCGGCGGCGTCCAGGGCCCGCGCGACGTCGTCCTCGCTCGTCACGTCCGTGGGGACGAACCGCGCCGCGTCGCCGAGGCCCTCGGCGACCGCCGCGCCGTCGGACGACGCGAGGTCGGCGAGCACGACGCGCGCGCCGGCAGCCACCAGGCCCTCCGCCGTCGCGCGCCCGAGGCCCGACGCCCCGCCCGTCACCAGCGCGACCGCGCCCTCGATCCGCATCTCTCATCCTCCGTCAGCCGTGCGGGCTCCGTCGCCCGCCCCGCTGACCGTACCCAGGTGGAGCCGCAGGTCGCGAGATCGACCCGCCCGGCGGCCTCCCGGACCGCCCGGGCCGGGCCTCGCGGCCGCAGGCGCCCGGTGCGAGGGGCGTCAGTGCGCCGGCATCTCCAGGCAGCCGCCGTCCGCGATCGGACCCCCGGCCTCGAGGGTCACGGCGTCGGGCGCGACGCCCCCGAACACGCAGCCGCCGGGCACCGCGACGCCCACGCCGACGGTCGTCGCGACCTCGCCGGACGCCGTCGTGCCCACGACCTGCACGGTCTCGAACCCCGCGGCGGCGAGCGCCGTCGCGACCTCGTCGGCGTCGACCGCCGAGCCGTCCGCGACCGGGTCGAGCGCGGCGCGGACGGCGGGCACCGAGCGGGCCGCCTCGGCGTCGCGCTCGGGCGTGCCCTGGCGCTGGCGGTACGCCTCGTTCGACGCGTCGAGCGTCGTCTCGCGCCCGGTCCCGGTGCCGGCCGGCGCGCTCGCCGGGGCGCTCGCGACCGACCGCTCGGCGGAGGCGCCCCGCTGGTCGGCCCACGACCGCATCCCGACTGTCACGACCGCGAAGTACCCGACGACGCCCACGAACGCGAAGATCGCGATGCCCACGACCACGCTGACCACCGCCCGGGTCACGGGCGAGGTGGTGTCGGGGCCGTCGTCCGGTCCCCCGTCGTGTCCGTGGCCCGGCCCGTCGTCCGGCAGCCGCGTCGTCATGCCCCGAGTCTGTCTCGCGCGGGCGCGGGAGGCCACCGAGATTCCGCCGCTCCTACTGCTCGCGCGCGGCGCGGACGCCCTCGAGCCAGCGGTCGAACTCCTCCGCGAGCTCCTGCGGGGACATCCGGAGCGCCTCGGCCGGGCTCGTCGCCTCCCGGCCTGCGACGTACAACCGGCGCACCATGTCGGTCTTCGGGGTCCACGGGCGCATGGAGGCGTCCCTTCTCTCGGCTGCTGGCATCGCGCACATACTTCAGCACGCCACGGGCAGGCTCGCGCGCGCTCGACCGGGGGTCGGGACGGGTTCCGCACGACGTCACACCCGCGGTGCGAGGATGGGACGGGCCCGGACGCGCCGGCGCCTCGCCCGAGGAGGTCCCATGAGCCTGTACGACATCCCGTTCGACGCCATGGACGGGACGGCGCACACCCTGCGCGAGCACGCGGACGACGTCGTGCTGGTCGTCAACGTCGCGTCGCGGTGCGGGCTCGCGCCGCAGTACGCGACGCTCGAGGCGATGCAGGAGAAGTACCGCGACCGCGGGTTCACCGTGATCGGGTTCCCCAGCAACCAGTTCCTGCAGGAGCTCGGCAGCAACGAGGCGATCCAGGAGTTCTGCTCGCTCACGTACGGCGTGACGTTCCCCGTGGTGGACCGCGTGCGCGTCAACGGCCGTCACGCGCACCCGCTCTACTCGGAGCTCAAGAAGACGCCCGACGCGGACGGCAAGGCGGGGCGCGTCACGTGGAACTTCGAGAAGTTCCTCGTCCTGCCGGGCGGCGAGGTGCACCGGTTCCGGCCGCGCACCCTGCCCGACGACCCGGCGATCGTCGAGCTCGTCGAGACGCACCTCCCCCGCTGACCGCGCCCCCTCCGGCCCGCCGCCCCCGCCGCCGCAGCCGCAGCCACGGCCACTCAGCGGATGACGAGCGCCGGGTGCCGCGGGTCGTCGACCCGCACGACGACGTCCGCCACGTCCTCGGGACGGACCTCCTCCGCGTACCGGCCGTAGGCAGCGAGCGTCCACGCCGCGTCGGGCGCGGTGCGGCGCGCGAGCGTCGCGGGGCGCAGGGCGAGGTGCACGGTGAGGTCGAGCGCGAGGCCGAGGCCCAGGCAGAGCGCGCCGTCGAGCACGACGACGAGGCCCGGCTCGGCCTCGACGTACGCGGCGCGGGTCGACCGGCTCGTCGCGGGGTCGCGCAGGCTCGGCAGGTAGCGGCCGGACCCGCCCGGCCCGACGGCGTCGAGCACCTCCCGCCGGAGCCCCGCCACGTCGACCCACTCGTCGAGGAGCGCGTCGGGATCCTCGCGCCCGCGCTCGAGGCGCAGCGACGCGGGACGCCAGAAGTCCTGCACGCGCACGCGCGCGACCGGCCGGCCCGCCGCGCGCAGCGGCGCGACCAGACGGTCTGCGAGGTCCTCGGGCCGCGTGGAGGGGTGGCCGTCGACGAGGAGGCGGACCGCCCGGGGCTGCTCACGCCCGGCGGCGAGCACGCGCTCGACGACCCGGTCCACGAGGACGTCCTCGCTCACCGGCTCGACGCGCACCGGCTCGACCCGCACCGTTCGACCCGCACCTTCGACCGCACCGCGTCAGGATGCCACGGGCGGCGCGACCGGGTCCGCGCGCTCGGCCAGCCACGCGCGCGGCGAGCGGCCGACCCGGTGGCTGAACGCGCGCGAGAACGCGGCGGGCGTCGCGTACCCGAGCTCGGTCGCGGTCCGGCTCACCGAGGCGCCCGCCCGGAGCCGGTCCTGCGCGACGGTGATGCGCCAGCCGGTCACGTAGTCGCCGGGCGGCTGCCCGACGACGGCGGTGAACCGGGCGGCGAACGCGCTCCGGGACAGGTGCGCCGCGCGCGCCATCGACGCGAGCGTCCACGGCTCCCCCGGCGCCTCGTGCACGGCGACGAGCACGGGCGCGAGGCGCTCGTCGGCGAGGCCGGGGAGCAACCCCGGCGGGAGGGCGAGGTCGTCGGCGTGGTCGAGGATCCACCGGAAGAGCTGCACGAGCACGACCTCGAAGAGCCGGTCGGCGAGGACGCGACGGCCGCAGCGGACGTCGTCGATCTCGCGGAAGAGCAGGTCGAGCGCGGGCTCGAGCCCCGCCACGTCGTCGAGCGGCAGCACGAGCACGGGCGGCAGCGTGCGCACGAGGGGGTGGGTGGCGCCGCCCTCGACGTCGAGCGTCGCGCACGCGAAGTCGGAGTCCTCGGTGGGCGCGTTGTGGAACGCGTGGTCGAGCGGGCGCGGGTAGAAGAGCAGGCTCGGGCGGTCGACGCTGCGGCGCTCGACCCGGCCGTCCGCGCCGACGTGGGTCATGTCCATCTCGCCCCGCCGGAGCACGTGCAGGAACCCGCGCCCGGGCCGCGCGTCGAACGTCGTGACGCCGCACAGCGGCCCGGTGTGGAAGAGGTGCGTCCGCACGCGGAACCGCTCGAGCAGGTGCGAGAGCCGGTCGACGGGAGCCATCACCCCAGGATGCCAGACGATCGGACACGTTCCAAGGACGATTCGTTCCCCGTCGTCCGACGCGACCGACCAGGCTGGACGACGTCGGCCCCGCCCGGGACCGGCGTCCCCGCACCCGGAGGAGATCCCCGTGTCCCGTGTCCCCCTCGTCAGCCCCGAGTCCGCCACCGGCCCCGTCGCCGACGGGCTCGACCAGATCCGTGCCGCGTTCGGCGGCGTCCCGGCGATGTTCCGGGCGGTCGCGAACTCGCCCGCCGCCCTGCAGAGCATGTGGGGTGCGTTCGGCGCCCTCGGCACCGGCACGCTCGGCGCGGCCGTCGGCGAGCAGATCGCCGTCGCCGTCGCGAACCGGAACGCGTGCGAGTACTGCCTCGCCGCCCACACCGCGCTCGGGCGCAAGGCCGGCGTCGCGCGCGGCGACCTCACCGCCGCGCAGGACGGCACCGCGTCCGACCCGCGCGTCGAGGCGCTGCTGCGCTTCGCGCTCGCCCTCGTGGACGAGCGCGGTCACGTGACCGCGCAGGACGTCCAGGCGGTGCGCGACGCGGGGTGGACCGACGAGCAGGTGGTCGAGGTCGTCGCGCACGTCGCGCTCAACCTGTTCACCAACTACGTCAACGTCGCGCTCGACGTCCCCGTCGACTTCCCCGCCGTCGGCCTGCGCCGCGCCGCCTGAGAGGGGCCACCGTGCCGTCCCGCCCCGCCGCACCGTCCCGCCCTGCCGCACCGTCCCGCCCTGGGGACCCGCGCTCCCCCGCGCCCGCCTCGCGGCCCGCGAGCGCCGTCGTGCTGGAGGTGCGCACCGGCGGGGTGGGCACGGTGGCCCACCGCGGGCGCGACGTGCCGACGGCGTTCCGCAAGCGGCCGCGCCTCGGCCCCGTCGCGGTAGGGACGGAAGGGCTGGAAGGCGACGCGCAGGCCGACCGGCGCGTGCACGGCGGCCCCGAGAAGGCGTTGTGCGTGTACCCGGTCGAGCACTACGCGGCGTGGCGCGACGAGCTCGGCGCGGACCTCCCGCCCGGCGCGTTCGGGGAGAACCTCCTGACGCGCGGGCTCACCGAGGGCGACCTGCTGCTGGGCGACGTGCTCACGCTCGGGACGGCGACCCTCCAGGTGAGCATGCCGCGCCGCCCCTGCTACAAGCTCGCGGCGGTCCACGGCCTCGTCGACCTCCCGGACCGGGTCCAGGCGTCGGGCCGCACGGGCTGGTATCTGCGCGTGCTCACGCCCGGCACGGTGCGGGCGGGCGCGACCGCCGTCGTCGTCGACCGGCCGGCCCGGAGCGCGACGGTGCGGGAGGTCAACCGGGTGATGAACCTCGACCGCGACGACCTCCCGGCCGCCGCGGCGCTCGCCGCGCTCCCGACGCTGCCCGCGCGCTGGCGCGACACGCTCGCGCGCCGGCTCCGGGGCGGGACCGAGGACGACCGGGCGCGGCTGCGGGGGCCGCTCGCCGAGGGTCCGTAGCGCCCGCCGCTCAGGGGTGGGGCGGCGCACCACCGTCGGATGCCGCGGCCTCGTCCCCGCGTGGCAGGCGGACGACGAGCAGGCACGTGTCGTCCTCGTCGCTGCGGCCCCCGGCCTGGTCGAGCAGGTGGTCCCGGACGGCGGCAGCGTCCGCGTCCGCCGGGGCGCGGCCGAGGGCCCGCGCGAGCTCCGCGACGCCCTCGCGCTGGCCCCGGGCGCGGGACTCCACGAGGCCGTCGGTGTACAGGACGAGCACGCTCCCGGCACGCGGTCGCAGCCGGGCGGCCGTGACGGGCCGGGGCGTGACGACCCCGATCGGCGTGGTGAGCGACTCGTCGAGCGGGCGGACGGCGCCGTCGGGCGTGCGGAGCAGGGGCGGCGGGTGGCCGGCCCGGCAGTAGACGAGCTCGCGCCCGCCGTCCGCGTCGGGCGGCCCGAGCGTCGCGACGACGCACGTCGCGACGTCCGCGAGGCCGAAGCGCTTCACGAGCCCGTCCAGGCGCTCGACGACCTCCTCGGGCGTCGTGCCGTCCGCCGCGACGGTGAGGAGCGCCGACCGGATCTGACCCATCGCGGCGGCGGCGTGCATGTCGTGCCCGACGACGTCCCCGACCACGAGCAGCACGCGGCCGTCGGGCAGCTCGATCGCCTCGAACCAGTCGCCGCCGACCGCCGCGGCTCCCACGGACGACCCACCTCCCGCGGGCCGGTAGACCACGGCCACGTCCAGCCCGTCGAGGGATCCGAGCCGCGGCAGCATGCGCTCCTGCAGGGTGTGCGCGGCGTCGCGCTCGCGCTCGTAGAGCCGCGCGTTGTCGAGCAGGAGGCCGATCCGGTGGCCGAGGTCCTCGAACATCACGGCGTCCTCGTCCTCGAAGAACCCGGGCTGCGCGCTGACCACGGCGAGCACGCCGACGATCCGGCCGCGGGCCCGCAGCCCGACGGACATCGCGGAGCCGAGCCCGAGCTCGTGCATGGCGGCGAGCTCCTCCTCGTCCGCGTGCGGCGAGACGAGGTCGGGCGTGACGTCGAACGGTCGCGCGAACCGCGCGCCGCCCCCGAGCACGTCGACCGCCGCGAGCGAGCGGTCCGCCCAGCCCGGTGTCCGGGACAGGCGCCGGGCGGCATCGGCGAGCGCCGGGTCGTGCGACGCGACGTCGGTGCGCGAGCGCCCACCCGGGTACGTCACGACGACCGCCCAGCACGAGAACACCTCGGCCACGGCCTGTGCCGCCTCGGCGAGCACGTCCTCCGTGCCGAGCAGCTCGCCCAAGCGCTCGACGAGCCGGGTGGTCGTGGTCAGCCGGTGGTTCGCGGAGATCGCGGCGTCGAGGGCCGCCTCGCGGGACCGCTCCGTCTCGACCCGGGCGGTGACGTCCGCCTGGACGCCGACGAAGTGGGTGAGCGTCCCGTGGTCGTCGTGGACCGGCGAGATGGTGAGCTGGTTCCAGAACGCCGTGCCGTCCTTGCGATAGTTCAGCAGCGTCTCGCCCACCGTGCTGCCGTCGTCGACCGCGGCGCGGATCCTCGCGACCGCCTCGCGGTCGGTGCCCAGACCCTGGAGGAACCGGCAGTTCGTCCCCAGTACCTCGTCCGCGGTGTAGCCGGTCGTCGCCGTGAACGCGGGGTTGACCCACACCAGCGGCATGCCGGGGGCGCGCGCGTCGGCGATGGTGAACGAGACCTCGCTCGCGGACATCGCCCGGCGTTCGAGCGCGACGGCGAGCCGCTCCGCCTCGGCCAGGGCGGCGGCCGGGGGGTCGGACGGGGAGGTCGAGGTGGCCACGGGGCGCCTCACGGTCGGAAGGCGGGCGTCCTGTGCTCGAACGCCCGGAACACTGTCGCACGCGGCGGCGGCCCGCGGGGACGCACCTCGACGCGTCGGTACCCGCTCCACCCGTGCGCGGGCCGGGTGAGCGCGGGGTGTCAGCGGGCCGACGCCGCCGGCACGAGCGGCTCGACGGCCTCGGCGGCCGCAGCCGCCCGGGGCGGCCGGGGCGGTGTCTCGTCCCTGCCCGGGCGGGTGGCGAGCAGCGCCCAGAGGATGCATGCGAGGTCGACGCCCTCCTGGAGCCACGCGCCCGCGAGCGCGGGGAGCCGCCCCGTCGCGGCCACGACCATGAGCAGCCCGGACAGGGCGATCCCGATGCCGATGGCCTGCCACGCGACCCGCACGGTGCGGCGGCCGATCCGCACGGCACCGACGGTGCGCGCGAGGTCATCCCGGACGACGACGGCGTCCGCGGACTCGGTCGCCGCCGTCGAGCCCCGTGCGCCCATGGCCATGCCGACGTCGGCCACCGCGAGGACCGGGGCGTCGTTCACGCCGTCCCCGACCATCATCACGGGGCGGTCCGGCAGAGCGCGGACGGCGTCGACCTTGTCCTGCGGGAGGAGGCCGGCGCGCACGTCGTCGATGCCCACCTGGTCCGCGACGTGCCGGGCGGTCGCCGCGCCGTCGCCGGTGAGCATGACGGTGGTCCGCACGCCCGCGGCGTGGAGGGCGGCGACGGTGGGGCGGGCCTCGGCCCGCAGCTCGTCGGCGAGGAGCACGGTCCCGGCGTACGTGCCGTCGACGCCCACGTGGACGGCGCTGCGGCCCGCGCCGGGCACGGGGACGCCCGCGGGTGCGCCCGTGGTGACGAAGGTCAGCCGACCGACCGCCACCGCGTGGCCGTCCACCGTCGCGCGGGCTCCCCGGGCGGTCTCCTCCGTCGCGTCCCGTGCGGCGGGCAGCGAGAGGTCCCGCTCCTGGGCCGCGCGGACGATGGCCGCCGCGAGCGGGTGCACCGAGTACTGCTCGACCGCGGCCGCGAGCGCGAGCACGTGATCCGGCGTGCGGCCGCCCGCGGGCAGGACGTCCACGACGACCGGCGCCCCGTGGGTCAGCGTGCCCGTCTTGTCGAACGCGACGGTGCGCACGCGCGACAGCTGTTCGAGCGTCCCGGCCGACTTCACGATGATCCCGTTCCGCGCCGCGCGGGACATGCCGGACATGAAGGCGACCGGGGCCGCGATGATCAGCGGACACGGCGTCGCGACGACGAGCACCTCGGCGAAGCGCGCGGGCTCACCGCTGAGCACCCACGCCACGACGGCGAGCGCGAGGGCGGCGACCGTGAACGGCACCGCCACGCGGTCGGCGAGGCGCACGAACGGCGCCTTGGACTCCTGCGCCTGCTTCACGAGCTCGACGATCGCCTGGTACTGCGAGCCCGCGGCCGTCGCGGTCGCCCGGACCTGCGCCGCTCCGCCGCCGTTGACCGATCCGGACAGCACGGTGTCCCCGCGCCGGTGCTCCACGGGGAGCGACTCCCCGGACAGCGACGACTCGTCGAGCGTGGCCGCCGTGCTGAGCAGGACGCCGTCCACCGGGACGACCTCCCCGGGCCGCACCCACACCTCGTCGCCGGGGCGCACGTCGTCGACGGGGACGTCCTCGAGCTCCCCGCCGGGCCCGGCCCGGTGGGCGACGCGCGGGGCGCCGGCGAGCAGGCTCGAGAGCTCGCGCCGCGCGCGCCCGTTCGCGTAGTCCTCGAGCGCCTCGCCGCCCGAGAGCATGAGACACACGACGAGCGCGGCCCAGTACTCCCCCACGAGCACCGTGGCCGTGACGGACAGGACGGCCAGCAGGTCGACGCCGTATGCGCCCGCCCGCAGGTCCGCCACCATCCCCCGCGCCCGGACCACGACGAGCACGAGCGCGAACGCCGAGACGACGACCTGCGCCGAGCGGTCCGGGCCCCAGGCCTCGAGCACGCCGCCGAGACCGCCCACCGCCACCGTGGCGACCACCCACGGGTAGCGCCGGGCGGCCTCCGTCACGCGGCGGCCCGGTCCGGTCATGCCTCCAGGGTCGGCAGACGCCGGGCACCGGCGGTAGGGCCGAACGGCCGCGACCGCACGGGACCAGCGGGCACCGTCCCGCGGGTCGGCGCGTCGGCGGGTCCGCAGGTCAGCGGGTCAGACGACCGGCAGGCGCAGCGCCTCCCCGAGCGGGACCGACGGGCCCTGGAACGGCACGACGTCCTGCTCGCACGTGGCGCCGTCGGTGGCGTCGAGGTCCACGAGGTACCGCGCGACGGCGCCGTCCGCGCACGCGCTCTTGCCGATGATCGTGTGGCCCCAGCCCTCGACGGTGAGCACGCGGGCGTCGGGCCAGCGGTCGGCGTAGGGCTGCGTGAACCCGTACGGCGTCGCGGGGTCGAACCGGGTGCCGACCACGAGGACGGGAGCCTCCGTCGTCTGGTCCCACGGGCCCGTGAACGCGTCGCGGTCCTCGACGGGCACGAACTCGCACTGGACGCCCACCCAGCCGCGGAAGCGCCCGAAGTGCGGGTACTGCGCGTCGAGCGCGTCGACCTTCGCGGGGTACTGCCACGGCCGGCCGGGGGCCGTCGTGTCGACGCACAGGCTCGCGAGCGCGCCGCCGACGGACGCGTAGTCCTCGGCGAACCCGGCGCGGCGGAGCAGCTCCCCGAGCGAGGGCAGGGCACCGAGCGTGCGCTGGCGGTCCGCGGCCGCGGGCGGCTCGACGGCGCCGCTCAGCACCGCGAGCGACGCGAGCGTGAGGTCGAGGTCGCCCCACGCGGCGGGCTCGTACAGGTACTGGAAGACGAGCGCCACCGTGTCCGGGTACCCGACGCGCACGCTCGTGCCGTCGGGGAGCGGCACGTCGACGGGCGCCTCGCGGAGCGCGGCGTAGGTCGCCTCGACGACGTCGGCCGGGTCGCCGAGCGACGCGAGCGCGCACGCCGACGGCCCCGCCTCCGCGCACAGCCGCGTGAACTCGCCGAACGTCTCGGTCGCGCCGGCGGCCTGCCCGATCCGGGCGCCGATCAGCTCGCGCGACCCGACGCCCGACCACGCGTCGACGTCCATCGTGCCGTCGAGCACGAGGGCGCGGACGCGGTCCGGGAACAGCGCCCCGTACGTCGCGCCGAGCACCGTGCCGTAGGAGTACCCCACGTAGCTGAGCTGCTCGTCGCCCACGGCCTGGCGCAGCAGGTCCATGTCGCGCGCGACGTTCGCCGTCGACGCGTGCGCGATCCGGTCGCCCGAGAACAGCGTGCACGACGCCCCGAAGGCCGCCATCTGGCCGAGGTAGCGCGCCTCCTCGCGGTCGGCCACGGGGAACGCGGGCAGGCCCGCGAGGAACGCGTTCTCCCGCTCCTGGTCGCGGAAGCACGTCGCGGGGTCGGACGTCCCGACGGCGCGCGGGTCGAACCCGATGACGTCGAACCGCGCGAGCACGTCGTCGTCGAAGAGCGAGCCCCCGAGCAGGTGCAGCGTCTCGACACCCGGGCCGCCGGGGCCGCCGAAGTTGGTGAACAGGCTCCCGATCCGCTGCTCGGGGTCGGACGCCGGGAGCCGCGTCAGGCCGATGGTCGTCGTGCGGCCGTGAGGGCGGTCGTAGTCGGTCGGCACCTGCGCCGTCGCGCACTCGAACGCCTCGAGGCCGTCGCCGTCGCAGGGGCCCCACGCGATCTCGGGCACGGGTGCCTCGACCTGGGCGGCCGTCGTCGTGGCGGGTCCGGTGCGGGCCGACGCCGTGGCGGCACTGGTGCGGGCTGGCTCACCCCCCGGGCCCGCGACGGCCGCGGCGGGGACCCCGCCGAGCAGGAGGACCGCCGCCAGCGACGAGGCGGCGGCGCGGACGGTTCGTGTCGTCATCGATCGCGAAGTCATCGCTCCCCATCCGACCACGGGCCCGCGGAGAGCGCACCCGGACCTGTGCGGCCGAGCGCGCCGGGCCACAGCACGGGTGGTACCACTATTGGTACCGTAGGTCTCGTGACGAAGCGAGACAAGGTGCTGGACCGCATGCGGAACAGCCCGGGCAGCGTTCGCTTCGACGAGCTCGCCGCCGTGTGCGACCACTACTTCGGCGAGCCCAGACGCAGCGGGGGCTCGCACCACGTCTATGCCATGCCGTGGCCCGGTGACCCCCGGGTCAACATCCAGAACAGCAACGGCCGGGCCAAGGCCTACCAGGTCAGACAGATCCTCGAGGCGATCGACAGGCTCGAGGCCATGCACGAGGAGAACGACCCCTCAGAGGAGGAGAAGTGAACGCCGCCGAGCACTACAGCTACCGCGTGTCCTGGTCCGCAGACGACGGAGAGTTCGTCGGTACGGTTCTCGAGCTGCCCTCTCTCTCGTGGCTGGAGCCCGAGTCGGCCGCCGCGTTCGCCGGGATCCGGAAGCTCGCCTCCGAGGTGGTCGAGGACCTCGCAGCCTCTGGCGAAGAGGTCCCCGAGCCCCTGTCCGAGCGCCACTACTCCGGCGAGTTCCGCGTGCGGATCCCCCCGGCCATGCACCGTCGGCTCGTCGAGGAGGCTGCCGCGCAGGGCATCTCCATGAACCGTCTCGCCAACCACAAGCTCTCCGCCTGAGAGCACGAAGCGCGCGTCCCAAGAGCCACCTTCTCGCGCGGGCTGCGTCGTACCGCTCGGCTCTCCCAGGGCGCGACGTCGAGCCCGGGACCGCGTGCGACCGAGACGCCGGCCGCGATGCCGAATCTCGCCGGTCAGCGCAGCACCACGACGGCGACCCCCGCCGCGACGGCGAGGGGCGCGAGCACCAGGCCCTGACGGATCACGTGCCACGCGGGCGGCGGCTCCTGCCCGAAGGTGTGACGGCGGTACTGCTGCCACCACAGCACGGTCGCGAGCGACGCCCACGGCGTGATCAGCGGCCCGGCGTCGACCGCGACGAGCAGGGTCGCGAGCCGCTCGACGTCCTCGCCCGCCGCGGGGAGCAGCGCGAGGAACGCGGGCAGGTTGTTCACGAGGTTCGCCGCGACGACGCCCGTCGCGGCGAGGCGGGCGAGGTCGCCCGGTCCGGTTCCCGTGCCCGCGACGGCGGCGAGGAGGTCGCCGAGCCCGTGCGCGTGCCAGGTCTCCACGACCACGAACAGCGCCGCCACGACGAGCGCCGACCGCCACGGCAGCATCTCGCGCACCGGCACGAGCGGGCGCACGCGCCGCCACCACGTCGCGAGCGCGAGCACCGCCGCACCCGCGAGCGCCGTCGGCGCGACGGGCAGCTCGAGCGCGAACGCGACCGCGAGGAGCACGACGACGGCCCCGGTGACGCGCAGGAGCACCCGGTCGGGCGGCGTCGGCCCGGGTCCCGTGAGGTCGAACCGTCCCCGCAGGTGGCGACCGTGCAGCGCGAGCAGCACGACGACCGTCACCGCGAGGACCACGAGCGCCGGCGCCCACATCACCCCGACGTACCCGGTGCCGAACCGGTCCGCGGCGAGCAGGTTGGTGAGGTTCGAGACCGGCAGGAGGAGCGACGCCGTGTTCGCGAGCGCGAGCACGGTGAGCGCGAGCGGCAGGGGCCTGGTGCCCGTCCGTCGGGCGAGGGCGAGCACGACGGGCGTGACGAGCACCGCCGTCGTGTCGAGCGACAGCACGACGGTGCTGGCCGTCGCGAGCAGGACGACGAGCACCCACAGCACGATCCGCCGACCTCGGGCGAGCCGCGCCGCCCGGGCGGCGACGGCGTCGAACAGGCCCGCGCCCGCGCACAGCTCCGCGACGACCGTGATGGCGAGGAGGAACACCAGGACCGGCCCGGTGCGCACGAGCAGGTCGCGCGCGTCCGCCGCGGGGAGCAGACCCGTCGCGGGGAGCGCGACGACGACCGCCGCGGCGAGCAGCCACGGCGGCAGGCCACGGCGGCGTCGCCGGTGAGCCGTGCCCGCGGCGGCGCCGGAGTCCGCGCCGAGATCAGGGGAAGGCTCGGTCGTCACGGCGGTCACTGTACGACCGGTGCACCTCGCTCGGCGGTCGAGGGCTCGTGTCGGCAGCAGTCGCAGGACGGGGCGGCGGCGTCCGTGGGGGCGGCATGCACGACGGCGGTCGGGGCGCAGCACGTGTCGCCGCGCCAGGCCTCGACGCCCTCCTTGACCGCGACGGCGGCGATGACGAGCGCGGCGAGCGGGTCGGCCCACGACCACCCGAGGGTCGCGTTGAGGACGAGCCCGACGAGCAGGACCGCCGACAGGTACGTGCACAGCAGCGTCTGCTTCGAGTCCGCGACGGCGGACGCCGAGCCGAGCTCGCGTCCGGTGCGGCGCTCGAACCACGACAGGAACGGCATGACGGCGAGGCTCACCGCGGCGAGCCAGATGCCGACGACCGAGTGCTCGGGTTCCGCCGCGCCGAGCAGCGACCGGACGGCGTCGACGGACACGAACACCGCGAGGCCGAGGAACGAGACCGCGATGGCGCGCATCGCGGCCCGCTCGCGCCTGCGGGGGTCGGGCGCCGCGAACTGCCAGGCGACCGCGGCAGCCGAGAGGACCTCGACGAGCGAGTCGAGCCCGAACCCGACGAGGGCGGCAGACGACGCGACCCGTCCTGCCGTGATCGCGACGACGGCCTCCACGACGTTCCACGAGATCGTCGCGGCGACGACCCACCGCACGCGCCGCTCGAGGACGGCGCGGCGCGCGGCCGTCAGGGCGGGGGCGGACGGCGGTGCGCCGACGGGGACGGAGGTCATGAGCACGTGCACCCGTCGGGGCCGCAGCAGGTCGGGTCGACCTGGACGACGAGCCGCAGCAGGTCGTCGAGTGCGGGCGCGAGGTGGGGGTCGGCGAGGCGGTACCAGGTGCGGCGCCCGTCGGGGATCGCCTCGACGAGCCCGCACCCGCGCAGGCACGCGAGCTGGTTGGACATGACCTGACGGGAGACGCCGAGCGCGTCGGCGAGGTCGGACGGGTAGGCGGGCGCCTCGCGCAGCGCGAGCAGGACGCGGGCGCGCGTCTCGTCCGACAGGGCGTGCCCCAGCCGCGCGAGCGCGGCGGTGTGCGTGAGGGTGACCGTCTCGACCATGGGTGCGACAGTACACGGATCCGTGTATTCACGGAATGATGTACCGCGGGGGGGTCGCCCGGCGGGCGAGGCGTGGGTGGTCGGCGTGAGGATGGGGCATGCTGCTCGCCGAGGTCGCCGCCACGTCCGACGCCGTCGCCGCCACGCGCTCGCGCCTCGCCAAGCGCGCGGCCATCGCCGACCTGCTGCGGCGCGTCGCGGACGACGCCGAGGCCGGGAGCGCGGAGGTGGAGATCGCCGTCGCGTACCTCGCGGGCGAGCTGCGCCAGCGCCGCACCGGGCTCGGGTGGCGGTCGCTGCGCGACCTCCCCGCCCCTGCCGAGGAGCCCGGCCTCACGCTGACCGACGTCGACGCCGCCTTCGCCCGCATGGCAGAGCTCTCCGGCCCCGGGTCGTCGACCGCGCGCCAGGCCGAGGCGGCCGCCCTGTTCGGTGCCGCGACGGCGCGCGAGCAGTCGCTCCTCGCCGGACTGGTCTCGGGCGAGCTGCGCCAGGGCGCGCTCGACTCCGTGGTGGTCGACGCCGTCGCCGAGGCGGCGGGCGTCCCCGCCGACGCGGTGCGGCGCGCGGTCATGCTCGCGGGCGCGACCGGGCCGGTCGCCCGCGCGGCGCTCACCGCGGGCGGCCCGGAGGCCGCGGCGGAAGCGCTCGCGACGTTCCGACTCACCGTCGGCCGCCCGGTGCGACCGATGCTCGCGCAGTCCGCACCCGACGTCGGCGCCGCGCTCGACAAGCTCGGCGCCGCGCCGGGCGGCGAGGACACGTCGGGCACCGCCGTCGCCGTGGACGTGAAGCTCGACGGCATCCGCATCCAGGTGCACCGCGACGGCGACGACGTGCGCGTCTTCACGCGCTCGCTCGACGACATCACCGAGCGCGTCCCCGAGATCGTCGCGGCCGTGCGGGCGCTCCCCGGCCGGGCGCTCGTCCTCGACGGGGAGGCGCTCGTCGTGGGGCCCGACGGCGTCCCCCGCCCGTTCCAGGAGACCGCCGCCCGCTCCGCGACCCAGGGCGAGCGCAGCGCCGCCGAGGAGGCCGAGCTCGCGGCCTCGCTCGAGCTCTCCCCGTTCTTCTTCGACGTGCTCCACGCCGACGGCCGCGACCTGCTGGACGAGCCGCTGCGCGACCGGCTCGCCGTGCTCGACGACCTCCTCGCCGACGCCGCGGGGCCGCTCGCCGTGCGGCGTCTCGTGACCGACGACGCCGCGGCCGCGACCGCGTTCTTCGACGCCGCCGTCGCGGAGGGCCAGGAGGGCGTCGTCGTGAAGTCGCTCGCCGCGCCCTACGCGGCCGGGCGGCGCGGTGCGGGCTGGGTGAAGGTCAAGCCGCGGCACACGCTCGACCTCGTCGTGCTCGCCGTCGAGCAGGGCTCGGGCCGGCGCAGCGGGTGGCTGTCGAACATCTGGCTCGGCGCGCGCGACCCCGAGGGCGGGTTCGTCATGCTCGGCAAGACGTTCAAGGGCATGACCGACGAGATGCTCGCGTGGCAGACGCAGCGCTTCCGCGAGCTCCAGACCTCCGACGAGGGGTATGTCGTGCGCGTGCGCCCCGAGCAGGTCGTCGAGATCGCGTTCGACGGCCTCCAGCGCTCGACCCGCTACCCCGGCGGCCTCGCGCTGCGCTTCGCGCGCGTCGTCCGGTACCGCGACGACAAGACGGCGGCTGAGGCCGACACGATCGACACGGTCCGCGCGCTCGCACGCCCGCTCGGGGGCGGCGCGGCGGAGGCGCCTGACGCAGAGGGCTGAGCAGGCGGCGCGTCGAGCGCGGCAGGAAGTCGTCGGCGGTGGGTGCATCCGCGGGCGGCGGTCCGGGTGAAGGAGAGGTGGACGCCACCCGGCGTCCGACGGCGCACCGCCGTCCCGTGCACGACGAAGGGACTCGACGATGAACCTCCGACGCACGCTCACCGCGGCGGGAGCCGCGCTCCTCGCTCTGGCCGCCGCGGCCGCACCGGCCGTCGCGGCACCGGCACCCACGACGGCGCCGCCGCCGGGCACCGCGAGTCTCGCCTCCGTGCTCGCGGCCGACGGCGACACGTTCGACCGCAACTGGTACGACTTCGACATCGTCGACCAGGCCGTGGCCGCGGTCCTCGCCGCCAAGCCGGACAGCCCCGTGGCGGTCCTGGCCGACGGCACGGTGCCGCTCACCGCGTTCCTGCCGAACGACCGGGCGTTCCAGCTCCTCGCGTTCGATCTCACGCACCGCTGGCAGCCCACGGAGGAGCGCGTGCTCACCTCGCTCGCCGGGGCGGTCGGCATCGACGCGATCGAGCAGGTGCTGCTCTACCACGTCGTCCCCGGCGCGACGATCGACTCCGGCACCGCGCTGCGGTCCGACGACGCCGTCCTCACCACGGCGCAGGGCGCGACGTTCCGGGTCGACGTGCTGAGCAAGCGCCTCGCCCTGGTCCGTCTCGTCGACCAGGACCGCAACGACGTCGACCCGTTCCTCGTGAAGAGCAAGCTCGACCTCAATAAGGGCAACGTCCAGATCGCGCACGGCATCAGCGCGGTGCTGCGGCCCCAGAACCTCTGACCGGTCCCCCGTGCCCGGCCCCGCACCCGCGGGGCCGGGCACTTTTTTTGATGCGTGTGCATCCAGATCCGCACCTGCGGGGGAAGAGGGGGTGTCAGCAGATCGAGCGCCCGGGACGGACCGGGCTCGACCACCGGAGGACACCATGCACCGCACCGCACGACGCACCGCCGCGCTCGCGGGCGCAGCGACCCTCGTCGCGCTGGGGGCCGTCGCGCTCCCCGCCCAGGCCGCCACCGACGACGGCGCCTCGCTCTCCGTCCTGCACGGCGTGCCGGACACGCCCGTGGACGTGTGGGTGAACGACGAGCTCACCCTCGACGACTTCCAGCCCGGCGACCTCGCGGGTCCGCTCGACCTCCCCGCCGGGACGTACACGGTCGCGATCACGGCCCCCGACGCGACGGACACGAGCTCCCCGGTCATCGGCCCGGTCGACCTCCAGCTCGCGGGCGGCACGAGCTACACCGCCGTCGCGCACCTCGACGCGGGCGGCCAGCCGACCGCGACGCTCTTCACGAACGACACGAAGCCCACGGCCGCGGGCCAGGGCCGGCTCACCGTGCGCCACGTCGCCGCGGCGCCCGCGGTCGACGTCCTCGCCGGCGGGACCGCCGTCGTCACGGGGCTGGAGAACCCGAAGGAGGCCGTGCTCGACCTGCCGGCCGGCACGATCTCGGCGACCGTCGCCGCCGCGGGCACCACGGAGCCCGTGCTCGGCCCGGCCGACCTCACGGTCGCCGAGGGCGTCAACACCATCGCCTACGCGTGGGGCAGCCTCGAGGACGGCAACCTCGCCCTCGCGACCCAGACGGTCGAGGGCCTGCACTCGTCGCCGTCGGGCGTCCCGGCCGGGCTCTCGGGCCTCGCGGCCGACGCGCCGAGCAGCACCGCGACGGGCGTCGCCATCGCGTTCGGTGCGTCGCTGTTCGGCCTGCTGCTCGTCGCGGCCACCTTCATGCTGGCGCGCGCGTGGCGCCAGCAGCACGCGGCCCACGCCGTCCGGAGCGACCGGACGGCATGACGCAGCGCACCATCGCCGGTCCCGCGCGCCCCGCCCGGGGCGCGCGGGCCGGACTCCGGACCCTCCTGGGGGCGGTGCTCGTCACCGCAGCGGTCGTCGGCGGATGCTCCCTGCCGTCCGCCGACGGGTCTGCCGACGGACTCGGACCGCCGGCCGACCCCCTCCCCACCCCGGCCCCCCACCAGGGCGGGGAGGCGACCGCGGGGACGCCCGGGCCGGCCCGGGACGCACCGGTGCCGGTGCGCCCGGCCCGGGACGTCCCGGCTCCCCCGCCGCCGGCACCCGCACGGGTCGTCGTCGGCGACCTCGGGATCGACCTGCCCGTCGAGGCGGCGGGCGTCGACCCCGAGGGGCGCATGGCGCTGCCGGGCTCCGGCGACGTCGCCGCGTGGTACCGGTTCGGACCGGCCCCGGCGAGCCCCACCGGGACGACCCTGGTCGCGGCCCACGTGGACGACCCGGACGGCGTCGGGCCGTTCGCGCGGCTCCGCGAGATCACGACGGGCGCGAGCGTCGACGTCGTCGACGCGACGGGCACCTCGTACACCTACACAGTGACCGACATCAGGAGCATCGCGAAGCCCGACGTCCCGCTCGACGCGCTGTTCGACCGCGACGGCGAGCGCCGCCTCGTGCTCGTGACGTGCGGCGGACGCTGGGACGCCGAGCGGCGCTCGTACTCGGACAACGTCGTCGTGACCGCGGTCCCGTCGCGGTGACGGCCCGCACGGGCGCTACGATCGCTGCTACCCGCTCGCCGCTGCCGCCCGGGTGGTCGGCGCCGACCCTCGAGGACCCGCCCTGAACGTGACCGAGACCGGGACCACCGACCCGGACCTGTGGCGCCTCGGTCGCGACTTCGCCGACGGCGACGAGCAGGCGCTCGCCGAGGCCTACCGGCGCTGGTCCGCGCTCGTGCACACGATCGCGCTGCGCTCGCTCGGCACGCGCGCCGACGCCGAGGACGTCACCCAGCAGGTGTTCGTCGCGGCCTGGCGGGGCCGGTCCCGGTTCGACCCCGACAGGGCCCGGCTCCCGGCCTGGCTCGTCGGGATCACGCGGCACACGGTGGCCGACGCGCACGAGGCCCGGTCGCGGGTCCGCCGGTCGGAGGAGGCCGCGGCCACGACCGCCCCGGACCCGGGCCGCGCGGCGAGCGAGGACACCGACGTCGGGCGCGTCGCCGACCGCGTGCTCCTCACCGAGGAGCTGCGACGGCTCGGCGACCCGGGGCGGACGATCCTGGAGCTCGCGTTCTTCCGCGACCTGACGCACGTGCAGATCGCCGAGGAGCTCGGCCTGCCGCTGGGTACGGTCAAGAGCCACGTACGACGAAGCCTGATCCGGCTGCGCGACCGATTGGAGGTGGACGGTGCAGCACATCGATGACGAGACCCTCGCGCTCCTCGCGCTCGGCGAGGACGTGCTCGACGACGACGCGCGCGCGCACCTGTCCTCCTGCCCGGAGTGCGCCGACGCCGTAGCCCGGCTCGCGCGCGTCGTCGACGCGTTCGACGGCGCGGACCCGGCGGACGAGCTCGTCGCCCCCGACGCCGCGGTGTGGTCGCGGGTCCAGGCCGAGCTCGGCCTGACGAGCGCCGCCGCCGCTCCGCCCGTCGTCGCCCCCGCGGCGGTCACCGACGCTCCGGCCGCGCCGACGCTCCCGCGGGACGCGGCCGGGACGGGCGCGGAGGCACCGGACAGCACGGCCGACGCGACCGGCACGGCCGTCGTCGTGCCGCTCGCGTCGCGGCGCCGACGGGTCTGGGTCCCGGTCGCGGCGGCAGCTGCGGCCGCGCTCGTCGTCGGCGGCGTGGGCGGCATCCTCTGGGAGCGCCGCGAGGTCGAGCCGCCCGAGACGACGGTCGCGAGCGCGACGCTCGACCCGCTGCCCGACTGGCAGGGCGCGAGCGGCGACGCGCGCGTCGAGGAGCGGCCCGACGGGCGGCGCCAGGTCGTCGTGACGGTCGACGCGCCGGCGCCCGACGGCACGTACCGCGAGGTGTGGCTGCTCGCGGAGGACCTGAGCGGCCTCGTGAGCCTCGGCGTGCTCGACGGCACGGAGGGTCGCTTCGACGTGCCTGACGGCCTGGACCTCGCCGAGTTCCCCGTGGTCGACGTCTCCGAGGAGCACTTCGACGGCGACCCGTCCCACTCGGGCGACTCGGTCGTGCGGGGACCGCTCGACGTCTAGGCGCACGGTCGTCGCGCCGGGACCGGCACTCACGCCCGCGCGTACTCCGCGAGCGTGACGCCGGAGCGGAACGTCTGCGTGCCCGTCGATCGCCAGGAGAGGGGCGCGTAGTCCCGCTCGCCGAACAGCGGGACCCCGGCGCCGAGCATCACCGGGTTGACCTTGAGCGCGAGCCGGTCGATCTCGTCGACGAGCACGGCGGCGAGCGCTCCCCCGCCGCACAGCCAGATCCCCCGGCCGTCCTCCCGCTTGAGCGCGCAGACCGTCTCGACCGGGTCGGCGCCGGTGAACAGCACCCCCTCGCTCCCCTCGGGCGCCTCGTGCGTGCGGGTGAAGACGATCTGTCGCAGGTGCCGGTAGGGGTTCGGCAGGTGGTGGTCGGGAAGGCCGACGGCGTAGGTGTTCCAGCCCATGAGGACGGTGTCGAAGGGGCCGTCGGCGACCGGCAGCCCGGCGGCCCCGGCCAGGTCCGTCGGCGCCGTGCCGCGGTACCGGGACCAGATGGGCGCCATGTGGTCGCCCTCGGCGAGGAAGGCGTCGAACTCGCCCCCCGGCCCGGCGATGTACCCGTCGAGGCTCACGGCGACGTAGTAGGTCAGCTCACGCATCATGTCTCCTGACAACTACAGATGAAGTGGTTGTCGGTGAGACTACAACAGGTGCAGTGGTTGCGATAGCCTCGACGCATGGCGAAGAACACCGCACGGCGCAGCGCCCTGGCGGACGCCGGGATCGCCGTGCTCGCGCGCGAGGGGTCGCGCGGCCTGACGCACCGCGCGATCGACGACGAGGCCGGGGTCCCGACGGGCACGACGTCGAACTACTTCCGGAGCCGAGACGCCCTCGTCGCGGGGCTCTTCGAGCGCATCGGAGAGCGGCTCGCGCCGGCACCCGAGGACCTCGCCCGACGCGCGGCCCAGACGCCCGACCGCGCGCTGTTCGCGGACTACCTCCGCGACATCGTGCGCCGGTTGTCGACCGACGCCGACGTCACCCGAGCCCTGTTCGAGCTGCGGCTCGAGTCCGGCCGTCGGGGCGAGCTCGCGGCCGTTCTCGGCCCGTGGCTGCGCGCGGGATTCGAGGCCGACGTCGCGTTCAACCGGTCGGCCGGCCTGCCCGGCGGACGCCGGGAGATCGCCCTGTTCCACTACGCGATCGACGGGCTGCTCCTCGACCGTCTCACCACGCCGATCGACCCCGACATCCCGACCGACGACGTCGTCGACGCGCTCGTGGCGGGGTTGCTCCCGGAGCGCTGAGCGGCCTCACGCCCACCCCGGACGGCCGCTCCTACGACGCGCGGCGCCCGTCGAGCCGGTCGAGCCAGCCGCGGACGGGCCCGAGCGAGACCAGGCCCGACCCGGCCCCGGCGAGCTCGTCGGGGGTGCGGGCGAGCGCGCGTCGGGCCTGCCCGGCGAGCGCGCGGTCCCCGAGCCGCAGGGCGGTCTCCGCGCGCAGCGCCCACAGCAGCTCGCGCAGGTGGTCGGCGGGCGGCTCAGGCGCCGCGCGCGCGAGCCGGGCCGCGGCGTCGGGGTTACCCGCGTCGAACACGAGCAACGGCTCGGCCCACGGCGCGTACGGGCCGAGGACGGCGGCCTCGATCCCGGCGAGAGGTCGCCCGTGCCGCACTCGGACGGTGAGGAGCGCGAGCGGGAGCAGCCCGTCGCGCACGCCGGGCATGCGCACCCCGGCGAGCCGGTCGTCGGCGGCGCGGTACGCGCGCGCCGCGGCGTCGGGCGGGGCGGTCTCGGCGTCGCGCATCGCCCGGTACCAGGCGGTGAGCATCGGGACCACGGGCGACTCGTAGCCCGCCGCGACGTCCTCGGCCGCGGCGGCGTGGGCGTCGGCGTCGGGGAACCGGCCCGCGCCCGCGGCGGCCTGCATCCGGACGAGGTGGCCGAGGATCGCGAAGGTCGGGAGGTCGTGGTCCTCCGCCAGGGCGACGAGCTCGGCGCCGGTCCGGTCCCGCTCGGGACCCGCGCCCGGCCGCTGGAAGGACTGGAGGAACCGCGCGTTGAGCGCGAGCGCGAGCGTCGCCGGGTCGCCGAGGTCGCGCGCGATCCCGACGGCGTCCTCCGCCGCGGCCCACGCCCACGCGTCGCGCGTCCCGCGGTGCTCGATGCCGACCACCGCGAGCAGACGCGCGCGCAGCACCGGCGCCGCGCCCGGACCGAGGCGCCCCAGGGTCCGCCGCGCGACGCCGACGAGCGCGTCGGCCGCCGCCGGGTCGTCGCTCCGGGTCCAGACGGCCGGGACGTCGTACGCGGTGACGGTCCGGGCGGCGAGCACCGGGTCGCCGGTCGCCTCGGCCGCGAGCGCCGCGGCGACGCGCTGCTCCTGCGCGGTCGCGAGGTGGTCGCCCCCGGCGACGGCGAGCGTGCGCGCGACGTCGACCGTGGACCGCAGGTGCGTGCGCGAGCCGGTGGGGGCCGTGACGGCGAGGCGCGGCCCCGGCGTCGGGCCGTCGAGCGACGCCGTGTGGCCGAGCACGTCGCGCTCGAGCCGGACGAGCTCGGGACCCGGGTCGAGGCCGAGCTCGTCGGCGAGTCGGCGGCGCGCGCGCCGCAGGACGTCGAGCGCGTCCGCCTGCCGCCCGTCGCGGTACAGCGCGAGCGCGAGCAGCGCCCACGCGTGCTCGCGCCACGGGTGCGCGGCGGCGTGCGCGTCGAGCACGACGACCGCCTCCGCGGCCCGGCCCTCGCCGAGCAGCGCGTCCGCGAGCAGCTCGACGGCGCGCGCGTGCACCTCGACGAGGTGCCGGCGCTCGGCCCGCACCCACTCCCGGTCCGGCAGGTCGGCGTACGGCTCGCCGCGCCGGGCGGCGACGGCGTCCGCCAGCGCGCGCGTCGTGCCCGACGCCGCGTCCCCGGCCCCGGGAGACGCGCTCGCCCGGGCGACGGCCGCCTCCAGGCGCGCCGCGTCGAGCGCGTCGTCCGGGAGCCGCAGCGCGTAGCCGCCGTGCGCGGTGGGAGGACGCGCGGGGGCGTGCGCGGCGCGCGCCCGGGCTCCAGGCGCCGCCGCAGGTCGCCGACGAACGTCGCGAGCGCGCCGCGCCGGTCGCCCGTCCCCGCGCCGGGCTCGTCCCAGAGGTCGTCGGCGAGGCGGTCGAACGGCACCGGGCGCCCGCGCGCGGCGGCGAGGCGCGCGAGGAGCTCGCGCTGGCGCGGTCCGCCGGGGTCGACGTCCGCGCCGTCGCGCAGCACGCGGACCGGCCCGAGCACCTCGACGCGCAGCTCCACCACCCCGCCATTCTCGCCGCACCGGGGCACGGATCGGGCGGCACTGATCGGACGCTGATCCGCCGCCCGGAGGATGGCGACGAACCGGCCGGGCACAGCCCCGGCACGGCCGAGAACCGCCCCGAGAGAGGACACCCCATGCACATCCCCGGCTTCGAGACCCGCACCGTCGAGGTCGCGCCCGGCGTCGCGCTGCGCGCCGAGACCGCGGGCGAGGGCACGCCCGTCGTGCTCCTGCACGGCTTCCCGCAGACGCGCCACATGTGGCGGCACGTCGCGACCGACCTCGCGCGCGACCACCGCGTCGTCGTGCCCGACCTGCGCGGCTACGGCGAGAGCGCGAAGCCCGCCGCCACGACGCCCGACGTCTACGCCAAGCGCACCATGGCCGCCGACGTCGTCGCGCTCGCCGACGCGCTCGACGTCGACCGGTTCGTCCTCGTGGGCCACGACCGCGGCGCGCTCGTCGCGTTCCGCGCGGCGCTCGACCACCCCGACCGCGTGAGCCACCTCGGCATCCTCGACGTGGTGCCCACGCTCGACACGTGGGGAGTGCTGCACGGCGTGGACGCCGCCGTCGCGTTCCACCTGTACCTCATGGCGCAGCCCCCGGGCCTGCCGGAGACGATGATCCGCAACAGCGCCGACGCGTTCTTCGGGTCCTTCCTCGACGCGTGGACGCAGGACCCGGCAGCGATCCCCGCCGACGTGCGTGCGCACTACCTCGCGTCGAGCCGCGACGCGGTCGACTCGATCGTGGCCGACTACCGCGCGACCGCGACGGTCGACGTCGAGCACGACCAGGCGTCGCTCGACGCGGGCGACCGGCTCGCGATGCCCGTCGCCGTGGTGCAGCAGGACTGGGGCGCGCAGCTCGGGTACGACGCCGCGGGCGTCTGGCGGCGCTGGGCGCCCGACCTCGAGCACCTCACGACGACGGCGGGCCACTTCATGGCCGAGGAGGCGCCGGGCGACGTCGCCGCGGTCGTCCGGGCGCTCGCGCGGCGCTGACCGCCCGGCCAGGCGCCTAGCGCAGGAGGGACACGACGCGCCGGGCCCGGTCCGGGCTCGGCGTGGTGCCCTCCTCGACGACCCGCCGGGCGAGCTCCCGCAGACGCACGTTGCGGTCGTTCGAGACGCGCTTGAGGAGCCCGAACGCCTGCTCCGTCCCCACCCCGAGCGCGGCGGCGACGACGCCCTTGGCCTGCTCGATCGGTCCGCGGCTGCGGGCGGCGGCCGCGATGTCGCGCTCGGCCTGCTGCTCCGCCCGGTCCCGGACGGCGACCGTCACGTCGACGAAGCTGCCCATCAGCTCGACGACCCGGCCGGTGTCCCGGTCGCGACGGCCGTGCCCGACGAGCACGAGGACCCGCTCCGCGCCGCGCGCGTCCATGATGCGGTGCATGCTCGAGAACGGCTCCCCGTCGACGCGGGCCCGCTCCAGCAGGTCGCGGACGCGGTCGCGGTCGTCGGGGTGCTTGTGGGCGAGCACGAGCGACGTCGTGGGCACGACCTCCCCGGGCTCGAAGCCGTGGAGGCGGTACGTCTCCGGCGACCACCACCAGACGTCGGTCGCGAGGTCGACCCGGAACTGCCCGGGCGTCGTGCCGTCGCCGAGCGAGACAGGGTGCAGCGCTGCGGGGTTCTCCACGGACATGGGTCGTCTCCGTCGTCGTTCAGCGGGTGGTGAGCCAGGTCCAGACTCGACTCCGGGACTCTAGCCCGGTGGCGGTTTCCTGCAACCGGTCCGGGAGCTGCCCGGACCGGGAGCGCCGCGGGGCCGTCCGCGCACCGCCGACGAGCGAGCGCGGGGAGCGCTGTCAGACTGACCGTGCACGAGGTAGGGAGGCACACCGTGGGCGCCGCGCCGGATCTGCTGGAGCTGCTCTCGCGCGCCCTCTCCCGGGCCGACCGCAGCCTCCCCCTGGCCACGCGGTTGTGCCAGGCGTCCGCGACCGTCCTCGGAGCCCGGAGCGCGGCGCTGACCGTCGCGCCGACGGCGGACGACCGGCTCACCGTGTCCACGGCGGACGGCCTCGCGGCCCGGATCGAGGGGCTGGGCGAGGTGATCGGCGAGGGCCCTGTCCAGCGCGCCCTCTCGGAGGACCACATCGTCGTCAGCGGGGCCGACGACGGCCGCGACGAGCACGACTTCCCCGTCTTCTCCCACGCGGTCGAGGCGATCACGGGCCCGGGCGCGTACCACGCCGTGCCGATGCACGCGGGAGGGCGGGTCGTCGGCGTGCTGAGCCTCGTCACCTCCTCCCGGACGCTGGCGCGGGGGCCGGAGGACGTGCAGCTCCTCGCCGACACCGTCGGGCTCTCCCTGCTGGGCGACCTCGACTCCTTGGACTGGGCGCCCCGCGCGGAGGTCCACCAGGCGACCGGCATGGTCACCGCCCAGCTCCGCATCCCGCCCGGCGACGCGCTCGCGGTGCTCCGGGCGCACGCCTACGCCCGGTCCACGACGCTCGACGACGTCGCCGACGAGGTCGTCACGAGGCGGCTCAGCTTCGCCTACGACGAGGAGCACGCCGTCCAGACGCTCCGGACCGACGACGGCTGACCACAGGCTCTCGACGGCCGCACGGGCCCCGCGCCACCGGTCGCCGTAGGCTCGACGACGTCCCGACCGCCACCCGCCCACCCCGAGGAGCCCCCGTGCGCGCGACCGTCATCCACGCCCCGTACGACGTCCGCGTGGAGCAGCGCGACGACCCGCGCCTGCTCGCGCCGACCGACGCGATCGTGCGCGTCGAGGCCGCGTGCGTGTGCGGGTCGGACCTGTGGACGTACCGCGGCGTCAACCGGGTCGAGCACCCCGTCGCGATGGGGCACGAGTACGTGGGCACGGTCGAGGAGGTCGGCGCGGACGTGCGGACCGTGCGCCCGGGACAGCTCGTCGTCGGGTCGTTCTTCGCGTCCGACAACACGTGCCCGATCTGCCGGGCCGGGTACCAGACGTCGTGCGTCCACCGGGAGCCCGTGCGCGGCGCCCAGGCCGAGCTGCTGCGCGTCCCGCTCGCGGACGGGACGCTCGTCGCGACGCCGGAACGCCCCGACGACGACCTCCTGCCCGGCCTGCTCACGGCGTCGGACGTGCTGGGGACCGGGTGGTTCGGCGCCCGTGCGGCCGAGGCAGGCCCGGGCAAGACGGTCGTCGTGGTGGGCGACGGCGCCGTCGGGCTGCTCGCGGTCCTCGCCGCCGCGCAGCTCGGCGCCGAGCAGGTGATCGCGATGAGCCGGCACGCGCCGCGCCAGGAGCTCGCGCGCGCGTTCGGCGCGACGGAGGTCGTCGCGGAGCGGGGCGACGAGGGCGTGGAGCGGGTCCGCGAGCTGACCGACGGGCTCGGCGCGCACAGCGTCGTCGAGGCGGTGGGCACGCAGGACTCCATGAACCAGGCGCTCGGTGCCGTCCGTGCGGGCGGGCACGTCGGGGTCGTCGGGCTGCCGCACGGCGTCGACCTCCCGGCGGTCGACATGTTCTACCGGCACGTGCACTGGTCCGGCGGGCCCGCGCCCGTGCGCCGGTACCTGCCCGAGCTGCTCGACCTCGTGCTGGAACGGCGCATCGACCCCGCGCGCGTGTTCGACCTCGAGGTCTCGCTCGACGACGCGGCCGAGGGCTACGCCGCGATGGACGAGCGGCGCGCGATCAAGGCGCTGCTGCGCCCCTGACGGTGGGCGACCGCGGCTGCTAGGGTGCCCGCGTACCGCATCGCGTGGCGGCCTTCCCAGCTCATCACTTCGCCTGGAGGCAGCCGCATGTCTGCACGTCCCCGTGTCCGGACCTTCCGTCGCGACGACCGCGACCAGCTCACGGACCTCGTCAACTCCCACCTCTCCGCCGTCGTGCCGGGAGCGCGGCTCTCGGTCAACAGCGTGCTCGGAAGCCTGGAGCGCCAGCCCGACGAGCACGTCGTCGACCCGTGGGTCGTCGAGCGCGCGACGTTCGTCGTCGAGTCCCGGCACCGGGTGGTGGGCGCCGCGCACCTGCACCGGTTCACGGCCGGGCCGGAGGCGAGCGACGACTACCGCGGCGCCGGCCTCGTGCAGTGGCTCCTCGTCACGCCGCCCGACGACGAGGACCCGGAGCAGTCCGCCGAGGCCCGCGCGGCCGCGGACGCGCTGACGGCCGCGTGCCACGCGCAGCTCGCGGCGTGGCAGGTGCGCGTGGCGTACGCGGACGGGCAGCTCCCGTTCGCGGGCGTCTACGGGGTGCCGGAGCAGTGGCCGCACGTCCGCGAGGCTCTGGTGCGCGCGGGCTTCCGTCCCGGAGAGCATGCCGAGACGGTGCTGCTCGCCCCGACCTCGGCGCTCCCCCACGCCGTCGCCGTGCCGGACGACGTCGCCCTGCGGCGCACGCTCGGCCCCGGCGGGGGCGTGCGGTTCACCGCGCACCGCGGCGCGGAGACGGCCGCGTACGTCGAGATCGACACGACCCTCGGCCGCGCCGAGCGGCAGGCCGCGACGGGAGGCACCGCCGAGCTGGTGGACCTCGCGCCCGGCCCGGGGTCCGACGACGCCCTGCTGGCCGGGGTGCTGGCCGAGGCCCGGGCGTGGCTCGAGCTCGCCGGGGTGCACCGCGTCCTGGTCGGCACGGACGCGACGGACCACGAGGAGATCGCGCAGCTGCGCGCCTGGGGGTTCCGCGAGCTGACGACCGTGAGCCGCGGCTGGCGGCTGGCGAGGCAGTCCCGCGCCGCGATCGAGCAGGCCAAGGGCATCATCGCGCTCGCCTACCGCGTCACCCCCGACGCCGCGTTCGCGTCGCTCCGCCGCTCGTCGAGCCTCGCCAACGTCAAGGTGCGCGACATCGCCGAGTCGATCGTCGCCGTCGCGCAGGACCTGCCGGCCGGGGCCGACCCGCGACCGGCGCTCGACCGCGTGCTCGCCGGCGTCCAGGCCGCCTGACACCGACCTCCGGGCACGACGACGCCCCGGCCCCGCACCGTATCGGTGCGGGGCCGGGGCGTTCCAGGTCGGCGAGGTGATCGGAGCGTCGCCAGGCTCAGCGGGCGTCGGGCGACCGGCGGCGGCGGGAGGCCAGGACCAGGCCGGTGCCCGCCAGGACGATGAACGCACCGGCGGCAAGGACGCTCGCGTCCGTCCCCGTCGTCGCGAGAGCGTCGCGCTGGGCGGCCTGCTCGACGTCCGCGACCGGCTGCGTGGCCGTCAGCCCGAGGTTCGTCGGGTCGGCCGTGTCGGCCACCTCGACGACCGTCCCCGTCGGGCCCGCGTAGACACCGTCGGTGGGGTCGACCGGCTGGACCGGGTCGGTCGGGTCGACCGGCTGGACCGGGTCCGTCGGGTCGGTCGGGTCGACCGGGTCGACCGGGTCGGTCGGGTCCGTCGGGTCCACCGGGTCGGTCGGGTCCACCGGGTCGGTCGGGTCCACCGGGTCGGTCGGGTCCACCGGCGCCTCCGGCTCGTCGGCGAGCGTCACGCCGATCCAGTCCCACGCGGTCGACGGGCGGTCGAGCTCACCGAGCCCGATGAACCAGTGCTGGAACGTCGACGGCGTCCAGAGCCCGGTCTCGGGGTCGACGGACCCCTCGCCGTGGTTGTTGTGGTCCCAGCCCGTGTAGAAGTGCGGGCTGCCCTGCTGCGTGCCCTGCGCCGAGCCCCAGAGCTGGAACTGCGGCAGGTCGGCGACGCTCGTCCCGGCCGGGACGCGGACGAACACCTTCTGGCCCGGCGTCACGCTGTCGACGACCCGGCCCTGGGCGTCCACGAGAACGACCCCGGCCGGCATGGGCGCGCCGTCCGCCGTGCGGAGCTCGACGTGCACGCTCCCGGAGCCCCCGACCAGCGAGGCCGTGAACCCGTAGTCGGTCGAGCCGTCGGCGTTGCGCACGAACCCGTTCGAGACGAAGCCGGGCTGCGGCATGACGACGTTGGTCGTGAGCGCCTTCTCGATGAGCCACGCAGCGGTCTGGAGGGTCGCGCCGCGGTCGCTGGAGTAGCCGTTGCCCGAGGAGGCGAACTGCTCCTGCGCGAAGTCGCTCACGGTCACGTGGTTCGACGCGTCGACGTCGAAGAACAGGCCCATGACGTCGTGCCCGGTCGAGAAGTACCAGACCGCGAACTGCGTCGCCTCGTAGGCGGTGTAGTCGAGCCTCCGCTGCTCCTGCTCGTCGTACATCGCGCGCACGTCGTCGACCGTGTACCAGCCCTGGTCGACGGAGTACTGGTACCAGCCCAGGAACTCCTCCCAGGGGGTGCCGACGGTCGTCACGCCCGCGCTGTCGAGCAGCGCCCGCGCGTCCGCGGCCCGGGCGGCCGCGTCGTTGCCCCCCTTGTAGCCGTTGACGAGGATCGTCTGCTGCGCGGACGTGTTCTGCCAGTGGATGCCGTCCGGGTCCGGGGCGACCGACTCGTCGCCGGACCACGCGTGGTACCAGTACCCGGCGATGTCGCGGTCGTAGACCATGTGCAGCGCGCCGTCGTCGTCCACGAGCGTGTGGTGGAGGATGTGGAGCTGCGGCTGGCCGTTCCACCCCGACCAGTCCTTGCCCGAGCCGCCCTCGGCCGGCTCGGTGAAGTACCAGTAGTCGCAGGGGTAGCCGTGGTAGTACCCGTCGTGCCAGTGCGGCTGGTACTCCACGTCGGGGTACGCGGCCTGCGTCGCGCCGAGCAGGCCGACGCCCAGCGCCGCCTGGAACGTCGCCGTCAGGTCGGACGTCGCGAGCTCCTCGGCAGGCACCGCCTCGTCCGGCGCCAGGGCCTCCTCCGGCGTCTCGGCGGCGCCGTCCTCGACGACGGTCTCGGGCGCGGGTGTCACGGCGTCGTCCGCCGCGGGAGCCTGCGAGGGCGCAGCCTCCGTGGCGGGCTCGGCACCCTCCGGAGCGTCCTCGACGGCGGGCTCCTCCGGCGTGGGCGCCTCGGTGGCCGGCGCCTCGGGTGCGGACGCCTCGGGTGCCGGGGCGACGACCGGGTCGGTCGGTGCGGGCGCCTGGGCGGCGGGAGCCTCGGCGGGTGCCGACGCCTCGCTCGCGGCGGGAACCGTCGCCTGGGCCGCCTCGGGGGCCTCGGGAGCCGTCGCCTCGGGCGCAGCCGCCTCGCCGTCGTCCGCGAACGCGGCGAGCGGGGCGCCCAGCAGGAGCGCGGCGGAGACGGCGGTCGTGGTGGCGGTGCGAAGAACCTTCATGGTGGAGCTCCTCTTGTCCTCGTGGCGGGTGTTTCCCGATGACTCCACGCTCCGCCCCGGGAGGGGTCCTCCGGCACGCCCGAACGGAGGCGACCGCTACCGCCGAAAGTCGACTCCTCGCGCTCGCGCCGCCGGGCCGGGACGGCGGCCGGTGGCTAGCCTGAGCGGCGTGGGGGTCCAGGTCACGCGGGCCGACGTCCTCGTCGCGGTCTCGAGCGCGGCCGCCGGGGCGCTCCTCGTCGTGCTGCGGGCGTCGTCCGGCCTGGGCTGGGCGACGTGGGGGGCGGAGACCGCCGCTCAGCTGGTGGCGTCCGGCGTGCTCCTGGCTCGGCGGCGGTACCCGATCGCCGTCCTGGGCGCGTGCGTCGCGCTGTCGTTCGTCTCCCCCGCCGTCGCGACGCTCGCCGCTCTCTACGCCGTGGGGACCGAGGTCCGCTCCGCGCGCACCAGCGGGGCCGCGGTGCTCGGCGTCGTCGTCGCGACCTGGCCGGTCTGGCGCACGACGGCGGAGGGCTCGGGGCCGACGACGCTCTGGGTCGCGACGGTCATGACCCTCTTCGCGTACCTCGCCGGGCGTGCGGAGCACGCGCGCGCCGAGGCCGACCGTCGGGCGGTGACAGCCTCCGAGGAGGCGGCACGGGCCGCCGAGCGGGCCCGGCTCGCGCGCGAGCTGCACGACGTCGTCTCGCACCGCGTGAGCTACGCCGTCGTCGAGGCCGAGGTGCTCGCGACCACCACGCGCGACGACGAGGTCCGCCGGGTCGCGGACGAGATCGGGGCGAGCGGCCGCGCCGCCCTGGCGGAGATGCGGCAGGTGCTCGGCGCGCTCACCGCGGCAGGTCCTGCCACCGCCGCCGCACGCCGGACGCCGGACGTCGACGAGGTCGAGACCCTCGTCGCCGAGGCCCGCTCGGCCGGCCAGCCGGTCGAGGCGCAGGTCGAGGTGGGGCCGTCGTCGCCGCCCGACCTCGTCGACCGGACCGTCGTGCGCGTCGTCGGCGAAGGGCTGACGAACGCCGTCCGGCACGCGCCCGGCGCGCGCACGGTCGTGTCGGTGACCCCCGTGCCCGACGGCGTCGCGGTCGCCGTGGACAACGACCCTCCGGACCGTCCCCCGACCGGGCTGACGACCGGTGGCTACGGGCTCGCGGGCCTGCGCGAGCGCGTCGGCCTCCTGGGCGGCACGCTGGAGGCCGGGCCCACGCCCGCGGGCGGCTACCGCCTCCGCGCCACGCTCCCCAGGAGGACGACATGATCCGCGTGGTCGTCGTCGACGACGAGGCGCTCCTGCGCGCCGGGATCGTGCGGCTCGTGGACACCGCGCCCGACCTCGACGTGGTCGGCGAGGGCGGCGACGGCGCGCGGGCCGTCGAGCTCGCCCGCGAGCTCGACCCCGACGCCCTGCTCCTCGACATGCAGATGCCCGTCATGGACGGGCTCGACGCGCTCGTCGCGATCCACCGGGAGCGGCCACGCACCGCGGTCGTGGTCCTGACGAGCTTCCTCGCGGACGAGTACGTCCTCCCCGCGCTGCGAGCCGGTGCCGCGGGCTACCTGCTCAAGGACTCGACACCGGAGGAGCTCCACCACGGCATCCGCGCCGCGGTCGCCGGCGACTCGATCCTGTCCCCCGCGGTCGCCCGGCACCTGCTCGCGGCCGCAGGAGGCGACGGGACCGCGCGCCGCGCCGACGCGCGACGCCGTGTCGCGCGCCTGGCGCCGCAGGAGCAGGAGGTCGTCGCCGCGCTCGCGGGCGGGCTGTCCAACGCCGAGATCGGGCGCCGCCTGTTCCTCGCGGAGTCGACGGTCAAGGCGTACCTCGCGCACGCGATGACGAAGCTCGGCACGACGAACCGCACCCAGACCGCGATCCTCGCCCACGAGGCAGGCCTCGGCGGCGGGTGAGCGTGGACCACCCGTCCGGGTGCGGGCCCCCCGGAGCAGCGGCACCATCGCTGACGTGGGACGTCGTGCGCGCATCACCCGGTCCGGGGCCGCGCTCGGGCTGCTGCTCGGGCTCGCGCTCGGCACGACGGCGGGCTGCACGGCGAGCCGGCAGGAGCCCGGCCAGGCGACGGCCGCCGTCGCCGACGCGGTCGCCCAGGCCGGGTCGGCGGTCGAGACGACGCGGCTCACCGTGCGCCTGCTCGACGCCGACCGCGTGACGACGCCCGTCGCGGACGCCGCCGTGCTCGACCAGGTCCGGGTCCTCGAGGAGTCCACGACCGCCCTGACCACCCTCGTGCCGCCGGACGACGTCTCGTCCGCGCAGCGCGACGCGGGGCTCGCGGCCGTCGCCGACGCGACGGCCGAGGTCGTCACCGCGCGCGCGTGGGTCGCACGGGAGGCGGGCGGCGACCTGTCGGCCGCCGGGGCGGTGCCGCTCACGGCGTCCGAGCTCCAGGCCGACCTCGCGCGCGCGGCCGACGACCTCGACACGGTGCTCGCCCTGGCGGGTGGCGCGTGAAGCAGCTGCTCGGTGTCGCGCTCGGCATCCTCACGGCGATCGGCGGGTTCGTCGACATCGGCGACCTCGTCACGAACGCCGTCGTGGGCTCGCGGTTCGGCCTGTCGCTCGTGTGGGTCGTGGTCGTGGGCGTCGTCGGGATCTGCCTGTTCGCGTCGATGTCGGGCCGCGTCGCGGCGGTGAGCGGGCGCGCGACGTTCGAGATCATCCGCGAGCGCCTCGGCCCACGGGCGGCGGGCGCGAACCTGGCGGCGTCGTTCGCGATCAACCTCCTCACGCTCACCGCGGAGATCGGCGGCATCGCGCTCGCGCTGCACCTCGCGAGCAGCGTCGAGCCGCGCCTGTGGATGCCGGTCGCGGCGCTCGCCGTCTGGCTCGTGCTGTGGCGCGTGAAGTTCCAGGTGATGGAGAACGTCGCGGGCCTGCTCGGGCTGCTGCTCGTGGGGTTCGGGGTCGCGCTGTTCCTGCTGGGACCGGACTGGGGCGAGCTGCTGCGCCAGGCGGTGCCGCCGTCGCCCCCGGAGACGGAGCACGTCGCGACCTACTGGTACTACGCCGTCGCGCTCTTCGGCGCCGCGATGACGCCGTACGAGGTGTTCTTCTTCTCCTCCGGCGCCGTCGAGGAGGGCTGGACCGCGAAGGACCTCGCGCAGAACCGCGTCAACGTGCTCGTCGGCTTCCCGCTCGGCGGGCTCCTGTCGGTGGCCATCGCGGCGTGCGCGGCCGTCGTGCTGCTGCCCGCGGGCATCGAGGTGTCGTCGCTGTCGCAGATCGTGCTGCCCGTCGCCGAGGCCGGGGGGACGCTGCTGCTCGCCGTGGTGATCGTCGGGATCGTCGCGGCGACGTTCGGCGCCGCGCTCGAGACGGCCCTGTCGAGCGGGTACACGCTCGCGCAGTACCTCGGCTGGTCGTGGGGGAAGTTCCGCCGCCCGGCGCGCGCCGCGCGCTTCCACCTGACGATGGTCGTCGCGCTGCTGCTCGCCGTGGCGATCCTCATGACGAGCGTCGACCCGGTGGCGGTCACCGAGATGTCCGTCGTGTTCTCCGCGGTCGCGCTGCCCCTCACGTACGTGCCGATCCTCCTCGTGGCCAACGACCCGGAGTACATGGGCGAGCACGTCAACGGTCGCGTGACCAACGCGCTCGGCACGGTCTACCTGGTGATCGTCGTCGTCGCGGCGGTGGCGGCGATCCCCCTGATGATCGCGACGGGAGCAGGGTCATGAGCCGGGACACCACCCCGCCGAAGGGGGTGCGCGTCGTGGACGCGCGCCTGCACCTGCTGAGCCGACAGGTGCTCGACGTCGACGGCGAGCCGGTCACCACCGTCGACGACCTGGAGCTCGTCGCCTCGCCCACCGCGGACGACGCCGGGCCCGACCGCTCGCCGGACGACGGCCCGCGGGACGCGGTGCCCGGAGAGCCGGCGGAGGTCGGCGCGGTCCTCACCGGGCCGGTGCTCGTGACGCGCCTCCTCGGCGGCCGCCCGCCCGCGTCGCGCTGGGAGCGCGTGCCGTGGTCCGACGTCGGTCACGTGGGCACGGCGCTCGAGCTCACCGTCCGCGCGGACTCGCTCGACCTGCACTGGACCGAGGACTGGCTGCGCGAGCACGTGGTCGGCCGCATCCCGGGCGGCCGGCACGACCCCGAGGAGGAGTCGTGATCCTCGGCGACCTGCTCGACGCGCGCGTCCTCGGGCCCGGCGGGGAGGACCTGGGGTTCCTCGTCGACGTGCGCCTCGCCCTCGACACGCTGCCCGACGACGGCCCGCCCGCGGGCGGGGCCGACCCCGACGACGCGCACCCCGAGGACCGCGCGCTCAGCGAGCAGGTGCGACGGCGCAGCCGCGTCGGGCGCGCGCGGGTCGTCGGGATCCTCGTGAGCCCACGGACCGGGACGTCGTTCCTCGGGTACGAGCGCACGGACGTCACCGCGCCGTGGCCGGTGCCGCAGCTCGTGCGGCGCCGGCACCGCGGCACGTTCCTCGTGCCGTGGGACGACGTCGCCGCCGCCGGGCAGGGCGAGGTCCGGCTCGCGCGCGGATACCGGCGCCAGGACGCCGCCCTCCCCTGACGACGCCGCGCGTTGCGAGCGACGCGCGGCCCCGTGACGCTGGACGGGACGGTGGAGCCAGCCGCCGCCGGCCGTCCCGGGCGGCACGACCGCCCGGCGCCACGGGAGGACCCATGAAGGCGCTGTTCGTCGGCTGCACGCTCAAGAGCTCTCCGGAGCCGTCCAACACCGAGGCGCTCGGGCGCGTGGTCGCCGAGGCGCTCCAGGACCGGGGGGTCGAGGTCGAGCACGTCCGGCTCGTCGACCTCGCCGTGCCGCCCGGGGTCGTCACCGACGTCGGGGAGGGCGACGAGTGGCCGCGCGTGCACGAGAGCCTGCTGGCGTCGGAGATCCTCGTGGTCCTCACGCCCACGTGGCTCGGGCGCCCGTCGTCGCTCGCCCAGCGCCTGCTCGAGCGCATGGACGCGATGATCTCCGAGGAGGGGCCCGACGGGATCCCGGTCGCGTACAACCGGGTCGCGGGCGTCGTGGTCACGGGCAACGAGGACGGCGCGCACCACGTCATCTCGGAGGTGAGCGGCGCCCTCGCGGACATCGGCTACACGATCCCGGGGCAGGCGTGGACCTACTGGAACCAGGGCCCGGGGCCCGGCCCGGACTACGTCCAGACCGGCCACGGGCACGAGTGGGCGCGCGAGACCGGGCGTCTCATGGCGCACAACCTGCACGCCGTCGCGTCGGCGCTCGCGGCGCACCCCGTCCCCGCTCCCGGCTCCTGACCGACGACCGCTACGCCTCCGCGATCCGCTTGATCGCCGCGAGCCGGCGGTCCCACGCCGCGCCGATGGCCTCGAGGGCGCGCGCCGTCTCGCCGAGCCGCGTCCCGACGGCCCGGTGCCGGACCTCGCGCCCGACGCGCACCGACTCGACGAGCCCGACCTCCGCGAGCACGGCGAGGTGCTTCGCGATGGCCTGCCGGCTCACGGGGAGCCGCTCGGCGAGCGCGGACGCCGAGAGGTCCGCGCTGCCGAGCTCCTGGAGGATCCGCCACCGGGTGTCGTCCGCGAGCGCGGAGAACACGGGGGCGAGCTCCGTCGCCGCTGCGCTCACGCGTGCCCGCCCTCGGCCGCGAGAGCGCCCTCGAGGAGCTCGACGAGCTCGTCGAGCTCGCTCGTCCACCCCTGACGGTGGCTCTCGAGCAGCTCCTCGGGGTCGGCGGTGCGCTCGAACCCGGTCTCGACGACGCGCAGGACGGTCGTCGGGCCCTGGGGCTCGAGCGTGAAGCGCGCGACGGTCGACGTCGTCTCGTCCAGGGGCTGCCCGACCGGCGTCCCCCACCGGAAGGCGAACGCCGTCGTGGGGTCGTACTCCTCGATGCGCACCTGGACGTCGGGGACGTCGGGCCAGCTGAACACGCCCTCGCCGCCGACGCGCAGGTCGGGCAGGGTGGTGCGCTGACCGAACCAGCGGCTGATGAGGTCCTCCTGGGTGAGCGCCGCCCAGACGCGGGCGGCCGGGGCGTCGATCGTCACGGTCCGGGAGACGGTGTACGACGCCGGGTCGACGACGGCCGGCTCGTTGGTGGTGGTCATGATGCGTCCTCTCCGTGGGGAAGGTCTCGCTGTGCAACTCCACAGTTGCACAGCGCCCGGTCGAGCGCAACCCCTGGGTTGCATCTGGACGCCCGACGCCTCACCCCCCGAGCGCGATCCCCGCCACGGCGGCCGCGAAGCACACGAGCAGCATCCCCAGCGCGTGCACGAGCGCGACCGCGCCGCGGCCCGCGAGCAGGAGCCGCGCCCCCTCGACCGACGCCGTCGAGAACGTGGAGTACCCACCGAGGAACCCGACGCCCAGCACGGCCACGACGTCCCCCTGGCCCGGGTGCGTCGCCCCCCAGCCCGTGAGCAGCCCCAGCAGGAAGCACGCCGTCACGTTGACCACGAGCGTCCCGAGCGGCGTCGACCAGCGGTTGTGCCGCGCGACGACCGTGTCGAGGAGGAACCGGGACGCCGCACCGAGACCGCCCGCGACGGCGACGAGCAGCAGGTCGGGGAGCCCCGTCACCGCGCGCCACCGCCCCGGGCGACGCGCCGCCGTCGGGCCGCGGCCGCGAGCGCGACGCCGCCCACCGCCGCCGCGACCCCGAGCGCGACGCTCCCCAGCGCGTAGGCCGTGCCCAGGGCGGCGTGCCCGCCGCTCGCGAGGCGCTCGACCTCGACGACGAACGTCGAGTACGTCGTGAAACCGCCGAGCACGCCCGTGCCGCACCCGAGCCGGACGGCCCGGCGCCCGCCCGAGTCGGGGCCCGCGCGCAGCAGCGTCTCGAGCAGCGCGCCGAGCACGAACGAGCCGACGAGGTTGATCCAGAACGTCGTCCACGGCCACGCGCCCGGCACGGGCGTGAACGCCTGCTCGAGCAGCGCGCGCGCCGTCGTGCCGACCGCTCCCCCGGCCGCGACGAGGCCCGCGAGCGCGAGCAGCGGGGTCCGGCGCGTCACCTCTCCCACGGGGTGCGGATCTCCTTCCAGTCCACGACGGCGAGCGGGACCGTGAGCACGGGACGGTGCTGGTGGTGGGCCAGGTGCACCGCGACCGACCCCTCGACGAGCTCGCGCACGTGCGCGAGCGAGCCCGGCGCGCGCGACCCGACGACGATCACCGCCGCGTCGACGGCGCGCGCGAGGTGGGTCAGCGCGCGGTCGGGCCGCCCCGCGAGGTAGCGCAGCTCCCACGGCACGCGTGCGCCCGCGAGCTCCGCGCCGACCTCGGCGCGCAGGCGCTCGGCGGTGTCCTGCCACGCGTCGTCGGCGGAGTCCGGGTCGAGGGGCGCGTGCGTCACGGACCCGTCCGCGTGCTCCTCGACCACGGCGCGCGACGCGTCGGCGTACGCCGCGACGAGCCGGGACCCGGCGGCGTCCGCCCAGGCCGCCGCCGTGCGGACGACGAGCGGGTCACCGCCCGGGACGACGCCCACCACCACGGCGTGCCCCGCGAACGGGACCATCCGGTCGAGCGCGGGCTGGGGCACCGGCCCCGCGTGCGGCCGTGCTCTCATGGGGCCTCCTCCCGCGGGCAGCGTCCTGCCCGCCGACGTGCGACGAGTCAGGAACCATCAGCCCTGGCGGCGGTTCGGGCGGCTGCGCCCCGGCGGGATCCATCACCGCTCCCAGCGTAGCCAGCGCCGGGACGGTCCGCTCAGCCGGCCTTGGGCTTCGCGAACTTCTTCTCGTCGAAGGACTTCGCCAGCTCGTGGTCCGTGATCACGAACCCGACGGCCTGCGCGACCGGGAGCACCTGGTCGCGCTCCAGCCCGTCGTCGATCCCGAGCCGGTACATGATCACGACCGTGCCCGTGCTCAGCATCACCGACGGCGCGTCCCCGTCGTCGAGGATCGCGTACGAGCCCTGGAACCCGGGCTGCGGGACCGCCGCGGCGAGAGTGGGGTGGGCCGGGCCGGTGGTGTCGGCCAGGGGGTCGCCCTCCGGCGCGTCGTTGAACGCCGCGGCGGCGCGCTCGGCCTCCTCCTTCGAGCCGACGTCCAGCACGACGACGTCGAGCGCGACGGTCGGGCCGTCGTCGGACACGACGCGCGCCTCGAACCCCGCCTGGCACGAGCCCGCGAGGGCCTGGATCGCGGGGATCGCGGGGACGTCGTCGCACGCGAAGTCCCGCCGCGCCACGAGGGCGATGCGGTCGTCGTTGACGAGGTAGTCGTTGTCGGAGAAGTACGCCCACGACATCGGCGCGAGCTCGGGGCCCTTCTCCGGGTCCATCTCCGCGCCCGCGCGGTGCTCCTGCGCGAGCCACGGCTCGTCGTCCGTGACGTCGGTGTCCGCGGGGTCCTCGGTCTCCTCCGGCTCCGGCTCCGTCGGCGCGTCCGACGTCGCGGGCGCCTGCTCGGCCGTGGTCGGCCCGGGGTCGGGCGCGGCGTCGTCGCGCAGCCCGAGCCACACGCCGAGGGCGCCCGCGACGAGCCCGAACGCGCCCACCCCGGCGAGCACCGGCACGAGCCACGGGCGACGGCCGCGGCCCGGCGGCGTCGCGTACGGGGAGAAGCCGTACGGGTCCGACGGCGGCGCGGTCGCCGTCGGGACGACCGTCGCGTCGTCGGGGGCGCCGTAGCCCGGGCCCGACGGCGCCCCGTACGGCGCGGACGGGCTGCCGTACGGAGCCGTGGGGTGGGTGCCGTGCGGCGGGGCGCCGTAGGGCGCGCCGGGCGCGCCCGCGTACGCCCCGGGCGGCGGCGCGGTGCGCCCGGACGGCGGGGGTGCGGTGTGGCCCGACGACGTCGCGGCGGGCGGCCACGTCGCGCCGGTCTCCGCGGGGGGCCAGGTCGCGCCCGTGTCCGCCGGCGGGATCGTCGCGTGCGGGTCCGGGCCGCGGTACCCCTGCGGCGCGGGCGGCGCCCCGCGCTGCCCGTACGGGTCCGTGCCGTACGGGACCTGGGCGTGGGGCTGCCCCGGTCCGGGCGGGGGCGGCGGGGGCGGCGTCCCGCCCGGGGTCGCGGCGCCGTCGTCCCCGTACCGCCGCGGCGGCCGCATGACGGTCTGGTCGTCGACCGGCTCGTACGGCTCGGTGGGGTCGGACATCGGGCGGGTCCTCTCGTCGTGGGCGGCTCGTGCAGGGTATCCCGGGAGCCGCGCCGCGCCGGTGGTCCGCCGAGCGGCGTCTCAGTCGAGCGGGTCGCGCGCGACGGGGCACGTCATGCAGTGCCCGCCGCCCCGGCCGCGCCCGAGCTCCGCCCCGACGATCGTCACGACCTCGACGCCCGCGCGCCGCAGCGCCGCGTTGGTCAGGGTGTTGCGGTCGTAGGTGACGACGACGCCCGGCTCGATGGCGACGGCGTTGTTCCCCGAGTCCCACTGCTGCCGCTCGGACGCGTACGCGTCGCCCGCCGTCTCCACGACGCGCAGCGCGGGCAGGCCCAGGGCGCGCGCCACCACGTCGACGAAGGGCGTGTCGCCCTCGTCGGTGATCTCGACGCCCGGCGCACGGTCCGACGGCCGCAGCGTGAAGGTGTGGATGCCGTCGACGATCGCCGGGTGCACCGTGACGAGGTCGCGGTCCGCGAACGTGAACACGGTGTCGAGGTGCATCGCCGCGCGCAGCCGCGGCATGCCCGCGACGACGACCTGCTCCGCCGCGCCCGCGTCGAACAGCGCCTTCGCGAGCTGCGAGATCGCCTGGCGCGACGTGCGCTCGCTCATCCCGACGAGCACCGCGCCGTTGCCCACCGGCATGACGTCGCCGCCCTCCAGCGTGGCCTGGCCCCAGTCCTGCTCCGGGTCGCCCCACCACACCGTCGACTCCCGGTACTCGGGGTGGAACGCGTAGACCGCCTTCATGAGGAGCGTCTCCTCCTGGCGCGCCGGCCAGTACAGCGGGTTGAGCGTCAGGCCCCCGTACACCCAGCACGTGGTGTCGCGCGTGTACAGGGTGTTGGGCAGCGGCGGGAGCAGGTACTCGAACCCGCCCGTCGACTCGCGCGCGAGGTCCACGTAGCCGGTGCGGTAGTCGTCGGGCAGGTCGGTCGTCGCGAGGCCGCCGACGAGGAACCGCGCGAGCTCGCGCTCGCTCAGCGAGTCGAGGTAGGCCCGCGTGCCCTCGACGAGCCCCAGGCCCACCTGGTTCGGCACGACCTTGCGGTCGAGCACCCACGCCCGCGCCTCGGGGATCGCGAGCGTCTGCGCGAGGAGGTCGTGCAGCTCGACGACCTCGACGCCCCGGTTCGTCAGCTTGTTGACGAAGTCGAGGTGGTCGCGCTGGGCGGCCTCCACCCACATGACGTCGTCGAAGAGGAGGTCGTCGGAGTTCGTCGGGGTCAGCCGCTCGTGCGCCAGCCCCGGTGCGCAGACGAGGACCTTGCGCAGGCGCCCCACCTCCGAGTGGACGCCGTGCTGCGCGGGCGGGACGGTGGACGGGACGGCGGACGCGACGCTCATGGGTGCTCCCTCTCGGTGGTGCGGTCGGTACGGTCCGGTGGTCTCACAGCGACACCCACCCCGTCGCGAGCCCGACGACGGCGAGCACCGCGAGCGCCACGACGACGCCGAGCAGCGCGAGCTCCGCGGGCCCGAACGCCCGCCGCCCCTGCTCGCGGCGCGTCATGACGAAGAGGACGGTGACGGGCGCGTAGAAGACGAACGCGAGCAGCGCGAGGTCGAGCCCGGCGGCGAAGAGCAGGAACGCGGTGTACGCCGACGCGAGGACCGCCACGACCAGGTCGCCCGTCAGGGTGCGGGCGGGGGCGCCGTCGTACGTCTCGCGCGTGAGCCGCAGCCGCAGCGCGTAGAGCGCGGCCAGGAGGAACGGGATGAGGGTCATCGACGCGGTGAGGTCGAGCGCGAAGTCGAACGCGTCGTCGGAGAAGTACGTGACGACGAGGACCACCTGCGAGAGCGCCGTGCTGAGCAGCAGCGCGTTCACCGGGACGTCCTCCCGGCGCGTGCGGGTGAGGAACCGCGGCATGTCCCGGTCCTTGGCCGCGACGAACAGGACCTCCGCCGCCATGAGGGTCCACGCGAGGTAGGCGCCCAGGACCGAGACGATCAGCCCGACGCCCACGAAGACGCTCCCCCACGGCCCGACCGCGGTCTCCAGCACGCCCGCCATCGACGGCTGGCGCAGCTCCGCGATCTCGGCCATCGGCAGGATCCCGTAGGACACGATCGTCACCGACGCGAAGATCGCCAGCACGCTCGTGAACCCGAGGATCGTCGCCCGCCCCACGTCCTCGCGGCGGCGCGCGTGCCGCGAGTAGACGCTCGCGCCCTCGACCCCGAGGAAGACGAACACGGTGACGAGCATGGTGTCGCGCACCTGGTCGAACAGCGACCCGGTGTACGAGGCGCCGTGGAGGTTCTCCGCGAAGACCGCGGGGTCGAACGCGAGCACGGCGAGCAGGACGAACACGAGGATGGGCACGAGCTTGGCGATCGTGACGATCCGGTTGATCGCGGTCGCCTCCCGGATCCCCTGGCGCACGAGCGCGAAGAAGAGCCACAGCCCGACCGACGAGAGCACGAGCGCGAGCACCGTGTCCCCCGCGCCCAGTGCGGGGACCCACGCCCCGAGCGTCGACATGATGAGCACCCAGTACGTCACGTTGCCCACGCACGCGCTCGCCCAGTACCCGGCGGCGGCGTAGAAGCCCGTGAACTCCCCGAAGCCCGCCTTCGCGTACGCGTAGACCCCGGCGTCGAGCCCGGGCTTGCGGACCGCGAGCCGCTGGAAGACGAGGGCGAGCGTGAACATGCCCGCGCCCGCGACGACCCACGCCACGAGCGCCCCCGCGACCCCGGTCTCCTGCGCGAAGCGGCGCGGGAGCGAGAAGACGCCCGCCCCCACCATGGAGCCCACGACCATCGCCGTGAGCGTGAGCACGGTGACCTTCGTGGTGCCGGACGTCGTGCCCTGCGCCGTGCCCTCAGCGGTCATGCCCCACGCCCCTCGCGCTCGCGTGCCGGCCCGCGCCGAGCGGGTCGGCGGCGCCGTGCTGACCCGGTCGATGATGGCAGCGTCGCGGTCGGGCCGCGCGTCGGGTGACGGGGTCCCCCGCGCGGCCTACCCCGGGCGCCGTACCCGCCGCCCGATCTCCTCCTCAGGGTGGACACGCGCGCGCGATCGGTACGCGTACGCTGCCGGTGGGTCGCCGGACACGGCAGGGGGGAACTGCTCGACCGACGAGTGACCGACCGTCGTCCGACCCACCTCACCGCACATGAACATGCTCACCTGGACCGCCGTCGACCACCGGACCTGGCGTGCCCGCAGCGCCTCGCGCGAGTACGTCGTCCGGCGCGACGACACCGGCACCTGGACCCTCGACGGCCCCGGCCGCACATGGGGCGCGCTGCCGAGCCTCGAGATCGCCCAGGAGGTCGCCGCGCTCGCCGACGAGGTCCACCACGACGACGACCGGATGACGAGCTATCGGGTCGTCACCGCCACCGGTGCGCGGCGCGGCGAGCCGTTCGGCGCCGAGACGGACGAGGACGCGCTCGACGTGCTGCGGGCCCGGCGCCGGGCCGGCAACCTCCCGCTCGCACCGTTCCGCCTGGAGACCTCCGACGGCCGCCTGGTCGGCGCGTGGGACAAGGCCGTCCAGATCCCGGCCCGGTCGGTCGGCGACGGGACGTCCGGGCCGGTCTGACGCGCCGGCCTGACGCGCGGTCTGACGCTCAGGCCCGGGACGCGGCGCGGCGCGCCGCGAGGGCGGCCCGCCGCCGTCGGCTGCTCTCGACGTGCGCCGCGGCGAGCTCTGCGGCCCGGTCGCCGTCCCGGGCGCGCACCGCGTCGAACAGCGCCACGTGCTCGTCGGTGACGTCGGCGAGGTCGTCGTGCTGCGACAGCGCCCAGCGCATCCGGCTGCGGATGCCCTGCATCATGTCGTCGAGCAGCCGGTTGCCCGCGAGCGCCGTGACGATCTCGTGGAAGTCGGCGGCCGAGCGGCGCGACCCCACGGGGTCGGCGGAGCGCGCGCCCTCCTGCTCGCGGTCGAGCGCCGCGCGCAGGCGCTCCAGCCCCGCCGGCTCGTGGCGCTCGGCGGCGAGGCGGAACGCGAGCGGCTCGAGCACGGTGCGGACCTCGTCCAGGTCGGCGAGGTCGGCGTCGGTGAACGCCCGCACGACGGCCCACGTGTGCGGGCGCAGCGCGACGAGCCCCTCCCCCTCCAGGACCTTGAGCGCGTCGCGCACGGGGATGCGGCTCACGCCGAACCCGGCGGCGAGGTCGCGCTCGACGAGGCGCGAGCCGGGCTCGCGCACGCCGTCGAGGATCTCGTCCCGCAGCCGGGACGCGACCCGCGCGGACTCCAGCACTCGCTCCTCGGCTCCGGCCACGCGTCGATTCTCGCACCGGCCCGGGTGCCGTTGAGAGCCCGCGCGGACCGTGCGAGGGTGGACGGGACCGCGTCGAACGAGGGAGTTCCGATGACGAGCACCACCCGTACCCCCGCCCGCGCGACCCAGGGCAGGGTGCGCCGCGCCCGGCTCGCCGGGGCGACGGCCCTGGCCGCGGGCATCGCGCTCGCGGCGCCCGCCGCGGCGGTCGTGCCCACCGCGGCACCCGCCGACGACGGCTACGAGGTGATCCTCGACGGCACCCCGGAGTCGTTCGACGCGTGGGAGTACGCGGGCGACGGCGGGTTCGACCGTCTCGACGACGGCACGGTGCGCAGCCGCGCCGGAGCGGGCGGCGGGTTCGGGACCCTCTGGTACCCGGTGCGTCAGTACGGCGACTTCTCGATGGTGGTCGAGTTCCGCGACGACGCCCCCGGTGACGCGCGCGCGAACAGCGGGATCCAGGTGCGGTTCCCCGACCTGTCCGGTCCGGTCGAGGGCTGCCCGACGACGTTCAACGGCAACGAGACGGGCAACCTGTCGTGGATCGCGGTCAACTGCGGCCACGAGATCCAGGTCAACGACTCCCCCGAGGGCGGCTCGAACGACCCCCGCAAGACGGGCTCGGTCTACGGGTTCGCCGACCTCGGCCTCGACGAGGCCCGGCCCACCGCGAAGGGCACGTGGAACGAGCTGGAGGTGCGCGTCGTCGGGCAGCACTACACGGTGATCCGCGACGGCGTGGTCATCAACGAGTACGAGAACCTGCCGGGCGTGCCGTTCCCCGACCGTCCGCTCGACCCGGACTCGAGCTCGCGCGGGCTCGTCGGGTACGTCGGCCTGCAGGCGCACGGCTCCGCGCCGGACGTCGTGTCGTTCCGCGAGGTGCGGGTCCGCGAGCTGCCGCCCGTCCACGTCGAGGCCGACGCGCGGTGCCTCGGCGGGACGGCGCACGTCGCCGTCCGCGCCGAGAACGTCGGGAGCGTCCCGCTCGACGTCACGCTCGGCACGCCCGCCGGCGAGCGCACGTTCGACGCCGTGGCGCCGGGGCGCAACGCGTACCGCGCGTTCAGCGCCCGTGCGGCGTCGGTCGACGCGGGGACCGCGACGCTCACGGTCCCCGGCGCCGCCGGCCCCGTGGTCGTCGAGACGCCCTACGAGGGCGTCGACTGCACCTGACCGGCGGCCGGGCCTACGACCCGGCGGGCACCGTGACCTCGACGTGCGCGGCGTCCCCGAGGTCGCGCGTCGCGACGACGACGCCGCGCTGCCGGTAGTCGCCGGTGCGCGCGGTCATCGGCACGGGCGCGAGCGCGTCCGGGCCGCTCCCGGCGCGCACCTGCACGCCGTCCCCGGTCGCCGTGACGCGGTAGGCCACGCGGCGCGTGCGGCCGCCGAGGTCCAGGTCGACGGCGAGGCCGTCCGCCGCCGCGGGCAGCACCGGGTCGACGACGATCTCCCCGCCGCGCTCGGTCAGCCCGAGGACGCCCTGGACGAGCTGGCGCAGGTAGATGCCGGGGCCGCTGGAGTACACGCGCCACCCGCCGCGCACCCCGACGCTGCCGTCGCGGAGCCCGTCGAAGTCGCGCGCGAAGCTCTCGCGGTCGGGGAAGTCCGCGTCGCTCGACGAGAAGTAGGCGTTGCGCTGGCGCGGGGCGGCGTGCGCGAGGCGCCGGCCGAGGTCGACCGGGCTGATGCGCAGCAGCTCGTCGAGCGCGCGGCCGCGGCCCAGGGCCGCGAGCGCCTCGACGTAGCGGATGTGCGCGTGCACGTACATCAGCCCGATCTCGCGGCCGACGTTCGCGGCCTGCTCGGCGCGCAGGAACGTGTGCGGCACGCCCTCGTCGAACGCGGCCGGGTGGTCCATGAGGCGCACGCCGTCGGGGAAGTGCAGGTGCTCCAGCACGAGGCGCTCGTGGTCCGCGGCCTCCTCGGGCGTGAGGATGCCCGCGATGATCGACTGCGTCATGGGGATGAGGCGGTACCGCATCCCGGAGACGGTGTCCGACGGGTGGATGACGAGCTCGTCGCCGTCGGCGCCGTGGCGCACGTACCCGGCGAGGACGCCGTCCACGAGGGCGCGCTCGCGCAGGTCTGCGCGGACCTCCGCCGCGAGCGCGCCCGCGCGCCCGGAGAGCGCGGCGAGGTCGTCGCGGCCGACGGTCGTGCGGGCGAGCAGCTCCGCGGCCTGCACGAGCAGCGCGGAGGTCCACGTCGACGCCAGGTCGGTGCGCATCCGCGGGTCGGCGGGCTGCAGCGTGTCGTCCCAGTCGCCCTCGCCGTAGGCGGGCAGGGCGGTGCCGGGCAGGCGGTCGCGGTCGAGGTGGTCGAGCAGGCGGGCCACGTGGTCGCGGACCGTCGCCGCGGCGTCGGGCCCCGAGGCGGCCGGGCGGCGCTGCTCGTGGTCCCAGAACGGGACGTGCTCGTCGAGCACGGCGAGGTCGCCGCTCGCCTCCAGGTACTGGGCGAGCGCGAACAGCGGCCACACGACGACGTCGCCGTGCGAGGAGTCGTTGTACCGCTCCGCGTAGGCGTCGAACATGAACCACTGCGGGAACTCGCCCCACGTGTGCTGGTGGGCCAGGACGCGCAGCACGATCTCGCGCGCGACGTCGTGGCGCCCGCCCGCGAGCGCGAGCTCGAACGGGCCCTGGCACACGTCGCGCGTGCCCCACGCCGCGCCCGAGTACTGCTCCAGGCCGTGCGGCACGAGGAAGTGGATCAGCGCGTCGTGCGCGTACCAGGGCACGAGGAGGTCGAGCTCCTGCGTCTCGACCGTCGCGTGCGGCGCGAACCGCAGCCCCCGCACGACGCCACGGACGGTCTCGACGTGGCGCGCGAGGGTCGCGTCGACGTCCGCCAGGGGGTCGTGCGCACCCGCGAGGAGGCCGAGCGCGGCGTCGGTCCCGCGCAGCGAGCCGGTGAGGGCGAGCGTGAGCGACCCGGTGCCGGTCGTGCTCGTGAGGCGGCGGGTCGTGCCGGACGCGGCGCCCCCGGCGCCGGCCTCCGAACCGTCCTCCTCGACGACGAGCCGCGCGGACGACGCCAGGGCGTACCGCAGGTCCGGGTAGTGCGCGTCGACGTCGCCGCCCGGCACGGGCCGCACCACGACGGCGTCGCCCGGGGCCGCGGGGACGTGCTCGGCGAGCCAGCCGCCGGCCTCGTCCTCGAGCTCGAGGGTCGCGGTGACGTGCAGCGGGCGCTCGCAGCGCACGGCGACGTCGATGCGGTTCTCGCGGTCGTGCGCGACGGTCCGCACGTCGACCCGCCCGAGCGGCGTCTCGTAGAGCCAGCGGACGCCGCCGACGTCGAGCACGAGCGCGGACGGCAGGCCGAGGAGCCGGGGCCCGCGGCCGTCGTCGACGAGCACGCGCAGGCCGCTGCTGCGCAGGAGGTTGAGGTGGTGGCGGTGCACGGTCGCGAGGCGGTTCGCCGTGGTGTTGCCGAGCACGACGTGCGACGCGAAGACGCCGGGCGCGAACGCCGTCGTGGAGAGGACGTCGTCCGTGGGCAGCACGTCGTCGCCCGCCTTGAGCACGTGCCCGTGCGAGCGCTCGGTCACGGTGTCCTTGCGCGCGTCGACGACGTGCGTCCCCGTCGCGGTGAAGAACGACAGGAGCGTGCCGTCGGCGTCGCGCTCGGGCAGGAGCACGTCGTCGGCAGCGAGGCCGACGGCGGCGAGCAGCCCGGCCTCGCCGAGCTCGTCGCCCGCGAGGAGCGGCGCGTCGCGCAGCGCGGAGGCGGAGGGCGTGAAGCGCGCGGTCGGGCGCTCGGCGGCCGCGGCGGCGACCGCGGCGGCGGCCCAGCCGGACACCTCGTCGAGGTGGGCCGCGAGCGGCCCGGGCGCGTCGGCGTCGACCACGGTCACGGCGTGCACGACCGCGGTCCCGGTCGAGAGGTCGAGCGGGCGCGAGACGAGCGTCGGCATCGCGTACTCGTACTGGAGCACGCCCGGCTGCACGGGGCCGAGCAGGCCGTGCGGCAGCCCGTCGCGCCGCGAGCGCGCGGTGAAGACCTGGAGCGAGTCGGTGAGGTGCGCGACGGCGCCCTCGACGAGGAACGCGACCGCGAGCGGGAGGCGCGGCTGCGCGGACATGGTCTGCCGGCTGACGAGCACGGTCCCGGCGTCGGGGTGCTCGAGCGCGCGGTGCAGCAGGTACTGGCACACGTACGGCTCGCTCGACAGCGCCGCGGCGGGCGGCGCGAGCGCGAGGTCCTGCGCGTGCACGACGTCGTAGCGCGTCCCGTCGTCCGTCGCGGGGCCGGCCGTGAGGTCGACGCGCCAGACGAGCGCGCGCCCGTCGAGCGTCAGCGCGACGCGCGTGGCGAGCCCGAGCGCGGCGCCCGACCACACGACGCGGTCGGCGCCGACCTCGACCGCCGTGACGGCGGGGGCCGAGCCGGTGAGGCGCGCGACCTCGACCGTGCCGTCCGGGCGCGTGGCGCGCAGCAGGATGCCGCCGGGCATGCGGTCGTGCTCGCCCGGCAGGTACTGGTTCACGAGCAGGCCGTCCGTGCTGACGGCGCGCACGTCGCCGCCGCCGGTGAGCTCGACGGTCAGTCCGCTCGAGGTGAGCGTGGCGCGGGCGGGGGTCTCGGTCGCGGTGAGGGTCACGCGGTCTCCTGCTCGGTGGTGCGGGGCTCGGGTGCTGCGGGCGACGTGCCGTCGGGGCGCAGCAGCGCGAGGAACTGGTCGAAGAGGGCGACCATGTCGACGTTGTCGGGGTCGAGCAGCCACTGGAGCTGCAGGCCGTCCATGACGGCGGAGAAGAGCTGGCCGATCGCGGCCGGGTCGACCTCGGGGCGCAGCTCGCCCCGGGCGACGGCGTCCTGGAAGCGAGTGTCGTCCTGGTGGCGCAGCGCGCGGTAGCGGTCGCGGACGACGTCGTGCGCGGGGTGGGTCGCGTCGGTCGCCTCGGCGGCGACCACCACGTGGAGGGACACGAGGCCGGGCGTCTCGGCGTTGCGGCGCACCTGGTCGCGGATGGTCGTCAGCAGGTCGGCGCCGGCGGCCTCGTCCTCGCCGCGGCGCACCCGGTCGCGCCGGTCGCGCTCCTCCAGGGTCGCCGTGAGGAGACCGGCCTTGCTGCCGAAGTGGTGCAGCAGCCCGGCCTCGGAGATGCCCACGCGGGCCGCGATCTCGCGCAGCGAGCTCCCGCGGAAGCCCTGCTCGCCGAACACCTCGACCGCCGTGCGGAGGATCTCGCGGCGGCGCTGCTCGCCGCGGACGATGCGGCGGTCGGGGAGGCCCGCCGCCGTCGTGCCGCGAGCGCCCGTCGCGGTCGTCGTCCCCGGGCCCCCGGCCGTCCCCGTCGTGGCGCCGCCACCTGCGGGGTCGCTCTCGTTCATCACCGTCTCCTTCGGCAGGTCTGTCGGCGCCAACGGTACGGCCTGGACGCCCCGGTTGAAAATACTAACCGAGCGCACGCTAAGGTAGTTTCCACAGCGGCTCACACGGACGAGCCGACTGCTCGATGAGGAGGATTGCTCATGAAGCTCGGACGCAAGGCGGTCGCCATCGGCGTCGTCGGACTCCTGGCCCTGACCGCGTGCGGTCGCGCGGACGACGACTCCACGGGTGGTGAGACCAGCGCCGGATCCACCACGACGGTGGACGACGCGCCCGCGGAGGGTGACATCACGATCTGGGCGATGGGTGAGGAGGGCGAGAAGCTGCCCGACTTCGTCCAGGGCTTCACGGAGGAGAACCCCGACGCGAACGTCGAGGTCACCACGATCCCGTGGGCCGACGTCATGACGAAGTTCCAGACCGCCGTCGCCGCGGGCACCGTGCCCGACGCGATCATGATCGGCTCGTCCTTCATGCCGACGATGGTCGCGACCGGCGGCCTCGCCCCCGTCCCCGAGGGCCTCGTCGACAACGACGACTTCGTCGAGGGCGCCGCCGCCTCGACCGTCGCCGACGGCGTCGCGTACGGCGTGCCGTGGTACGTCGAGACGCGCGTCCTGTACTACCGCTCCGACCTCGCCAAGGCCGCGGGCGTCGAGGCTCCCACCAGCTGGGAGGAGCTCACCGCGTTCGCGGAGGCCATGAAGGCCAACGGCTCGACCTACGGCCTCCAGCTCCCGATGGGCGACGCCGAGGACTCGACGCAGGTCATCCTGCCGTTCTACTCGCAGGCCGGCGGCTCCGTCCTCAACGAGGCCGGCGACGGGTTCGACCTCGACAACCAGGCCATGGTCGACGCGCTCGACTACTACGCGTCCTTCTTCACCGAGGGCCTGTCGCCGCTGTCCGGCTACGGCGACTCGCAGAACAGCGCGTTCGTCGACGGCTCCGACCCGGCGTTCATCTCCGGCCCGTGGATGGTCAACGTGCTCGCCGACCTCCAGGGCGAGGACTGGGTCGAGCAGAACGTGGCCACCGTGCCCGTGCCCGCCGGCTCCGCCAACAACGACTCCTACATCGGCGGCGCGCACCTCGGCGTCTTCGCGGAGGCCAAGAACGCCGACGGCGCCTGGAAGCTCATCCGCTGGCTCTCCGAGCCCGAGACGCAGCAGGCGTGGTTCGACGCGACGAGCGACCTGCCCGCGCTGAACAGCGCGTGGGACTACGAGGCGCTCACCTCGAACCCCCGCACCCAGGTGCTCCAGGAGCAGCTCGAGAACACGATCGCCCCGCCGACCGTCCCGAGCTGGGACGAGCTCTCGGCCACCATCGAGACCGAGGCCGAGAAGGTCGCGAACGGTCAGGTGTCCTCCGAGGACGCGGCGAAGGCCATCCAGGCCAAGGCCGACACGCTCGGGCTCGGCTGGTAACAGGGCCCGTCAGTCATGACCACCACCACCGAGGGACGGCGCCGGCGTACGGCCGGCGCCGTCCACCGGCGACGGCAAGCGCTCGTCGCCTGGCTGTTCGCGCTCCCGTTCGTCGCGGTCTTCACGGTCTTCATGCTGGGGCCGCTGCTCGCGTCGTTCGGGATGTCGTTCTCGGACCTCACGATCCGTGACATCAAGACCCCGTTCGCGGTGAACTTCGTCGGGATCGAGAACTTCACCGGCGTCTTCCAGGACGAGCTGTTCCGCAAGGCGCTGGTCAACACCTTCTACTTCGTCCTCGTCGGCATCCCGCTGACGATGGTGCTCGGCCTCGCCCTGGCCGTCGCGCTCAACTCGGGCATCGAGAAGTTCCGCAGCGTCTTCCGCGTCGGCTTCTACACGCCTGTCGTGACGTCGATCGTCGCCGTGGCGGTCGTCTGGCGGTTCATCCTCCAGGACTCGGGCCTCGTCAACACCGTGCTCGGCTGGGTCGGGATCGACGGTCCCGACTGGCTCAACGACAGCACGTGGGCGATGCCGTCGATCATCCTCATGGCCGCGTGGCGCAACATGGGCACGCTCATGATCATCTTCCTGGCCGGCCTGCAGGCGATCCCGCGCGACGTCTACGAGGCGGCCGAGGTCGACGGCGCCGGCTCGTGGCGGCGCTTCCGCTCCATCACGGTCCCGCTGATGCGCCCGACGCTGCTGCTCGGCGCGGTGCTGCTGTCGGTCGGCTTCCTCCAGGTGTTCGAGGAGCCCTTCGTCATGACCAAGGGCGGCCCGGTCAACTCGACGCTGACCATCAGCTACTACGTCTACAACCAGTTCGGGTACGGCAACTACGCGTTCGCCTCCGCAGCCGCGTACGTGCTCTTCGCGCTGATCGCCGCCCTCGCCGCCGTCCAGTTCCGCCTGCTGCGGTCGAAGGAGGATTGACATGACCGTCACGTCCTCGCGGACCCCCTCCGCGACGTCGGCTCCGGAGGGCGCGCCGCGCCGTCGAGCACGACGCCCGATCCGCTGGTCGCGCGGCGCCACGTACACCGCGCTCGTCGTCGGGCTGCTCCTGACGCTCATGCCGTTCATCTGGATGGCGCTCGGCAGCTTCAAGACGCAGGGCGAGCTCCTGCAGCGGCCCATCACCTGGTGGCCCGAGAACCCGACGCTCGACAACTACGAGCGGTGGCTGTCCCAGCTCAACTACGGGCAGTACTTCACCAACTCGATCGTCGTCGCCGTCGCCGTGGTGCTCGGCAACATCGTCTTCTGCTCGATGGTCGGCTACGCCCTCGCGAAGATGCAGTTCCCCGGCAAGAAGGTGCTGTTCGCGCTCGTCATGCTCACGCTCATGGTCCCGGGCGTCGTCACGCTCGTGCCGATGTTCGTGCTCGTGTCCAACATGGGGCTCGTCAACACCTACCCGGCGCTCATCCTGCCGTTCCTCGCCGGCCCGCTCGGCGTGTTCCTCATGCGGCAGTTCATGCTCGGCATCCCGGACGCGCTCATCGAGGCCGCCCGGATCGACGGCGCGGGCGAGTTCCGGGTCTTCTTCCGGATCGTGCTCCCCCAGTGCGGGCCGCCGCTCGCGACGCTGAGCATCCTCACGTTCCTCGGGTCGTGGAACAACTTCCTGTGGCCCCTGGTCGTCGCGCAGACGGAGAACATGTACACCCTCCCCGTCGCGCTCTCGCTGTACTCGGTCGGCTCGAACGGCACCTACTACGGCCTGCTCATGGCCGGGTCCGTGCTCGTCGTGACGCCGATCCTCATCCTGTTCCTGTTCCTGCAGCGCTACTTCGTGCAGGGCATCGCCATGACCGGCATCAAGTGACCGGCGACCGACGAGGAGAGCCTGTGTCGATCACCTTCCCCGAGTCCTTCGTCTGGGGCGCCGCCACGGCGGCCCACCAGATCGAGGGCAACAACGTCAACAGCGACTGGTGGGCGCGCGAGGTCGACCCGGCCTCGACCCTCGCCGAGCCGTCGGGCGACGCCGCCGACTCCTACCACCGGTACGCCGACGACATCCGGCTGCTGGCCGAGTCCGGGCTCACCTCGTACCGGTTCTCGATCGAGTGGGCGCGCATCGAGCCGGCCGAGGGCCGCTTCTCGCGGGCCGAGGTCGACCACTACCGCCGCATGATCGACTGCTGCCTCGAGCACGGGGTCACGCCGCTCGTCACGCTGCACCACTTCACGTCGCCGCGCTGGTTCGCGGAGGACGGCGGCTGGACCGACCCGCGGTCCGTCGAGCGGTTCGCGCGGTACGTCGAGCACGTGCTGCCGCTGCTCGACCGCGCGTCGCACGTGTTCACCATCAACGAGCCGAACATCCTCGCGATGATGATCACGGCCGCCAAGGGCACCGAGCAGCTCCAGGCCGGCACGATGCACGCGCCCGACCCGGTCGCGACCGAGCACCTCATCGCCGCGCACCGCCGGGCCGTGGAGCTCGTGCGGACCGTCGGGGTGCCCGTCGGGTGGCCCGTCGCGCCGCAGCAGTTCTTCGCCGACCCCGGCGCCGAGGAGGTCCTGCGCGAGTACGCCTACCCGCGCGAGACCGTCTTCCTCGAGGCCTCGCGCGGCGACGACTTCGTCGCCGTCCAGGCCTACACGCGCACGCGCATCACCGTGGACGGGCCGCTGCCCGCCCCGGAGGACTCCGAGAAGACGCTCACCGGGTGGGAGTACTACCCGGCCGCCATCGCGGAGGCCGCGCGCCTCGGGCACGAGATCACCGGCCTGCCGGTCCTCGTCTCGGAGAACGGCATCGCGACGGCGGACGACGCGCGCCGCATCGACTACACGCGCGACGCCCTGCGCGCGCTGCACGCCGAGATGGAGGCGGGCCTCCCGCTGCTCGGCTACCTGCACTGGTCGCTGCTCGACAACTACGAGTGGGGCTCGTTCGCCCCGACGTTCGGGCTCGTCGCGTGGGACCCGGAGACCTTCGAGCGCACGCCCAAGCCCAGCCTCGGCTGGCTCGGCGGCGTCGCCCGCGGGACCGTCTCGCTCGACGACTGACCGCACGCACGGCGGCCCGGTCCGGACCTCGCGGTCCCGGCCGGGCCGTCGTCGTCCGTGCCAGGCCCGGTCGCGACCCGGGGCCTCGCTACGATCCGGAGTCGGGGCACGCTCCCCCGGCCGGACCGGCCGCGGGTCGCACGAGGGACGGAGGGCTCGGATGGCAGCGTCGCAGCCGGGTCGGCAGGGCGTCCCCCTCGCCCGGGTCGCGGCCGACGCCGGGGTGTCCGTCCCCACGGTGTCGAAGGTGCTCAACGCGCGCCCGGACGTCTCGGCGGCGACGCGCGAACGGGTCGCGGAGGTCCTGCGGCGGCACGGCTACGAGATCCGGCCCCCCACGTCCCGGCGGACGGGGCTCGTCGACGTCCGGATCGTCGACTTCGAGGGCCCGTGGTCCGAGGCGGTCGTGCGCGGGGCGGTGGCCGAGGCGCGGCGCCTCGGGCTCGACGTCGTGCTGTCCGTCGAGCTGGACCCCGACGACTGCGGGGCGTGGGTCCGGCACGCGCTCGCCCGGGGCACGGACGGTCTCGTGAGCGTCGTCGCCGTGCCCGACGCCGAGGCGCGCGCCGCGCTCGCCACGGCCGGGGTGCCTCTCGTCGTCGTCGACCCGCGCCGCCGTCCGCCCGAGGACGTGCTCAGCGTCGGCGCGGCCAACTTCCAGGGCGCGCTCGAGGCGACGGCGCACCTGCTCGCCCTGGGGCACCGACGCATCGCGACGATCACCGGCGTCCCCGAGCAGGACAACGCGCTCGCCCGCCTCGCGGGCTACCGCGCCGCGCTCATCCAGGCGGACGTGCCCGTCGACGACGACCTCGTGCGCCTGAGCACCTACGGGGTCGCCGCGGGCTACGAGGAGACGCAGCGGCTGCTCGCCCTCGACGACGCCCCGACGGCGATCTTCGCGTGCAGCGACGACACCGCGCTCGGCGCGCTGCGGGCGCTGCGCGAGGCGGGTCGCTCCGTGCCGGACGACGTCTCGCTCGTCGGGTTCGACGACCTGCCCGTCGCGCCCTGGACCGACCCCCCGCTCACCACGGTGCGCCAGCCGCTCGTCGAGATGGGCGCCTCGGCCGTCGCGCTCGTGCACCGGGCACGCAGCGCGAGCGGCCGCACCCTGCGCACGGAGCTCGCGACGAGTCTCGTCGTGCGCGCGTCGACCGCCGCGCCGCGCGCCTGACGCGCGCGGCACGGCGGTCGGCCGCGGTGCGTGGGGTCAGCCGCAGGAGACGCCCGCGTAGCGGTACGGCAGCTCCTGGACGGTCGCGCCGTCGTCGGACGTCACCGTCACGGTCGCGGTGCCCGACGGGATCTCCGCCGTGCGCGCCGAGAACGCTCGGTAGGTGCTGCGGTGGGGGGCGACGTCGTCGTACGACCGCGTCCCGTACGGGGTGGCGAGCTCGACGGTCGCGCGGCCGTCGGACGTGCTGGTGGCGCGCACCGCGACGGCCGCCCGGTTGCCGAGGCAGCGCGCCTCGACCTCGACGTCGGCGCCCACGCCGGGCGTGAGGTCGGCGACGGCCGAGAACGTCTCCGCCTCCATGAGCGGGCGCAGCGCCTGCTCGAGCCGGTCGTCGACGAAGTAGTCCTTGAGGCGCGAGTCGTCGAGGACGTTGCCGATCGCGGCGACGATCATCGCCTGGTCGAGCGACAGGTAGCGCTCGGCGACCGTGCCCGAGCGGACCGCGACGGAGTCGTAGAACCCGCCCGGCCCGTACGCGTCGAGGTCGTCCGCGAGGTGGGCCAGGTTGTCGAGCACGCCCTCGGTGTCGTACGCGAGCCCGAGGAACGACGCGTGCGGCGTCACGACGCCGTCACCGAACTCCGGCGCCGGGTTCGTGGCCTCGCGGCAGCCCTCGAAGCCGAGGTCGACGTCGGTCTCGCCGTCGGACAGGTAGCCGTCGGAGCGCAGGCCGATCGCGTCGACGCCGTACTCCGCGTACCCGCCGAAGGGGTTGCTCGCGGGCGAGAAGCCCCAGGCCCCGTACCCGGCCTCGTCGAGGCCGTGCTCCTTGTGCGCGCGCACCACGAGCGGGTGGTTGACGCCCCACGACGTCGGGCCCCACTCCGCCTCGGGGACGAGCATGTCCGGCATGAGCGCCTCGAACATCGAGCCGCCCCAGCCCGGCACGACCGCGAGGTCGCGGTAGCGGTACGCCCCCTCGAACACCGGGACGCCCAGGTGCTCGCGCGTCTCGCCGATCGGCTTCTGCTCCTGCCACGACCAGTCGCACGTGTCCGGGAACGTCCGGTAGCTCGCGTAGTAGGCCTCCGGCGGCACCTCGCCCTCGGCGATGCCGAGGTAGGTCGCGATGCGCGTCTCCGAGACCGTCGTGTCGTAGTTGTGGCACGTGTAGTAGACGTCGGTCCCCGTGCCGAGGTAGTCCCCGGCGACCGAGCACCCGGGCGGCTCCTCGTCCCAGAACCCGCCGCGCAGCAGCCCGACGCCGAGGTCCGGCCGCGCCTCCGCGTTGTAGAACGCACCGAAGTGCATGCCGTCGTAGACGGCCAGCGCCTCCTCCGCGAGGCTCGGCTCCGCCTCCGCGACGACGCGCAGGCCCGCGGCGAGCCAGCCGTTGTCCACCGAGCTGAGGAACTGGTGCACCGGGTTGCCGTCGTCCGGCCACGTCTCGACCCGGTCGCCCGTCGCCGGGTCGTACCAGTTGTAGAACATGCCGCTCGCGTCGTGCCGGTCGAGGGACGCGACCGTGTCGATCGTCGTCGCGAGGCGCTCGCGCGCCTCGGCCTCGTCGACCAGGCCCAGGTCGCGCGCCACGACGGTGGACCACAGCCAGCCGCCGATGTTCGTCGGCGACGTGTACGCGCTGCTCGACGCCGGGTCCAGGTCGCCCTCGATGTTGTCCGCGGGCAGGCCGGTCTCCTCGTCGGTCATGGCCTCCAGCGAGGTGTACGTGTCCTCCAGGTACGTCTCCAGCGTCGCGCGCTGCGCGCCCGTCAGGGCGGGCTGCCCGACGGCGGACGTCGCCGTCGCCGGGACGCTCGCCGTGCGCGGTGCGCCCTCGGCGGTGGCCGGGGCGCTCTCGGCCGCGGCCGGGACGGCGAGGCCCGCCGCGAGCGCCAGCCCGCCGACGAGCCCACCGGCGACGAGGCCCGTCGCCCTGCGTCGGCGCCGCGTCGTCTCGCACGCGCGGTCGGTCGATCCATCCATCAGGCACTCCTTCGTGTCGCGGCCCCGAAATTTCGGCCGAACTTTCCGAATGGGGGCGGAGAGAGTAGCCCTCGGTCGAGCAGGGGTCAACGGCTCGCCCGGAGCCGGCGCACGACGGCGGAGGCGTGGCGGGCGGCGGCCCGCGCGGAGCGGGTACACGAACGTATAACGCGGGGTATACACGCCGGAAACGCGGGCGCGACAGGATCGCCGCCATGCACCTGACGCCCGCCGACACCGAGAAGCTGCTGCTCGCCGTCGCGGGCATGGTCGCCCGCGACCGGCGCGAGCGCGGCGTCCTGCTCAACTACCCGGAGACGGTCGCCCTCCTGGCGACGTGGGTGATCGAGCGGGCCCGCGAGGGGGCCGCCGTGGAGGAGCTCATGGTCTCCGGGCGCGCCGTGCTGGGCCGCGACGAGGTGATGGAGGGCGTCGCGGAGATGCTGCCCGACGTCCAGGTCGAGGCGACGTTCCCCGACGGGCGCAAGCTCGTCACCATCCACCAGCCCATCGCCTGAGCCGGTCCCGGCGACGCGACGCACGACGAGAGGACGGCGAGGCATGGCAGGCATCAGCACCTCGGGACCGGGCGCGATCCGGCTCCGGGAGGGCGCGGAGGACGTGCCGCTCGTCCTCAACGCCGACCGCTCGGACGACGAGCGCGTGACCCTCGTCGTGACGAACACGGGCGACCGGCCCGTGCAGATCGGCTCCCACCTCCACCTGCCCGACGCCAACGCGGCGCTCGACCTCGACCGCGCGGCGGCGCACGGCTTCCGGCTGGACGTGCCGTCCGGCACGTCGCGGCGGTTCGAGCCCGGCGCGTCCGCCGAGGTCCACGCCGTCGCGCTGCGCGGCCGACGACGCGTTCCCGGTCTCCAGCGCGGCAAGCCCGACGGCGGCGCCCTGGACCCCACCGCACCCGAGGAGGACTGACGCATGGTCGCGATCTCCCGCGAGCGCTACGTCGCGCTCTACGGCCCGACGACGGGCGACCAGGTGCGCCTCGGCGACACGGACCTGTGGATCGAGGTCGAGGAGGACCGCACCTTCGGGGGCGAGGAGGTCGTGTTCGGCGGCGGGAAGTCGATCCGCGAGTCGATGGCCCAGGGCACGACGACCCGCGCCGAGGGCGCGCTCGACACGGTGATCACCAACGCCGTCGTGCTGGACTGGTGGGGCGTCGTCAAGACGGACGTCGGCGTCCGCGACGGGCGGATCGTCGCGCTCGGCCGCGCGGGCAACCCCGACGTCGCGGACGGCGTGCACCCCGACCTGCACATCGGCCCGAGCACGGACGTCGTGAGCGGCGAGGGCAGGATCCTCACCGCGGGCGGCATCGACTCGCACGTGCACCTCATCTCGCCGTCGCAGGTCGTCGAGGCGCTCGCCACGGGCATCACGACGGTCGCGGGCGGCGGCACCGGCCCGAGCGAGGGCACGAAGGCCACGACGGTCACGCCCGGCGCCTGGCACCTGGAGGCGATCCACCGCTCGCTCGACCGGCTCCCCGTGAACGTCCTGCTGCTCGGCAAGGGGAACACCGTGAGCGCCGAGGGTCTGCGCGAGCAGGCGATGGCCGGCGCGGGCGGCTACAAGGTGCACGAGGACTGGGGGTCGACGCCCGCGGCGATCGACGCCGCGCTCCGGGCCGCCGACGACTGGGGCCTGCAGGTCGCGCTCCACTCCGACTCGCTCAACGAGGCGGGGTTCGTCGAGTCGACGCTCCGGGCGATCGGCGGCCGCTCGATCCATGCCTTCCACGCGGAGGGCGCGGGCGGCGGGCACGCGCCCGACATCCTCACCGTCGCGAGCCACCCGAACGTCATCCCTGGCTCGACGAACCCCACCCTCCCGCACACGGTGAACACCGTCGCCGAGCACCTGGACATGCTCATGGTGTGCCACCACCTCAACCCGCAGGTGGCGGAGGACCTCGCGTTCGCCGAGTCGCGCATCCGCGGGACCACGATCGCCGCCGAGGACGTGCTGCACGACCTCGGCGCCATCTCGATCACGTCGTCCGACGCCCAGGCCATGGGGCGCATCGGCGAGGTCGTGACGCGGACGTGGCAGGTGGCGCACGTCATGAAGGCGCGGCGCGGCCCGCACCCGGGCGGCGCGCCCGGGCCCGTCCTGCCTGCCGACAACCTGCGCGCCCGGCGCTACGTCGCCAAGTACACGATCAACCCGGCCGTCGCGCACGGGATCGACGCGCACGTCGGGTCCGTCGAGCCCGGCAAGCTCGCCGACCTGGTGCTGTGGGAGCCGAAGCTGTTCGGCGTGCGGCCGAGCGTCGTCATGAAGGGCGGCGCGCTCGTGTGGGGCGCGCTCGGCGACCCCAACGCGTCCATCCCGTCGCCGCAGCCCGTGCTCATGCGGCCCGCGCTCGCCGACGCGATCGGGGCCGACGTGTCCGTGTCGTTCGTGTCGCCCGCCGCGCTCGACGACGGCCTCGCGGAGCGGCTCGGCCTCGCCCGGACGCTCCTGCCGGTGGCCGGGACGCGCGACGTCGGGAAGGCGCAGATGCGGAACAACGACTACCTGCCCCGGATCGACATCGACCCCGAGTCCTTCGCGATCGAGGTCGACGGCGAGCTCGTCGTCCCCGCCCCCGCCGACCGGCTGCCCCTCGCGCAGCTCTACTCGCTGTTCTGACATGGACGGCCTCCCCCGCCACGACGCCGACGGGCGCGCCGAGCTCATGCTCGCGCTCCTCGCCGACGCGCGGCTGCCGACCGGCGGCCACACGCAGTCCGCGGGCCTCGAGCCCGCGCTGCGCGCCGGGATGCCCGCCGCGCGCGTCCCCGACTACGTGCGCGCGCGCCTGGCCACCGTCACGCGCACCGAGGCCGCGACCGCCGTCGTCGCGCGGCACGCGGCGCTCGCGCCCGACGACGACCCCCCGCCCGCCGCGGTCGCCCTCGCCGACACCTGGGTCGCGTGGGCGGCGCGGACGCCGTCGCCCGCGCTCCGCGAGACGTCGCAGCGGCTCGGCCGGGGCTACCTCCGGCTCCTGCGCCGCCTGTGGGCGGGGCACCCCGCGGTCGCCGCGCTCGACGCGGCGGCGGCGCTCGTCGCGGCAGCCCGCCGCGCGGACGAGGGACGCGGCGGTGCCGACAGACCGCCGTCGGGCCGCCGGGCGCCGCAGCCACCGCGCCCCCTGGTGCTGGGGGTGACGGCCGCCTGCGCGGGGCTGTCCGCGCTGCAGGTCGCGCGCCTCGTCGGGTACGAGGACGTGCAGACCGTCGCCGCGGCCACGCTCAAGCTCGAGCCCGTCGACCCGGTCGTCGCGACGGGCTGGGTCGTCGCGTCCCAGGCCGCGATCGACGCGCTCGCCCACGACGTCGCCCCCCTGACCGACCCCCGCGCGATCCCCGCGCACGGCGCACCGCTCGTCGAGCAGTGGGCCGAGACCCACGCCCGCACCACCGAGAGGCTGTTCAGTGCCTGAGAACCTGCCCGACGCCCCGACCGCCACGACCCCCACGACCCGCTCGCTGCGCCTCGGCGTCGCCGGCCCCGTCGGCACGGGCAAGAGCTCGCTCATCGCGCTCCTGTGCCGCGAGCTGTCCGAGGTGCTGCGGCTCGGGGTCATCACCAACGACATCTACACGGACGAGGACGCGCGGTTCCTGCGCTCCGCGGGCGTGCTCGACCCCGAGCGCATCCGCGCGGTCGAGACCGGCGCGTGCCCGCACACCGCGATCCGCGACGACGTCACCGCCAACCTCCTCGCCGTCGAGGACCTCGAGGAGGACTTCGCGCCGCTCGACGTCGTGCTCGTCGAGTCCGGCGGCGACAACCTCACCGCCACCTTCTCGCCCGCGCTCGTCGACGCGCAGATCTTCGTGCTCGACGTCGCCGGGGGCGGCGACGTCGCGCGCAAGGGCGGGCCGGGGATCGCCCGGGCGGACCTGCTCGTCGTCAACAAGACCGACCTCGCCCCGTACGTGGGGGTGGACGTCCCGCGCATGGTCCTCGACGCGACGGCCGCGCGCGACGGCGCCCCCGTGCTCGCGCTCTCGCGCCTCGACCGCGAGTCGATCGACACGCTCACGACGTGGGTGCAGACGCTGCTCGCGGCGCACCGGGCCGGTGCGCACGTGCCGCAGGACCCGGGCCCGATGGCGCCCCACTTCCACGCCGACGAGGACGGCGGCGGGCTCCTCCACACCCACGGCGAGGGCGACGCCCCGCACGATCACTCGCCCGCCCACGACGACCACTCCCCCGCCCACGAGCACGACGCCGCAGCCGCGGAGCCGGTGGCCGCGCCCGGGCGCGGCTGACCCCGGGCGACGGGCCGCACGTGGACGACGTGACGCGCGTCGGGGCGTACCGGGAGGGCGGCCGCGTGCGCTGCGACCTGCGCCCCGGCGCGCTGAGCCCGCGCGTGCTGTCCACGAGCCCCGGGACGGTGCGGGTCGCGCTCGTCGCGACGCGCGCGCTGCTCCTGGGCGGCGACCGCGTCCGGGTCGAGGTGCACGTCGGGCGCGGCGTCGAGGTCGAGCTCGTCGAGGTGTCGGGCACCGTCGCGTACGCCGGGCGCGGCCGGTCCGCGTCCTGGGACGTCGCCGTCCGGGTGGACGACGACGGCCTCCTCGTCTGGGACGCCCTGCCGTTCGTCGTCGCGGACGGGGCCGACGTCGACCGGCGCACCGACGTGCGCCTCGGCCGAGGCGCCGTCGCGCTGCTCCGCGAGACGCTCGTGCTCGGCCGGACCGGCGAGCGGGGCGGACGCCTGCGCTCGCGCACCCGGGCCACCGACGAGACCGGGGCCCCGCGGGAGTCACCAGAAGCAGGGGGCACGCCCCGGGCGGCACGCGAGCTCTTCGTCGAGGACCTCGACCTCGGCGACGACCGGGCGCTGCCCGGCATCCTCGGCGACGCCCGGGTCGTCGACTCGGTGCTGTGCCTGGGCGCCCGGCCGCCCGCGGCGCACGCCGCCGCCCCGTCCGGCCCCCTGCGGCTCGACCTCGACGGCCCGGGCGCCGTCGTCCGCCACCTGGGGGCGAGCACCCACGACGCCGGCACCGACGGCGTCGCCACCGCCTGGGCGGCGGCCGTGCGCGGCACGCGCGGCCTCCCCGACCTCGGCCTCCCCGACCACCGCACCGCACTGCTGACGACAGGAGCCTGACATGCACGTCCCCGACCACTTCCTCGACGATCCCACGTCGGCGACCACCGCCGTCGTGTCCCTCGCCGCCGTCGGGTACGCCGCGTACCGGGCACGCGAGGACCTCACCCCCCGGCGCGTCGCGCTCACGGCCGCGACGACCGGGTTCGTCTTCGCCGTGCAGATGCTCAACTACCCCGTCGCCGCCGGCACGAGCGGGCACCTCATGGGCGGGGCGCTCGCGGCGGCGCTCGTCGGGCCGTGGCTCGGCGTCCTGTCCGTGACCGCCGTGCTGCTCGTGCAGGCGCTCGTGTTCGCCGACGGCGGGCTCACCGCCCTGGGCACGAACGTGCTCCTCATGGCCGTCGTCGGGACGCTCGTCGGCTGGGCGGTGACGCGCGGGGTGCTCCGCGCGACGCGCGGCCGGGGCGCCGCGGCCGCCGCCGGCGCCGGCGCGCTCGTGAGCGTCCCGGTGTCCGCCGCGGTGTTCGCAGGCCTCTTCGCCGTCGGCGGGACCGTGCCGGTCCCGGTCGGCGAGCTCGTCGGCCAGATGCTCGGCGTGCACCTCCTCGTCGGGCTCGGCGAGGCGCTCATCACGGCCGGCGTCGTCGGCCTCGTGCTCGCCGTCGCGCCGGGCGTCGCGGCCGTCGAGGCCCGCCGGGCCCCCGCGCTCGCGCCGTCCGCCCCCGTCGCCGCGGTGCGGCGCGCCGTCCTCGCCCTCGGCACCGGGGCGCTGCTCGCCGCCGTCGTCGTGTCGTCGTTCGCCGCGGCGACGCCCGACGGGCTCGAGGCGACCGCCGAGTCGGTCGGGTTCGCCGACGCCGCGCGCGACCACGCGTTCGCGGGCGCACCCCTCGCGGACTACGGCGAGGTCGGCGGGATCTTCGTCGGCGTAGCAGGGCTCGTCGGCCTCGCGCTCGTCGTCGCGCTGACCGTCGGCGTGCTGGGCGCGGGCCTGCGCGCCGCCGGCCGTCGCACCGCCCGGGCCGGCGTGACCGGATCGTGACTGCCTGACACGCCCCGTTAACAACCCGGGCAGAACGCCCGAAACACGCCGTCACTAGCGTCGACGACCGTGGGCACCGCGCAGGGCGCACGGCCGTATACGCGCCCGTACCCGGAGCCCGCGAGGAGCGGCCGCCCGTCCGGCAGCCGTCGGCACCCGCCGAGAACCCCGCTGTGAGAACCCGCTGAAAGGACCCTCGTGACACCTTCACGCGCCACGACCCGTCTCGCCCCGGCCGCCGCCCTCGTCGCGCTCGCGCTCACGCTCACCGCGTGCGGCGCGAGGACGGAGGCCGGCGAGGGCGGGGGCTCCACGACCAGCGCCGCCGAGAGCTGCGTCGACACCTCCGGCGACACCGTCAAGATCGGCTTCCTCAACTCGCTCTCCGGCACGATGGCGATCTCCGAGCAGACCGTCGCCGACTCGCTCGCCCTCGCGGCGGAGGAGATCAACGCCGACGGCGGCGTGCTCGGCAAGCAGCTCGAGATCGTCCAGGAGGACGGGCAGTCCGAGCCCACCGTCTTCGCGGAGAAGGCGGAGAAGCTCATCACGAGCGACTGCGTCGCCGCGGTGTTCGGCGGCTGGACCTCCGCGTCGCGCAAGGCGATGCTCCCCGTCTTCGAGGCGCAGGACTCGCTGCTGTTCTACCCCGTCCAGTACGAGGGCCTCGAGTCGTCGCCGAACATCTTCTACACCGGCGCGACGACGAACCAGCAGATCGTCCCCGCGCTCGACTACCTCAAGGAGCAGGGCGTCACGTCGATCTTCCTCGTCGGCTCCGACTACGTCTTCCCCCGCACCGCGAACAAGATCATCAACGCCTACGCGGAGGCCCACGGCATCGAGGTCCTCGGCGAGGAGTACGCGCCCCTCGGCCACACCGACTTCTCCACCATCGTCAACAAGGTGAGGTCCGCCGGGGCCGACGCCGTGTTCAACACGCTCAACGGCGACTCCAACGTCGCGTTCTTCAAGGAGTACAAGAACGCCGGGCTCGGCCCGGACACGATGCCCGTCGTGTCGGTGTCGATCGCCGAGGAGGAGGTCGGCGGCGTCGGGATCGAGAACGTCGAGGGCCAGCTCACGGCCTGGAACTACTACCAGACCATCGACAGCCCGGAGAACACCACGTTCGTCGAGGCGTTCCAGACGAAGTACGGCGCCGACCGCGTGACGTCGGACCCGATGGAGGCCGCGTACACGTCGCTCTACCTGTGGAAGGGCATGGTCGAGAAGGCCGAGTCGTTCGACGTCGCCGACGTCCAGGAGGCCGCCGACGGCGTGACCTTCGACGCGCCGGAGGGCTCCGTCACCGTGGACGGGGACAACCACCACGTCGCCAAGACCGCGCTCATCGGCAAGATCGGCCCCGACGGCCTCATCTACACCGAGTGGAGCTCGGACGAGCCGATCGAGCCCGACCCGTACCTCGAGGGCTACGACTGGGCAGAGGGCCTCTCCTGACGACTCCGTCGCTCCCGACCCACTGAGTCCGGCGGGGACCGGGGGTGCGCGTGCCGGGTCTACCATCCGCCCGCTCGTTCCTCGCGGGCTCCCGCCAGCCCCGCCACGACCCGGCACGCGCACCCCCGCCCCCCACCTCGGCGGTCACGTCACCCGTCCTCCTCCGCACCCACCGGAAGGCACGAACGCCCATGGACGTGCTGTTCTCGCAGCTCTTCGCGGGCCTGAGCCTCGGCTCGGTCCTGCTCCTCGCCGCCCTCGGGCTGGCGCTCACGTTCGGTCAGATGGGCGTCATCAACATGGCGCACGGCGAGTTCATGATGGCGGGCGCCTACACGGCGTTCGTCGTGCAGGGGGTCGTCGGGAACGCCGGGCTCTCGCTCCTCGTGTCGCTGCCGCTCGGGTTCCTCGTCGGCGGGCTCCTGGGCCTGCTGCTCGAGGCGACGCTCATCCACCGCATGTACGAGCGGCCGCTCGACACCCTGCTCGTGACCTGGGGCGTCGCGCTCGTGCTCCAGCAGGTCGCGCGCGACGTGTTCGGCGCCCCGAACGTCGACGTGCGCGCCCCCGCCTGGCTGAGCGGCGCGGTCGACCTGTTCGGCCTCGCCGTCCCGAGGACGCGCGTGTTCATCCTGACGCTCGCCGTCGTCGCGGTCGTCGCGCTGGCCGTCGTGCTCAAGGTGACGCCGCTCGGGCGGCGGATCCGCGCCGTCGTGCAGAACCGCGACCTCGCCGAGGCGAGCGGGGTCTCCACCCGCGCGACCGACCGCCTCACGTTCTTCGTCGGCTCGGGCCTCGCGGGGATCGCGGGCGTCGCGCTCACCCTGCTCGGGTCCATCGGGCCCACGCTCGGGACGAGCTACGTCGTCGACGCGTTCCTCGTCGTCGTGGCCGGCGGCATCGGGCAGATCAAGGGCACGGTCATCGCCGCGTTCGCGCTCGGGCTGCTCCAGGCCACCTTCGAGTACTCGACGACCGCGAGCATCGCCAAGGTGCTCGTGTTCGTCGTCATCGTCGTCTTCCTCCAGGTGCGACCCCAGGGCCTCGTGTCGGTCCGGACGAGGAGCCTCGCATGACCGCCGTCACGACAGGCAGGCCGTCGCGGCTCGCCGCCCTGTACCGCTCGTCGCGCGCCCGCGTGGTCGTCGGGTTCGCCGTCGCCGCGGTCCTGCTGTTCGCCGTCGCGCCCGCGACGCTGTCCACGTTCCGGCTCGGCCTGCTGGGGAAGTTCCTGTGCCTCGCCATGGTCGCCGTCGGCATCGGGCTCGCGTGGGGCCGCGGCGGGATGCTCACGCTCGGCCAGGGCGTGTTCTTCGGCCTCGGTGCGTACCTCATGGCGATGCACCTCAAGCTCGCGGACGCCGGGCCGGACGGCGTCCCGGACTTCATGATGCTCTACGGCTCGGGCGAGGTCCCGGGCTGGTGGGAGCCGTTCCGGTCGCCCGTCGTGACGATCCTCGCCATCGTGGTCGTGCCCGCGGGCCTCGCCGCGCTGCTCGGGTTCGCCATCTTCACGCGACGCGTCCGGGGCGCGTACTTCGCGATCCTCTCGCAGGCGCTCGCCGCCGCGTTCGCGATCCTCCTCGTCGGCCAGCAGGCGACGACGGGCGGCACCAACGGCCTCAACGGGTTCCGCTCGTTCTTCGGGTACGACCTCGCCGACCCCGTGAACAAGCGGATGCTCTTCTTCCTCGCCGCCGGGGCCCTCCTCGTCATGGTCGCGGTCGCGCGCCAGCTCATGGTGTCGCGGTTCGGCGAGCTGCTCGTCGCCGTGCGCGACCAGGAGAACCGCGTGCGGTTCCTCGGCTACGACCCCGCGAAGGTCAAGGTCGTCGCGTACGCCGTCGCCGCCTTCATGGCCGCCGTGGGCGGTGCGCTGTTCGTGCCGATCGTCGGGATCGTCTCGCCCGCCGACGTGGGGGTCGTGCCGTCGATCGGCTTCCTCATCGGGGTCGCGATCGGCGGCCGGGCCACCCTGCTCGGACCGGTGCTCGGGTCCGTCGCCGTGAGCTGGGCACAGACGAGCCTGTCCGAGACGTTCCCGTCCGGCTGGATCTACGCGCAGGGCGCGCTGTTCATCCTCGTCGTCGCGTTCCTGCCCGGCGGCCTCGCCGAGCTGTTCACGCGATGGCGCCGGTCGCGCGCCACCCCCGTGCCCGACGGAGGCCCCACCCCGGCGGACGGCGCCGCGACGGAGGGCGGTCGTCCGGGCGGCGGCACCACCGCGGGCGGCCCGGCCGCCGCGGGGACGACCGCCGTCGACCACGACCCCGCGACCACCGGGAGGACCGCATGACCACCCGACCCACCGAGCCCGCCGCGGACGCGGCGGCCGCGGCGACCGACCTGGAGGCGCTCGGCGCCGCCGTCCTCGAGACCGGCGTCGCGGGTGACGGCCTCGACCTGGAGGCCGCGCAGGCCGTCCTCGGCGTCGACGACTCGCGCTTCCGCCACGACTACCTCCAGGTCCGGGGGCTGCGCGTCGAGTTCGACGGGTTCGTCGCCGTCCAGGGCGTCGACCTCACCGTCACCGCGGGCGACCTGCGCTTCCTCATCGGGCCCAACGGCGCGGGCAAGACGACGATCGTCGACGCGATCACCGGTCTCGCCACGGCGTCCGGCTCGGTGCAGTTCGGGGGCGTCGAGCTCCTCGGGAAGAAGACGCACCGCATCGCGCGGGCGGGCGTCGGGCGCACGTTCCAGACCGCGAGCGTCTTCGAGGAGCTGAGCGTGCTGCAGAACCTCGACATCGCGGCCGGCGCCGGCCGGGGCCCGCTCACGCTGCTGCGCCGCCGGTCCTCGACCCCCGCGGCCGTCGAGCAGGCGCTGGAGACCGTCGGGCTCGCCCACCTGCGCGACGTCCAGGCCGGGATCCTCGCGCACGGGCAGAAGCAGTGGCTCGAGATCGGCATGCTGCTCGTCCAGGACGCGCGGCTGCTGCTCCTCGACGAGCCCGTCGCCGGCATGAGCCAGGCCGAGCGCGAGCAGACCGGAGAGCTGCTGCGACGCATCGGCGCCCAGCGGACCGTCGTGGTCGTCGAGCACGACATGGAGTTCCTGCGGGCGTTCGCGTCCTCGGTGACCGTGCTGCACCTCGGGCAGGTGCTCGCCGAGGGCACGTACGCCGAGGTCCAGGCCGACCCGCGCGTGCAGGAGGTCTACCTCGGCAGCGCGGGCGCGACCCGCGGTGCCCGACGACGGGGTGCGGCGCCGACGTCGTCGGCCCCGACGACCGACGAGAAGGAGGCGTGATGCTCGAGCTCACGGGCCTGCACGCCGGCTACGGCCGGACCATGGTGCTCCACGGCGTCGACCTCACCGTGCCCGCCGGGGGCGTCGCCGCCGTGCTCGGGCACAACGGCGCCGGCAAGACGACGCTCCTGCGCACCGCGCTCGGGCTGCTCAAGGCCCGGTCGGGGAGCGTCGTGCTCGACGGCGAGGACCTCACCCGCCTCCCGACCCACCAGCGCGTGCGGCGCGGTCTCGCGTACGTGCCGCAGGGGCAGCAGTCGTTCGGCGACCTCACGGCGCGGGAGAACCTCCAGCTCGTCGCCGACACGTCGCGCGAGGGGCCGCGCCGCCTCGACGAGGCGCTCGACCTGTTCCCCGCCCTGCGCGGGCTGCTCGGCCGGCGGGCGGGGCTCCTGTCCGGCGGGCAGCGCCAGCAGCTCGCCATCGCGCGCGCCCTCCTCACCGGCCCGCGCGTGCTCGTGCTCGACGAGCCCACCGAGGGCATCCAGCCGTCCGTCGTCACGGAGATCGAGGACGCGATCCTCACGCTCACCGATGCGGGCGGGCTGTCCGTGCTGCTCGTCGAGCAGCACGTCGGGTTCGCGCTCGGCGCGGCACGCGACTACGTCGTCCTGCAGTCCGGGCGCGTGACGAGCCGCGGCGCGGGCGGCGAGGCCGCCGAGCACAGCGTGCGCGCGGCGATGGCGGTGTAGGCACCGTGCTCGCGGGGCGGTGGGTGGCCACCGGCGACCGACGGCACGGCGAGTGCGGACGGTGAGAGCACGGACCGGGCCCCGGGCCGACGACCCGGGCGCCCGCACGGACGTCGTCACCGCGTCGGAACGGGCCACCACCTCGCTGCGCGACGCCGTGTACGCACGCCTGCGGGGCGAGATCCTCGACGGGCGCGTCGACCCCCGCGAACGGCTCACCGAGCCCAAGCTCGGCCGACGGTTCGGCGTCTCACGCACCCCCGTGCGCGAGGCGCTGTCCCGCCTGCTGTCCGACGGCCTCGTCGAGCGCACCGACTTCGGGTACGCCGTCGTCGTGCCGAGCCTGGCCGAGCTGCGCGACCTCGACGAGCTGCGCGCGACCCTCGAGCTCCGAGGGATCGACCGCGTCATCGAGAACCCGGGGCTGCGCCACGACACGGACGTGCTGCGCGCCGAGCTCGCGCGGTGGGTCGAGCTCCGCGCCGCACCTCCCCGACCGGACCCCGGCTTCGTGCTGCTCGACGAGCAATTCCACACGGCGCTGTCCCGCGCGGCCGGGAACGAGCGGATCACGGAGGCGCTCGTCGAGGTCAACGAGAAGGTGCGCGCCGTGCGGCGGTACGACTTCGTCGAGGACGAGCGCGTCCGCAGCACCGTCGACGAGCACGTCCGGATCCTCGAGCTCGTGCTCGCCGACCGGCTCCCCGAGGCCCGCACCGCCCTGCACCACCACGTCGGCGCGTCGCTCGCGGTCGTCACGGAGCGCGCCGCCCAGGCGCTCGCGCGCATGGCGGTCGCGGGCTGACGGCGGACGACGACCCGCCGTCCCGACCGCACCTCGTCCGCAGCAGCGACCGGACGACCGTGCCCACCGACGACGTGCGGCTGTCGTCCGGGCCCCTCGCGCCGACGTCGTGCCGCGCTCCTGGACGAGCGGCGTCCGCCTTCGGTGCCGGCCCTATCGTTGCGGGGTGACGGACGCACGGATCGCTCGCCAGTTCGTGACGCTCACGTTCCTGATCGCCTACGGGCTCTCCGGCGGTCTGATCGTGGCGGCCCGCTTCGGCTACGAGGTGAACAACGTCGTCACCACGGTTCCCGAGCTCCTGGCGAACGTGCCGTTCGCGCTCTACATCCTCTCGCCGGCGATCGCCTCCTACGTCGTCCTGCGAGCGAACCGGAGGGTCTCAGGCCTCCGGGAGTGGCTGCGGCTCGTCTTCGCCATCCGTGGCCGTCCCGCGGGGTATCTGCTCGCCCTCTCCGCGCTCGCGCTGTACTTCGCGCTCCACCTGCTGATCTCCGGCCCCTCCGCGCACGCGCTCCCGTGGTTCATGTTCTTCCTGTCCCTGCCGGGCAACCTCGTCATCGGCGGCATGGAGGAGGCCGGCTGGATGACCGCCCTGCAACCCGGGCTCGATCGGCGGTGGGGGTTCGTCCCGTCCTCGCTGGTGGTCGGGATCATCTGGCTCCTCTGGCACGTGCCGCTCTTCTTCATCCCCGGCACCAACCACGAGTCCGGTCAGATCGACTTCTGGATGTTCGCGGTCCAGGTCATGGCGTTCCGGTTCCTCTACGGCGCGATCTTCCGGGTGGCGGGCACGAACGGGGTGCTCCTGTGCATCCTCACCCACACGGTGTTCAACGCCGCCAGCTTCACCCTCGGCATCCCGCCGACGACCTGGGCGGGCACCCTCGCCGCCAACGCGGGGGTGGTGATCCTTGCCCTCGTGTCGGTGACGCTCTCCCAGAGGGCTCAGACGACTCGTCGATGGCGCGTCGCGCCCTGAGCAGCATCATGGAAAGGCAGCCCAGCGACGGCACGCCACGGCCGCGGATCGCCGATCTCTCTCGCACCACCGGCTTGAGCCCACAGGTGCGCGTCGAGAGGCGCCCTCGTTGTCGGTAGCTCCCGGCTGTGTTCTCCCGAACCAGGCGGAGCGGTCTTGCCACACGTTCCAGGGCGCCTCGATCACGGAGAGCCGTCGGAGCGGCTTACGAGTTCACCAGGGATGTGATGGCCACTGAGCCGGAATCTCGACAGACGTGGAGCGCGCAAAGGGCTACATCTGCATATCCGCGAAGCGTTGGTAATGACCTTGGAACGCGACGGTGATCGTGTCGGTCGGACCATTTCTGTGCTTAGCGACGATCAGGTCCGCCTCGCCCGCTCGGGGCGATTCTTTTTCATAGGCGTCTTCGCGGTGCAAAAGGATCACGACGTCAGCATCCTGCTCGATAGACCCACTTTCACGAAGATCGCTCATCTGCGGCTTCTTGTCGCCACGCTGTTCCGGACCACGGTTCAGCTGCGAGATCGCGATGACAGGAACCTCGAGCTCCTTCGCGAGCAGCTTGAGCGCACGCGAGAACTCCGAGACCTCCTGCTGGCGCGACTCGACGCGCTTGCCGGAGCTCATGAGCTGGAGATAGTCGATGACGACGAGCTTGAGGTCGTGCCGCTGCTTGAGCCGTCGACACTTGGCCCGGATCTCCATGAGCGACATGTTCGGCGAGTCGTCGATGAACAGCGGAGCCTCGGCGACCTTCCCCATCGTCGAGGCGAGCTTCTGCCAGTCCTGCTCGTCCATCTTCCCGGAACGCATCCGCGTGAGCGGCACCTTCGCCTCGGCGGCGAGCAGACGCATCGTGATCTCGTTGCGGCTCATCTCCAGGGAGAAGATGACGGCCGCCATTTGGTGGTGCACCGCGGCGTGCGTCGCAACATTGATTCCTAAAACGGATTTTCCAATGGCCGGGCGCGCCGCGACGACGATCATCTGGCCGGGGTGCAGGCCGTTGGTGAGCCGGTCGAAGTCGGAGTAGCCGGTGGGGACGCCGGTCATGCCCTCGCCGCGCCCCTGGGCGGCCTCGATCTCGTCGAACGTGGGCCCGAGGATCTCGGCGAGGGGGAGGTAGTCCTCCGTCGTGCGCCGCTCCGTGACGGCGTAGACCTCGGCCTGGGCGTTGTTGACGATCTCGTCGACGTCGCCGCCGTCGGTCGCGTAGCCGAGCTGCACGATGCGCGTGCCCGCCTCGACGAGACGGCGCAGGACGGCACGCTCGCGGACGATGCGCGCGTAGTACCCGGCGTTGGCGGCGGTCGGCACGCCGGCCATGAGGTCGTGGATGTAGGGCGCGCCACCGATGCGCTGGAGCTCGCCGCGCTTGGTCAGCTCCGCGACGACGGTGATGGCGTCGGCGGGCTCGCCGCGACCGTAGAGGTCGATGATCGACTCGTAGACGATCTCGTGCGCCGGGCGGTAGAAGTCGGAGCCGCGGATCTGCTCGATGACGTCCGCGATGGCGTCCTTCGACAGCAGCATGCCGCCGAGCACGCTCATCTCGGCGGCGACGTCCTGGGGCGGCGTCCGGTCGAACCCCGACGGCCCCGGTCCCCCGTAGCTCTCCTCGAGCTCCTCGATCGACATGCGCCCCTCGCTCCCCCGGGACTGGAACGGCCCTTGCGGGACCGCACGACCGGGACCACTCTTTGTCGTACACGTGTTCTACCGCGGGCCACCCACACGACTGTCCCGGTGGCCGCGCCCCCCGCCTCCGACAGGCACGACCCCGCGACACTAGATCGCGACCGGACGCCCTGCAAACGGCCCTGTGCACGCCCGGTGGACAGGGACCCCCGTTCCTGTGGACACAGTCCCCCACACTGTGCACACCCGGTGGAAAACGGTGTGGACAACCTCACGATCTTCCTGTGTACATCGCCGTGAGCGGCCTCTGACCAGCCTCATCACTACCCTCAGGGGTGTGGAAGAAAGAAAGTCGGGCGACACGCCGACGACACGCCGGACACCGTCCGGCCACCCCGACGACACCGGGCCGCCGTCCGGCCCCGATGCGTCGTCCACAGGTCGCCGCGCACGGTCCCGGCTCGACCGGGAGATCCTGGCCCTCGCCGTGCCCGCGCTCGGCGCGCTCGTGGCCGAGCCGCTGTTCGTGCTCGTCGACAGCGCCGTCGTCGGCCATCTCGGCACCGCGCAGCTCGCGGGCCTCTCCCTCGCGTCGACCCTCCTCGTGACCCTCGTCGGCCTGTGCGTCTTCCTCGCCTACGCGACCACGGCCGCCGTCGCGCGCCGCATCGGCGCCGGCCACACGCGGGAGGCGCTCCAGTCCGGGATCGACGGCCTCTGGCTCGCCGTCGGGCTGGGTGCGCTCCTCGCAGCCGTCCTGTGGACGACGGCGCCGTGGGCCGTCGGCGCGATGGGCGGCACGGGCGAGGTCGCCGAGCACGCCGTCGTCTACCTCCGCTGGTCCGCGCTCGGGCTCCCCGGGATGCTCCTCGTCCTCGCGTCCACCGGCGTGCTGCGGGGCATGCAGGACACCCGGACGCCGCTGTGGGTCGCCGCGGGCGGCGCGACGTTCAACGCAGTTCTCAACGTCGTCCTCGTCTACGGGGCAGGGCTCGGGATCGCCGGGTCCGGCATCGGGACGGCCGTCGCCCAGCTCACCATGGGCGCGGTGCTCGTCGTGGTCGTGGTGCGCGGCGCCCGGCGCCACGGCGCGTCGCTGCGGCCCGCCGCGGGCGGGATCTGGGCGAACGCGCGTGCCGGCGCTCCGCTCTTCGTCCGCACGCTCTCGCTCCGCCTCGCGATCCTCCTCACCGTGTTCGTCGCGACCGGGCTCGGGGAGGTCACGCTCGCGGGCTACCAGGTCGTGAACTCCGTCTGGGGGCTCGCGGCGTTCGCGCTCGACGCGCTCGCCATCGCGGCGCAGGCGCTCGTCGGGCACGGGCTGGGGGCCGACGACGTCCCCCGCGTCCGCGCCGTCCTGCGCCGCACCCTCCAGTGGGGCGTGGCCGCCGGGGCAGGGCTGGGCGTCGTCATGGCCGCGGGCGGCTGGTGGTTCGCGCTCCTCTTCACGTCCGACCCCGAGGTGCGCACCGCCGTCGCCGTCGGCATGGCGGTGTGCGGCGTCCTCCTGCCGATGGCGGGGTGGGTGTTCGTGCTCGACGGCGTCCTCATCGGCGCCGGGGACGGCCGCTTCCTCGCCTGGGCGGGCATGCTCACGCTCGTGGTCTACGCGCCGTTCGCGCTCGCCGTCCGGCACTGGGCGCCCGACGGCGCGGCGGGCCTCGCGTGGCTCTGGCTCGCCTTCGCGGGGGTCTTCATGGCGGCACGCGCCGTCACCACCGGGCTCCGTGCGCGCGGGAGCGCCTGGATGGTCACCGGCACCGCCTGAGGGCTCGGCGCGCGCAGCCGAGCACGCCGGGGCCGGACGCGACGAAGGCCCGGCCCCTCCGAGGAGGGGCCGGGCCTTCGTGGACTGCTCAGCAGCAGATCAGGCAGCGACGACCTTCACCGCGAGGGTCGCGGAGACCTCCGGGTGGAGGCGGACGGAGACCGTGTAGTCCCCCGTCGCCTTGATCGGCTGACCGATCTCGATCTTGCGCTTGTCGACCGACGCACCGGCGGCCGTCACGGCGGACGCGATGTCCGCCGTCGTGACGGCGCCGAAGAGGCGACCGGCAGCGCCGGCCTTCGCCTCGACGACGACCGGCTTCGCCTGCAGCGAGTCGCGGATCGCCTTCGCGTCGTCGAGCGACGCGATCTCGCGGGCCTTGCGCGCCTTGCGGATCGCAGTCACCTGCGACTCGGCGCCCTTGGACCACGGCGTGGCGAGCTTGCGCGGGACGAGGAAGTTACGGGCGTACCCGTCCTTCACCTCGACGACGTCGCCGGGCTCACCGAGACCGGTGACCTCGTGGGTCAGGATCAGCTTGGCCATGAGTTCTCTCCCTTCCCGCTCAGCGAGCCGTCGACGTGTACGGCAGCAGCGCCATCTCGCGCGCGTTCTTCACCGCACGGGCGATCTGGCGCTGCTCCTGGACGGAGACGCCGGTCACGCGACGCGCGCGGATCTTGCCGCGGTCGGAGATGAACTTGCGCAGCAGCGCGGTGTCCTTGTAGTCGACCGACTCGATCTTGGCCGACTTCAGCGGGTTGGACTTCTTCTTGGGCTTGCGCACCACAGGCTTCGCCATGGTGTTGCTCCTCTACAAGGTGCGATCCCCGCGCACGGACCGTGCCGACGAGCGGCGCGGCACCCGCGGGGACGGGTGTGTGTTCTGGGAGTGGCGGACGATCAGAACGGGGGCTCGTCGGAGAACGAGCCACCGGACGACGCGGGACCAGCCGTGGCCCACGGGTCGTCGCTCTGCTGCTGACCGCCGCCGGAGCTGAATCCGCCGCCGGAGGCGCCGCCGGAGTTGGCGCCACCTCCGTAGCCGCCACCGCCGCCGAAGCCGCCGCCACCGCCACCCGAGCGCTGAGCGCGGGTGACCTTGGCAGAGGCGTAGCGCAGGGAAGGACCGATCTCGTCCACCTGCAGCTCGACGACGGTGCGCTTCTCCCCCTCGCGGGTCTCGTACGAGCGCTGGACGAGGCGGCCCTGCACGATGACGCGCATGCCCTTCGTCAGCGACTCCGCGACGTTCTCCGCGGCCTCGCGCCAGATCGAGCAGCGCATGAACAGGGTGTCCCCGTCCTTCCACTCGTTCGACTGGCGGTCGAAGGTCCGCGGCGTGGACGCCACCGTGAAGTTGGCCACCGCCGCACCCGAGGGGGTGAAACGCAGCTCCGGGTCTCCCGTGAGGTTCCCGATCACCGTGATGACGGTGTCACCTGCCATGGCCAGCTCCTTCGTGTGTCGTCTGTGTCGTCGACGGCGCCGTGCGCCTCGCTCGTAACGTTCTCGCGTCGCTCATCCCACCACGCGGCGCCCACACGCGCTACGGCGTGCAGCGTCCGGTGCAGGACGGTCGGACGGGGGAAGCGGGGAGGATCAGCGAGCGTCCGTGCGCAGGATCTTGGTCCGCAGGACGACCTCGTTGAGGCCGAGCTGACGGTCCAGCTCCTTGGCGGTGTCGGAGGTCGACGTGAAGTCGACGACCGCGTAGATGCCCTCGGACTTCTTGTTGATGTCGTACGCCAGGCGGCGACGACCCCAGATGTCCACCTTGTCGACGGAGCCGCCGTCGGTCTTGATGACCGACAGGTACTTGTCGAGCGACGGGGCGACGGTGCGCTCCTCGATCTCGGGGTCGAGGATGATCATCAGTTCGTACTGACGCATGCGGATAACCCACCTCCTCTGGTCTTCGCGGTCACGGTCTCTCCGTGACAGGAGGGTTCATGCTTCATGCTGCTGCCGTCCGACGGGCGGACGGCAGCTCCCCAGGGTACCCGCTCGGCGCGGGCGCCCGGAAATCTGCGGCCGACGGGCAGGTCAGCCCCGGCCCGGGATGATGCCGCCGACGTTGCCGTTGCCCCCGCCGGGGTTGCCTCCACCACCCGGGTTCCCGGTCTCGGTGGGCGACGGGTCCGGATCCTCCGGATCCGGGGTCTCCGGCGGCGGTTGCTGGCCCGGGTCGGTCCCCTTGGAGACCACGAGCGCGATGGTCGACCCCGGCGGCACCTGGTCCATCGAGGACTGGCTGATGACGTAGCCCCGCGGCTGCTGGTCGGAGAACTCCTCGGTGATCCGCACCTTGAGGCCGGCGGCCTCGATCTGGCCGCGCGCGGCGCGCGCCTCCATGCCGACGACGGACGGCACGGCCACGTTCTCCGGCTGCTGCGGCTCCTCCGTCTCCTCCGGCGTCGGCTCCTCTGACGGGGTCTCCGTCGGGGTCTCGGTGGGCGTCTCCGTCGGCTTCGGCTTGGGCGGGGTGTAGTCCGGGAACTCGCCTGCCGGCAGGTTCGCCGCGGCGGTCTGCATGTACGACGTCCAGGCCTCGACCGGCCACGAGCCACCGGTGATCTCGCTGTTGACCCACTTGCCGAACGGCGTGATCTGCTCCTGCTCGCCGTTGGGGCCGGACTGGTAGAGACCCACGACCGTCGCGAGACCGGGGGTGAAGCCGGCGAACCACGCGGACTTGTTGTCCGTCGACGTACCGGTCTTGCCTGCCGCGGGACGACCGATCGCCTGCGCGGGCTTGCCCGACCCCGTCTCGACGACCTGGGAGAGCGCGTACGTCGCCCCGGCCATCACCTCGGGGTCGAACTCCTGCGTCCGGTCGTCGGCGCCCGGTGCCTGGTAGACGAGGTTGCCGCGCGAGTCGGTCACGGACGCCACGATGTGCGGCGTCGCCTTCAGACCCTGGGCCGCGATGGTCGCGTACGCGTTGGTCAGTTCGAGCGGCGTCACCGTCGCGTCACCGAGCACGTTCGCCAGGTTCGACCCGACGTCCGCCTTGATGCCCAGGCGAGACGCGACGTCCGCGGTCTTCTCCGGGCCGACCTCGAGGTTGAGCTCCGCGTACGCGGTGTTCACCGACTGCGCGGTCGCCTCGGTGAGGTCGACGTTCCCCCAGTCGTGGTCGCTGAAGTTGCGGACCTTCCAGTCCTCGCCGTTGTTGGCGCCGGGGAAGGTCTTGGGCGAGTTGCCGTCGAAGCGCTCGTCGAGCGTGTGCCCGTTCTCCAGGCCCGCGATGAGCGTGAACGGCTTGAACGTCGAGCCGCCCTGCGCGGCCCCGCGGGTCGCGTTGTTGTACTGGTTCTCGAGGAAGTTCTTGCCGCCGTAGAGGGCGCGGATCGACCCGTCGTTCGGGTCGACGGAGACGATCGCGGTCCGGAGGTTCGGGGAGACCGGGTTCTCGTCGCGACCCTCCTGGGGGAGCGAGTCCGCCGTCGCGACGGCGGCCTGCTGCATGGCCGGGTCGATCGTCGTCGTGACCTTGTAACCCTTGCTCGTGAGGGCGTCCTCGCTGATGCCGATCCCCTCGCCGGCCAGCTCCTGCTCGACCATGGCGAGGAGGTAGCCCGTCGGGCCGTCGTACTTCTGGGACTTGACGTACTCAACCGCCTCGGGGAAGCCCGCGTCCACCGCCGCCTGGCGCTCGGCGGCGGTGATGTGGCCGTCCTCCTCCATGTTCCGCAGCGTCCGCTGCCACCGCTCCTCGGCCTGGGCGTGGTTGACGGCCGGGTCCCAGTTGGTGGGGCTGGGGATGATGCCGGCGATCATCGCGGCCTGCGACACCGTGAGGTCGGCGGCGTTCACGCCGTAGTACTTCTTGGCGGCCGCCTGGATGCCGTAGGCGCCACGACCGAAGTAGATGGTGTTGAGGTAGTTGCCGAGGATCTCGGGCTTGTCCTGCTTCTGGGTGATCTTGACGGCGAGGATCGCCTCGCGCGCCTTGCCCGCGTAGTCGGTCACGGTGTTCGTGTAGTACCGCTCGACGTACTGCTGCGTCAGCGTGGACGCGCCCTGACGGCCGCCGCCCTTGATGTTGTTGTAGAAGGCCCGCGCGATGCCCTTGACGTCGACGCCGGAGTTCGTCCAGAACGTCCGGTCCTCGGACGCGACGACCGCGTTGCCGACGTACTCCGGCAGCGTCGCGTAGTCGACGATCTCGCGGTCCTCGACCGCGTACTTGCCCATCTCGGTCGTGCCGTCGCCCCAGTAGACGGTCGACGTCTGGGCGCCGACGCTGGGCAGCTTCGTCGGCACGTCGGTCGTGTACCACGCGGCGACGGCGACGCCCGCGACGAGCGCGATGCCCGTCAGCATGGTCCCGACGACCACGCGCCACGACGGCAGCCAGCGGCGGACGCCCTTGACGTGCGAGCGTGGGTAGTTGAAGAACCGACGGCGCCCGCGCGGGGTCGTCCGTCCGTTCGTCCTCGTGGATCGCGCCACGGTCTACCTTCCTCTGGGGGGCATCGAGGAGCCGGCTCGCGTCGACCGCGGGCCCGCCCGTGGGCCGCCGTGCGGAGACCACCTGACCGACGGGACGGGCCCCGCCTCGGGGGCGGGCCGCCGTCGGGCACGAGGTCGGCGCACGCCGGACCACCCTGAACAATAGGGCGTCACCCTGTCCCGACAAGGGTTCAGCGCACCGTGAGCGGGATCGTCCGCCATTGATTCGCCCGGGCGTCCCGCCGCCTCCGCGGGTTCTTCACATGCCCGGCGACGCGTGTCACAGTCCGGTCAGGATTGCACGACACATCGGGACGACCTAACCTGTCGATGTATCGAGTCGATACATCGGGGTCGACCACGATCCCAGCGGGTCCCTCCGGGGCACGCCGAGGAGCGTCAGGAGGTGGGATCGTGCGGAGCAAGACGCCTGTGCTCGAGACCGCGATCCTGGGGCTCCTCAAGGAGGCGCCGCTGCACGGGTACGAGCTGCGCAAGCGGCTCAACATCATGCTCGGCTCCTTCCGCGTGCTGTCCTACGGCTCGCTGTACCCCGCCCTCAAGTCGCTGGTGGCCCGCGGGCTCATCACCGGCACGGAGCAGTCGGCCGCGCAGTCGACCCTCGCGCCCGCCCTCTCGGGCAAGCGCGCGCGGATCGTCTACGAGCTGACAGCCGAGGGCAAGGAGCACCTCCAGACCGTCCTGGCCTCCTCCGGGCCGGCGGCGTGGGAGGACGAGAGCTTCGACGTCCGGTTCGCGTTCTTCGCGCAGACCGACGCCGAGACCCGCATCCGCATCCTCGAGGGCCGGCGCACCCGGCTCACCGAGAGGCTGGAGGCGGTCAGGGAGTCCGCGGCTCGCACGCGCGAGCGGCTCGACGAGTACACGCTCGAGCTGCAACGCCACGGACTCGAGCAGGTCGAGCGCGAGGTGCGCTGGCTCGACGGTCTCATCACCACCGAGCGCGACAGGAGCTCCGGGCACGCCCGGGGCGCCGCCCGCGCGCGGTCCAGCAGCACCCCGCATCCTGCGGAACCATCCGAGCAGGAGCCCGACGGCGCGAGGCGTCCCGAGGACCCTGGAACAACGAACACCAAGGAGCGAGGATGACCTCCATCCGCGTCGCCATCGTCGGCGTAGGCAACTGCGCATCGTCCCTCGTCCAGGGCGTGCACTTCTACCGTGACGCCGACCCGAGCAGCACCGTCCCGGGCCTCATGCACGTCCAGTTCGGCGACTACCACGTGTCGAGCCTGGAGTTCGTGGCGGCGTTCGACGTCGACGCGAAGAAGGTCGGCTTCGACCTCTCCGAGGCCATCAACGCCTCCGAGAACAACACGATCAAGATCGCCGACGTCCCGCCGCTCGGCGTGACCGTCCAGCGCGGCCCGACCCTCGACGGCGTCGGCAAGTACTACGCGCAGACCATCGAGGAGTCGGACGCGGAGCCGGTCGACGTCGTCGCCGCGCTGCGCGAGGCGCAGGTCGACGTGCTCGTCTGCTACCTCCCCGTGGGCTCGGAGCAGGCCGCGAAGTTCTACGCGCAGGCCGCGATCGACGCCGGCGTGGCGTTCGTCAACGCGCTCCCCGTCTTCATCGCGTCCGACCCGGAGTGGGCCGCGAAGTTCGAGGAGGCCGGCGTCCCGATCGTCGGCGACGACATCAAGTCGCAGGTCGGCGCGACGATCACGCACCGCGTGCTCGCGAAGCTCTTCGAGGACCGCGGCGTCGTGCTGGACCGCACGTACCAGCTCAACGTCGGCGGCAACATGGACTTCAAGAACATGCTCGAGCGCGAGCGCCTGGAGTCCAAGAAGATCTCCAAGACGCAAGCCGTGACCTCGAACCTCGAGGGCCCGCTCGGCGGCAAGAAGGAGGACCGCAACGTCCACATCGGCCCGTCGGACTACGTCGCGTGGCTCGACGACCGCAAGTGGGCGTACGTGCGCCTCGAGGGCCGCGCGTTCGGCGAGGTCCCGCTGAACCTGGAGTACAAGCTCGAGGTGTGGGACTCCCCCAACTCCGCCGGCATCATCATCGACGCCGTCCGCGCCGCGAAGATCGCCAAGGACCGCGGCGTCGGCGGCCCGATCCTCTCGGCCTCGACGTACTTCATGAAGTCCCCGCCGGTCCAGATGGAGGACACGAAGGGCCGGGCGCAGCTGGAGGCCTTCATCGCCGGTGAGGTCGAGCGCTGATCCGGAGTGCAGCGAAGGTCGAGAGCCCGGCACGCTTTTCGCCGGGCTCCCGGCCGTAGCGGAGCGCAGGATCAGCGCGACCGAAGAGTCGAGCGCTGACCTGAAGCACTGAGCGCTGAGCGCCGGAGGTAGAGCCCTGGTCGTCCTGCCGGATGACCGGGGCTCTACCTCGCCCGGCGAGGGTTCGCCGTCGGCCGCGGGCACGCTCGAGGTGAGACGGCACCGGGAGGGCGGGGAGCGCGCCGCGTCGTGGCGGGCCTGGCGGGAGCCGCGAGGGACGAGCGGCGGTGGGTAGACGCGGCGCGCCTCCCCGCCCGCCCCCCCGGGGCGACCCGCGCCGTCGGCCCCCGATCCGCCGCACGACGCCCCACGGGGGACAACCGCATGTCCGACCGCACGACGACGAACGTAGGGTGACCGCGTGGGTGTGATCTCCGAGCTGCGGGCGCTGCTGCGTCTGGACGGCTTCCGCAAGCTGTTCGCCGTCCGGCTCGTGTCGCAGGCCGGGGACGGCATGTTCCAGGTCGGCCTGGCGTCGCTCCTGTTCTTCTCCCCCGAGTCGCAGGGCACGGCGGCGGCCATCGCGGGCGCGTTCGCGGTGATGCTCGCGCCGTTCACGATCGTCGGCCCGTTCGCCGGGGTGTTCCTCGACCGCTGGCAGCGGCGTCAGGTCCTCGCGTGGGGCAACGCGGTGCGCGTCGTCATCACGCTCGGCATGGCGGTGCTCATGCTGACGGGCGGGGTGAGCGGCTGGATCTACGCGCTGGGCCTGGCCGCGCTGTCCGTGAACCGCTTCCTCCTCGCCGGGCTCTCGGCGGGCCTGCCGCGGGTCGTCGACGGCCCGCTGCTCCTCACGGCGAACTCCCTCACGCCGACGCTCGGCGCGGGTGCGGCGTTCGTCGGGGGCGGGATCGGCGTGGTGCTCGGGCTGGCGTTCGAGCCGGGCCGGGTCAAGGACTCGTCGGCGCTCGTGTGCGCGGCGCTCGTGTTCGGCGTCGCGTCGCTCCTGGCGCTGCGCCTCGGGCGCACGCAGCTCGGCCCGGAGCGCCCGGCGGAGTCCGCGATCCGCTCGGAGATCGCGCGAGTCGCACGCGGTCTGGCCGACGGCGCCCGGTACCTCGTCGCGCGACGAACGCCGGGGCAGGCGCTGCTCGCGATGGCGACGCACCGCTTCCTCTACGGCGTGGTGTTCATCGCGTCGATCCTCATCGCGCGCAACCTCCTGAGCCCCGGCGACCAGGACGCGGGCTTCGTGACGTTCGGGCTCGTCGTGGGGCTCACGGGCGTGGGGGGTGCCGCTGCGGCGGTCATCACCCCGTTCCTGTCGCGCCGCACCGGCCCGCAGGTGTGGATCGCGATCATGCTGCTGCTCGCGGCGGCGAGCCAGCTCCTGCTCGTCACGACGCCGTCGCGCGCGGTGGTGTTCACGGGCGCGACGCTGCTGGGCCTGGCCGCCCAGGGCACGAAGATCGCGGTGGACACGATCGTCCAGCGCGACACGGACGACGAGTTCCGCGGTCGCGCGTTCGCGTTCTACGACGTGCTCTACAACGCGGCGTTCGTGGGCGCGGCGGCCCTCGCGGCCTTCACGCTCCCGGACACGGGCTGGTCGCGCGGCGTGTTCGCCGTGCTGGCGGTGGCGTACTGCGTCGCCGCGCTGGTCCTGTGGACGCGGGGCGCGCGCACGCCGTCCGAGCCGGGCGACGCCGTCGTGCCCGACGCCGGGGCCTCCCCCCGCACGTCCCCCGCCTGACGCGCCCCTCCCCTCGACCGCCTGCGCGACGCGCGCGGGCCGCCTTCTGCCCTCGGCGTACCGATGAGTCCGGGGCGGAAAAGAGGTCGTCACCGTCGGCGGGAATAACGCAGGATGGTGAATGGTCGTACAGGGTACGGATCTCGCGGCGAGCGCCGCGCGGGCCGTCCCGGGTCGCGTCACCCTGCTCGTGGCCCCGCCGACCGAACCGACACCGTCGTCGCGTGCCCCCGCACGCGACCGTCGCGCTGCCCTGCAGCGCACCCTGCCCCCCGACCGGGTCCGACCCTGCGCCCGGGCCGCCACCGACGCGAGCGGAGACACACCGTGACAGCCTCCCCCACCCACGACACCTCGGCCGCCGTCGACCGCCTCCCCCGGGCGGACTTCCTCGTCATCGCGCTGCTGCTCGGCTCGGCGTTCGTCGTGATCCTCAACGAGACGACGATGAGCGTGGCGCTCGCGCCGCTCATGGCCGACCTCGGGATCACCGCGAGCACGGGCCAGTGGCTCACGACGGCGTTCATGCTGACCATGGCCGTCGTCATCCCGGCGACCGGGTTCCTGCTCCAGCGGCTCGGGACGCGCGGCGCCTACCTGCTCGCGATGTCGCTGTTCAGCGCGGGCACGCTGCTCGCCGCGCTCTCCCCCGGCTTCGCGTGGCTGCTCGTCGGGCGCGTCGTCCAGGCGTCGGGCACGGCCATCATGATGCCGCTGCTCATGACGACGATCATGACGCTCGTGCCGCCGGCCATCCGCGGCAAGGTCATGGGCAACATCTCGATCGTCATGGCCGCCGCGCCCGCGCTCGGTCCGTCGCTCTCGGGCCTCATCCTCAACTCCCTGAGCTGGCGGTGGGTCTTCGGCATCGTGCTGCCCATCGGCCTCGTCGCCCTCCTCCTCGGCTTCCTGTACATCCGGGACGTCGCAGACCGTACGCACTCCCGCCTCGACCCGTTCTCGCTGGTCCTCGCGGCGTTCGCGTTCGGCGGGCTCGTCTACGGGCTGTCGAGCATCGGCGAGGCCGCGCGCCACACGCCCGTCGTCCCGCCCGCCGTGCCGCTCGCTCTCGGCGTCCTCGCGCTCGCCGCGTTCGCGTGGCGGCAGATCGTCCTGCAGCGCGAGGACCGCGCCCTGCTCGACCTGCGCGTGTTCACGCACCGCGGGTTCAGCGTGCCGCTCGGCATCATGGCCGTCGGCATGGTCGCGATGTTCGGCTCGCTCATCCTCCTGCCGCTGTTCCTCCAGGACGCGATGGGCCTCGAGCCGCTCGCGACCGGGCTCATCGTGCTCCCGGGTGGGCTCCTCATGGGTCTGCTCGGCCCGACCGTCGGCCGGCTCTACGACCGGGTGGGCCCGCGTCCGCTCGTCATCCCGGGCGTGAGCGTCGTCGCGGTGGCCCTCGCGGCCTTCACGACGATCCACGCGGACTCGTCGCCGTGGTTCGTCCTGGCGCTGCACGTCACGCTGAGCCTGGGCCTCGCGTTCATGTTCACGCCGCTGTTCACGTCGGCGCTCTCGTCGCTCGAGCCGCACCAGTACTCGCACGGCTCCGCGTCGATCGGCACGGTGCAGCAGCTCGCGGGCGCCGCCGGGACCGCGATGTTCGTCGCGGTCATGACGTCGCGGTCGATCGCCTACGGCGAGGCGGGCGCGTCGCCTCGGGTGGCGCTGGCCGAGGGCGTCGGCGACGCGTTCGTCTGGGGCACGGCGGTCATGCTGGTCGCCGTCGGCCTGTCGTTCCTCCTGCGCCGCAGCGCGCCTCCGGCGCACGGCCCCGGCCCGGCTCAGCCCGGCACGCAGGACGCCCGCACCGGGGACTCCCGCGCCACGGACGCGCGCACCGCGGACGTGAAGGTCGAGGCCGCCCTGGCCACCGACGACGTCTGAGGCGTCCGGCACGACGTCGGACCCGCGAGCACGACAAGGGGTGCCGCTCTCAGCCCGAGAGCGGCACCCCTTCGGTGTCTCCGCTCCTTCTCGCCCCGAGCGCTCACCCGCGCGCACGCGCGCGGGCCACGTTCAGGACGCCGAGGACTCCGGCTGCTCGGCCCACCACCGCAGGAGGTCCGCGCGCGCCGTCTCCTCGTCGACGGGGCCGCGGTCGAGGCGCAGCTCCAGCAGGTGCTTGTACGCCTTGCCCACCACGGGCCCGGGGCGGATCCCGAGGATCTCCATGATCTGCTGCCCGTCGAGGTCGGGGCGGACGGCGTCGAGCTCCTCCTTCGCCTGGAGGTCGGCGATGCGGCGCTCCAGGTCGTCGTACGACTCGCGCAGCCGCTGGGCCTTGCGCCGGTTGCGGGTCGTGCAGTCGGCGCGCGTGAGGCGGTGCAGGCGCTCGAGCAGCGGGCCGGCGTCGGTCACGTAGCGGCGCACGGCCGAGTCGGTCCACGCGCCGTCGCCGTAGCCGTGGAACCGCAGGTGCAGCTCGACGAGGCGCGCGACGTCCTTGACCACCTGCTTGTCGTACCGCAGCGCCTTGAGCCGCTTGGCGACCATCTTGGCGCCGACGACCTCGTGGTGGTGGAAGCTCACGCCGCCCCCGTCCTCGAACCGGCGCGTGGGCGGCTTGCCGACGTCGTGCAGGAGCGCCGCGAGGCGGAGCACGAGGTCGGGGGCGGGGACGGCGCCGTCGGGCCCGGTCTCCTGCGCGATGGCCTGGTCGAGGACCGTGAGCGAGTGCTCGTACACGTCCTTGTGCCGGTGGTGCTCGTCGATCTCGAGCTTGAGCGCGGGCAGCTCGGGCAGCACGTGGTCGGCGAGGCCCGTGTCCACGAGGACCTCGAGCCCGCGCCGCGGCGCGGCGCCGCACAGCAGCTTCGACAGCTCGTCGCGCACGCGCTCGGCCGAGACGATCTCGATGCGCTCGGTCATGAGGACGAGCGCGGCGAGCGTCCCGCCGTCGACGTCGAACTCGAGCTGCGCGGCGAACCGCGCCGCGCGCATCATGCGGAGCGGGTCGTCGTCGAACGACTGCTCGGGCGCGATCGGGGTGCGCAGGACGCGGCGGGCGAGGTCGCCCAGGCCGTCGAACGGGTCGACGAACGTCATGTCGGGCACCCGCACGGCCATCGCGTTGACGGTGAAGTCGCGGCGGGACAGGTCGCCCTCCAGCGTGTCGCCGAACGCGACGACGGGCTTGCGCGACGTCGGGTCGTACTCGTCCGTCCGGTACGTCGTCACCTCGACGACGAGGTCGTCACCGGGGCCACCCCGCCCGAAGCGCTTCGCGCCGATCGTGCCGAACTCCTTGCCGATGTCCCAGTGTGCGTCGCCCCACCGCGCGAGGATCGCCTCGGTCTCGTCGGGCGACGCGGAGGTGGCGAAGTCGAGGTCGTTGCTCGCCCGCCCGAGGAAGGCGTCGCGGACCGGTCCACCGACGAGCGCGAGCTCGTGGCCCGCGGCGCGGAACGCCTCGCCGAGCTCGATCGCCGCGGGCGCCATCTCGGTGAGCACCGCGAGGGCCCGGCGCTGCAGCTCGAGCGCGTGCGGCGTCGCGGGCGGTGTCGGCTGGGGCGACGGCGAGGGGGACGAAGGCTGGGGCACGACACCCAAGCCTGCCAGATGCGGCGCCCCCGCCGGGGAGCCGGTCCCGGGGAGGTGGGTGCCTACTCGGTAAAGTTGAACCCATGTCCACCCCCGCGCACGCCGACGAACCCCGGAGGGATCCGGCGGGCGGGCGTGGCGACGGCCGCGGGCAGCCCGCCCCCGTCCCGGCCCCGCCGGGCGGCCACGCCCTCCGCATCGACCCGCGCTCGCGACCGGGCCCCGCGCCGGCGCCGCTCCCGGTGGTCGACGAGGTCTCCGCGGGCGGGCTCGTCATCACGGTCGACGGTGGTCACCCGTGCGCGGCGATCATCGCGCGGCGCAACCGCGGGGGCCGCCTGGAGTGGTGCCTGCCGAAGGGCCACCTCGAGGGCGACGAGACGCCGGAGCAGGCGGCCGTCCGCGAGATCGCGGAGGAGACGGGCATCCGCGGCGCGGTGCAGGAGCCCCTCGGCGTCATCGACTACTGGTTCACCGGCGACGACCGGCGCGTGCACAAGGTCGTCCACCACTTCCTGCTCCGCGCGACGGGCGGGTACCTCACGGTCGAGGGCGACCCGGACGGCGAGGCCGAGGACGTCGCCTGGATCCCGGTCGCGGACCTCCCCGCACGGCTGGCGTACCCGAACGAGCGGCGCATCGCCGTCGTCGCGCAGGGCGTCCTCGAGGGCCGTCGCACGCGGTTCCACGGGGTGGTCGAGAGTAGGGTGACCCGGACGATCGTCCGCCCGCACGGCCACCCGCACGACGGCCGCGGCGGCCCGGCACCGCCCGCCCCACGGAGCTCGACCGACCACTCATGACGCCCTCCTCCCGCAGCGGTGCGCGCCCTCCCGGCGCCGCGCCGGTCTCGCTCCGCGGTCCGTCCGTACGGCTGCTCGTCGCCCTGCTCCTGACGCTGGTCGTCGCGGCCGGCGTCCTGCTCGGCGGCACGACGGCGGCCCCGCCCGCTGCGGCCGACACGGTCCCGGAGGGCGAGGACGCGGTGACGCTCGAGCTCACGTCGTTCGCACCGACCGTCCTCGCGCCGGACAGCACCCTCACCGTCACCGCGCGCGTGACGAACGGGACGGAGCAGACGCTCGGCTCCCCCGCGGTGACCCTCGGCGTCGACCGCCGCGCGCTGCGCACGCGGTCCGCGCTCGAGAGCTGGACGACGACCGGTCTCGACGGGCGTGTCGGCGCCACCGTCGCCGCCGAGGACGTCGGGCGGCCGCTCGCGCCCGGGGAGAGCGCCGACGTGACGCTCTCCGCGTCGGCCGCCGAGCTCGGCCTCGGCACGGGCAACGACCCGGGCCCGCGCGGCCTGGCGGTCGCCGTGTCCGACGGCGGTACGCGCCTCGCCGTGCAGCGCACGTTCGCGCTCCGGGCCCCGGCGGACGACGTGTCCCCCGTGCGGCTCAGCGTGGTCGCGGCGGTGACGGGCCCCCCGGTCGACCCCGACCCGGTCGCGTACGACGACGCGCTCTCGGCCGCGGTCGCGAGCGAAGGACGGCTCGGCCGCCTGCTCGCCGCGACGGGCGGGACGTCCGACGTGGGCTGGGTCGCCGACCCGGCGCTGCTCGCGGCCGCCACCGTCGCCGCCGACCCGGCGGTGAACGCCTGGGCGGACGCCGTGAGCGGGGCGACCGCCGGGCGCTCCACGTTCGCGCTGCGCGCCTACGACCCGGACGTCGCGGCGTTCGCGCACGCGGGCCTCGCGCTGCCCGAGGGGACGCCGCTGCCGTCGTCGGGCACCTCGTCCGACCCGGTGTCGGGCACCGCGGCCGACGGCACGACCGACGGCGACGACGACGCCGCGGACACAGGGGCCCCCACGCCCCCGGACCCGACGAACGGGTGGCGCACCGACCTCGCCTGGCCGGCCGACGCCGTCCCCGACCTCGCGACCACGACGCTCGCCGTCGCGTCGGGAGCGACCGCGACGGTCGTCGGCCCGGGCGGCCTCGCGCCGGACGAGTCGCTCACGTACACGCCCTCGGGCGTCGCGACGGTGACGACGTCCGCGGGACCGGTCACGGCGCTCGTCGCCGACCCGGTGCTCACCGCGCTGCTCTCCGCCGGCGACGGCTCCGGCGTCTCCGCGACGCAGCGCCTGCTCGCCGAGACGGCCGTGATCGCGCGCGAGCGCCCCGCCGACCAGCGACACGTCCTCGCGGCCCTGCCCCGGTCGTGGGAGCCTGAGCCCGGCCTGTTCACGGCGCGGCTCGACGCGCTGCGCGACTCCGGCTGGGTCGACCTCGCGCCCGTGGACCAGCTCCTCGCGGTCGAGCCGCCCGCCGTCGACCGCGCGTCGCTGCCCGAGGACGCCCCCGCCGACGGCGAGATCGGTGCCGCCGAGCTCCGGTCCCTCGACCGGTCGCGCGCGGAGCTCGCCGCGTTCGCGACGGTCGCGGCTGACCCGACGGCGCTCACGCGCCCGCTCGAGCCCGCGTTCGTCACGCCGACGGCCGTCGCCTACCGCGCGGCGCCGCCGTCGCGCACGCTCGCCGTCCAGCAGGCCGAGCAGCGGTCCGCCGCGGTGCGGGGCGGGCTCTCGGTGGAGACGCGCTCGTCGTTCTTCTTCGTCGCCGAGCAGGAGGACCTGCCGGTCCGGGTGCGCAGCACCCTCACGCAGGACGCGACGGTCCAGGTCGTCCTCCGGCCGGACGACCCCCGGCTGCGGGCCCCGGAGCGCACGACGGTGACGATCCCGGCGGCGACGCGCGACGCGGACGGCGACCTCGTCCCGACCGAGGCGAGCGTCGGGGTGCCGGTCGAGGGCTTCGGGAGCGGCAACGTCACGGTCGAGGTCGAGCTCGTCAGCGCCGCGCAGCCCCAGGTGCGCGTCGCGGAGCCGCAGCAGTTCGTGGTCCGGGTGCGGGCCGACTGGGAGTCCGTCGGCACGGTCGTCGTCGCCGTCCTGCTCGTCATCGCCCTGTTCGCCGGCATCTGGCGCACCGTGCGTCGGGGTCGCTCGCCCCGTCGTCTGGCCGGCGCCACGCTCGACCAGCCGTCGCCGCAGGACCCGCCGGCCGCGGCGCCGAGCGGGCCTAGCGGACCGCCCCGGCGTGACGAGGAGCGCGTCGAGTGAGCCCCGGACAGCCGCGGCACGTCCGTCCCGCGGGTGCCGGGCGAGGTTCTCGCCCGGGGACGACGCGCGACGCCGTCCCCAGGATCGAAGGCGCGCTCCCGGGCGACCCCGCGGCGTCGGGCACCCCCGACGAGACCGCGGAGGCGGGCGCCACCGAGGCCCCGGCGCCCCGCACGGGGAGTCTCGGCCGGTCGTCGGCGCTCATGGCGTCCGGCACCTTCGTCTCGCGCGGCCTGGGCCTCGTGCGCAACGTGCTGCTGGTCGCCGCGATCGGCACGACGGGCCTCGTGGCGGACGCGTTCGACGTCGCGAACAAGATCCCCAACGTCCTCTTCGCGATCCTCGCGGGCGGCGTGCTCAACGCCGTCCTCGTCCCGCAGATCGTGCGCGCCTACCGCGCGCGCAACACGCAGGAACGGCTCGACAAGCTGCTCACGCTCTCGGGCGTGATCCTGCTGGCGCTGTCCGCGCTGCTCACGGCCGGTTCGAGCATCCTCGTCGCGCTGTACACGGGACCGGGCTGGACGGCACCGCAGACGTCGCTCGCCGTCGCGTTCGCGTTCTGGTGCACGCCCCAGCTCTTCTTCTACGGCCTGTACACGCTGCTCGGGCAGGTCCTCAACGCGCGGGGGCAGTTCGGCCCGTTCATGTGGGCGCCCGTGCTCAACAACGTCGTGTCGATCGCCGGGTTCGCGGCGTTCATCGCGCTGTACGGCCCGGCGGCGACCGGGAACGTCGACGACCTCACGCAGTGGGACGGGACCAAGATCGCGCTCCTCGCGGGCACCGCGACGCTCGGCGTCGCCGCCCAGGCGCTCATCCTCGTCGTCCCGCTGTGGCGCGCGGGCTTCCGCTGGCACCTGCGGTTCGGCCTCCACGGCATCGGCCTGCGGTCCGCGGGCCAGGTGGCCCTGTGGACGTTCGCCGCCGTCCTCCTGGAGCAGGTCGGTGTCCTGTTCACGACGCGCTTCGCGAGCGAGGCACCCCGTGCGGCGCTCGCGCAGACGTTCGGGGCCTACCGCGACGACCCCGGGACCCTGGGCGCCGTCACCGGGCTCGTGACGGGCGCCCCCGGCGCCTTCTCGGACGCGCTGGCCGTCGCGGGCAACGCGGCCTACACGCAGGCGCTGATGATCTACCTCCTGCCGCACTCCCTCGTGACCGTCTCCATCGCGACGGCGCTGTTCACGGGCATGAGCGCGGCCGCCCACGCCGGCGACCTCGCGCGCGTGCGGCACGACCTCTCGCGCGGCGTGCGCACCGTCGGCGTGTTCACGGTGTTCGCGACGGCGGTCCTCGTCGTCCTCGCCCTGCCCGTCACCAAGCTGCTCGTGCCCTCGGTGGACGCCGCCTCGGGCGAGGCCGTGTCCATGGTGCTGCGCGCGATGGCGCTCGGGCTCGTGCCGCTCGGCGGCATGGTCCTCATGAAGTGGGTCTACTACGCGTTCGAGGACGGGCGCACGGTCTTCTGGATCCAGGTGCCGGGCACGCTCGTGCTCGTCGGCGTGTCGTGGCTCGGCACGCAGGTCCTCCCTCCCCAGCTGTGGGTCGTGGGCATCGGCCTCGCGATGAGCCTGTCCAACCTCGTGGCGGTCGGGCTCCGCACCGTCGGCCTGCGGCGCACCCTCCACGGGCTCGACGGCGCACGGATCCTCCGCCTGCACGTCAAGGCCGGCCTCGCCGCGCTCGTGAGCGCCGTCGCCGGGTGGGGCGTGCTGCGGGCCTTCGTCGTGCTCTCGGGCGACCCCGCCGACGGGATCTACGGGCTCTCGTGGTGGCAGTCGGTCGTCGTCGTGGCGGTCGGCGGCACCGTGATGGGCCTCGTCTACGCGGGCGGCCTCAAGCTCATGCGCGTGCGGGAGCTCGACCAGCTCGCGGGACCGCTCGTGGGCCGCGTCAGACGCCTCGTCCGCCGGTGACGCGACACGTCTGACGTGCGGGTATCCGGTGATACGGGGGCAATCCGGGCCCGCGTACCATGGGGTCTCGACCACGAGTCCCACACGGAGGAGGTCCGGTGAACGGCGTGGCCCCAGGAACGTTGCTCGTCGCGCGCTACCGGCTCGACGAGCAGCTCGCGTCCGACCTGTCGGACGTCACGGCATGGTCGGCCCACGACCAGATCCTCGACCGACCGGTGCGGCTCTCGGTCGTCACCGGCGCGCACGTCGCCGAGGCGCTCGACTCCGCACGACGCGCGGCGCTCGTCGTCGACCCGCGCCTCACGCGGGTGCTCGACGTCGGGTCCGAGGACGGCGTGGCGTACGTCGTGACCGAGCGCTACACGGGCATCACGCTGAGCGAGGTCGTCGCCGGCGGGATCGTCGACCCGCAGCAGGCGCGCGCCATCGTCGGCGAGGCTGCCGCAGCGCTCGAGGTCGCCCGTCGCCGCGGCGTCCACCATCTCGCGCTGCGCCCGGACGCGGTGCGCGTCGACGGCAGCCGCGTGCTCGTTACAGGCCTCGGGCTCGACGCGGGCGTGGCGGGCCACGACCAGCACGACGCCGAGCAGACCTCGCGCGCGGACGCCGTCGGGCTCGTCGCGCTCCTCTACTACGCGATGACGGCCCGCTGGGCCGGGCCGTCCCTCGACGTCCCCTGGATCGCGGCGGACTCCATCCACCCGCTGCCCGCGCAGCGCGCGGGCGACAGCGTGCTCGCCCTCTCGCACGTCCGTCCCGACGTCCCCGCCGAGCTCGACGAGCTGTGCGCCGAGACCTTCGCCGGCACCCACGGCACCGCCGCGGAGTGGACCGCGACGCCCCTGGGAGAGGGTCCGCGCTCGCCCGCCGACGTCGTGGGTGCGGTCGAGCCCTGGGGCGAGGTCTCCGTCGTCGCGGCGCTGCCCGCGTTCGTGCAGCCCGCCGCCGGTGTGAGCCGCCAGTCGGTGCGGACGGCGTTCGACGGCGCAGCGAGCGCGCCGCCCGGGACGCCGCCGCCCGCGCCGCCCGTCCGCCGTCCGACGACCGGACGCATCCACCGCGTCGGCGCGGTGCCCGGGTCGGCCGGTGCGGTCGCGGGAGCGGCGTTCGCCGCCGGCGCGGCGACCGGGGCCACCGCCGCCGTGCCGCCGCCCACCGCCGAGGCGTACTCGGTCCCGCCGCCGCCCGTCGGCTACGACGCGGGCACCGTCCCCCTGCCGTACGACCCGGCGTCCCCGCCGCCCCCGCCCGCCGGTCCCGACGCCGCGCAGGCCTGGAGCGAGCCCGTCCCGTCGCGGCGCGGGCCGCGACGGTTCAACGCGACCCCGATCGTCCTCGTGCTCGTGCTGGCCCTCGTCGTCGGCGGTGTCGTCTGGGCCGTCAACACGGCGTTCGACGGCTTCGGCCCCGCCGTGCAGACCAACGAGCCCACCGCGGGCGGGTCGGAGGCACCGGCCGAGGGCGGTGAGGGCGACGCCTCCGCAGGTGAGGAGGCACCGCCTGCGCCCGAGGTCCGCCCGATGATCGCGTCCGGCACCGCGCTCGACCCCGAGGGCGACGCCGCCGGCAACAACGACGGCGAGCACCCTGAGCTGGCGTCGCTGGCCTACGACCAGCAGCCGGACACGACGTGGATCTCGCGGCGCTACAACGCGGCGGACTTCGCCGGGCTGCGCTCGGGGATCGGTTTCGCCGTCACCCTGGAGGAGAAGGCTCCCGTCTCGTCGATCGTCATCGACACCGCGACGAACGGCGGCAACGTCGAGATCCGCGCGACGAGCCCGGACACCCCCACCGAGGGCACCGTGCTCGCCTCCGGGCCGCTCTCCCCCGGTGCGACGTTCACCTTCGAGCAGCCGGTCGAGGCCGAGTCCATCGTCCTGTGGTTCACCGAGCTGCCGCAGAACCCGGCCGGCGAGTACCGCGCGGAGATCAACGAGATCCTCGTCTCCTGACGTCGTGGGGGGCCCGACGCCGGGTCCCCCACGGTCCGCGACGTCGCCTGCCGCTGTGCCCGTGCCCGCGGTGCGGTGCTCGTCGCGGGCACGTGCGACGTCGCCGGCCGCCCGTCGCTCTGCCGCCACGGGGCCGTGGAGCGCCCGCCCACGGCACCGTGGCGGCCGGCACGGCCGCGGGCCGGCGCCGGGACCATCGCCGTGGCGAGCCGGGTGCCGGTCGGTTCGCACCCACGGTGAGCCGAGCACCCGCCGACCCGCGAACCCCCGTACCGTGGAACAGAAGCCGCCCCGGCGGCGTTCACACTCTCGCGTGGTCGGCCGCCACGCACCGAGCATCCGAGGAGCAGCACGTGACCGAGCAGTCAGCCGTCCAGAACCTGATCATCGTCGGGTCCGGTCCCGCCGGGTACACCGCGGCGATCTACGCGGCGCGCGCGGGCCTGTCCCCGCTGGTGCTCGCGGGGTCGGTCACCGCCGGCGGTGCGCTGATGAACACGACCGAGGTCGAGAACTTCCCCGGGTTCCCCGACGGGATCATGGGCCCCGAGCTCATGGACCACATGCAGAAGCAGGCCGAGCGGTTCGGCGCGCGCATCGAGTGGGACGACGCCACGCTGCTCGACCTCCAGGGGCCGGTCAAGACCGTCGTGACGGGCAACGGTGACACCTACCGCGCCCGCGCCGTCATCCTCGCGACCGGGTCCGCGTACCGCGAGCTCGGCCTGGACGACGAGAAGCGCCTGTCCGGCCGCGGCGTGTCCTGGTGCGCGACGTGCGACGGCTTCTTCTTCCGCGACCAGCACATCGCGGTCGTCGGCGGGGGCGACTCGGCGATGGAGGAGGCCACGTTCCTCACCCGCTTCGCCGAGAAGGTGACGCTGGTGCACCGTCGTGACGAGCTGCGCGCGTCGAAGATCATGGCCGAACGCGCGCTCAACGACCCGAAGATCGAGTTCGCCTGGAACAGCGAGGTCGCCGGGATCGAGGGCGACAAGAAGGTCGAGGGCGTGACGCTGCGCGACACCGTGACCGGCGAGGAGCGCGAGCTCCCCGCGACCGGACTGTTCGTCGCGATCGGCCACGAGCCCCGCACCGAGCTCGTCAAGGGTCAGATCGACCTGGACGACGAGGGCTACATCCAGGTCGTCGGGCGCACCACCGCGACCAACCTCGAGGGCGTGTTCGCGTGCGGCGACGCCGTCGACCACACCTACCGCCAGGCCATCACCGCCGCCGGCTCGGGGTGCTCCGCCGCTCTCGACGCGCAGCGCTACCTCACCGAGCTCGCGGACGCTGCGGGCCTCGCCGACCTCGCCGGCACCCCGCAGACGCCGAACCCCGACGAGCTGCCCGAGGCGCTCGCCGAGCTCCAGGCCTGACCCCGCACCGCAGCCACCGACGTCCCCAGGAGGTTCACCATGTCGACCGTCCCCGTCACCGACGCCACCTTCCGCGCGGAGGTCCTCGAGTCCGACGTCCCCGTCCTCGTCGACTTCTGGGCGACCTGGTGCGGCCCGTGCCGCCAGGTCGCGCCGATCCTCGAGGAGCTCGCCGAGGAGTACGACGGCAAGATCAAGATCGCCAAGCTCGACACCGACGCGAACCCCGAGACGACCGCCGCCTACGGCATCGTGTCGATCCCGACGCTCAACGTCTACGTCGGCGGGGAGCTGCAGAAGTCGATCATCGGTGCGCGCCCCAAGCGGGCGCTCACGGAGGAGATCGACGCCGTGCTCGCCACGACCGTCTGAGCCGTCGCCTCCCGCGACCGCACGGTCTGCGAGCGACCTCTCACCACGCACGCCGGAGGGCGGGCCACCAGCACGGTGGTCCGCCCTCCGGCGTCTTCACGCGATCCCCCGATCCTCCGTGCCACACTGGGGATCGTGACTGGACCGACGACTCCCTCGCAGCAGCCCGCTCCCAGCGGCACCCGCCTCGACCCGTGGTTCGGTGCCTACGCAGAGCGAGCGCACGGGATGCGAGCGTCGGAGATCCGAGCCCTGTTCTCGGTCGCGAACCGGCCGGAGGTCGTGTCGCTCGCCGGCGGCATGCCGTACCTCGAAGGCCTCCCCCTCGACCAGATCGCCGACACCATGCAGCGCCTCGTCGCGACGCGCGGTGCCACGGCGCTCCAGTACGGCTCCGGTCAGGGCGACGAGACCCTGCGCGAGCGGATCCTCGACGTCGTGCGGCTCGAGGGCATCGAGTGCCACCCCGACGACGTCGTCGTGACGACCGGCTCGCAGCAGGCGCTCGACCTCGTCACGCGGATCTTCATCGACCCGGGCGACGTGGTCGTCGCAGAGGCGCCGAGCTACGTCGGGGCGCTGGGCGTGTTCCGGTCGTACCAGGCCGACGTCGTGCACGTGCCCCTCGACGAGCACGGGCTCGTCCCGGAGGCGCTGGAGGAGATGCTCGCGCGCCTCGCCGCCGACGGGCGTCGCGTCAAGCTGCTCTACACCGTCCCGAACTTCCACAACCCCGCCGGCGTGACCCTCACCGCCGAGCGCCGACCGCGCATCCTCGAGATCGCGCAGCGGTACGGCGTCCTCGTCATCGAGGACAACCCCTACGGGCTGCTCGGCTTCGACGGCCAGACGCTCCCCGCGCTGCGATCCCTCGACGAGGACGGCGTCCTCTACCTCGGCTCGTTCTCGAAGACCTTCGCCCCGGGCTACCGCGTCGGCTGGGTCGTCGCGCCGCACGCCGTCCGCGAGAAGCTCGTGCTCGCCAGCGAGTCCGCGATCCTGTGCCCGTCGAACGCGTCGCAGCTCGCCATCGCCGCCTACCTCGACACGTGCGACTGGAAGGGCCAGATCAAGCAGTTCCGCGAGCTCTACCGCGAGCGTCGCGACGCGATGATCGGCGCCCTCGCCGAGCACCTCCCCTCGGCGCGCTGGACGGTGCCCGACGGCGGCTTCTACACCTGGGTCCAGCTTCCTGACGGGCTCGACGCGCGGTCCATGCTCCCCCGCGCGGTCACCGCGCGCGTCGCCTACGTCCCCGGGACCGCGTTCTACGCCGACGGCACGGGCGCGAGCCACGTGCGCCTCTCCTACTGCTTCCCGACCCCGGAGCGGATCCGCGAGGGCGTCCGTCGCCTTGCGGGCGTCGTGAACGCCGAGCAGGAGCTCGTCGAGATCTTCGGCACCAACGCCGAGCTCGACCCCGACGTCACGGACGTCGAGAACCCCTCGCCGAACCTGGCCTGAAGCCCCTCACCACACGACGCCGCGGCCGCCCCACCGGGCGGCCGCGGCACCGAACAGGAGTCCGTCACCAGTGGACACGACCACGGGCAGCCCCACGACGAGCGGCGTAGCCGACAGCACGACCTCGACGGACGCGCAGCGCCCTGACCAGCACCTTCACCTTCTCCGGCCCGACGACGACGTCCCCCCGGGCGGGCACGTGGCCATCCTCGCCGGCGGTCTCTCGCACGAGCGCGACGTCTCGCTCCGCTCCGGGCGCCGTGTCGCGGAGAGCCTCCGCGCCGCCGGTCTCGAGGTGACCGTGCACGACGTCGACGCCGACCTCCTCCCCTTCCTCGAGTCCGCACGACCCGACGTCGTCTGGCCGCTCCTCCACGGTGCCAGTGGAGAGGACGGTTCGATCCGCGACGTCCTCGAGCTCGTCGGCGTGCCCTACGTCGGCACCGGTCCGCGCGAGAGCCGGGCAGCCTGGAGCAAGCCCGTCGCGAAGAACGTCGTCCTCGGCGCCGGTCTGTGCACCCCGGAGTACGTCACCCTCCCCCAGAGCCTGTTCCGCGAGCTCGGCGCCCAGCCCGTGCTCGACGCGGTCGTCGCACGCCTCGGGCTGCCGCTCGTCGTGAAGCCGACGCACGGCGGGTCCGCGCTCGGCGTCACGCTCGTCGAGCGAGCCGACCAGCTTCCTCGCGCCATGGTGGACTGCTTCGCGTACGGCGAGGTCGCGCTCATCGAGCAGGCCATCCGCGGTGTCGAGCTGGCCGTGAGCGTCGTCGACCTGGGCCGCGGTCCGGAGGCCCTGCCGCCGGTCGAGATCGTCACGACGGGCCCGTACGACTTCGACGCGCGCTACAACCCGGGCCGGACCGAGTACTTCGCACCGGCGCGGCTCGACGACGACATCCTCGGCGTCGTCCGCGAGGTCGCCGTTCGGGCCCACTCCGCGCTCGGTCTCCGCGACCTCTCCCGGACGGACGTCATCCTCGACGCTGACGGGGTCGTGCAGTTCCTCGAGGTCAACGTCGCGCCGGGGATGACCGAGACGTCCCTCCTCCCCCAGGCGGCACGCGCTGCCGGACTCGATCTCGGGCACCTCTACCGGTCTCTCGTCAACGCGCACGTCCGGCACTGATTCCTTTCCCGCCTTGCTGACCGGCGCCGCTGTTTCACGTGAAACAGCGGCGCTGCTCGTTTTCGGCCCTCTCCGGCGGCACTGGTGAGCGAGAGCCACGGTGATGCCACGGGCTGCCGCGGCGGTGTTCGCGGATGCGGCGGCCAGACGGGATAGCACCGATTCATGCGACCCATCCCGACCTCGGCGCAGACGTTCGTTCCCGGGCCGACCCACGTTCTCGTCATGACCTCGTACGGAGGACCTTCGCGCCCTTCCGACAGGCCGGCTCAGGATCGCCGACAGGCGCGTCGTTTCACGTGAAACGCCCCTGATGGGACCGGCCGACTTCGAGCGGGCCGACGCTCCGAGCAGTCGGCCCGGCGCCGCCCGCGCGTCTCCCTGGCCGGCGTTCCCGGACCCGCGCCCATGGACTGGGCGGCGCACGGCGTCGCGCTCGCGGAGCGAGGAGACCTCTGGTTCGCGTGGACGCACCTGTGCTGTCTCATTCGCCGAAAGCGGAGAGCTTTCCTGACCACAGCGACGCGCACGGTGCAGCAGAGCCACGGAGGCGAAGGTTTCGGGTGGGCGGGGGTTCGCCCGTATAGGTGCGTGATGCCGCTGACCGTCCACGACCGCAGCGGGGCCAGGATGGTCGCGAGGGGGAAGAACGAGCCTCACGCGGCGGCGTCCCCGACGGCCGCACTTCTGACCTCCCCTGCATCCAGGTCCACCCCTGGTGATCTTGTCGGCGCATCACGAGAGCCCCTCCCCTCCCCCGGTGCCGGGCTGTGGCATCCAGCCCCGCCGATGCGTCGCGCGCCCTGGCGCTTCACATGCGGAGTCGGACGACGCGGTGCGGGCAGGTGCGCGGCGTCCAGCTCAGCCGCATCGGACGGTGCCACGACCTTCCGATGTTCCACGTGAAACAGCCGGTCGCGGCGCGTGAGCGAGAGACGCCGCGTTGTCCGGCCCGTCCGCGTACGGGCCAACCGCGACGCCACTGTGTTCTCACGAGAGGACTCCACCGGACCGTCCACCGACGCCCGACGCCCGGCGTCGGCCGGCGGTGCACGGCAGCGGCATCGAGACGCCGTTGGCCACCTAGCCACGAGCGGCAGCTCTGCGGCCCGTCGTCGAAGACACGAGGCCCGCCCCGCTCAAGAGCCATCCCGTCGTCAGAGCATCTGCGTGGTGTCGGGGGTCCTCGGCCTCTGCCGCAAGGAACAGCCGAGACGCCGCCCCGCACATCGACCCGTTGGTGGGGTGCCAGAGCGGCCATGTCACGGAGCGCTTGCTCTGCCCAACGTGTCCGGGGATCGTTCGGGCTCGCCTCCGACGCGAGCGTCTCCGATCGGAGAGCGCCGCGGACCTACGCTGCCTCGACGATGGACGGGCGGCGCCAGCGCATGAGGAGGTCGGCGTCGGCCGTCTGCTCGCTTGCCGTCGTGGAGCCGACCAGCAGCCACGTCGTCCCGGACCTGTTCCACGTGAAGCACGTCGAGACCACAGCCTGCTCCGTGATGAGTTCTCGACCCCTGCGCGACGAGGAACGCGGCGAACGGCGACGGCGTCAGCCCGAGCCGGAGCGCCACGACCTCGCGCGCGTACGCGATGCAGGCGCTCCCGGCGAAGCGTCGGCGAAGCCGGGTCCGCCGAGCCGCGAGCGCTCCACGGCGTACGCCCGCGCGCGGCCGCTCGTCCGCCGTTTCACGTGAAACATCCGCCCTTCCCTCCGGGCGGAAACCACTACCGTCACGTGTACACGGTGCGCGAAGGGTGTGAGCGAAGGCAGCCCATCGAGACACGACCGTCCTCGGCAGCGAGGCGTTCCGGCACACGCCGAACAACCTCGTGCTTCACACGGCGGTCTTCCTTCCCCCTTCTCGAGGCGGGTGGGCTTGAGATGCGCAGTTCCCTCACCATGCACCACGGGCACAGGGCGTTGTTGCGACCGGCCGACACAGGGGTTGCTGGTCATGCGACTCAGACGCGCGCCGGTGACGCCGGCTCAGGCGTCTCATCGCAAGAATGCGGAGGAGACGAGGTGCGGTCCGTCCTCCAAATAGACCAGCGGGGCGGGTGCACTCGCCGTATGGCGTGCGCACCCGCCCCGCTAGGTGATCCCCGAGAGCCGACGCTGGTCGACGCAGATTCGCCGGAAGGACCGGCGCGATCGTCGTCTACTTCCGCAACAGACCCGGGTCGTCGGGCGCCATGACATCCAGGATGCGGTTGAGGTCCTCGACGGAGGCGAACTCCACGGTGAGACGGCCCTTGTTCTTGCCCAGGTCGACCTTGACGCGCGTCTCGAAGCGGTCGGACAACCGATGCGCGAGCTCGTCGATCGCCGCGGACCGCTGACCGGCCCGAGGAGTTCGCGGCGGGCGACGCTCCCCGTCCAGACCGCCCATCGCGACGATCTCCTCCGTCGCCCTCACGGAGAGGCCTTCGGCGACGATGCGCTGCGCCAGACGCTCGATCTCCGCACCGTCCGTGAGCCCCAGGAGCGCCCGGGCGTGTCCTGCCGACAGCACTCCGGCAGCAACCCGACGCTGTACCAGCGGAGGCAGGCGCAGCAGACGCAGGGTGTTCGAGATCTGCGGACGGCTTCGCGAGATGCGGTCCGCCAGCTCCTCGTGGGTGCAGCCGAAGTCGTCCAGAAGCTGCCGGTACGCGGCCGCCTCTTCGAGGGGATTGAGAGCACTGCGGTGCAGGTTCTCCAGGAGCGCGTCGCGCAGCAGGTCGGCATCGTCGGTCTCACGGACGATGGCCGGGATGACATCGAGACCCGCTGCCTGCGTCGCCCGCCAGCGGCGCTCGCCCATGATCAGCTCATACGCGCCGGACTCCCCCGGCACCGGGCGCACGACGATCGGCTGGAGCACGCCGATCTCACGGATGGAACCGATGAGCTCATCGAGCTCGCCCTCGTCGAAAACGGTGCGCGGCTGCCGCGGGTTGGGTCGGATGGACGAGGTCGGGAGCTCGGCGAACCGCGCGCCCGGAACGGGCACCAGGTCGTCGGCGGCCCCGCCTGCCCACTCCTCCACGCTGGTCGATCCTGCAGGTGAAGAGTCACCAGGCTCCGTTGCGGAGTTCTGCTCCCTGCTCGCCTCCGGGCTGGAGTCCGGCGTCGTTTCACGTGAAACTGTGCCCGTCGTCGCCGAGTCTGCCGTCGGCGAGTCTGCCGTCGACGAGTCACGAGTCGGCGCGGGGCGCGCGCTCGAGTCGGCGGTGTCCCCCGCCGCCACGGCATCCAGTTCAGCAAGGTCCGCGTCCGAGAGCGAGGTGAGGGACGCGAGGTCAGCAGGCCCGGCGTCCGCGTCCGCGTCCGCCACCAGCGTCGTCACACTCGTGGTGGCTGCCGCCTCCTCGGTCTGCTGGTCGACAGAACTCTCTGCGGCGCCAGCCGTCTCGTGGTGCTTCGCCTCGTCCGTGGCAGGGCTCGGGAAGAAGACGTCGACGGGCCGCCTGCCCTCGGAGCTCGTCGGGATCAGGGCACCTAGTCCTCGACCGAGCCCTCGGCGCTTCTCGCTCATCGCTGTTCCTCCTGCCGCAGGCCGGGACCACCGATGGTGCCGGCGAACTCATGATCGTGGTGAGACGTGGAACCGGAATGTGCTGACCCCGGAAGGACCTGGGGTGGCCGCAAGTCGGCGTTCCGTTGACGGTCCTCGTTCGTCCCCTCGTCGCTACGGTTCTCCGCTCGCTGTGTGAGCTCGCGGGCCGCTTCGAGGTACGCGAGAGCCCCCGTCGACCCCGGGTCATAGGTCATGACCGTCTGCCCATGGCTCGGGGCCTCCGAGATGCGCACGGAGCGTGGGACCGTCGTGGGCAGCGTCTGCTCCGGGAAGTGCTCGCGGACTTCGCTGGCGACCTGCTGCGCAAGGTTCGTCCTGCCGTCGTACATGGTGAGCAGGATCGTCGAGACATGGAGCCCGGGGTTGAGGTGCGCCTTGATCAGCTCGATCGTCTTGAGGAGCTGGCTCAGGCCTTCCAGGGCGTAGTACTCGCACTGGATCGGGATGAGCACTTCCCGGCCGACCACGAAGGCATTCACCGTCAGGAGGCCCAGGCTCGGGGGGCAGTCCACCAGTACGTAGTCGATGGGTTCGATGCCGTCGCGCTCACGCTGGGCGAGATACTCGTCGAGCGCACGACGAAGCCGTGTTTCACGTGAAACGAGCGACACGAGCTCGATCTCTGCACCCGACAGATCGATGGTCGCCGGGACGCACCAGAGGGTGGGGATGTCGGGACACTGCTGCACCGCACTCGCCAACGGGTCGCCATCGACGAGAACCTCGTAGACCGACGGCGTCCCCGCACGATGCTCGACGCCGAGAGCGGTCGACGCGTTTCCCTGAGGATCGTTGTCGATTACCAGGACGTTGAGCCCGGCCATCGCCAGCCCGGCGGCGAGGTTCACTGTCGTCGTGGTCTTCCCGACGCCGCCCTTCTGGTTCGCGACGGTGATGATCCGCGTCGTCACCGGTCGGGGGAAGCGACGTCCGTGAAGGTCGATCCGACGGCGAGCGTCCTCCGCGAGCTGGGCCGCCAACGGCGTCGACTCGTCGGCGACGGGAAGACTCGCCATCAGCGCTGCCCGGCGGTCGTCCTCGGTTCCCATGCTCCGATCGCCCTCCCCGTCGTGGGAGAGCGCCACCTGCTCCTCGGAGCCGTCGGGGCCCACAGGGCTCTGCGTCACGCGTCTCATCCTCTCCGTCGTCGCCTCTCAGCATCCGCCGTGCGCCATGGCTTTCGACGGATCTCGGGGCCGAGATCGGGCGTGTCGCTCACGCCCTCGGCACCCGTTCCCCAGATCAGCGGGATCCAGTCTGCCGCACGATACGAACGACCGTCGTGGTCTCCACACCGGGGAGCGTCGGTGCCTCGATGATCTCCGGCTCCGACCCCTTGAGCTTGCGCAGAACCTTCCGCGCCGGATCGATCTCGCGACTCACGTTACGACCCTTGAGAACGATCATCTCGCCGCCAGGTCGAACCAGCGGGAGCGACAGTCGCGCGAGCTTGTCGAGTGCCGCTACAGCTCGTGACGTCACCGCGTCGCACTCGAACGCCCCGTGATACTCCTCGGCTCGGCCTCGCTTGACCTCGATGTTCGGCAAGGAGAGGTCCTCGGCGATCTCCGTCAACCAGGCACAGCGTCGCTCCATCGGTTCGATGAGGTAGACGGTCGCCTCCGGGCGCATGGCGGCGATCACGACGCCCGGCAGGCCGGCGCCCGATCCCACGTCGGCGATCAGCCCGGTCCTGGGCAGGAAGGGCACGACGGCGGCCGAGTTCAGGATGTGACGGTCCCAGATGCGCGGAACCTCCCGCGGTCCGATGAGACCGCGCAGCTCGCCTTCGTTGCGCAACCGTTCGGCGAACTTCTCGACGACGACGAACGAGTCACCGAAGTACTCGATCAACGCCTCCCGGGGGATGTCCGGCTCCTCGTTGCCTGCGGCCTCGTGCTGCATCGGGTCGTCTGCCTCCTCGTGTGCGAACGCCTCATCGTTTCACGTGAAACGACGTCGAGCGTGCGCGGCCCACCGAGTGTGGAGCGAGGTTCGGCGCGCTCTGACCACGGTCCTTCGCGTTCCGAGGATCGTCGTCACGCTCCTCCACGCCGACCCGAGGAACGGCGGTCGTCACCACGTGGCGAACGCTGTCAAGCACGGCGGCATCTGCCCTGGACCGCACACGCTCCGTCACCGGGCGCTCGTCGCGCCCCGCAGCTCCTGTGCGTTCCCCTGCCGACGGGATCGTCAGGACCTTCGCGCCGAGAGTCGCGCGGAGCTTGTGGGCACCTGCACACCCTCAGGAACGCACTTCGCCCCGCGTTTCACGTGAAACGCGGGGCGAAGAAGCGGTGGGGTCGACTCCGGCGGTGTCAGCCTGCCGGGTAGATGACGACGTAGCGCTGCGGCTCGACACCCTCCGAGTCGCTCCGCAGCCCGGCTGCGGCCACGGCGTCGTGGATGACCTTGCGCTCAAAGGCGTTGAGCGGTTCGAGCGAGACCTTGGCGCCCTCGGCACGCACGCGCTCGATCGCCTCTGCGGCCTGCGCCGTGAGCTCACGACGGCGGCCCGCCCGGAAGCCGGCGACGTCGAGCATCAGGCGGCTCCGCTCCCCCGTCCTGGCCTGCACGGCGAGGCGCGTCAGTTCCTGCAGCGCATCGAGCACCTCGCCGTCGTCGCCGACGAGAGAGCTCAGAGCGGCGGGGTCGTCCGCGACGATCTCGACAGCGGCCCGGTCGCGCTCGACGTCGATGTCGATGTCACCGTCGAGGTCCGCGATGTCGAGGAGCTCCTCGAGGTAGTCCGCCGCGATCTCCCCCTCCTCCTCGAGTCGGGTGGTCTCCGGGGCGGATTCCTCGGTGGACGTCGCGTCGGGCGCGGGCGTCTCGGTAGGCGTCATGCGTTGCTCCTCACGGCACGTGCGCGCTCGGGCGCAGGTCTACTTCTGCTTCTTCTTCTTGGGCGCGGGCTTCGACGCGCCGGTCCCGGACCCGCCCTTCGCGGCACCGCCCGGTGCCGGCTTGTCCGCCGGGGCGTCCTCCACCGGGGCATCCTCCGGGGTGGTCGCGGACACCGTCCCGACGGGACGAGGGGCGCTCTTCTGGCGGTCCTTGCGCTTGGGCTGCTGACGCTGGCCGCGAGGCTGCTCGATGACCGGCGTCGCGTCCTCGACGACGCCCTTCGCCGCACGCTTCCGCGCCTGACGCTCCTTGAGGAGGCGCTCCGCCTCCGAACCGGGGGCCGGCATACGTCGGATCGTGTAGAACTGCTGACCCATCGACCAGAGGTTCGTCGTGGTCCAGTAGACGAGGACACCGACGGGGAAGTTCACGCCGGAGACGGCGAAGATGAAGGGGAAGACGTAGAGCATCATCTTCTGCGTCGAGGCCATCGGGCCCTCGAGGGCGGCCTTCGGCATGTTCTTCATCGTGAGCTGGCGCTGCGTGAAGAACGTCGTCGCGCACATCGCGATGATGAGGACCGCGATGACGATCTTCGTCTGGAGGTCGTCGGTGCGGAGGAAGACGTCGGACAGCTGCGCACCGAAAACCGACGAGCTCTCGATGTCAGACGCCACGGACGCGTCGATGGGACCGATCGGCTTCGAGGAGCCGTCGGAGATCGGCACCAGGCCGTTCAGCACCCGGAAGAGCGCGAAGAAGATCGGCGACTGGAGCAGGATCGGCATGCAGGAGGCGAAGGGGTTCGTCCCGTGCTTCTTGTACAGGTCCATCGTCTCGCGGCTCATGGCTTCGCGGGACGCCGGGTCCGTCTTGCCCTTGTACTTCTTCTGGATCGCCTGCATCTCCGGCTGCAGCATCTGCATGCCGCGCGACGCCTTGATCTGCTTGAAGAACAAGGGGATCAGCAGGATGCGGATGATGATGACCAGGCCGACGATCGACAGGACCCACGCCGGGCCCGGGCCGTCGGAGAACCCGAGGAACACGAGACCCTGGTGGCAGAGGTACATGATCCACGCCACGACCCACTCGATCGGGGCGAGGAACGCGAAGAAGTCCATCGGTGACTGCTCCCTCAACTTCAGACAAAGCGTATGAATCGCCCGGGGATCGGGCTACGGACTAGTGCGTGTGTCGTGCCGGCGGAACGTCGTCGACCCCACCGAGGCTCCAGGGGTTGCAGCGCAGCAGCCGCCAGAGGGCGAGGCCCGTTCCGCGCAGGGCGCCGTGACGACGCACCGCCGTGAGGGCGTACTGGGAGCAGGACGGGTAGTACTTGCACGTGGGCCCGGTCATCGGGGAGATCACCGACTGGTAGGCCCTGATCATGCCGATCAGCGTGAGGGCGGGGACCCGGCGCAGCAGGTCGACGACCCGGCGGACGATGCCGCGCTCGTCGGTCCCCGGCTCCTCGGGCGAGGACGGCGCAGGGACGCGCGGCGGGTGGGTCGTCGTCATCGACGCTCGCCCGCTCGCTCGTCGAGCCGACGGGTCGCACGCACGAGACCGCTGTCGAGGTCGGCGCTGAGCTCCTCGAAGGAAGCGAGCGCCGCTCCGGGAAGCGCGCGGACGACGGCGCGCCCGTGCGCGGGCAGCACGGAGAGGCGCGACGCCGTGGCGGCACGCAGTCGGCGCTTCACGAGGTTGCGGTGCACCGCGTTCCCCACTGCCTTGGAGACGACGAAGCCGACCTGCGGCTGAGCAGCGCCCTCGGGATCCTCCGAGAGGTGCACGACCACGGTCGACCTACCAGCACGCACGCCGCGGCGCACCGCCCGCTCGAAATCGACGGAACGGCGCAGTCGGTGCGCCGCGGGGAGCACGTGCGATCAGGCAGAGAGCTCGGTGCGGCCCTTGCGGCGGCGGGCAGCCAGGATGGCGCGGCCGGCGCGGGTCCGCATGCGCAGCCGGAAGCCGTGGGTCTTCGCCCGGCGCCGGTTGTTCGGCTGGAAGGTCCGCTTGCTCACGAGGTACTCCAAGAACGTCGGGGAGGTACACCGTCTATGTCCTCGACGATGCAGTGACAGGCTCCGGTTGGCTCCTGCCGGTGGTTCGGGTCGTGCGCCGGACGGTTCCCCGCCCGGTCACCGCTCAGGCGCGCGGACCGGATGGCCATTGCTGGGGGCACCGGGTCCTCGCAGGCAGCTCCTGACGTGGAGGCCTCGCGTCGAGTTTCCTCCACGCGGGCGCGCCAAGAACACCTGGAACGGCTGTCTGACGTTACGCTGCGCGACCCCTCCGGGTCAAACCACGACGGGTGAACTCCGCCGCGTGCGACGATGGCGCGGCGTCGTCCCGGATCCCGGCATCCTGCCGGTGAGAGCATCCTCACCCTACAACCCACAGCCTGTGGACAACTATGTGGATGAGGGGTTCCCATGGCACGATCGACCCCAGCATCACCCCATCCGTGACCTTCTCCTCGTCGGCGCACCCCCGCCCGGCCCGTCAGCGTGCTCGACGACGGCCGGAGCTCTGCCCGGCGCACGCTGTCGACCCCCGTGAGGAACTGCCCGTGGCCAACCCAGACGAGAACATCGCCGACGTCTGGGCGCAGACCCTGAGCATCCTCGAGGCGAGCCCGGACATCACCCCGCGGCAGATCGCGTTCATCCGGCTGGCCAAGCCGCTCGCGATCCTGGACGACACCGTCTTCATCGCGGTCCCCCACGAGCAGACCCGCACGTACCTCGAGACGCGCGTCCGCGACGAGCTGGTGACCGCGATGTCCTCCTGCCTCGGGCGCGACGTCCGGTTCGGCATCACCGTCGACCCGGAGCTCAGCTCCGACCCCGTCCTCGCGCCCGCGTCGCGGCCGGCGGTGGAGCGCCCCTACATCGAGCCCGACGACGTGCTCCTCCCGGACCTGCCGGCACCTCCCCCGCCGCGTCCCCAGGCCGAGCCGAGCCGGTTGAACCCCAAGTACGTCTTCGAGACGTTCGTCATCGGCTCCTCGAACCGGTTCGCGCACGCGGCCGCGGTCGCGGTCGCCGAGGCACCCGCCAAGGCCTACAACCCGCTGTTCATCTACGGGGACTCCGGGCTCGGCAAGACGCACCTCCTGCACGCGATCGGGCACTACGCCCACAACCTGTACCCCAACGTGCGCGTGCGCTACGTGAACTCGGAGGAGTTCACGAACGACTTCATCAACTCCATCGGCGAGGGCAAGGCCGGGGCGTTCCAGCGGCGCTACCGCGACGTCGACGTCCTCCTCATCGACGACATCCAGTTCCTGCAGGGCAAGGAGCAGACGATGGAGGAGTTCTTCCACACCTTCAACGCGCTGCACAACGCCAACAAGCAGGTCGTCATCACGTCCGACCTGCCCCCCAAGCAGCTCAACGGGTTCGAGGACCGCCTGCGCTCCCGGTTCGAGTGGGGCCTCATCACCGACGTCCAGCCGCCGGACCTCGAGACGCGCATCGCGATCCTCCGCAAGAAGGCGTCGAGCGAACGCCTCGCCGCTCCGGACGACGTGCTGTCCTACATCGGGTCGCGCATCTCGACGAACATCCGGGAGCTCGAGGGCGCGCTGATCCGTGTCACCGCGTTCGCGAACCTCAACCGCCAGCAGGTCGACCTCCCGCTCGCGGAGATCGTGCTGAAGGACCTCATCACCGACGAGGACAGCGCGGAGATCACCCCCGCCGCGATCATCGCGCAGACGGCGGCGTACTTCGGGCTGACGATCGACGACCTCTGCGGCAGCTCGCGATCGCGCGTCCTCGTCACCGCTCGCCAGATCGCGATGTACCTGTGCCGCGAGCTCACCGACCTGTCGCTCCCAAAGATCGGGCAGCAGTTCGGCGGCCGCGACCACACGACGGTCATGCACGCGAACCGCAAGATCACCGAGCAGATGGCCGAGCGCCGCTCCACGTACAACCAGGTCACTGAGCTCACGAGCCGGATCAAGCAGCAGCACCGCGGCTGAGGCGGCGCGGCCGTGCCCGGACGGTGCTGCTCTGGCACACACGTCGCGGTCGGGCGTCGCGGCCGGGCTCTCTCGCGTCGCACCGCACGCCCCCGGTGGCACTCCTCGGCCTGCGTCGAGCTCGGACGATCCACGTCCATCTCGTTCCAGGCCTCCGCCCCGGAGATTCTCGCCATCCCCCCGCGGAGCGGGTCCGAGATCACCGAGATCCCTCCGCGACCAGGCCGATCTTCTTGCGGCTGTCGAGCCTCGTCGCGACGCGACGCCCGTCCGACGACCCCGGACGGACCGGACGCGCCCCTCCCCGAGCGACGTGTCAACGGGGTCGTCCACCGCCGCTGGACGGTCTCACCAGCTCGTCGCGGACCCCGAAGACCCTTCCTCACCGGTCTCGCGTGCTGTCCACAGGGTTGCCCACTGCGGTGCCATATTCTGTGGATATCGGCTCCAAGCGCCCACGCGACTCCCCGGCCACGGTCGTGAACGACACTCGTACACAGCATGTGGGTGGAGTTGTCCACAGTCATCCACAGGACTCCTGTGGGAATTCACATCCGCGGAATGCAGACGACGACGGTGGACCACAGGGTCGCGTGTGTCGCGACAAATCCTGACAACATCATGGTTTTCCCCCCGAACCCTGTGGACGAAGACCTTCGTACACACCCTGTGGACGGCTCACCCAGACCGGGTCTGTGCACAGTTCTGTGGACAGCTGTGGACGAAGGCCCTCTCGGTGTGGACGGGGCACCCTCGATCGGTGGACGACGTGTGGGGACAGATTGGCCGCCCACAGGCGCCGCGACTTTCCCACACTGGGCTCACCGGTTCGTCCACACGCATTTGTGCCCTCTGACCTGGGCGGACACCGGTTTTCCACGAGATCCACAACCCCTATGACGACGACGAAAGTGTTCTCAGAGGGGAAATTCCACACGCCTTCATCAGGCTCCGGCGGCCGACGGTGCGACCTGTGCTCCACGAGCCTGCTCCCGATCCTCGTCGAGCCGCGGCGAGCGCGCGACGTCGGCGGAGACCGCCGTCGGGCCTCAGTCCCCAGGCCCGCCGTTCCAGTTCCTCCCACCCGCCTCCTCGCGTAGGGTTCATGCACGACACGTGTGCGCGGACCTACGACCCGGCACCTCGTGTCCACAGCGGCAGACCTGCCCGGTGGACGAGCGAGGACGAGCGGCCCCGACGGCGAGCCCGGCGTCGCGGCGAAGCAGGGCGGCACATGTGAAGATCGGGTCCGACCGAGACGTGGGGACGAGAGGGTGTGGGATGAAGTTCCGGGTTGAGCGTGATGTCCTGGCCGACGCGGTGACCTGGACGGCGCGAACCCTGCCGACCCGCCCGCCCGCGCCCGTCCTCGCCGGGGTCCGGCTCGAGGCCGACGCGTCGGGGACCATCGGGCTGTCGAGCTTCGACTACGAGGTCTCGGCCCGCTCAGAGATCCCCGCCGAGGTCAGCGAGCCCGGCACGGTCCTCGTCTCCGGCCGACTGCTCGCCGAGATCTCCCGGGCGCTGCCCGCGAAGCCCGTGGACGTCGTCCTGGAGGGCAACAAGGTCACGGTGACGTGCGGCGCGAGCCGGTTCACGCTCCTCACCATGCCGGTGGACGAGTACCCGGCGCTGCCCGCGATGCCCGAGCTCTCCGGCACCGTCTCGGGCGACGAGCTGACGAACGCCGTCGCGCAGGTCACGGTGGCGGCGAGCCGCGACGACACGCTCCCCCTCCTCACGGGCGTGCGCGTCGAGATCGAGGGCGAGAAGATCACGCTCCTCGCGACGGACCGGTACCGCCTCGCCCTGCGCGAGCTCACCTGGACGCCCGTGACCCCGAGCTACTCCGCCGTCGCCCTCGTGCGCGCGCGCACCCTCAACGACGTGGCAAAGTCCCTCGGCGGCTCGGGCCTCGTCAACATCGGGCTCAACACGGGCGCCGGCGTGGACCTCATCGGCTTCGAGGCCGGGGGCCGTCACACGACGTCGCAGCTCGTCGACGGCGACTACCCCGCCGTGCGCCGGCTCTTCCCGGACGAGACGCCCATCCACGCCGTCGTCCCCACCGCCCCGCTCATCGACGCCGCCAAGCGCGTGTCCCTGGTCGCCGAGCGCAACACGCCGATCCGTCTGTCGTTCACGGACGGGCAGGTCGTCCTGGACGCCGGGCAGGGCGACGACGCGCAGGCGTCCGAGGCGCTGGAGGCGGTGCTCGTCGGCGAGGACATCTCGGTGGCGTTCAACCCGCAGTTCCTGCTCGACGGCCTGGGCGCGCTCGGCACCGACTTCGTGCGCCTGAGCTTCACGCACCCGAACAAGCCGGTCGAGTTCACGGGTCAGGACTCCCTGGACGGCGAGGACTCGTCCCACTACCGCTACCTGCTGGTGCCGATCCGCTTCGCCGGCTGACCCCGACGGAGCCGGACGGCTCGCACCGCACCACCGCACCCGGAGGACTCGTATGGTCACGCGCATCGGCCTCGTCGGCCTCGGCAAGATGGGCAACAACATGCGGGCGCGCGTCCGCGCCGCCGGCATCGAGGTCGTCGGCTACGACCCTCGTCCGGAGGTGTCCGACGTCGCGACGCTCGCCGACCTCGTCGCGGCGCTGCCCGACGACGGCCCGCGCATCGTGTGGGTCATGGTCCCGGCGGGCGACGCGACCCGCGGCGTGGTCACCGAGCTCGGCGGCCTGCTCGGCGAGGGCGACTTCGTCATCGAGGGCGGGAACTCCTACTACGCCGAGGACCAGGCGCGGGCCGCGGAGCTGGCCGAGAAGGGCGTCGGCTACCTCGACGTCGGCGTCTCGGGCGGCGTCTGGGGCCTCGAGAACGGCTACGGGCTCATGGTCGGCGGGGACCGGACGTACGTCGATGCGGCCATGCCGGTCTTCGACGCGCTGCGTCCCGACGGCCCGCGCGAGGAGGGCTTCGTCCACGCGGGCGAGGTCGGTGCCGGGCACTTCGCGAAGATGGTCCACAACGGCATCGAGTACGGGCTCATGCAGGCGTACGCCGAGGGCTACGAGCTCCTCGCCGCGAAGAGCGAGCTCGTCAAGGACGTGCACGGCACGATGAAGGCGTGGACCCGTGGCACGGTCGTGCGCTCGTGGCTCCTCGACCTCTTCGTCAAGGCGCTCGAGGAGGACCCCCAGCTCGCCGCGATCGACGACTGGGTCGACGACTCCGGCGAGGGCCGCTGGACGGTCGACGAGGCGATCGACAACGCCGTCCCGCTGCCGGTCATCTCCGCCGCCCTCTTCGCGCGCTTCGCCTCGCGCCAGGAGCAGTCGCCCGCGCTCAAGGCCGTCGCCGCGCTGCGCCAGCAGTTCGGCGGGCACGCGGTCAAGGCGGCCGGTCCGGCCTCCCCGGGAGCCGGGCCGCTCGAACCCCCGGCCTGACCGGTCCCCTCCGACCTCCTCGACCTTCGCCGCACCGATGTACGTCTCGCACCTCTCCCTCGTCGACTTCCGCTCGTACGAGTCCGTCGACGTCGAGCTCGTCCCGGGCGTGAACGCGCTCGTCGGGCAGAACGGGCAGGGCAAGACGAACCTCGTCGAGGCGATCGGGTACGTCGCGACGCTCGCGAGCCACCGCGTCGCGGGCGACGCCGCGCTCGTCCGTGCGGGGGCCACGCGTGCCGTCGTGCGCACGCGCGTCGTGCGGGGCGACCGGGCGAGCACCGTGGAGCTCGAGATCGCGTCGGGGCGGGCCAACCGGGCGCGGATCAACCGGTCCCCGGCCCAGCGGCCGCGCGACGTGCTCGGCATCGTCCGGACCGTGCTCTTCGCGCCGGAGGACCTTGCGCTCGTCAAGGGCGACCCGGACGGACGGCGCCGCTTCCTCGACCAGCTCGCGGTGCTCCTGGTGCCGCGCGTGGCGGCGCTCCTCGCGGACTACGACCGGGTGCTGCGCCAGCGCGGCGCGCTGCTCAAGTCGACGACGGCGCTGCGCGGCCGCGGCCGGCGGAGGCCGTCCGCCGTCGAGCCGCCGCCCGACGACGACGCCCCCGAGACCGCGGCCTCGCCGCTCGCGACGCTCGAGGTGTGGGACGCGCGTCTCGCGAGCCTCGGCGCGGAGATCACGGCGCTGCGCCTGCAGCTCGTCGCCGCGCTCACGCCCTACGTCGCGGAGGCGTACGAGCAGGTCAGCGCGGGGCAGGGCGAGGCGCGCATCGCGTACCGCTCGTCCGTGGACGAGGCGCTCGACGCGGACGACGGTCGGGTGGGGCCGCCCGCGGCGGGTGACGCCGCGGACCCGGGCGACGCGCCGGCGTCGGGCATCCCCGACGTGGCGGCGCTCGAGAGGCGCATGCTGGAGGCCATGGAGGCCGTGCGCGCGAAGGAGGTCGACCGCGGGGTGAACCTCGTCGGTCCCCACCGCGACGACCTCGTCCTCACCCTGGGCGGCCTCCCCGCGAAGGGCTACGCGAGCCACGGCGAGTCGTGGTCGTTCGCGCTCGCGCTGCGGCTCGCGTCGTACCGGCTGCTGCGCGACGGCGCCCCTGCGGGCCTCGACTCGCTCCTGTGGGCCGACCAGTGGGGGCCCGACGGCGAGCCGATCCTCGTGCTCGACGACGTGTTCGCCGAGCTCGACGTCCGGCGGCGCGAGCGGCTCGCCGAGCTCGTGGCCGACGCGGGCCAGGTGATCATCACCGCGGCCGTGCCCGACGACGTCCCGAGCCGGCTCGACGGCGCGCGGTTCGCCGTGCACGACGGGACGGTGCACCGTGTCGAGGACTGAGCCCGCGGACCGGGACCCGGCGGACCGCCAGGACGACGACGCGCGCCCCGGCACGGCCGACGACCTCCCGGAGCGACGCGCCACGGGGCTGCCCGTCGGCCACGTCGTGGAGCTGACCCCGCCGGCGGAGGTGGCGCGACAGGCCCTGAACCGCGCCAAGGCGGCGGCGCGCGCGAAAGGGCTGCGGCCCGGGCAGGAGCCTCGCCGACGCATCCTCGCGGACCCGCCGACGTCGGGCGCGCGCCCGGGCGGCCGCGACCCGCAGCTCCTGGGCGACGTCGTCGCGCGCCTGCTGCGCGAGCGGGACTGGGTCGCGGACGTGTCGGTGGGGGGCGTCGTCGGGCGGTGGCGCGAGGTCGTGGGCGACCAGGTCGCCGACCACTGCGAGCCCGAGACGTTCGAGGACAAGGTGCTCGTCGTGCGGGCCGACTCGACGGCGTGGGCGACGCAGGTGCGGCTCCTCACGCCGCAGCTGCTCGAGCGGCTCGCGCGCGAGGTGGGCGAGGGGGTCGTCGAGACGGTGACCGTGCTCGGGCCGGCGGGTCCGAGCTTCCGCCGGGGGAAGAAGTCCGTCCGGGGGCCGGGTCCCCGCGACACCTGGGGCTGAGGGGGTCCGGACCGACGACGAGGCCCGCCGTGCAGGGGGCACGGCGGGCCTCGCGGGTGGTGACCGGGGCGTTGGTCACCACGTCAGGGGGGTCAGGCCTGGGCTCGGCGGCGCAGCCAGAGCACCAGGGCCCCGCCGCCGACGAGCAGCGCGGCGAACGCGGCCGCGCCGGCGACCGTCGCACCGGTCGTGGCGAGCGCGGGGCCGGTCGGCTCCTCGGGTCCGGCGACGTCCTCGACGGCCACGGGAGCGACGGGCGGGTTCGCGCACGCGCTCGTCGCCGGCGGGTACTCGACCACGGTCGAGTACGACGGGTTGACCTCGAACAGCACCTCGGCGCCGTCGCGCGTCCAGGCGTAGTTGCCGTCGGTCTCCGTGTACGAGCCGTCCTCGTTCCGGACGAACCCGGGCCACTGCCTCGGCTCCTCGGCGGACGCGCCCGGCCACAGGAGAGTCCCGCTGAGCGGCTGGTCCGTCACGACGTAGTCCTCGCCGCCGTTCGGGTGCAGGAAGGTGATCGTCAGCGGGGTCTCCGAGTCGACCGTCACGCCCTCGGGCAGCCCGATCTCGTAGCCGAGGTACGGGACGTCGCCCTGGCAGACGGCGCCGATCTCGCCGGGCACGAGCGCGCACGCCTCGTCGGACGGCAGGAGGTCCTCGAGCGGGAAGAGCGCGAACCGGCCGTCCTCGGTCACGAGGTAACCCAGCTCCTCGGTCTGGGGGGAGAAGGTCGCCGCGGCGTCCTTCGGCTCGGCGACGACGCCCTCGTCCGTGAGGGTGTACCGGACGTCCTCCGACTCGGCGGGGAGGTTCTGCTCCGTGAGCTCGGTGCCGCAGACCTCGACGGCGGTCGGCACGGCCGGCGTGACGAGGACGTCGACCTCCTCCTGGACCGGCTGGGCGGGCGCACCGGGCCTCGGGGTGTCGCACGCGCCCTCGGGGAGGAGATCGGCGAGGTCCTGGTGGTCCCACGCGACGAGCGTGCCCTCGGGGAACTCCCCGAGGTGCTTGCCGTCGGGCGAGTAGCGGATGTCCGTCGGGAGGTCGTCGAGACCGCCGGGCAGGTCCACGAGGTCCTGCTGGACGGCCCAGGCGGTGCACAGCCCGGCCGTGTCGACGTCCGGCTGGATCGCCCGGGCAACCTCGCGCACGTCCTCCAGGTCGAGGGGCTGCACGACCCAGGCCTTGTCCCACGGCTTCTCCGGCAGGGGGACCTCGGTGCTCGTGACGAGCTTCTGCGGGCCGGAGTTCTCCCAGGCCGCCGGCTGCGCGGGGTCGATCTTGGGGTAGACGTAGACGCCGACCTGGACCGGGGCGTCGGGCGTCTCGCAGGCCCGGGTGGAGCCGGACTGCTCGTAGTCGTACTGCGACCCGTCGGACGCGTCGACGGAGACGGTCCAGGTGTGGTCCTGCGTGGGGTCGAGGTCGTACGACCGCGTGAGCTGGCGCTGGAAGGTCGTGGACTCGACCTCCTTCCCGTCCACGGTGACGGTGAGCTCGTTGCTCTTCTTCGAGTAGGCCCAGAGCTTCACCGAGAGCGTCGTGCAGTCGGCGGTGACGTCGGGCGTGTGAGCGGAGGCGGGTGCCGCGGTGGCCACGAGCAGGCCGCCGAGCGCGAGCGCTGTCGCCGCGGCGCTCGCGAGGAGTCTCTTCACTGAGTGGGGTCCCTTCGGGGTCGAGCCGCCCGCGTGGTACCGCTGCTGCGCGGACGACGCGCGAATCAGGATGGTGTGTGGTATTAGACCACTTTCCGCGTGAAACACCGATTCCCGACTTGTCGGCCGCGGTAGCGCTCCCACCTGGAGCGCAGGACGGTTGCTGCGGGCACTTTTTCGACGACCGTGGACGGTCGCCCGAGCCTCGTGCGCAGAGCCTGTGGACAACCGTGTGGAGAACTTCCGCCGGGACGGCGCGGATCGCGTCGCGAATGTCCTGCGAGATGTCCTCAGGACGGCCGAGATCCGCGGAATTCGGCTCGTGGCGGGTAGACTGGGGAGGTCATTCCGGGTCTTGTCACCACCCGCCCGCGCAACCCGTCCGCGGTGCCTCCACCGGCCGTCCGCGGCCGGTCGGACGCTCCTCGCACGGAGCAGGCGCAGGCGGCGGTGCGGGCCCGGAACCTTTGAGCAGCGGCGGCCGGTCCGGCACGGACACGGCGGTCGCGCGCACGACGACGAGGAGCAGTCCTGCCCGTGGCAGAGCACACCGACACCGCCATCCCCGACCCGACGGCGTCCGCGGAGGCGGCACCCTCGGCGGGCGGCGGCTACGACGCGAGCAACATCACCGTCCTCGAGGGCCTCGAGGCGGTCCGCAAGCGTCCGGGCATGTACATCGGCTCCACCGGTGAGCGCGGTCTCCACCACCTTGTGTACGAGATTGTGGATAACTCTGTGGACGAGGCCCTCGCCGGGCACGCGGACACGATCGACGTGACGCTCCTGGCCGACGGCGGCGTGCGCGTCGTCGACAACGGCCGTGGCATCCCCGTGGCGATCCACCCGACCGAGGGCAAGCCGACGCTCGAGGTCGTCATGACGATCCTCCACGCCGGGGGCAAGTTCGGCGGCGGCGGGTACGCCGTCTCCGGCGGTCTGCACGGCGTGGGCATGTCGGTCGTCAACGCGCTCTCGACGCGCATGGTGTCCGAGGTCCGGCGCGACGGGTACGCGTGGCGGCAGGAGTTCACCGAGGGCGGGAAGCCGGTCGCGCCGGTCGAGCGGCTCGAGCCGTCGCAGGAGACGGGCACGACGCAGACCTTCTGGGCCGACCCGGAGATCTTCGAGACGACCGACTACGACTTCGAGACCCTGCGGGCGCGCTTCCAGCAGATGGCGTTCCTCAACAAGGGGCTGCGCATCACGCTGACGGACGAGCGTCCGGCCCACCTCGACACCGGCGACGAGGTGACGGGCGGGGACGACGCGGCGGCGGACGCCGACGGCGTCTCGGAGGCCGACGGCACCGCGGCGGCCGGCTCGTCCCCCGCGCGCACCGTGACCTACAAGTACGACGGCGGCCTCGTCGACTACGTGAAGCACCTCAACACGGCGAAGAAGGTCGAGCTCGTCCACCCCGACGTCATCGACTTCGAGTCGGAGGACACGGAGAAGCGCATCTCGGTCGAGATCGCGATGCAGTGGACGAGCGCGTACTCGGAGTCCGTCCACACCTACGCGAACACGATCTCCACGACGGAGGGCGGCACGCACGAGGAGGGCTTCCGTGCGGCGATGACCTCGCTGGTCAACCGCTACGCGCGCGACAAGGGCATCCTCAAGGAGAAGGACGAGAACCTCACGGGCGACGACATCCGCGAGGGCCTGACGGCGGTCATCTCGGTGAAGCTCGGCGAGCCGCAGTTCGAGGGCCAGACGAAGACGAAGCTGGGCAACACCGAGGCCAAGACCTTCGTGCAGCGCGTCGTGCACGAGCAGCTCACCGACTGGTTCGACGCGCACCCGAACGAGGGTCGCGACGTCATCCGCAAGGCGATCCAGGCGTCGCAGGCGCGTCTCGCCGCCCGCAAGGCGCGCGAGGCCACCCGCCGCAAGGGCCTGCTCGAGTCCGGCGGCATGCCGGGCAAGCTGCGCGACTGCCAGTCGAACCGCGCGGAGGAGTGCGAGATCTTCATCGTCGAGGGTGACTCCGCGGGCGGCTCGGCCGTGCGCGGGCGCAACCCCCGCACGCAGGCGATCCTGCCGATCCGCGGGAAGATCCTCAACGTCGAGCGCGCGCGCCTCGACCGGGCCCTGTCCAACCAGGAGGTCCAGTCGATCATCACGGCGTTCGGCACCGGCATCGGCGAGGACTTCGACCTCACGAAGCTCCGGTACCACAAGATCGTCCTCATGGCCGACGCCGACGTCGACGGCCAGCACATCGCGACGCTCCTGCTCACGCTGCTGTTCCGGTACATGCGCCCGCTCATCGAGAACGGGCACGTCTACCTCGCGCAGCCGCCGCTCTACCGGCTCAAGTGGTCGAACGCCCCGCACGACTACGTGTACTCCGACAAGGAGCGCGACGCGTTCCTCGCCGCCGGGCAGGCCGCCGGCAAGCGGATCCCCAAGGAGAACGGGATCCAGCGCTACAAGGGTCTGGGCGAGATGGACTACTCGGAGCTGTGGGACACGACCATGGACCCCGAGCACCGCACCCTCAACCAGGTGACCCTCGACGACGCCGCGGCGGCCGACGAGATCTTCTCCGTCCTCATGGGCGAGGACGTCGAGTCCCGCCGGAGCTTCATCCAGCGCAACGCGAAGGACGTGCGGTTCCTTGACATCTGAGCCGCTCCTCGCGGAGCCGGGGGGCGGCAGGACCGGACGCCCCGGCGCGGCCCGCCCTCCCGGGCGGGTCCGGAGGTCTTCCAGGACGACGACGCACGAAGAGACGAACGAACGAGGTAGACCGTGACCGACGAGCAGAACCCCGAGAACGAGCCCACGGCTCCCGGCGACGGGTCCGAGGAGATCGTGCACGCCGACGGGACGGCGGTCGCGGTGCACCACGGGCGCATCGAGCAGGTGGACCTGCAGCTCGAGATGCAGCGGTCGTACCTCGACTACGCGATGAGCGTCATCGTGGGCCGTGCGCTGCCGGACGTGCGCGACGGCCTCAAGCCCGTGCACCGGCGCGTGCTGTACGCGATGTACGACGGCGGCTACCGCCCCGACCGCTCCTACTCGAAGTGCTCGCGCGTCGTCGGCGACGTCATGGGCAAGTTCCACCCGCACGGCGACAGCGCGATCTACGACGCGCTCGTGCGCCTCGTGCAGGACTGGTCGCTGCGCTACCCGCTCGTCGCCGGCCAGGGGAACTTCGGCTCCCCCGGCAACGACCCGGCGGCCGCCCCGCGGTACACCGAGTGCCGCATGGCGCCGATCGCCATGGAGATGGTCCGGGACATCGACAAGGACACCGTCGACTTCCAGGACAACTACGACGGCCGCACCCAGGAGCCGTCGGTCCTGCCGGCCCGGTTCCCGAACCTGCTGGTCAACGGCTCGGCGGGCATCGCCGTCGGCATGGCGACCAACATCCCGCCGCACAACCTCCGCGAGGTCGCGGCGGGCGTGCAGTGGCACCTCGACCACCCGGACGCCTCGCGCGAGGAGCTCCTCGCGGCGCTGCTGCAGCGCATCAAGGGCCCGGACTTCCCCACGGGCGCCACGATCCTCGGCCACAAGGGCATCGAGGAGGCGTACCGCACGGGCCGCGGCTCGATCACCATGCGCGCCGTGGTCAACGTGGAGGAGATCCAGGGCCGCGTGTGCCTCGTCGTCACGGAGCTCCCCTACCAGGTGAACCCGGACAACCTGGCCGCGAAGATCGCGGACCTCGTCAAGGAGGGCCGCGTCCAGGGGATCGCGGACATCCGCGACGAGACGTCGGGCCGCACGGGCCAGCGCCTCGTCGTCGTGCTCAAGCGCGACGCGGTGGCGAAGGTCGTCCTCAACAACCTGTACAAGCACACCCAGCTCCAGGACACGTTCGGCGCGAACATGCTGGCGCTCGTCGACGGCGTGCCGCGCACGCTGAGCCTCGACGCGTTCGTCCGGCACTGGACGACGCACCAGCTCGACGTCGTCGTGCGCCGCACGCGGTACCTGCTGGCGGAGGCCGAGCGCAGCATCCACATCCTGCGCGGGTACCTCAAGGCGCTCGACGCGCTCGACGAGGTCATCGCGCTGATCCGGCGCTCGCCCGACGTCGAGGAGGCCCGCACGGGCCTCATGGAGCTGTTGGGCGTCGACGAGGTCCAGGCGACCGCGATCCTCAACCTCCAGCTGCGCCGACTGGCGGCCCTGGAGCGGCAGAAGATCCTCGACGACCACGACGCGCTCGAGCGCCAGATCCTCGACTACCAGGACATCCTGGCGAAGCCGGAGCGGCAGCGGTCGATCGTGGGCGACGAGATGGGCGAGATCGTCGCGAAGTACGGCGACGAGCGTCGGACGACGATCCTCCCGTTCGACGGCGAGGTCTCCATCGAGGACCTCATCGCCGAGGAGGAGATGGTCGTCACCATCACGCGCGGCGGGTACGTGAAGCGGACGCGCAGCGACAGCTACCGCGCCCAGAAGCGCGGCGGCAAGGGCGTGCGCGGCACGCAGCTGCGCGAGGACGACATCGTCGACCACTTCTTCGTGACGACGACGCACCACTGGCTGCTGTTCTTCACGAACCTCGGCCGCGTCTACCGCGCGAAGGCGTACGAGCTCCCCGAGGGCGGGCGCGACGCCAAGGGGCAGCACGTCGCGAACCTGCTCGCGTTCCAGCCGGGCGAGAAGATCGCCCAGGTGCTCGACCTGCGCGACTACGACGCGGCGCAGTACCTGGTGCTCGCGACGCGTCGCGGCCTCGTGAAGAAGACGCGGCTCTCGGAGTACGACTCGCCGCGCTCGGGCGGCCTCATCGCGATCAACCTGCGCGAGGACGAGTCCGGGACGCCCGACGAGCTCGTCGCGGCGCTCCTCGTGGACGCCGACGACGACCTCATCCTCGTGTCGCGCAAGGGCCAGTCCATCCGCTTCCCCGCCGACGACGACACGATGCGGCCGCTGGGCCGCGCGACGTCGGGCGTCACGGGCATGAAGTTCCGCGACGGCGACGAGCTGCTCTCGGCCGACGTGGTCGAGGAGGGTTCCGACCTCTTCGTCGTGACGGAGGGCGGGTTCGCGAAGCGCACGCGGATCGACGAGTACCGCGTCCAGGGCCGCGGCGGTCTGGGCATCAAGGTCGCCAACCTGGTGGAGGCTCGTGGAGATCTCGTGGGGGCTCTGGTGACGGAGGCCGACGACGAGGTGCTGGTCATCATGGAGCGCGGGAAGATCGTGCGGTCCGCGGTCGGCGAGGTGAACCTCACCGGTCGGAACACGCAGGGGGTGACGTTCGCGAAGCCCGACAAGGGCGACCGCATCATCGCGGTCGCGCGGAACGTCGAGCGTCGTCTCGGAGAGGATCGGGATACCGTGGAGGGCGAGGACGGGACCGGCACGGCCCCGGGCGTCACCGACACGAGCAGCGCACCGACCACCGACGCGACCGCCTCGTCCGACGGGGCGGGCGGGACCGACCCGGCCCCCGGAACCACCGAGGAAACCAGATGAGCAGCGAGAACAACGCACCGCCGACCATCACGCCGCGGCTGACCGTGCCGCGGCCGGACACGGACGCGTCGGCACGCTCCGGGGCCGCGTCCCCGAGCCGGCACGGCGAGGCGGACGGGACGTCGTCGAACGGCTCGTCGAAGAAGGGCTCGTCGAAGGGCGCCTCGGCGGCGGCGACCCCGCGTGACGGGGCGTCGGCCGCCGTCCCGCCGCCTCCCCCGCCGCCCCCGGGCCCGTCCGCCCAGGCGGCGCCCGCGCAGGGCACGGTGGACGACGACGGCATGGAGCGCGCGTCGGGCGAGAGCCGTGTCGCGGTCGCGCGTGCCGGGGCGGTGAAGGCGGCGGCCGCGGCGATCGCGGCGGCGAAGACGGCCGCGAAGAAGGTGTCGGCGGCGGTCCCCGCCGCACCCGCAGAGACGGAGCCCGAGCGCGGGCACGACGAGATCGACGACGAGACGGTGAGGCGCGTGCCCACGACCACCTCGGCCCCCACGAGCGCGGCGACCGCCGGCGCTCCCGCCGGGGCCTCCATGCACTACTCCGCCGCCGGGGTGACGGGGACCGCGAGCCCGCTCACGGGCGCCACGCCGGCCGTGGGGACCGCGACGGGCGCGACGCCCGCCGTTCGGCCCGACGGCGGCCCGCGCCGCGTGCGGCTCGCGGTCTCGCGCATCGACCCGTGGTCCGCGATGAAGCTCGGCTTCCTCCTCGCGGTCGCCATCGGGATCATGACCGTCGTCGCGACCGCCGTCGTCTGGTACGTGCTGGACGGCATGCAGGTCTTCTACAAGATCGAGGAGCTGTTCACGCAGATCGTCGGCACGGAGACGGACGTCGACATCCGTCAGTACGTCGCGTTCGGCCGCGTGATCTCGATCGCCACGCTGCTCGGCGTGGTGAACGTCGTCATCATCACGGCGCTCTCGACGATCATGGCGTTCCTGTACAACATCGTCGCGGCGCTCGTGGGTGGCGTGCACCTCACGCTCACCGACGACTGACCGCGCACCGGCTCCCCGACCGGGAGGCACGGGCCCTCGGTTTGGGTCTGCGGCTCCCGGTGGGGTAACCTCAATCGCTGCCTGCGAGCGGAGCAGCCCTCCTGGGGCTGTCCGGCGAGGCGCGTGCGGGCCTATAGCTCAGACGGTTAGAGCGCTTCCCTGATAAGGAAGAGGTCAGAGGTTCAAGTCCTCTTAGGCCCACTGCCAACCCACTCGAGGGGGAACACCATGAAGAAGCTTCTGCTCCTGCTCCTCGCCGCCGGCGCCGGGTACCTCGTGTGGCGCAAGTACACGGAGGACAACGCCGAGCGCGACCTCTGGGCAGAGGTCACCGACACCTTCGAGTGAGCACCTCTCGCCGCTGACCGGCCCCGGCCGCGTCACCCGGGGCCATGGCGCAATTGGTAGCGCACCTGCTTTGCAAGCAGGGGGTTGGGGGTTCGAGTCCCCCTGGCTCCACATCAGATGACCTGGTCCGATGCGTTCGGACCAGGTCATCTTCTTTGCGTTCAAGGAGCGGAGTCTGTCTATCGTTCCCGGATCCTGTGGCTGACTGGGCATCTTTGGGGGTCGGTCGTTCGTCGGCGTCGGCGGCTGTCGGGACGTTCCGGAAGACGTCGTCCATGACGTTCGCTGCTGACTGGATGACAGGTCTGAGCTCGTGGCGGTAGACGTCCTCGGTGAAAGCGGATGCCGAAGTGACCCATGAGGCATGAGATCTTTTCGATGGGGACTCTCTGACCCGGCCGACGCCTACGCACTGTACGCGGCCGAGGGCACCGGAGTCGCCCGTCATCCTTCGACTCGCGCCTTCGGTCCGTGACTCGCTTTCACCCGGCCGATCCCAGGTGTCATCTCGGTCATTGTCGGCGCTTATCGGTAGCCTCTGGATGTCCGGCGATGAGGTCGGCAGTTGACATGAGCAAGCAGGTGACGCTTGGGTAAAGCGACCCGGAACTGGACGACGACCCAGGACCGCGATCGGCAGATCTACGAGATGCGCCAAGCAGGCGCCACGCTCGACGAAGTGGGGCAAGAGTTCGGCCTCACCCGCGAGCGTGTCCGGCAGATCGTCAGCAACATGGGTGGAGTCGACCGCGCAGCTGTGCGGGCTGCGCGCTTCACCGAGCGGGAGGGGCGTGATCAGCGGGTTCGAGACCGCGTGTTCTCCGTCGTCGCGACCGGACTTGCCCGCTCGACGGCAGAGGTCGCCATCATGTCGGACGTCGACGAGGAAACCGTGCGACGGATCGGCGGGAAGGAACTCTCCGCGTACCTCGGCGTGACAAAGCGGGGCTCGGTCCGATGGACGGAGGACGACGTCATCTCTGCTCTCGGCACCGCCGCGACATACGAGTGGCCGCTGTCCCGCAACGCGTACCAGGAGCTGATCGACGAGGGCGAGATCCACGGTCCGAGCGCAGCCCGGATCGAGCAGCTCTATGGCTGGGCGGCTGCATGCGAGCTTGCCGGAGTTGAAAGCTCGCGGCGCAGGCGGCGGGACTACCAGTCGTCGTGGACGGACGATGACCTCTGGCACTTCGCACGGACCTACGTCGAGCACAGCGGGCCCACGGCGTCGTTCCACGGGTACGACACCTGGCGTACCGAGCACGCGCCAGGAGCACCATCGAGCGGCGTTCTCCGCGGACGGCTCGGAGGGTGGAACGAGACTCGCCGCACCATCTTGATCGAGAGGGAAGCCATGAGTTCCGAAGCGCTCACCGGCAAGGAAGCCTTGCTCATCGACGGGCAGCTCGTGGCGCGGATGGATGACGAGAGTCGTTCTCGCATCTGGAAGTCCGTGATCAGCATCCTCGAACGTGGACCCCAGCGCACCGGCGTCGGCGGACAGACAGGGCTCGCGCTCGGTTACGTCCAGTCGGGCAAGACGACGTCCATCACCGCGCTCATCGCGGCGGCCGCCGATCAGGGCTACCAGATCATCGTCGCCGTGCTCGGAGGGACGAACCTCCTCCTGGATCAGAACAAGAACCGACTCGAGTCCGCGCTCGGCACACAGTCCCGCAAGGACTACCGATGGGTCACTGAGACGAACCCCTCCGGGATTGCAACCGCCAAGCGGATCGGCGACAGGGTCGATAACGGTCGCGCGGTCCTGATACCTGTGCTGAAGCACGCTGGTCGGCTGAACGCGCTCGCCGCTGTTCTCGACAACGTGCCCGGGATCGAGCAGGTGCCGGTGCTCATCATCGACGACGAGGCGGATCAGGCGTCGCTGAACACGAGCTCGGCGACGGAGAGCAAGACCTACGAGGCGATCCGGATCCTCCGCTCGCGCGTGCCAAAGCACCTCTACGTCCAGTACACGGCCACTCCGTACGCACCCCTCATGCTTGACGCGGACGACTTGCTGAGCCCGGACTTCGTCGAGTTCCTCGAGCCGGGCAGCGGGTACACCGGCGGACGAGAGTTCTTCGTCGAGTTTGCTGACCAGGTGATCCGCGACGTCCCGCTCCTTGACGAGCAGGCGCCCAAGACGCTGCCTCTCGAGCTCCCGCTGAGTCTCACGTCTGCGCTCGGGTCGTTCATCGCTGGTGCCGCCATGCTCGTCGAACGCCAGCCCGACGCCGCGCCGGTGAGCATGCTCGTTCACTCGACTCAACGAAACGACGTCCAGGAGCGGTACAGGTTCCTCATCGAACGTGAGCTCCGGAAGTGGCGCTCCGTCGCCGACAAGGCGGCGTCAATCCCCGACCTGCCTGACGCCGTGCAGAGGGAACGCGTCACGTTGACGGAACGCGGAGCCCCGGACCTCGACAACGGGTCATTCCTCGAGAAGGTCCGCTGGGTTCTGCGCGAGACGTCGCTCTGGCTCGTCAACTCGACGTCGGCTCTCAACAAGGTCGAGTGGAACGTCACTCCGGTCCACATCCTCATTGGCGGCAACAAGCTCGACCGCGGGTTCACCGTCGAGGGACTGACGGTCACCTACATGAACCGACCGCCGAGCGCCCAGGTAGACACGCTCGAACAACGGGCTCGTGCGTTCGGATACCGCCGGGACCAGCTGCCCTACTGCCAGTTCTTCGCGACGAAGCGAACCATCCGCTCGCTCCGCGACATCGTCTTCACGGAGTACGACCTGCGAGCCCAGCTGCAGGACCACGTCGACGCAGGCGGCACCGTCCATTCTTGGGCGCGGGACGTCGGACTCATGCTCCCCGACGGCATGAAGCCGACCCGCGACGCGGTTGTGAGCCAGCTCGACTACCAGGGCATGGGATGGACCTCGGTGCGGCTACCGCGTCTCACCCCCGAAGCGATCGCCACGAACAGATCGCTCACGGAGGCTATCGGTCTGCTGGACGCGCCCGCCATTGACTACGGACGTCTGTCTCTGCGCACGGTGCAACTCACGGTGGCCGATGTCGTCGCACGGCTCGTCTTGCCTTGGTCCGCCGACGACTACGGGCCGTCGTGGCGCCTCCGCGACGTGACTGATGCGCTGGAGAGACACCACAACCAGTCGCAGACCGTTCCTGTCATCCTCATGGAAGACGACGGGCAGGCGCGGAAGCGCAAGTGGGACGTCGAGACGGGGTTCGTCAACCTCTTCCAAGGCCGTGACAACGTGCGGAACAACGGCGGACCGTCTTATCCCGGCGACCGCGTGATCGGTGGCATCGCCGATGATCCCGGCGCCCTCGTCGTCCAGATCCATCGGGTCGTTCGTCGTGATGACCCGACCAATGAGCTGCTCACGCTCGCCGTGCATCTCGGTGACCGCAAGATCGTCCGAAAGGGAACCCTCGCATGACTGATGGCCAGTCCGGAGTCCGATCCGGCGAGCTCGTGCACGTGCCGATCTCGGCCCTCCTGCTCGACCCCCACAACCCCCGGCTCCCTGCATCCCGTCAAGGTGGCGCGCAGGCGGACCTCGCGATCGACCTGGAACTCGGGTTCGATGCATTCGCTGTCGCGCAATCCATCGCTGACAACGGCTTCTTCGCGGCCGAGCCACTGATCGCCATCCGCGACGATGAGCCCGGCAGGTACATCGTCGTCGAGGGAAACCGCCGGCTGACCGCTCTACTCGGGCTGACCCACCCCGAGATTCGCGAGCAGTTCATCGAGCCGATCCGGTGGGAGGCGGTCGCCTCCAAGGCCGCGATGTCGCCCGATGTCGCTGTCCCGATCGTTGTCCACCAGAGCCGCGAAGCCACCCATGTCGAGGTGTCGCGCGCGCACGTCGTGGGCAAGCTCCAGTGGCGGCCCTACATGCAGGCGCGTTTCATAGCCGCTCGTGTCGCCGAGGGCCGCACCATCAAGGAGGTTGCCGATCTGATCGGCATCACCAAGAGCAAGGCTGCCGATCTCTACCGTGACCAGGCGATCGTCAGCCAGGCGGCTTCCGTCGGTCTGAACACGGGCAACGTCGAAGGTGCCTTCTCGCTCTTGACCGTCGCGATGGGCAACACCAAGCTCCGCGATCACATCGGCGCGCCTCTGGGCTCCCGGCTCGAGCCCGGCGACGAGCCCGTGCCCGCCGGCAAGATCAACGAGCTCAAGGAGGTCATCTCCTGGGTCTTCGGCGACGAGGACGCAGAGCCGGTCATCACTGACTCGCGACAGATGAGCGCCCTCGGCAACATCGTGTCCAGCGAGGTGGGCCTGTCCGCTCTCCGCTCCGGCAAGAGCCTCGAAGAGGCGAAGCAGCAGGTTCAGAGTGCGGGGATGGACCCGCGGGAGCGTCTCATCAGACGCATCACCGCGGCCACGAACGCACTCGGCGCGGCGAGCGACGACCTCGCGGAGTATGCCGCGGACAAGCAGGTCGTCGGACTCTTGTCGGACCTCGAGTCCCTCGTCGAGTCCATGCGGAACGTCGTCGACCAAGCGGCGATAGAGGCGCAGGAGTCGTGACGATTCGCGGCCGTGACCGGATCGCGGACTGGATCGAGACGATGCTGCTCGTCCGCGGTACGCGACCGCTCGGGCTCGATCCGCTGAACGCCTTCCTCGAGGCACGCCATGGGCTGGAGGCCCAGATGGTGAGCACTGGGGTCCGCGAGATGGCTCGACGGGAGGGGTTGCTTGGCGACAGGTATCCGTTCAGGGTCAACGAGTTCGCGGTCCGCGCGAACCCGGACGCTGCATCATCGTCGTACGTGACCGTTGCGCTGATGGCACCCGGCAACCCGGTGCGCGAGTACTTGGGTGCAGCGCCGGACGAGTCGATGGCGGTCATCTTCGAGAACGTCGTCGCGGAAGCAACCTCGCGGATCTGGGGCGACGCGGGTCACGCATTGCGGTTCGGGTGGCCCTCTGACATCGGCCGACCACCAGAGTTCGACCTAGCGATCCGTTGGCTCGCCCAGCAGATCGGCGTGGACGTCGGGCAGGGATACCGGCAGCCGCGCCGAAAGGACGGCGGCGTCGATGTCGTCGCATGGCGTCCGTTCCCTGACGGCCGCGCTGGGTTCCCGGTGGTGCTCGTGCAGTGCACCCTGCAAGAGAACCTCCTCGCAAAGGGCATGGATGTCGACACGCGGCTGTGGGGATCCTGGTTGGCGATGGACGTCGATCCCACGACCGCGCTGGCGACGCCGACCGCACTGGCAGCAGGAACGATCTGGAACGAGCTGGCTCTCAAGTACATGGTGCTCGACCGGATCAGGATCGTCGGTCTCGCGGCACCGTCCGTGACGGACGAGCTCGCACAGGGCTGGGCCACAGGGGCCATCAATGACCTGCAGGAACACATGGAAGAGGTAGGCGAGCTGTGAGGGTGCAGAAGAAGGACGTCGTCATCGAGATTGCCGACGCGCTCGGACGGGAGGCACCGAAGATGTCCACTGGGTCGACCGAGCCCCGCACGATCTTCGACATGGTCAACAAGGAGCTCGCGCTAGGTCTGTCGACTGAGCTGACGAAGCCCCAGATCGCGCAGGCGATCGTCGAGTCGACCGGCGAGGTCTGGGCACCGGACTTCGAGTCTCGCGGAGGGACCGTGACTCTTAAGGGCCTTCAGGCCGTCCGTGATGCGGTGAGGTTCTACGTCGACTAGCTGGGGCCAAGCAGCGCAGTCGTCGAGATCTGGCGGCACCCAGAGCATGACGGGCGCGACGAGACGCAAACATCGGTTGCGCACGGTTGAGTTTAGCTGAAGGTTCAGCTAAGCTCGGTTGTGAACACGCGCTGGCAGCTCGACTTGCTGTCCGATAGCGTACAGTTGTTCGAACGTATGTTCGAACACGTGCTGCGACTGGAGGCGATCAGGTGGCGACGACGAGCGGTGCCCCTTTCCGATATATCGACCTGTTCGCGGGCATCGGTGGTTTCGCGGCCGCGCTCGAAGCGTTCGGGGGCGAGTGTGTCTACTCCGTCGAGATCGACGAGGCGGCTGCCAAGGTCTACGAGCGCAACTGGGGTCACTCGCCTCTCGGAGACATCACCAAGGACGCCAACGACGGCGTGATGAACGTCCCGGCGCACGACCTTCTGGCCGCCGGCTTCCCGTGCCAGCCGTTCTCCAAGTCGGGCGCCCAGCGCGGCATGGAAGAGACCCGAGGCACGCTCTTCTGGAACATCCTCAAGATCATTGAGGCACACCACCCGACCGTCGTCCTCCTGGAGAACGTCAGGAACCTCGCCGGGCCGCGCCACAGGCATGAGTGGGAGCTGATCATCCAAACCCTGCGCGATGAGGGTTACCGCGTCTCTCACACGCCTACGGTCTTCTCCCCCCACCTGCTACCGCTCGAACGCGGCGGGCGCCCCCAGGTACGCGAGCGCGTGTTCATCACCGCCACCTACGACCCGGACGGCATCCTTGACGGCGTCGAGGCGCTCCCTGCCCTCCCCAACGTGACGCAGCGCGGCAAGGAGGAATGGGACCTGCTCCACGACCTGCCTGTCGACCTGACTCGCGACGTTCCCGGGACGGAGCTGTCGGCGCCCGAAGTCTCGTGGATCGACGCGTGGGACGACTTCGTCACCACGATGTGGACCGAGGTGCGGAAGGCACAGTCAGACGGCAAGCTGGCCACGCTCCCTGGGTTCCCGATCTGGGCCGACCACTGGGTCGAGTCCGAGGACCTCGCAGTCTGGATGGTCGGTGGCCGGTCTCCGTACCGTGCCGTCGACGTGCCCGACACTTGGGACGAGGTGCCGAGTTGGAAGAAGACCTTCCTCCTGAAGAACGCTGAGTTCTACACGCGGTACAAGGCACAGCTCGACAAGTGGGCCTCCCGTCACGACCTAGCTTCGTTCCCGGCGTCGCGCCGCAAACTTGAGTGGCAGGCCCAGCAGACGGCCTCGCTGTGGGACTGCGTGCTGCAGTTCCGCCCGTCGGGGATCCGGGCGAAGCGGCCGACTCACGTGCCGGCGCTCGTCGCAATCACACAGACGTCGATCATCGGACCTCTTCGCCGCCGTCTCTCAACGCGCGAGGCCGCGCGCCTCCAGGGCTTCCCGTACAACTTCGACTTCGGACCGCAGCCCGCGGCCGCGACGTACAAGCAGCTCGGGAACGGCGTGAACATCGGAGCTGTGTGGAACGTGCTGAGAGCGCACGCGGAGAACGACGCTCGGATTCTGCGGTCCACCGAACGTGGAGCGGCGCTGTTGAAGGCACTTGTCGATGACGCACCGAAGACGCCGGACGACCGCCTCGATGCGGTCGTTGCCCGCGGTCGCGCGAAGTTCGCGGAGTCGAGGCGGCTGGCAGCGTCCGCCTAGCTAGAGACCCACGCGCTTCCTATGCGCGATCAGCGCCTCCGTCGGGACACGATCGCTCGGATCGACGGGCTCTCGAACCTGGACCCCAACTAGTGGCTGGTACTCGCTGTCTGAAAGCCGCGGATGAAGGACGACCCGCCGGTCGTCGTCAAAGGCGAGGAGTCCGGTGTCGAAGAGCGTGTGCAAGTCAGCGCGGAGCAGGAGGCCGTTGCTGGTGGCGTACGTGCCACCCAGCCGATAAGGCACGACATGCGCGGCCTCCAGGACCTCGCCCACCCCACATGCAGTGACGGCGCAGCGCCCTTCGTAGGTAACCAGAAGGTGAGCTCGGAACTGTGGCTGCCCCTTGCGGATGAGGAGGGCTCGGATCGCTCGGTCATCGTCGTGTCGGTCTGGCGTCGTTGCATCGAACGGACGACCCGATTTGACGTGCGCCGGGCCCTGACCGTGCGCGCTCTGTCCGCGGGACACGGAATGCTGGAGTTCGCGCGCTCTTGCAGCCATGGACGCTGGCACGTCTGCCTCAAGCCCTTCGAGCAGCGCGATGAACGCCCTTTCTGTGATGTTCCCTCCCCCGCCGCTCCTCGTCTCTTTCGACGACATCGTCGAGGAATCCCACCTGCCGCGGACTCGCTCGACGAGGGCTGCCATCGTGCGGACCTTCTCGCCCTGGTAGGGCACGTCGATGGCCTCACCAACCGCTTCGAGCCACTCCTTCATGACAGTGCCTTGTCTGGACATCCATGGACCGCCCGCCCCCTCGATCGGCAAGATGCCCAGGTAGTCGGCGATGATCCTGGGATACTCGTCCTTCTTGACCCGATCTGCTGTCATGCCGCCATCCAAGCAGGCTCATGAGGCCCCCCGTTCGGCCCCTCGCCGCTTGCTCGCCGCGGTGTGACTTCGGACGGGGGATGCGGGCACTCTTCATCGCCTCGGCGCCTCGCGTCGAGACGGCACGATGGTGTCGTGACCTCCGAGCGGCCCGTCCCGCAACACGTCCCTGCACACCCGGGTTCCTCGTCCGTCGTAGTCTCGAGGCGAATGAGCGTCGCCAAGCGACGCGACACGGCCCCCGAAGTCGCGCTGCGCCGCGAGCTACACGCACGCGGGATGCGGTACCGCGTCGCATACCCGGTCCCAGGTCAGCGGAGGCGGACCATCGATGTCGCCTTCACACGAGCCAAGGTCGCCGTCTTCGTCGACGGCTGCTTCTGGCACGGCTGTCCCGAGCACGGCATGATGCCGCGGTCGAACGGCGACTGGTGGAAGACAAAGTTCGCCGCCAACCAAGCGCGCGACCGCGACACCGACCGCCTCCTCAGTGAGCTCGGTTGGGCGGTGGTGCGCGTGTGGGAGCACGAGCCACCCCATGCTGCGAGCGACCGCGTCGAGGCGGTCGTCAGTCAACGTTCGTCGAAGCGTGCTCACCAGTGAGCACCGCTTCCTTCGCCCGGTTCGCCACCGGGCTCTTCCGGTACGTGCGTTCACAAGGAGCGTCAAGCCCGCACTGGCAGCGGGGTTGGGGCGTGCGACGGCGGTCGGAAATCGGCTCCAGTCCGCCTGAGCGCGACCCCGTCCGGCCGCGGACGGGGTCTTCGTGCGTCCGGCCTAGGCGTCGGCGCGCTCGTGAGGTGTCCGCCCCTGGGGACGACGAGGGGCCCGTCCCTGCTGGGACGGGCCCCTCGTCGTCTGCCACCGCCCGAGGACGGCGGGTGGAGCGTCAGGCGTCGTCGGCCTTCTTCGCGGCGTCCTCGGCCGCGGACTCGGCGGCCTCGCGCGCCTTCTTGCCGGCGTCGCCCAGGTCGTCCTTGGCGTCCGCCGCGGCGTCCTTGACGTCCTCCGCCGTGTCCTTCACCGCGTCCTTCGCGCCGGCAGCGCCGCCACGGGTGGTGCTGCGGGCCCGGCTCGTCGCCTTCTTCGCCGCGTCCTTCGCGTCCGAGACGGCCTCGGTGACGCGGTCGGTGACGTCGTCGCGGACCTCGGCAGCACGCTCGGCCAGCTTGTCCGTGGCCTCGCGGCCCTTCGCGACGGCGGCGCCCGCAGCCTCGCCGATCGACTCGGCGGCGTCCCCGACGGCGTGCTTGGCGTCACCGACGACGTCGTCGAAGTGGACCTGCTGCTGCTCCTGCTCCCACGGCTCGGCCCAGGGGTCGGTCGTGGGCTGCGCGCGGCGGTAGAGCACGTAGCCGACGCCCGCGGCGGTCACGCCACCGGCGATCCACCAGAGCGTGCGGCCCTTGCCCTTCGAGGAGTCCGCCTCGGCGGCCTTGGCCGCCGCCTTGTCCGCGGCCGCGGCGAGCTTGGCGGCCGCCTTCTCCGCGGTCTTGTCGGCGTGCTTGGCGGCCTTCTTGCCGGCCTTGCCCGCGGACTTCTGCGCCTGCTTCGCGGCCTCCGCCGTCGCCTTCTTGGCCTGCTTCGCGAGCTTGCGCGCCTTCTTGCCCGACGCGGCGGCTGCCGCGGCCGTGGCGGCGGCGGTCGCCTCGGCCGCGTTGTCCGCGGCGCGCTGGGCGGAGTCTGCCGCGCTGGCGGCGGCGGCGTTGAAGCTCGCGACGATCTTCGGCAGCACGTCCTCCACGAGGCGGTCGTGCGCCGTGTCGATCGCGGGCGCGGCCTTGGTCGCGGCCTTCTCGACGCGCGGCGCGGCGGCCTGGATGCTGTCCTGCCACGCCTTCTCGACGCGCGGCTGGAGCCACTCGAGGAACGCCTCCACCTTGGGCGTGCCCCACTCCTTGGCGTGCACCGCGGCGTCCTTGGCCTGGTCCGCGAGCTGGGTCGCGGCGCTCTGCGCGGTCGCGGCGGCCTGCGCGGCCTGTTCCTTCAGCTTCTCGGTGTCGATCGACTCGAGCGTGTCCTTGACGGAGTCGCTCGCTGAGCGAGTACGGGTCATGCGTGCTCCCCGGGGTCGTCGTCCGACGGGACGAATGTGCGGATGCGATGCGTTTCCGCCCACTCTGCCACCACCCCGGCCACGCCGCGAGACATCGCCCCGGACGGGTCGGGCGCGGGTCTCGTGGGAAGATGGTGCCCATGTTCGCAACCCTCCACACGACCGCAGGTGACATCCGGATCGAGCTCCTGCCGAACCACGCCCCGAAGACGGTGGCGAACTTCGTCGGGCTCGCCCAGGGCACCACGACGTGGTCCGACCCCCGCACCGGCGCCGAGCGCACCGAGCCCTTCTACGACGGCCTGATCTTCCACCGCGTGATCCAGGACTTCATGATCCAGGGCGGCTGCCCGCTCGGGACCGGCACCGGCGGCCCCGGCTACACGTTCAACGACGAGATCCACCCCGAGCTCCAGTTCGACCGCCCGTACCTGCTGGCGATGGCGAACGCGGGCGTGCGCCGCAACCCGGTGACGGGCGAGGCCGAGGGCACCAACGGGTCCCAGTTCTTCATCTCGACGGTCCCCACGCCGTGGCTCAACGGCAAGCACACGATCTTCGGCGAGGTCGCGGACGACGAGTCCCGTGCCGTCGTCGACGCGATCAACGCGACGCCCACGCGTCCGGGCGACCGCCCGCAGGAGGACATCGTCATCACGTCCGTCACCATCGAGGACTGACCATCTCGGCGACACCTCCCGGGCCACCCGGCCCGCCGGCGTACGGGACGGCCGGACCGCACGACGGTCCCGCCGTCCCGCCGGTGTGCCCGCGGCACCCCGACCGCGTGTCGTACGTGCGCTGCCAGCGGTGCGGGCGCCCGGCGTGCCCCGAGTGCCAGCGACCGGCCGCGGTCGGCGTCCAGTGCGTCGACTGCGTGCGCGACGCCGCCCGCCAGGCGCCGACGCAGCGCACCGCGCTGGGCGGGAAGGTGCGCGGCGGGCCGCCCGTCGTGACGTTCACGATCATCGGCCTGTGCGTCGTGAGCTGGCTCCTCCAGCTCGTCACGGGCGGTACGTGGACGAACATGCTCGCGTTCGCACCCTGGGTCGGCGAGCTGCAGCCCTACCGCTTCCTCACGGCGGCGTTCCTGCACTCGACGAGCCCCGTCCACATCCTCTTCAACATGTACGCCCTGTGGATCACGGGCCCGTTCCTCGAGCAGCAGCTCGGCCGGCTGCGCTTCACGGCGCTCTACCTGCTCTCCGCGCTCGGCGGCTCCGTCGGCTACCTGCTCCTCGCGGGGGGCCCGACGTCGGAGGCCTGGTACCAGCCCGTCGTCGGCGCCTCGGGAGCGGTGTTCGGCCTCTTCGGGGCGATCCTGCTCGTCCTGCGCCGGACGGGCCGCAACGCGATGCAGATCGTCGTGCTCATCGGCATCAACTTCGCGATCGGGCTGTTCTTCCCCGGCATCGCGTGGCAGGCGCACCTGGGCGGTCTCGTGGTGGGGCTCGCGCTCGGCGCCGCCTACGCCTACGCGCCGCGCGAGCGTCGCACCCTCGTGTCCGTGGGGGCGACGGTCGTCGTCGTGGTGGCGCTGGTCGCCGCCTCCTGGCTCACCTACGCCGCCGCGGACCAGTTCGGCCACCTCGCCTGACGAGGCGGTCACAGAAGTTATCCCCAGGGTTACTCACAGGTGTGGAACTACACCGGTGTGAGGCCCGACGTGCCGGGCGGGGCCCAGGCCCCGCCCGGCACGCGGCTACTTCCAGCGCGTCGTGAGCGCGAAGCCCGCGATGATGAAGGCGAAGCCGACCCCCAGGTTCCACGCGCCGAGCGGCGGGACGGGGAGCTGCTTCGGACCGCTGAGGTAGAACAGCACGATCCACGCGAGCCCGACGAGCATGAGCCCGAGCATCGTGGGCACGAGCCAGCGCGGGTTGCCCGTCTCGGGCTTCGGCACGCTCGGCGGACGCTGCGGCTTGGGCTTCTTGCGCGACTTCGACTCGGGCACGAGGGTGGGCTCCTGTCCTGGTGGGGCTCGCTGCGCCGGCGCCGGGACGCGCCGCGGGAGCGGACGCCTGCCGTCGTCGTGCAGGAACCGTGCATGGGTCGGGCGAAGGTCGTCGACGCGCCGCGAGGCTCTGCCGGAGCACAGGTCCGTCACGATCGTGGACGACGTTCGTCGACTAGCGTAGTGGGCGCACACAATAGGCACGGACACCGCGCGCGGAGGACGTGCCGCGAGGTGTGTGCCGCACGACCTCAGCACGACGCCGACGCACGACGCAGACCCGGTCGACGACCTCGTCCGCCCCAGGAAGGAGACGGTCGCGTGAGCACCACGGACCCTGCCGCCACGGGCCCGGACGACCCCGCCGAGGGGCCGTCGTCCGCCCCGGGCGGCACGCCGCGCGCGCGTCGCGTCCGGTCCGCCGTGACCGTCGCGCTCGTCCTCGCGCTCGCCGGGGTCATGTTCACGGCGAACGCGCGGCTCGCGCGCGGCGACGAGTCACGGCACCCGGAGAACCTCGCGCAGCTCGTGGACCGCGAGTCCGACCGCGTGGCCGACCTCGCGACGCAGGTCGACGCCCTGACGGCGGAGGTCGCGGGCCTGTCGCAGACCGGGGACGCGCCCGCCGGCGTCGACCCCGACCTCGCGGCGCGCACCGCCGTCGCCGCGGGGACGACGCCCGTCCAGGGTGCCGGCGTCTCCGTGACGCTCGACGACGCGCCGCCCGAGGGCAGCTACCCGGCGGGGATCCGCCCCGACGACCTCGTCGTGCACCAGCAGGACATCCAGTCCGTCGTCAACGCGCTGTGGGCGGGCGGTGCCGAGGCGATGACGCTCCAGGGGCAGCGCGTCACGGCGACGTCGGCGTTCCGCTGCGCGGGCAACATCCTGCTGCTGCACGGCCGCGTGTACTCCCCGCCCTACGTCGTCGAGGCCGTGGGCGACCCCGAGGCCCTGCGCGACGCGCTCGACCGCTCGCCGGGCGTCCAGGTGTACAAGGAGTACGTCGACGCGGTGAACCTCGGCTGGTCCGTCGAGGACGAGAGCGACATCGAGATGCCGGGCTACCAGGGGGCGCTCGAGCTCCGCTACGCGCGCCCGTCCGACGCGGTGGCGTCGTGACCGCGACGAGCCCCGCACCGGCCCGGCACGCGGGGCACCGCGGCTCGGGTCGCGGTCCGGTGTCCGCCGTCGTGGGGGTGCTCGGCGAGCTGCTCATCACGCTCGGGATCCTGCTCGGCCTGTACGTCGTCTGGCAGCTCTGGTGGACGGACGTCCAGGCGGACCGCGTCCAGGCGCAGGTGCTCGAGGAGATCCAGGCACCGACCCCGGACGCGGCGGACGTCGGCACGACGATCCTGCGCGACGACCCGCCCGTCCCCGCCGCGCCCGCGCTCGGCGAGGTGTGGGGCACGCTCTACGTGCCGCGCTGGGACGGCAAGATGATGCCGATCGCGGAGGGCACCGACAAGCGGTCGATCCTCGACCAGGCGATGGCCGGGCACTACCCCGAGACCGTCATGCCGGGCGCCGTCGGGAACTTCTCCCTCGCCGGGCACCGGCAGACGTACGGCAAGATCTTCCACGACGTCGAGGAGCTCGAGATCGGCGACCCGATCGTCGTCGAGGCCGACGGCACCTGGTACGTCTACCGCGTCGACCACATGCAGGCCGTGAAGCCCGACCAGGTCGAGGCGATCGCGCCCGTCCCGTGGCAGCCCGGCGTCGAGCCCACCGAGCGGTACCTCACGCTGACGACGTGCCACCCGATCGGCCTCAACTCGCTCGTCGCGCGGTACATCGTCAACGCGAAGTTCGACTACTGGATGCCCGTCGAGGACGGCACGCCGCCGGAGCTCGTCGGCCAGACCGCTCCCGCCGCCGAAGGAGGCTCGTGATGTACGGGGCGCTGTGGCGCGTGCTGCCCGGCCCGGCGTGGCTGCGGGTGCTGATCCTGCTCGTCCTCGCGGCCGCCGTCGTGCTCGCGTGCTTCGAGTGGCTGTTCCCGCTCGTGTCCGAGTACATGCCGTTCAACGACCCCAACATCCAGACCGACGCCGCCGGCGCAGCGTCCGTGGAGGCCCCGCGATGACCCACCAGACCCGCATCCTCGTCGTGGACAACTACGACTCGTTCGTCTACACGATCGTCGGCTACCTCGACCAGCTGGGCGCGCAGACCGTCGTCGTGCGCAACGACGCGGTGCCGGAGCCGGACGCCGACGGCCGCTTCCGCGACGCCGACGGCACCGTGTTCGACGGCGTCCTCGTCTCCCCCGGGCCCGGCACGCCGAAGGAGGCCGGGCAGAGCGAGCACGTGATCCGCACGTGCGCCGCGTCGCGCACGCCGATGCTCGGCGTGTGCCTGGGCCACCAGGCCCTCGCCGAGGTGTACGGCGCGACGGTCACGCACGCGCCTGAGCTCATGCACGGCAAGACGAGCCTCGTGGAGCACGAGGGCGAGGGCGTGCTCGCGGGCCTCCCCCTCCCGTTCACCGCGACGCGGTACCACTCGCTCGCCGTCGTGAGCGACACCGTGCCCGCCGAGCTCGAGGTGACGGCGACGACCGCCGGGGGCGTCATCATGGGCCTCCAGCACAGGGACCTGCCCCTGCACGGCGTCCAGTTCCACCCGGAGTCCGTGCTCACCGAGGGCGGCCACCGCCTGCTCGCGAACTGGCTCGAGGCGTGCGGACTGGAGGGCGCCGTCGAGCGCTCCGCGGGCATGGCCCCGCTCGTGCGCCAGTAGCGAGCACCGTGCGGCACCGGCCCCGGTCTGCCGCCCACGGACGCCCCGCACGACGACGGGCCCTCACCTCCGTGGAGGTGAGGGCCCGTCGTCGTGGATGGCCCGGGGGCGGTGGGTCAGCCCTCGCCGTCTCCGCCGTTGCCCCCGCCGTTCCCGTTCCCGCCGCCGTTGTTCCCGCCCCCGTTGTTCCCACCGTTCGACGGTCCGGGACCGGTCGAGACGATGAGCGACACCTGGGTGCCGACGGGGACCTCTGCCCCGCCGCGCGGGTCGGACCCGATCACGACGCCGGCCGGCCACTGGTCGGACTCCTGCGTCTGACGGGTGCCGACGTTCAGCTCGGCACCACCGAGCGCGTCCTTCGCCTGGTCCTCGGTCATCCCGACGAGGTTCGACGGCACCGTCGTCGTCTCCGCCGCGCGCGGGATGGCGACCTTGAGGGTCACGGTCGACCCCTGCGGGACGCTGCCCGCGTTGGGCTGCTGCGAGAGCACCTGGTTCTCCGGCTCGTCGGACTCCTCGTCGCTGCGGTCGACCTTCAGGCCGAGCGCCTCGACGGTCGACTTCGCGGCGTCGAACTGCTGGCCCGTCACGTCCGGCAGCGCGACGAGGCCGCTCGACACGAACAGGTTGACCGTCGAGCCCGCCGGCACGGACTGGCCGGCGCCGGGGTCGGTCTTCGTCACCGCGCCCTTCGGGACGTCCGGCGAGTCCTCGGTGTTGACGTCGCCGACGTTGAGCCCGGCGTCGGAGAGGTACTGCCGGGCCTCCTCCTGCGTCTTGCCCTTGAGGTCCTGGATGGTGACGGCGTCGGGACCGGCCGAGAAGAAGGCGGTGACGGTCACCCCCAGTTCCTGGGTGGTGCCGCCGGCGGGGTCGGTCCGGGTGAACGTGCCCTCGGGCTCCGTGGACTCCTGGTCGATCGCCTGCGCGTACTCGAAGCCCGCCTCGGTGATCCTCTGCTCGGCCTCCGCGGGCGTGACGCCCGCCGACAGCGTCGGGACGGTGCCGGTCGTCGGCTCGTCCTCGCCCTGGCTGTTGATGACGATCATCGTGATGATCGCGGCGAGCGCGAGCACGCCGATCGCGATGAGCGTCCACATGAGGCCCTTGCGGCTCTTGGGCTGCTCGTCGTCCTCGCCAGGCGGCTGCTCCCCCGGCGGGACGGCGGGCGCCGCGCTGGTCGCCCAGGGGTTCGCCGCCGCGGCGGCCGGTGCCATGACCTGCGTCGCGGACTCGACCATCGTCGGCTGGAGGTCGGCGGCCGCGGCGGCGGCGCCGAGGCCGGCGGCGGCGGCCGCGACCCCGAGCGCCGGGGCCGTGATCGACCCGCCGCGCGCGGCGTTCTCCAGGTCGGCGCGGAACTCGGCGGCGCTCGAGTAGCGCGCCGTGCGGTCCTTGGCGAGCGCCTTGAGCGTGATGCGGTCGAGCACCTCGGGCACGTCGGGAGCGATCGCGCTCGGCGTGGCGGGCGCCTCGCGCACGTGCTGGTAGGCCACCGCGACGGGCGAGTCGCCGATGAACGGCGGGCGCCCCGTGAGCAGCTCGTAGAGCAGGCAGCCGGTCGAGTACAGGTCGGAGCGCGCGTCGACCGTCTCGCCGCGCGCCTGCTCCGGGGAGAGGTACTGCGCGGTGCCGATGACGGCCTGCGTCTGGGTCATGGTGGCCGCGGAGTCGGCGACCGCGCGGGCGATGCCGAAGTCCATGACCTTCACCGCGCCCGTCGGCGTGATCATCACGTTGGCGGGCTTGATGTCGCGGTGGACGATCCCGGCGTGGTGCGAGTACTCGAGCGCCGCGAGGACGCCCGCCGTGATCTCGACCGCCTCGTCGATGGGCACGGCCTGACCGTCGCGCAGGATGTCCCGCACGGTGTGGCCCTCGACGTACTCCATGACGATGAACGGGACGTGCACCGCGTTGCCGGTGGCGTCCTCGTGCACGTCCTCGCCCGTGTCGTAGACCGCGACGATGGCCGGGTGGTTCAGGGAGGCCGCCGCCTGCGCCTCGCGACGGAAGCGCGCGAGGAACGACGGGTCGCGCGCGAGGTCGGAGCGCAGGATCTTGATCGCGACGGTACGACCGAGGCGGTTGTCGTGCCCGATGTGCACCTCGGCCATGCCACCACGGCCGATGAGCTCACCGACCTGGTAGCGCCCGGCAAGCACTCGGGGAGCGTTGTCCACCACTCATTCGTCCTTCGGTGTCGTCGGAGCCGTGGGCGCGTCCGCCCACGGCACAGCTGGCGCAATCATCCCACCCGCGACCCTGCGGCCACGCGGGGAACACCACGATGTCGTCACGATGTCACCCGTCCGGGGAGCGTCTCGGCGTCGGGCACGGCGACCTCGACGGAGGTCTCTGCACCCCGCACGGGGGCGGCGTCGCCGCCGTCGCCGTCCCGGTCCCCGAGCGTGGCGATCGTCGCGATCACCAGCACGAGCAGGAGGCCCAGGAGGGCGACGAGGGGCCAGGTCAGACCGTTGGGCAGGCCTCCCAGGCGGCGGCCCGTCGTGGTCGACGTGCGGCGCCCCGCGGAGCGCGAGGGCACGGGTGCCGACTGCGACTGACGTCGCGCCTCGGCGCGGGTCGCCGGGGCGACGGGCTCGGCGCGCGTCGAGCCCCCGGGCGCGCCGGCCGGGCGCGTGCCCGCGCGGGTGGGCTGCGGCCGTCGTGAGGAGCGCGTCGGACCGTGCATCTCGCGGCGCGGCGGGTACGACCGCGGGGCGGCCGGGTCGTCCGCCGGGGCCGCGGGGACGGGGCGCTCCCACGGGAGGGCGGGGCCGGGCGCGGCGTCGTCCGGTGCGGGCGGCGCCGGGACGGGCTCGGCGGTCTCCGGGACCGTCCCGCCGTGCCGGCCGAGCGGGCGGACGCGGGTGGCGTCGTCGTCGGGCGGCCCCGGGGGCGTCGCGGCCGACGGCGGCACGTCCGCCTGCGCGGCGTGCGCGGCGCGACGCGGCTCGGGGGCGACCCACGGGTTCGCCGGGTCGGGCGCGTGCGGGTCGCGCACCGCGGCCGGGATGACGAGCGGCGTGATGACGGGTGCCGGGTCCGGCTCGGGCGCGGGGACGTCGTCGGCGGTGGTGCGGGCCCGGCGCGCGCGGCGCGTGGGGGCGGGCGCCCCCGTGCGTGCGGACCAGGGGTCGCTCGCGAGGCGCGCGGCGATGCCCTCGAAGACGCGTGCGAGCGCGTCGGCCGGGTGGGGCCGCGCCAGCGGGTCCTTGGCGAGCATGACCATGACGAGCTCGCCGAGCTCCGGGTCGACCGACGTGGGCAGCGGCGGCACCGGCTCGTTGACGTGCGCGACCGCGATGTCCACCGGCGTGGACCCCGTGAACGGGCGGTTCCCCGCGATGGACTCGTACGCGACGATGCCGAGCGCGTAGATGTCCGAGGCGCCGGTGGCGGCCTGGCCGACGGCCTGCTCGGGCGAGAGGTACTGGGCCGTGCCCATGACCATGCCCGTCGCGGTCATCGGGACCTGGTTGGCCGCGAGCGAGACACCGAAGTCGGTGATCTTCACCGTGCCGGAGCGGTCGATGAGGATGTTCCCGGGCTTGACGTCCCGGTGCACGACGCCGGACAGGTGGGCGGCGTGCAGCGCCCGGGCGGTCTGCGCGAGGATCGGCAGGAGCCGCGCGGGCGGGAGCACCGGCTCGCGCTCCAGCAGGTCCGCCATGGGCTCGCCCACGACGAGCTCCATGACGAGGTACCCGGAGCCGTTGGTCTCGCCGTAGTCGTACATCTGCGCGATGTTGGGGTGCGAGAGCGCCGCGCTGTTGCGGGCCTCGGTACGCAGGCGGTTGAGGAAGTCCTCGTTGCCGGCGTACTCGCTCCGCAGGACCTTGACCGCGACCTCGCGGCCGAGCGCGTCGTCGGCCGCGACCCACACCTCGCCCATGCCGCCGACGGCGATGCGCCGCACGAGGCGGTAGCGGTTGCCGAGCGTCAGCCCCCGGACCGGCTTCATCCGTTCAACACCGCCTCCATGACGGCGCGGGCGATCGGCGCGGCGATCGCGCCGCCCGTCGCCTCGTTGCCCATCGAGCCGCCGTTCTCGACGATGACCGCGACCGCGACCTGCGGGTCGTCGGCCGGGGCGAAGCTCGTGAACCACGCGTGCGGCGCGGCCTCGCCGCCCGTCTCGGCGGTGCCCGTCTTGCCCGCGACCTGCACGCCCGGGATCTGCGCGGACTTCCCGGAGCCGTTCTGCACGACGCCCACCATCATCTGGGTGAGCTGCTCGGCCGTCGACGGGGAGACCGAGGTGCGCAGACGGCGCGGTTCCGACTGCCGGACGACGTCGAGGTCGGGGTTGCGGATCGTCTCGACGGTGTACGGGGCCATCTGCACGCCGTCGTTCGCGATCGCGGCGGCGACCATCGCCATCTGGAGCGGCGTGACCTTGACCTCGCCCTGGCCGATGCCGGCGCGCGCGATCCCGGCGGCGTCCGCGCCCGGCGTGCCCTCGGCGGGGAAGCGGCTCGGCGTGACGTCCATGGGGATCTCGAGCGAGGCGTCGAAGCCGAAGTCCTCGGCCTGGTCGCGCATCGCGTCCTCGCCCAGGGTCATCGCGAGGTCGCCGAACGCGGTGTTGCACGAGATGCGCAGCGCGTCCGCGAGGGTCATCTCGCCCGTGGGCGAGCAGCGCGTGCCGCCGAAGTTCTTCATCGTCTGCGTCGACTGGGGGTACGGCAGCTCGTCCGGGGCCGGGATCACGGTCTCGGGCGTGTACTGCCCGCTCTCGAGCGCCGCGGCGGAGGTGACGATCTTGAACGTCGAGCCCGGCGGGTACGTGTTGCCGCGGATGGCCCGGTTCGACATCGGGTTGCCCTCGGCGTTGAGCAGCTCCTGGTAGCGCTGGCGCGCGAGGGCGGTGTCGTGCGTCGCGAGCTCGTTCGGGTCGTAGCTCGGCTTCGACACGAGCGCGAGGACGCGGCCCGTCTTGGGCTCGATCGCGACGACGGCGCCGCGCTGGTCACCCAGCGCGTCCCACGCGGCCTGCTGGGCCGCCGGGTCGATCGTCAGCTCGACGGACGCGCCCTGCGGCTGCTGCCCCGTGAAGAGCGCGCTCAGGCGGTCGAGCCACAGCGAGCTCGCCTCGCCGTTGAGGTAGTCGTTCTCCTTGTCCTCGATCTCCGTGCGCCCGTTGGTGAGCGACAGGAAGCCGGAGACGGGCGCGTAGAGCGGGCCGTTCGAGTACTGGCGCTGGAAGCCGAACGCGTCGTCCACCGGCGTCGAGGACGCGATGGCGTCGCCCGCGACGACGATCGGGCCGCGGAACTTGTTGTACTCGCGGTAGATCGTGCGGGCGTTGCGCGAGTCGTTGTTGAGCGAGTCGGCCTGGACGAACTGGATGTACGTCGTCGACACCATGAGCGCGAGGAACATCACGAGGACGACGGTCGCGACGCGACGGAGGGGGACGTTCACCGGGCTCCTCCCCAGGGGTCACGGTCGGTCTCGGCACCCGCGTCCGGTCGCTGCACGACCTCGGTCCGCAGCTCGTCCGGGTGGTCGGGGACCTCCCCGGTGCGGCCGACGGCGGGCTGGACGCCCGTCGTCGCGCGCGCGGGGCCCGTGGACGGACCGGGGACGGCGGGCGCGCCGACCGTGGTGGGGGCGTCGTCGGGCAGGGCGCCCACGGCCGCGCCGCCGCCCACGACCGCGACCGGGTCGGAGTCCGTGCGGCTGCGCGCCCCGCCGGGCGCGACCTGCCCGCGCACGGGCAGGGAGGAGGGGCGCCGCGCGTCGTCCGAGATGCGCAGGAGCAGCCCGACGACGAGCCAGTTCGCGAGGAGCGACGACCCGCCCTGGGCGACGAACGGCATCGTGAGACCCGTGAGGGGGATGATCCGCGTGATCCCGCCGACCACGACGAAGAGCTGCCACGCCATGACGAACGCGAGACCGCCCGCGAGCAGCTTGCCGAACCCGTCGCGCACGCCGATCGCGGTGCGCAGGCCGCGCTCCACGAGGACGAGGTACGCGAGCAGGATGCCGATGAGGCCCGTGAGGCCGAGCTCCTCGCCGAGCGACGCGTAGATGAAGTCGGAGAACGCGTACGGGACAGTGCGCGGGTAGCCCGCGCCCCACCCCGTGCCGAAGAGGCCGCCGTTGCCGAGCGAGAACAGGCCGCCCACGAGCTGGCCCGAGCCACCCGGGCTGCGGCCGAAGATCTCGGGGTCGAACGGGTGCAGCCACACGTCGACGCGCGCCTGCACGTGCCCGAACGTCGACGCCGCGAGCACCGCTCCGACCGCGATGAGGAGCAGACCGATGACGACCCAGCTCACGCGCTCGGTCGCGATGTAGAGCATCGCGACGAACAGGCCGAAGAACAGGAGCGAGGTGCCGAGGTCGCGCTCGAACACGAGGATCGCGAGCGAGACGAGCCAGACGATGATGATCGGCCCGAGGTCGCGCAGGCGCGGGAGCTGGAGTCCGAGCACGCGGGGGCCGGCGAGCGCGAGCGTGTCGCGGTTCGTCACGAGGTAGCCCGCGAAGAAGATCGCGAACGCGACCTTGGCGAACTCGGCCGGCTGGAGCGAGAAGCCGAACAGGTTGATCCAGATCTGTGCGCCGTTGATGCGGGTGCCCAGGCCCGGGACGAGCGGCAGCGCGACGAGCACGATGCCCGCGATCATCGCGGTGTACGTGTAGCGGCGCAGGGTCCGGTGGTCGCGCAGGAACCAGACGAGGGCGAACGCGCAGAGGATGCCGAGCGCCGTCCACTGGAGCTGGCGCGGCGCGAGGTCCTGGGTGCCGCCCGTGACCTGAGAGCCCAGGTCGAGGCGGAAGATCATGGCGAGGCCGATGCCGTTGAGCGCGACGGCGATCGGCAGGATCACCGGGTCCGCGTACGGCGCCTTGAACCGCAGCAGCACGTGCGCGGCGCCCGCGAGCACCACCGTGCCGATGCTGTACACGTAGAAGCGGCCCGGGAGCTCGCCCGTGAGCTGCAGGCCCACGAGCGCGTACGCCCCGATGCCCAGCGCGAGCGCGAGGACGAGCAGACCGAGCTCCGCGCCCCGGCCGGGGCGCACCTCGGTGGTCTCCACCGTGGCCATCAGGCCCCCGAGCCGGCGCCGTCGGTGGGCGCGGGGGTCACGTCCGGCGCGTCGGCGTCCGGCGTCCCCGTCGTCGCGCCGTCGACGGTCCCGTCCGCGGGCGGTTCGGTCGAGCCGTCGGTCGCGGGGGTCTCGGTGGTGTCCTCCGTGGCCTCGGCGACCAGCCGCTCGGCGCGGGCGCGGGCGTCCTCGAGCGACTGCGCGGGGATCGTGGTCTCCAGGCGGTCGACGACGTAGCCCGGCAGGTCGTCGACGCGCGTCCCCGTGAGCTCGATCGGGGTCGACAGCGTGACCGGGCCCGCGTTCTCGGGGATGCCGCGGAACACCGCGACCTGGCCGTCGGCGACGCCCACGTAGTACTGCGACTGCGTCCAGCGGTAGCCCGCCCAGCCGGCGACGCCCAGGCCCGCGACCACGAGCAGGATCGCGACCACGGTGACCCAGCGCCGGGGCGCGCGACCCGGGCGCACGTCGTCCTCGTCGTCGCCGGAGCCCTCGGCGATGGTGCGACCCTCCGTGCCGTCCTCGTCCGCCGCGTCGGCGTCCGGGTCCTCGGCCGGGGCGGTCGCCTTCGTGCTCGCCATGAGCGCGGCCGCGCGGGCCGCCGGGCCGTCCGCGGCCGACGTCGGGGCGTCGCGGTCGATCGCCGCCGACCCGACGACCTGCGCGCCCGTGCCGGGGGCCCCGCCGTCGGGCAGGGCGTCGACGTCCACGACGTCCGCGACGACGACCGTCACGTTGTCCGTGCTGCCCGCTCGCAGCGCGAGCTGGAGCAGGTGGTCGGCGCACGCGTCGACGTCGTCCGTGTCGGCGAGCGTCTGCGCGATGGTCTCCTGGCTGACGAACCCGGACAGGCCGTCCGAGCACAGGAGCCAGCGGTCGCCCGGCTTCGCCTCGCGCACGGACATGTCCGGCGTGAGGTCGATGTCGAAGTCACCCAGCACGCGCATGACGACGTTGCGCTGGGGGTGGGTCTCCGCCTCGTCCGCCGAGATGCGCCCCGTGTCGACGAGGTGCTGGACGAACGTGTGGTCGGTCGTGACCTGGTTCAGCTCGCCGTCGCGCAGCAGGTAGGCGCGCGAGTCGCCGAGGTGCGCCATGGCGAGCTTGTTGCCCGCGCGCAGGATCGCGGTGACGGTGGTACCCATGCCGACCAGCTCGGGGTCGGTCACGCTGCGGTCCACGAGGTCCTGGCGGGCGTGGTCGATCGAGCGCTCGAGCTCGGCCAGCGCGTCGTCCGGGCCGTGCGACTCGCCGTCGAGCGGGGCGAGCGCGGCGATCGCGATGGACGACGCGACGTCGCCCCCCGCGTGGCCGCCCATGCCGTCCGCGACGACGAGCAGGTGCGGGCCCGCGTAGCCGGAGTCCTGGTTGTTGGAGCGCACGAGCCCGACGTCGGAGCGCGCGGCGTAGCGCAGGGCGATGTTCACTGCGGGCTACCTCTGCAGCTCGACGACGGACTGACCGATCCGCACCCGCGTCCCCGGGCCCAGGGGGGTGACCTGGGCGATCCGCTGGTCCTCGACGTAGGTGCCGTTCGTGGAGCCCAGGTCCTCGACGAACCAGGACCCGTGCTGCGGGAAGATGCGGGCGTGGCGCGACGACGAGTAGTCGTCGTCGAGGACGAGCGTGCAGCTCGGCGCGCGGCCGATGAGGATCGACGACGTCGTGAGCGGGATCGTCGTGCCGGTCAGCGGGCCGGCGGTGACGACGAGCCGCGACGGTCCCGCGGGCGCGGCGGGCCGCGACGGCTCCGGGGCGGCGGGGGTGGGGCCCGACGTCGGGCGGGCGGCCGGGGCCGGACCGCCCTTCTTGCCGCGGCGCGGCGTGATCTTCGTGCCGTACAGGTCCCGACGCAGCACCCCGATCGCGGAGAGCACGAACACCCAGAGCAGCACCAGGTAGCCCAGCCGGAGCAGGGTGAACGTGAGATCGGTCATGCGGGCCGGATCACCACTCCTCGTTGTCGGACGCGCCGGTCCAGAACATGATGCGGGTCCGGCCGATCGTCAGGGAGTTCCCGTCGAGCAGCGTCGCGGCCGGCACCTGGTGCCCCTCGACGAACAGCCCGTTCGTGGAGCCGAGATCCGTCGCGATCACACCCTCCGGGGTCACGCGGATCTCCAGGTGGCGCCGCGAGACGCCAGGGTCGTCGACGACGATGTCGGCCTCCGAGCCGCGGCCGATCACGGTGACCGGGCCGGTGAGCAGGTAGCGCTGCCCGTCGATGTCGACGAGCGGGTGGCGCGTGCTCGGGGACGCCGTCGTGGCGGGGGCGACGTTGCCGCGCACGCTCGCCGAGCGGAGCTGGAAGCGGCCGACGTCGAGCGTGTCGTTCTGCTCGAAGCTCACGCTCACGGGGCCGACGAACGCGTAGTGCTGCGACGCGGCGTACTGGGTGACGTTCGAGGCCAGCTCGTCGGCGAGCGTCTCCGCGCCCCACCCCTCGACCTGGCCGAAGTCGTCCACCGACAGCTCGATGGTGAACTCGTTGGGCACGACCGTGCGCTCGCGGTCGACGACGGCGGCGCGGTCGTCGACCTCGCGCCGCAGCGCGCTCGCGAGCTCGACGGGCTTGACCTCGCTGCGCCCGACCTTCGCGAACGCGTTGTTCACGACGCGCTCGACGCCCTTCTCGAAGCGGTCCAGGACTCCCATGCCACCTCCTCCCTCGTGCTCGCTCGTGCCGCGGCTCACGCCGCGCGGATCTCGTCTGCTCTGCCGGCGCCCTTCCCCGGTGGCCCCCGCGCACCCGCGTCCGGGCAGACTACCTAGATCGTATCGATCGCGTCGGACCAGCAGGCCCGTTTCGTCGGACGATTACCGGACGGATGTGGCGCTTTCGTGGTGGAGCGTGTGAACGTCGGGCGTCCGCTCCCCCGCCGAGCACGAGGTTGCCGTCGTCTCGCCGCTCTTCCCGGGAGCGACGACGTGCTCGAGGGCGACGAAGGTCGTGGTCGGCGACGGGGCCACGCCGCGGTGCGTCCGGGTGGCGGGCGTCACGCAGGACGGCGCGGTGCCGGTCGGTCGCCCGCGCCGTGCTAGTCTTCTGCGGCACGCGCGAGTGGCGGAATAGGCAGACGCGCACGGTTCAGGTCCGTGTGCCCGAAAGGGCGTGGGGGTTCAACTCCCCCCTCGCGCACGTGACGAGGTCCCGGTCAGGTCGTCCCTGACCGGGACTTTCGCATTCCCGGCCCTTGCTCTTCCTCCCGGCGGCGCCTCCGGGGGTCGCCCCCGGCGACCACGCGTGGCCCGGCTCCCCCGCTCACGGCGCGAGCGCGCGCGGCACGGAGGTGCCGTGGCCGTCGTGCCCGTCCACCACGCCCAGCACGCGCGACCTGCCGCGCGCCGCGGCGTCCCACACGTCCACGACCCAGTCGGCGGCGGTGTCGACGACGACGTCGCGCGCGTCGTACGGCTCGCGGCCGGGCGCGACGAGCGGCACGTCGGGGACGGGGCCGTCCTCGCCGTGCACGACCTCGAACAGCGTGCGGTGCGGCGCGATCGCGCGGTCGAGCACGGCGGCGTCGGGGCCGTCGAAGGACACGACGACGTCGAACGTGCCCTCGCCGTCCTGGTCGGGGAAGACGGTGACGACGATCTCCTCCGCGCGGTCCGGGAGCGCGTCGACGACGGCGCGCAGGCGGCGCACGGCCTCCGGCGTCGCGACGTCGAGGTGGCCTCGCACGAGGCGGGCGTGGGTCGCGGCGTCCATCGCGTCACCGTAGCGCCGGGAGAGGCCGCCGAGGCCAACCCTAGATCTGCTAGGGTCGTAACCCCTAGAACAACTAGGCATAGGAGCGTTATGCGTATCGACAAGGACCTCGTGGCCGCCTCGGCCACCCCGCTCGTGCTCGGGATCCTCGCCGACGGCGAGTCCTACGGCTACGCGATCCTCAAGCGCGTGGACGAGCTCTCGGGCGGCCGGATGCAGTGGACCGACGGCATGCTCTACCCGCTGCTGCACCGGCTGGAGCGCCTCGGGCTCGTCGAGGCGTCGTGGGGCACGTCCGACGTCGGCCGGCGTCGCAAGCACTACGCGATCACGGCCGCGGGGCGGGAGGCGCTCGTCGAGCGCCAGGCGCAGTGGGACGTCGTCGCGCACGCGCTCCAGCAGGTGTGGCGCTCCGCCCAGGACGGGCTGCAGGGCCCGCCGCGTGTCGCGGAGGGGTGGGCCTGATGGGCGCCGCGACCGCGCCGGCCGGCGCCGCGAGCCCCGGCCCGCACGCCGCGCTCGAGGCGCAGATCGACCAGTGGCGCGGGTACGTCCGGCGCCGGGAGGCGATCTCCGCCGCGGACGTCGACGAGATGGAGGACCACCTGCGCGAGCGGGTCGAGGACCTGCGCGCGACGGGTCTCGACGACGACGAGGCGTTCCTCGTCGCCGTGAAGCGCATGGGCACGCTCGACGACCTGTCGCGCGAGTTCGCGCAGGAGCACTCCGAGCGCCTGTGGAAGCAGCTCGTCCTCGTGGGCCAGCAGCCCGGCCGCACCCGCTCGTGGCGCGAGCTCGCGGTCGTGCTCGGGCTCGCCGTCGCGGTGGGCGTCACGGTCAAGGTCGCGACCGTGCTCCTGCCCTGGGAGACGGTCGGCCTCAACGTCGGGCTCCTCGTGCTGCCGTTCCTCACGGCCTACCTCGCGTGGAAGCGCCAGGTCACGCTGCGTGTCGTCGGCGCGCTCGTCGTGCCGTTCGTCGTGCTGGGCGTCGTGCTCAACGTGTACCCGTTCGCGCCCACGGACGCGACGTTCGTCCTCGCGGCGCTCGCCGCCCCGGTGACGCTGTGGTCCGTCGTCGGGCTCGCCTACGTGGGCGGGCGGTGGCGCTCGGACGCGCGTCGCATGGACTTCGTGCGGTTCACGGGCGAGCTCGCCGTGTACTACACCCTCATCGCGCTCGGGGGCGGGGTGCTGCTCGGCCTGACGATCGGGGTCTTCTCGCTCGCCGGCGTCGACCTCGAGCCCTACCTCGACACCTGGATCCTCACCCTGTGCGTCCCGGCGGCGCTCATCGTGGCCGCCTGGCTCGTCGAGGCCAAGCAGAACGTCGTCGAGAACATCGCGCCCGTGCTCACGCGCGTGTTCACGCCCCTGACGCTCGTCATGCTCCTCGCCGCGTTCGTCGTCCTCGCGACCGCGGGGAACCTCGCGGCCGTGGACCGTGAGCTGCTCATCCTCATGGACGCGATCCTCGTGCTCGTCCTGTGCCTGCTCCTCTACTCCGTCTCCGCGCGCGACCCGCTCGCGCCCGGGTCGTTCTTCGACGGGCTCCTGGTGGTCCTCGTCGGCGCGGCGCTCGCCGTCGACGCCGTCGCGCTCACCGCGATGCTCACGCGCATCGCCGAGTTCGGCGTGAGCCCCAACAAGGCGGCGGCGCTCGGGCTCAACCTCCTGCTGCTCGTCCACCTCGCGTGGTCGGCCGTGCTCGCGACGGCGTTCCTCCGCGGGCGCCGGCCGTTCGCCGACCTCGTCGCGTGGCAGACGCGCTTCCTCCCCGTCTACGCGGCGTGGGCGGCGGTCGTCGCCCTCGTGTTCCCGCCCGTGTTCGGCTTCGTCTGACCGACGGCGGTCGGCCGTCCCCGGGCGTAGCGTGACGGGATGGCCGACCGACCGTCCGGCGGGCCGGTCGACGACGACGTCGTCGGCTGGCTGCTCGACGCCGACCCGGCGCTGCGCTGGCAGGTGGAGCGCGACGTCGTGCACGCCCCGCCCTCCGTGTGGCGGGCGACGCGGGCGCGCGTCGCGACCGAGGGCTTCGGCGCCCGGCTTCTCGCGCTCCAGGACCCCGACGGGCAGTGGGCGGGCGGCGCGTACTTCCCCGCGGACGTCGGCGGGGACGGCGCGGCCGCGCCGGACGCCGAGGGCAGGCCCGAGGAGGGCCAGCCCTGGACCGCGACCACCTGGTCGCTCGTCGCGCTGCGCGAGTGGGGCCTCGACCCCGAGGTGCTCCGCGCGCGCCGCACGCCCGAGCTGCTGGCCGAGCACTGCCGCTGGGAGTACGACGACCTGCCCTACTGGGGCGGCGAGGTCGACTGGTGCATCAACGGGTACACGCTCGCCGCGGGCGCGTGGCTCGGCGTCGACGTGACGAGGCTGCTCCGCACCGTCCTCGACGGTCGGCTGCCCGACGGCGGGTGGAACTGCGCGTGGGTCGAGGGCGCGACCGTGTCGTCGTACCACTCGACGCTCAACGCGCTCAAGGGCCTCCTCGCCTACCAGGAGCACGCCGGGGCCACGGACGAGCTGCGCGCCGCGCGCCGCGCCGGCGAGGAGTACCTGCTCCGCCGCGGCCTGTTCCGCCGGCTCGGCACCGGCGAGCCCGTCGGGGACTGGGCGTTCCGCCTCGCCTACCCGTTCCGCTGGTACTACAGCGTGCTCAACGCGCTGGTCTACCTGCGCGCCGCGTCGCTGCTCGACGGCACGCCGCCGGACCCGCGCGCGGCGGACGCGGTCGAGCACGTCCGCCGCGCGCGGCGCCCGGACGGCACCTGGCTCCAGGGCCGGCGCCACCCGGGCCGCGTGTGGTTCGAGGTCGACGCCCCCGCGGGCGAGCCGTCCCGCTGGCTCACGTACCACGCGACCGTCGTCCTCGACTGGTGGGACGGTCAGGACGCGGGCGGCCCCGAGACGACCTCGGCGCCGTCGAGCACCGCGATGAGCTCGTCGAACCACTCGACGTAGCTCGCCCACGTGAACGGGCGCTTGTCGTCCCAGCCCACGACCTGCCCCGCCTGGACCGCCGGCAGGCCCGCGTAGACGGGGTTCGCCGCCATGGCCTCGTCGGAGCCGGTGTAGCTGAGCACGACGTCCGCCGGGTAGTCCGGCACGCGCTCCCAGCTGAGCTCCGCCCAGGCCTGCTGGTCCTGCGGGCCGCCGATCGTGAAGCCCAGCTCCTCCAGCAGCGCGAGCTGGCCCAGGGTCCGCTGCCCGACCCACAGCTCCTCGGCCCCGTTGAGCGGCAGGATCGTCAGCGGCTTCTCCGCGGCGATCGCCCGCAGGGTGTCGAGGCGCTCGTCGAACGCGGCGCGCGCCTCCGCGACCTCCGGGGTGTCCGCGTCGCCGCCGAGCGCCTCCGCGAGCGACGCGTAGTCCTCGATCACCTCGACGACGGGCCGGCCGGAGAACTTCATCCCGACGAACGGCGCGACGGCGGTCGCCTCCTCGGTGATCTTGTCGTCCCACCACCGCCACGCCGTGCCGTCCTCGGTGCCGAACCCGATCACGAGGTCGGGGTCGAGCGCGAGCAGCTTCTCCAGGTTGAGCTCGGCGTCGGTGCCGACGACCTCCATCTCGTCGACCCGGGCGTTGCCGATCGACAGCGCGCCCGTGTCGGAGAAGCCGTACCCGAACACGCCGTCGGGCCGCACGCCGTAGTCCCACAGCGCGGCGGCCGAGTAGCCGTCGACGACGAGGCGGTCCGGCGCCTCGTCGAGCTCGTACGTCGTGCCGTGGCCCGAGGACGTCCACGACCAGCCGTCGGCGCTCGCGGACGGCTGGTCGTCCCCGGCGCCGTCGGAGCCCGCGTCGGTGCCCGGGGAGCACGCCGCGACGACGGCCGTGAGACCGAGCGCGAGCGTGGCCGCCGCGACCGTGCGCGCGGGCCGGCGCCGCGCACGGGGCGCGCCGGGCAGGGTGGACGAGGGACGGGTCGTGCGGGTCATGCGGTGCTCCTCCGACGAGGCGGTGCGGGCGAGCGCAGGACGGTGGGGGGCCGGTCGGGCGGGGTGGTCCGACCGGGAGAGCGGGGCCGCGTCAGGCGCGGCGGGGCCGGCCCTCGGGCACGACGAGCGGGGTGCCCGTCACGGGGTCGGCGATGATGCGGCACGGGAGGCCGAACACGTCCTCCACGAGCTCGGCCGTGACGACCTCGCCCGGCGCGCCCTCGGCGACGATCGCGCCGTCCTTCATGGCGATGAGGTGGGTCGCGTAGCGGCACGCGTGGTTGAGGTCGTGCAGGACGGCGACGAGCGTGTGCCCGCGGTCCCGGTTGAGGTCGGCGCACAGCTCGAGCAGCTCGATCTGGTGGGCGATGTCGAGGAACGTCGTCGGCTCGTCGAGCAGGAGGAGGGGCGTCTCCTGCGCGAGGACCATCGCGACCCACACGCGCTGGCGCTGGCCGCCGGACAGCTCGTCGACGAGCCGGCCCGAGAGGTCCGTGGTGCCGGTCGCGGCGAGCGCGGCGACCACGGCCGCCTCGTCCTCGCGGGACCACTGGCGCAGGAGCTTCTGGTGCGGGTAGCGCCCGCGCGCGACGAGGTCCGCGACGGTGATCCCCTCGGGCGCGATCGACGACTGCGGCAGGAGGCCGAGGCGGCGCGCGACCTCCTTGGCGGGGATGGACGAGATGGAGCGGCCGTCGAGCACGACCTCGCCCTGCGACGGCTTGAGCAGGCGCGACAGCGCCCGCAGCAGCGTCGACTTCCCGCACGCGTTCGGCCCGACGATCACCGTGAACGAGCCGTCGGGGATCGTCACGTCGAGCCCGGAGGAGATGACGCGGTCGTCGTAGCCGACGGTGATGCCGTCGGCGTGCAGGCGGTCGGCGGCGGGGGCCGAAGCACGGTCGGCGGTGCCGGGTGCGGCCGCGTCGTGCGGGGCGTCCGCGAGCTGGGTGGGTGCCACCGGGGTCCTTCCGGTCTGCGGGGTCGGGGTCACTTGCGGGCCTCGCGGACGAGGAGCCAGACGAGGTAGGCGCCGCCGACGCTCACGGTGACGACGCCGACGGGCAGCTGGGTCGGGGCGAACGCGCGCTGCGCGACGAGGTCGCTCGCGGCCAGGAGCACCGCGCCCATGCACGCGGCGGGCAGGATGCGCACGCCCGCGCTTCCCGTGAGGCGGCGCGCGAGCTGGGGCGCGGCGAGCGCGACGAACGCGATCGGGCCGGCCGCCGCGGTGACGAGCGCGGTGAGTGCGACGCCGAGGACGACGAGCGCGAGCCGCACCCGCTCGCTGCGCAGGCCCAGGGCGGCCGCGGCGTCGTCCCCGAGCTCGAGCAGGCCCATGCGCGGGGCGAGCCACACGAGCGGCAGGGCCAGGAGCGCGGCGAGCACGCACGCGGGGACCGCCTGCGCCCACGTCATGCCGTTGAGCGACCCCGCGCCCCACACGGCGGCGGCCATCGCCGTCTCGAGGTCGGCCTTGACGATGAGCCACTGGTTGGCGGACGCGAGCATCGCCGACACCGCGATGCCGACGATGATGAGGCGGAACCCCTGCACGCCGCGCCGGTAGGCGAGGACGTACACGACGCCCGCGGTGACGATCCCGCCGACGAGCGCGCCCGCCGCCACGCCGACGTACCCGCCGCCGAGCAGCATGATGACGACGAGGGCCCCGGTGTACGCGCCCGTGTTGAAGCCGATGACGTCGGGGCTGCCGAGCGGGTTGCGCGTGAGCGACTGGAAGATGGCGCCGCTCGCGCCGAGCGCCGCGCCGAGCACGAGCGCCATGAGCGCGCGCGGGAGGCGCCACTCGACGACGACCATGTGCACCGGGCCGTCGGCCGCGCCGACGAGCGCCTGGAGCACCTGCGGCACGGTGAGCGGGTAGTCGCCGGTGGTGAGCGCGACCACGCCGACGGCCAGCGCGACGAGCAGGAGCGCCCCGCACACCGCGAGCGTGCGCAGGTCGAGCCGCAGGCTCACGCCCCGGCCGCGCACGACGCGCGTCGGGCGGCCGAAGTCGACGCGCCGGTCCGGACCGGGCGCCTCGGCCGGGAGGCGGTCCTGCACCGGGGCGCTCACAGCCCGCTCGCCTTCGAGCGGCGCACGAGCGCGATGAGGACCGGGGCGCCGACGAACGCGGTGACGATCCCGACCTGGAGCTCGCCCGGCATGACGACGACCCGGCCGACGACGTCGGACACGAGCAGCAGGACGGGCGCGAGCACCGCCGAGTACGGGAGGATCCAGCGCTGGTCCGGGCCGACCGTCCACCGCGCGACGTGCGGCACCATGAGGCCGACGAACGCGATGGGCCCGGCCGCGGCCGTCGCCGCGCCGCACAGGAGCATGACCGCGACGCCGACGAGCACGCGCGTGCGCCCGACGTGCGCGCCGAGCGAGCTCGCGAGGTCGTCGCCGAGCGCGACGGTGTTGAGCGGGCGCGCGACGACGAGCGCGATGACGAGCCCGATCACGACGAACGGGGCGATCGTCCCCGCCATCTCCATCGTGCGGCCCGCGAGCGAGCCGGCGCCCCAGAAGCGCATGCGGTCGAACGCGGCCGGGTCGAGCAGGGTGATGCCCTGCGAGACGCCGCCGAGCACCGCGCCCAGCGCGACCCCCGCGAGGGTCAGGCGCACGGGCGTCGCTCCCCCGCGGCCCTGCGACCCGATGGCGTACACCGCGACGGTCGCGACGACGGCGCCCGCGAACGCGAACCAGATGAACGACCCGATGTCCGTGAGCCCGAGGAACGCGACGGCCAGCACGACGGCGAACGCGGCGCCGGCGTTGACCCCGAGGATGCCCGGGTCGGCCAGGGGGTTGCGCGTCATGGCCTGGATGAGGGCGCCCGAGACGCCGAGCGCGGTGCCGACGAGCAGCCCGACGACCGTCCGCGGGAGGCGCAGGTCGCGGATGATCACGTGGTCGCCCGAGCCGTCGTAGCCGGTGAGGGCGTCCCAGACCGTGCCGAGCGGGACCGGCTTCGAGCCGACGACGAGGCTCAGCACGACCGCGAGCACGAGGACCGCGAGGGCGACGACGAGCCCGACGCTACGCCCCGCGTTCGTGCGGGCGACCCCGGCCGGGCGGTCGGCGGGGTCGGTCCCGGCCGGTGCCGTGCCGCCGGGGACGTCGGCCGTCGTGGCGGCGGTCGCGGGCGAGGTCATGGTGCTCGGATCTGCTCGGGGGCGCTCGGCCCGGCGGGTCAACACGAGTGAGGTTACCCTCACCTTAATTCACGCCCCGGAGGGTCCGGCAAGATCGTCCACGAACCCGGTGGAGTGACCCCGCTCACCGTCGGTGCCGGAGGGGGTTGCCGGTCCGCGAGCGGCGTGTGCGAGAGTGGCCGCATGACCTCGCACGTCCCCGTCGCCGCCGACCACGTCGTCACCGTCGACGACCAGGGTCGCCGGACCGGCACCTTCGAGCGCGCCGCGGTCCACACGACCGAGACGCCCCTGCACCTCGCCTTCTCCTGCTACGTGCTCGACGACGCGGGCCGCCTGCTCCTCACGCGGCGCGCCCTCGCGAAGCGCACGTGGCCCGGCGTGTGGACCAACTCGTTCTGCGGGCACCCGCGCTGGACGGAGTCGACCGAGGAGTCGATCCTCCGCCACGCGCGGCACGAGCTCGGGCTCGAGATCGCGGACCTGGAGGTCGCCGTCCCCGGGTTCCGCTACCGGGCCGTCGACGCGTCGGGCGTCGTGGAGAACGAGATCTGCCCCGTCTACGCCGCCCGTGCGGCGGGCCCGGTCGAGGCGAACCCCGACGAGGTGATGGAGCTCGCCTGGGCGGACCCGCGGGACGTCGCGCGCGGGGTCGCCGCCACGCCGTGGGCGTTCAGCCCGTGGATGGTGCTCCAGGTCGGGGCGCTGGGCGGCGCGAGCACGGCCGGCGACGGCCCGACGGCGCCCCTCGCCGCGGCCTTCGGGCCCGCTTCCGCCTGACCGCGCCCGGCCCGCGACCGGACAGGGCGAGGAGTCAGACGCGCCGGAGCTGCGCGCGGCGGAACCGCTCGGGGATGCCCAGGTGGTCGGCGTCCTCGGCGGTCGAGCGCAGCCGCCGCGGCGGGAGCGCGTGCGGGACGACCGCGTCGGCGCCGGGGACCCGCGCGTCGTGCATCGCGGCGGCGAGCGCGTGCACCAGGGGCGCCTGCCGGGACGGCCGCCGCGTCGAGAAGACCCACAGGTCGAAGCCGGGGGCGGTCGCGAGGTCGACGGGCTGGCCCTGAGCCCACGCGTGCCGCGCGACGACCGGCGACACCGCCAGGAACGTGACCGGCCGGCGCGACCACAGCACCGTGCGCGACGCGCCGCTCACGCCGCGGTCGGCCAGGAGGAGCCCGATCGTGCGCTGGTTGCCCACGACGGCGGACACCGTGCGGGGGTCGATCCCCGACCACGGGATGACCGTCGGGCGCAGGAACGGCGCGAACGAGCCCACGACGATGCCGCCGTCGAGCACGAGCAGCTTCTCCGAGCCCAGGAACCACAGCAGGACGCCGAGCACGGCGGCGACGGCCACGAGCAGGACGGCCGCGGCGACGACCTCGCCGTCGGCCAGGCTGGCGACCGGCGCGAGCAGCACGAGCACGAGGACCACGGCCCACGCGGGGCCGTTCGGCGTCGCGGCCTCGACGTGCCGCAGGCGGCCGAGGCGCGACGCGTCGGCCCAGTGGCGCACCTTGCGCGTCGCGCGGTCGCCGGTCGGCGCGGCCGTCATCGGCCGAGCAGCTCGGCGGGGAGGCGGCGCAGCGTCGCCGGCCCGACCTCCGACAGCTCGAGCGTGACGGGCGTGCCGTCGTCGTCGTGCTCGCCGCCGCGCACGACGTACACGCCGTCCGGCGTCGCGTAGACGCTCACCCGGACGAGGGTGTCCGAGCCCGCGCGCACCGCGCCGAGCACCGTGACGGCGACCGCTCCGGAGAGCTCGGGCGACGTGCGGGCCTCCGCGGCGAACTGCTCGGTCGTGAAGGTGCGGGCGCGGCCGTCGAGCACGGCCTTCGCCGCGGGGTCGAGGAACACCGCGAGGCGCCCCGCGAGCTCGGCGAGCGGGTAGACGCTGAAGGAGTGGTGGCCGCTCGGCCCGACCTCCTCCTCGAGCACCCGGTCCTCGTCGTGCAGGTAGACGTACACCCAGTGCTTGCCGAGCGCCGTCGTGCGGTCCGCGGACAGGATGGCCGACGCCGTACGCCGCAGCACGAGCGGGCCCGTCACCTCGGGGACCGCGTCGATCCCGACCTGCGGCTCGCCGCCCGGCCCGGGCGGGCGCTCCTCGTCGGACGGCACCACGAGACCCCGCGCGAGCAGCGACCGCAGGGCCACGCGCCCCACGAGCGTGCGGTCCGCGCCTTCCTGCGCGTCGAGCCAGGGCAGCGGGACGAGCTGCGGGTTCTGGAGCCCGTCGAGGATCGCGACCTCCTCGTCCGTGAGCGTGACGACGTGCGTCACCTCGCCGGGCGCCGTGCGCGCGAGCGTCTGCTCGGCGGCCGCGATGTCGGCCGCGGACCACTGCATGGTCGGCTGCTGGGTCACGAGAAGAGGCCTCCGATGAAGTCGCCGGCGGCGGAGAGCCCGTCACCGATCGCGTCACCGACGTCGGACGCGACGTCGCCGATGGTATCGGCCGCGTCCCCGACGAAGCTCGTGACGTCGTTCCAGCCGTCCGCGAGGTACGGGCCCGGGTCCGAGAAGAACCCGGTGATCGAGTCCCAGTTGTCGTAGACGAGGTTGCCGAGCGCCCAGACGCCCGCGACCGCCGCCGCGCCCGCGACGACCGCGATGCCGACCGGGTTGGTGAGGAGCCCCGCCGCGATCGCCATGGTGCCCGCGCCGCCGATCACGGACAGGACGCCCATGCCGCGGTCGACGCCGCCGCGCACGCCGTCGTACTGGGTGTTGACGATCTGGTTGATGCCGCCGACCACGCCGGCCGCACCGCCGGCGAAGCCCATGAACCGGGAGAACGTCGTGGCCCGCCCGAGCACGCTCAGCGCGTCCCCGACCGCCATCCCGCGCGTGAGCTGCAGGGCGCTCGCCGCCGCGGGCGACAGCGCCGCGAGCCGGCTCGCGTCGAGGAAGCCGCGCGCGGCGAGGAAGGTGCGGTACGCGATCCACGCGCCGCTCCCGGCGCCCCACGCGGACAGCGCGGTGTCGCCGACGTCCCAGATCGACCCGTCGAGCGGGTCGCCCGCGCCGGGAGGGCCGCCGCCGGGGCCGGTCGGCACGCCGGGCCCGGGGACGCCCGGGGACGGGATGGACCCGCCCTCGGTGCTCGTCGCGAACTGCTGGTCCGCGTGGCGCAGGACGGCCTGCGACGCCTCGGAGAGCGTCTGGCTCACGCCGCGCAGCAGCGCGACGGACGTGCCGGTCCACTCGCTGCGGAACTGGTCGGCGTCGCCGCCCTGCCAGCGGCCCGCCGCCTCCACGAGGCCGCTGACCTCGGACGTCGTGCTCACGAGCTGGTCCGAGGCGGACCGCAGCGACTGCGCCAGCCTCCGCAGCTCGTTGACGTCCGCGCCCCACATACCGCTCACGTCGTCCTCGTCCCCTCGTCGGTCGTCCGGCCCGCCGGCACCCGGTGTCCGGGACGCGCGAGGCGGGCACCGGGGAGGCTACCGTGCGCGCCGTGGTGCGGGCGATGGGGAGTCCTCCCCGTCGGGTCGTGGCGCGCCCGCGCCCGCGCACCGCTCGCGTTCGGCTCCGGCGCCCGGGCGGGTGACAATCGACCCATGCCTGACGCGGTACCCGACACCCCCGCCACCCCCGACCGCGCGAGCGAGGCGCCGGTGCCCGCCCGGGACGCCTCGTTCGAGGAGCACGTCGCGTGGGCCCGCGCGGTCCCGGTCGTCGGTTTCGACCTCTCCCCCGTGGCGGGCCGCGTCGTCGAGGACCCGCTGCCGTGGGACTACGTGGCGCTCGCGCGCGAGCTCGTCGCGAGCGGGCGCGGGCCCGTGCTCGACCTCGGCACGGGCGGCGGCGAGCTCCTCTCCACGCTCGGCCCGTTCCCCGCGGGCTCCGCGGCGACCGAGGGCTGGGCCCCGAACCTGCCGGTGGCCCGACGGCGGCTCGAGCCCCTCGGTGTCGAGGTGCGGCCCGTGGAGGGCGACGACGAGCAGCTCCTGCCGTTCTTCGACGGCCAGTTCGCGGTCGTCCTCGACCGGCACGAGGAGTTCGACCCGGACGAGGTGCTCCGCGTGCTGGAGCCGGGCGGCGTGTTCCTCACGCAGCAGGCCGACTCGCGCGACGGCGTGCGTCTGAGCACCGCGCTCGGCGCCGAGCCGGCGTGGGACCCGGACTCGGTCACGCTCGACGCCGCGGTCGAGGTGCTCCGCGAGGCTGGGTTCGTGGTCGACGCCGCGCGCGAGCACGAGGGGTTGCGCCGGTTCCGCGACCTGGCCGCCCTGCTCTGGTACCTGCGGCTCATGGCCTGGCAGGTGCCGGATCTCGCGTCGCTCTCGTCCGAGGCGGTCGCGCGCTACGAGGCACCGCTGCGCGCCCTGCACCTGCACCTCGCCGCAGGCCACGAGTTCGTCGACGAGGCGCCGCGCTTCCTCGTCGTCGCGCGCAAGCCCTTCTGACGCCCGCGCCGCCTCACGGGTGGCGGGTTGTTGGCGAGGTGGTGGCGAGGGCCCGGGTCACGCCGGGGGCGGGCCCGGGCGGGGCGGGGCCGTGGAGTCGCGCACGACGAGCACGTGGTCGGTGCGCTTGCGGCGGGGCCGGGCCGACGGCGGCCGCAGCGCCATCTCGAACGCGGCGGCACCCATCTCGCTCATCGGCAGGCGCACGGTCGTCAGCGCGGGCGCGAGGTCCTGCGCGACCTGGATGTCGTCGAACCCGGTGACCGACATGTCGCGCGGCACGACGACGCCGCGCTCGCGCAAGAGCGACAGCACGCCCGTGGCCATCGCGTCGTTGAGCGCGAGGATCGCCGTCGTGCCGGGGGCCTCGTCGAGGATGCGCGCGGTGGCGTCCCGGCCGCCCTCGCGCGTGAACGGCGCGTGCACGACGACAAGGTCGTCCGGGTCGAGGCCGTGCGCCGCGACGGCGGCCCGGATGCCGGCGGTGCGGTCGGCGACGGTCGTCAGGCGCTCGGGCCCGGCGGCGATCGCGAGGCGGCGGTGGCCGAGGCCGAGCACGTGCTCAGTGAGGGTCTCGGCGGCGGCCTCGCTGTCGGGCAGCACGGCGTCGCTGGGCAGGTGGTGCCGCCCGATGACGACGACGCGCCCCCCGGCCTCCTCGAACGCCTCGAGCTCGCGCGCGGCGTCGGCCTCCATCGCGGGCTCGACGTACCCGGACCCGGCGACGAGGATCGCGCCCACACGGTGCGCGCGCATGAGGCGGATCTGCGTGACCTCGGCGCTGGGCTCGCGCTCGGTGTGGCTGATCTGCACGCTCCAGCCGTGCTCGGTCGCGACGCGCACGACGCCGCTCGCGATCTCGGAGAAGTAGGGGTCGCCGATCTCGTAGACGAGCAGGCCCGCGACCGACGTCGTGCCGCCCGCGAGCGTGCGGGCGTGCGGGTTGGCGATGTAGCCCATCTGCGTGGCCACCTCGCGGACGTGCTCGGCCAGCACCTCCGACACGCCGTCGCTGCCGGACAGTGCGCGCGACGCGGTCGCGAGCGACACGCCTGCCCGCTCGGCGACGTCCACCAGCCGCAGCGCGCTCCGGCCCTTCGTGGCCCGACCCTCTCGACGCACCCCTGCTCCGCTCGTCCGTGCGTCGCCCGGTCGGCGACCCGAGGGCCCTTCCCGACGTGACGCTTGCCACATCCACTGTCCGCACCGTACTCTAGCGGAAGCGCTTACGAAAGCGCTTTCGCAATGCAGCGGTCTCGTACGGAGCAGTACGGCCTCAGGTCTTCACTACGACGAAGTAGGGAGAGTCACGTCCATGCATTCTCGGTCGACTCCACGGATGTCCACCCGCCCCCGCGCACGCCGTGCGCTCGCCCTCGTGGCCGGGGCGTCCGCAGCGGCGCTCGTCCTCACGGCGTGCTCCGGCGGGTCCGACGACGGGGGCGGAGGCGGTGGCGCGGACGACCCGATCGTCGTCGGCATCTCCCTCCCCCTCACCGGCGACTTCTCCGAGCCCGGGAAGGGGGTCCAGCGCGGCTACGAGGCCTGGGCCCAGTTCGTCAACGAGGACGGCGGCCTCCTCGGCCGCGAGGTGAAGCTGAAGATCCTCGACGACCAGTCCAACGCGGACCGCGTCGTGCAGGACTACGAGGCGCTCATCGCGCAGGACGAGGTCGACCTCGTCTTCGGCCCGTTCTCCACGCGCCTCGTGGTGCCGAGCGCCCGCGTCGCCGAGGAGTACGGGATGCTCTTCGTCGAGCCGGCCGGTGCCGCGAACGAGGTGTTCGAGCAGGGCTTCGAGAACCTCTTCTACGCCGCCCCGGCCGTCGCCGACGACCACTACAACTACCTCGCCGACCACATCCTCGACATGCCCGAGGCCGAGCGCCCGCAGACGGTCGCCGTCGCCGCGATGGACGACCCGTTCGCCCAGGGCACGGCGTACGGCCTGCGCGACAAGCTCGCCGACGCCGGCCTCGACGTCGTGGTCGACGAGGTCTACCCGCCCAACACGACCGACTTCTCCTCGATCGCCGCGAAGATCAACGACTCGGGCGCGGACATGGTCATCGGCGGCACGCAGTACCAGGACGCGGTGAACCTCATCGTCGCGCTGCAGCAGCTCAACTATCAGCCGATGCTCGCCGCGTTCTCGACCGCGCCGACCAACCCCGAGTTCTCCGCCGCGATCGGCGCGAAGACCGAGGGCATCCTCTCCCCCACGGGCTACACGGAGACCGCGAGCTGGCCGTCGAACGTCGACTTCGTCGAGCGGTACACGGAGCTGCACGGCAACCCGCCCGGCGAGGACGAGGCCAACGCGTACACGACCGGCCAGGTCGTCGCCGCCGCGGTCGAGGCCGTCGGGTGCGCCGAGCAGGGCGAGTGCCAGCAGGAGCTCGTCTCGTGGCTCCGGGACAACGAGGTCGAGACCGTGGTCGGGCCGCTGACGTGGGACGAGACGGGCAAGCCGCAGGGCGCCCACCTCATCCAGCAGTACGTCGGCGGCGAGATCCAGATCGTTCTCCCGCAGGACGCGAAGGAAGCCGACTTCGTCTTCCCCAAGCCGGCCTGGTGATCGTCTCGTGACGGGAACCCTGCTCTTCCAGAGCCTCGTGCTCGGCGTGCTGCTGGGAGGGCTCTACGCCCTCCTGGCAGCGGGCCTCACCCTGTACTTCGGCGTGATGCGCGTCGTGATGATCGCCCACTCGGCGTTCCTCATCCTCGCCGCGTACCTCGCCTGGTTCTTCAACCAGCAGACCGGCATGGACCCGCTGCTGTCGCTCGTCGTCACGGTGCCGCTGTTCTTCCTCGTCGGCGTCGGGATGCAGCGCCTGCTCATCACGCGCCTGCGGCCCGCGACGCTCACGATGATGTCCGTCCTCCTCACGTTCGCCGTCGCCCTCTTCATCGAGGGCATGATCGGCTTCGTCTGGAGCGGCACGCAGCGGCGCATCCAGCTCCCGTACTCGGGCGCGAGCATCGAGTTCTTCGGCGCGCGGATCGCCGTCGTGAAGCTCGTGGCCTTCGCGCTCGCGGCGCTGTCCCTCGCGCTGCTCTACGTGCTCATGAAGCACAGCCGGTTCGGCCAGGCGCTGCGCGCGACGATCCAGCACCGCGAGGCCGCGCAGCTCGTCGGCATCAAGACCGACCGCGTCGCCGGCTACGGCTTCGGCCTCGGCCTCGCGACCGCCGCCATCGGCGGGACCGCGCTGTCGCTCGACGCGACGATCTACCCGTCGCTGCACTGGCACTGGATCGGCCCGCTCATGGCGATCATCGTCGTCGGCGGCCTGGGGTCCATCCCGGGCGCCGCGATCGCCGCCATGGTCCTCGGCATCGGCCAGAGCCTGCTCCAGGTGCCGCTCGGCACCACGTGGGCGCAGACCATCTTCTACGTCGCGCTCTTCGCGACGCTGATGCTGCGGCCCCAGGGATTCTTCGGAGGTCGCCTTGCCCAACGCTTCTGACACCCGTCCCGCGAGCCGCCGCGGTGCCGCGGCCGCCCGCCCGGTGCCCGACGGCGCGGCCGCGTCCTCCGCTCCCGGCGCACCCCCCGCTCGCCGCCCCTGGGCCCGCGTGGCCCGCCTCGCGGCGCTCGCCGTCGGCGTCGTGCTCGTCCTCGCCTTCCCGGCGATGGCCCCCAACGCCTACATCCTCTCGGCCGGCATCGTCGTCGCGAGCTACGCGTGCACCGCCACCGCCTGGAACTTCATGGGCGGGTTCACCGGCTACGTCTCGCTCGGTCACGCCGCGTTCTTCGGGCTCGGCGCCTACGGGACCGGTCTGCTCATCCGCGACGTCGGCCTCCCGAGCTTCGTCGCCTGGCTCGTGGCGGGCGTGCTCGTCCTGCTCGTCACCATCCCCGTGGGGATCGCGGCGCTGCGCGTGCGCGGCGCGTCGTTCGTCATCGTGTCGATCTCGTTCGTGCTCATCCTGCTGCTCGTCTTCCAGGCGTGGGGGTCCTTCACCGGCGGGTCCGACGGCCTCGTCGTCCCGCGCCCGTTCCCCGACCTGCTGCGGCCCGAGCACCACCGCACGTTCTTCTACCTGTTCGCGGCGCTGCTCGCCGTCATGCTCGTCGCGTGGTGGGCGATCGACCGCTCGCGCTTCGGCACCGGGCTCAAGGCGATCCGGGAGGACGAGGACAAGGCCCAGGCGCTCGGCGTCCCGACGCGCAACTACAAGCTCGTCGCGTACGTCGTCTCGGCGACGTTCACCGGCCTCGCGGGCGGCATGTACGCCCTGTGGTTCGGCGACCTCGACCCGATCTTCCAGTTCTCCATCATGCTCGGCTCCTACATGGTCCTGATGGCCCTGTTCGGAGGCGTCCGGCACCTCTTCGGCCCGCTCCTCGGTGCCGTCGTCGTGGGCACCGGCCTGGAGTACTTCAAGCTCGAGTTCGGCGACACCCAGTTCCACCTCGTCGCCACGGCCCTGCTGCTCGGCGTCGTCGTGCTCTTCATGCCCGACGGGATCATCCCCGCCGCCCAGGCGCTCGTGAAGCGCTTCGGCCCGCAGGACTCCTCGATCCGCGAGATGACGGCCGCCGAGCTCCTCGAGCGCAACCGTGCCGCAGCCGACCCCACCACGTCCGCGGGCGCCGCGACCGCCGGGCCGGCCACCGCCGTCGGGCAGGACGGGCGGCACGGGGACGGCGAGCCGAGGGCAGAGGGCACGGGAGAGGAGAAGGACCGATGACCACGACCACCACCCCACCGACGACCCGCAACCTCGAGACCGTCGGCCTCACCAAGTCGTTCGGGGGCGTCCACGCCGTGCGCGACGCCACGGTCACGTTCCACCACGGGAGGATCAACGCACTCATCGGGCCCAACGGCTCGGGCAAGACGACGTTCTTCAACTGCGTGACGGGCATGATCAAGCCGGACTCCGGCACGGTCACGTTCCGCGGCGAGGACATCACGCGGCGTGCGCCGCACAAGATCGCGCGCGCCGGGATCGGGCGCAGCTTCCAGCTCTGCCGCGTGTTCCCCCGCATGACCGTCCTGGAGAACATGCTCGTCGCGGTGCGGCGCACGAAGGTGCGCGAGCTGCTCGCCGGGGCGCGCAACCCGGAGGAGATCGACAAGGCGCGCGCGCTGCTCGTGCGCGTCGGCATCGACCACCTGGAGGACGTCGAGGCGCGCAACCTGTCCTACGGGCAGCAGAAGCTCCTCGAGCTCGCGGGCGTCCTCATGGGCGACCCGGACACGATCATGCTCGACGAGCCGGCGGGCGGCGTGAACCCGGCGCTCATCGGGCGCATCGGGACGCTCGTGCAGGAGCTCAACGCCGAGGGCAAGACGTTCCTCGTCGTCGAGCACAACATGGACATGGTCATGAGCCTGTCCCACCACGTCATCGTGTTCGACCGGGGCCGGCCCATCGCCGAGGGGACCCCCGCCGTCGTGCAAGCCGACCCGCGAGTGCTGGAGGCCTACCTTGGTGTCTGACCCGACCCCCGGGACGGGGGCGAAGCAGGAGTACCTCCTCGAGCTGGACGACGTCCAGGCCGGGTACGGGCGCGCCGCGATGGTGCTGCGCGGGCTGACCATCAAGGTCCCCGCGTCGACGGTCGTGTGCCTCGTCGGACCGAACGGCGCGGGCAAGTCGACGGTGCTCAAGGTCGCGAGCGGGCTGCTCAAGCCGCGCTCGGGACGCATCCTCGTCGGCGGGCGCGACGTCACGGGCCAGGGGCCGCAGGAGATGCTCTCCTCCGGCTTGGCCCACGTGCTCCAGGGGCACAGCGTGTTCCGCGAGATGACCGTCGCGGAGAACGTGCTCCTCGGCGCGTACACGCTGCGCGACAAGGAGAAGGTCGCGGAGCGTGTGGCGTTCGTGCAGAACCTCTTCCCCGTCGTGGGCGAGCGGTGGAAGCAGCTCGCCGGCCTGCTGTCCGGAGGGCAGCAGAAGCAGGTGGAGTTCGCGCGCTCGCTCATGGTGAGCCCGCAGGTCGTGCTCCTCGACGAGCCCTCGATGGGCCTCGACCCCAAGACGACGTCGACGGTCTTCGAGCAGGTCGTGCGCATGCGCGACGCCGGGGTCGCGGTGCTGCTCGTCGAGCAGAACGCGCGCCGCGCGCTCGAGACCGCCGACATCGGGTGCGTGCTCGACCTGGGCCGCGTCCACATCACCGGCCCCGCGCCCGAGCTCCTCGCCGACCCCCAGCTCTCCGAGCTCTACCTCGGCGGACGCCCCGCCGAGCGCTCGCTCTCGCAGAACGGATGACCCGCAGGATGACCAGCCAGACCACGGGCGCGACGACGCCCGACCGCACCGTCCGCATCGTCATGAACGGCGTCACGGGCCGCATGGGATACCGCCAGCACCTCGTCCGCTCGATCCTCGCGATCCGCGACGACGGCGGCGTCGAGCTCGACGACGGCACGCGCCTCCAGGTGGAGCCCGTCCTCGTGGGCCGCAACCGCACGAAGCTCGCGGAGCTCGCCGAGCGGCACGGCGTCGCCGAGTTCACGACCGACCTCGACGCGGCGCTCGCGGACCCGACGGCGACCGTCTACTTCGACGCCCAGGTGACGTCCGAGCGCAAGAAGGCGCTGCTGTCGGCGCTCGCGGCCGGCAAGCACGTGTACACGGAGAAGCCCATCGCGGAGTCCGTCGCCGACGGCGAGGAGCTCGCGGACGCGGCGCGCGCCGCGGGGGTGATCCACGGCGTCGTGCACGACAAGCTGTACCTGCCGGGGCTGATCAAGCTCAAGCGCCTCATCGACGGCGGGTTCTTCGGCCGCATCCTGTCGGTGCGCGGCGAGTTCGGGTACTGGGTGTTCGAGGGCGACTGGCAGCCCGCGCAGCGTCCGAGCTGGAACTACCGCGCCGAGGACGGCGGCGGGATGGTCCTCGACATGTTCTGCCACTGGAACTACGTGCTGGAGAACCTGTTCGGCCCGGTCGAGGCGGTCATGGCGAAGGCCGTGACGCACATCCCGGAGCGCTGGGACGAGCGCGGCGAGCCCTACCGGGCCACGGCCGACGACGCGGCGTACGGGATCTTCGAGCTCGCCGGGCCGGACGGCCCGGTCGTGGCCCAGGTGAACTCGTCGTGGGCCGTGCGCGTCGACCGGGGCGAGCTCGTCGAGTTCCAGGTGGACGGGACGCTCGGGTCCGCCGTGGCAGGGCTCTTCGGGTGCCGCGTCCAGCCGCGGGCCCGCACGCCCAAGCCCGTGTGGAACCCGGACCTGCCGACCGACCAGGACTTCCGCGCCCAGTGGGAGCAGGTCCCGGACAACCAGGAGTTCGTCAACGGGTTCCGCGCCCAGTGGGAGGAGTTCCTGCGCGACGTCCACGCCGGCCGGCCGCACCCGTACGACTTCGACGCCGGAGTCCGCGGGCTGCGCCTGGTCGACGCCGGCTACGCGTCGTCGCGCGAGGGTCGTCGGGTCGAGCTCGGGGCGGGCTCCGACCCGTCGGGCCTCGTCGCCCCTGCCGTCGAGGCGGGCGCGTGACGGCCGGGGACGCGGTGCGGGTCCCGCTGGCAGACGGCGGCACGCGCCGCGTCGAGCTCCGTGCGCCCCGGGAGTGGACCGACCACCCCGGCCCGTACCGCTCGCGCGTCGCGTTCGCGGCGGCGCACGTCGTGGCGGACCCGCGGGGCGAGAACGTGCCGGGCGCCCCGGCCGTCGTCGACTGGGACTCGACGCTCGCCTTCCGGCGGCACCTGTTCCGGTACGGGCTCGGGGTCGCCGAGGCGATGGACACCGCGCAGCGCAACATGGGGCTCGACTGGCCCGCGGTGCAGGAGCTCGTGTCGCGCAGCGCAGCCCAGGCGAAGGAGCTGGGCGGGCGCATCGCGTCCGGCGCCGGCACGGACCACCGTGCGCCCGACGAGCTGCGGACCGTCGACGACGTGATCGGGGCCTACGCGGAGCAGGTCGAGTTCGTCGAGGGCACGGGGTCGCAGGTGATCCTCATGGCGTCGCGGCACCTCGCGCGCGTCGCGACGTCCGCGGACGACTACGTGCGCGTCTACGACGCGATCCTGTCCCAGGTGCGCGAGCCGGTGGTGCTGCACTGGCTGGGCGAGGCGTTCGACCCGAACCTCCGGGGCTACTGGGGGTCGGGCGACGTCGACGTCGCGACGGCGACCTTCGTCGACCTCGTGCGCGCGCACGCCGCGAAGGTCGACGGGGTCAAGGTGTCGCTGCTCTCGGCCGCGCACGAGGTGGGCCTGCGCGCTGTACTCCCCGAGGGAGTGCGGTTGTACACGGGCGACGACTTCCACTACCCCGAGCTGATCCGGGGCGACGGCGAACGGCACTCCGACGCGCTGCTCGGCGCGTTCGCGGCCGTCGCGCCCGCCGCCTCGGCCGCGCTGGCCGCGCTCGACGACGGCGACCTCGACCGCTACGACGCCGAGATGGCGCCGACGCTCGCGCTCTCGCGGCACGTGTTCGAGGCGCCGACGTACTACTACAAGACCGGCATCGCGTTCCTCGCCTGGCTCGCGGGCCACCAGCCGGGCTTCACGATGGTCGGCGGTCTGCAGTCGGCCCGGAGCGTCGTGCACCTCGCGCGCGCGTTCGAGCTCGCCAACGAGGCGCGCCTCCTGCCGGACCCGGACCTCGCCGCCCACCGCCTCGGCCTCGTGCTCGCGGCGGCGGGCGTCGAGGTGGGCGCGGACGTGCCGGCCGTCGTCGGGCAGGAGGTCGCATGAGCCTCGAGATCTCGGAGTTCCCGTCGGGTTCGAGCAGGTCGATCCTGTCAGGCGAGCAGGCCGTCCCGGCTCGTCCGGGCGGTGGGACGGACCAGGACCACCTGCTCGGCGGGGGCCGGGGGAGCGTAGACGTGCCGTCGATGGTGCCGGCTCGTGTGGCGACGCCGTCGGTCGGCGACCCGCGGCTCGCGCGGCTCTCGCTCAACCAGCGCACGACGGCGGGCTGGTCGCTGCGCGAGGCGATCGACGGCTGCGTCGCCGCGGGGCTCCCGGCGATCGGGGTGTGGCGCGAGCCCGTCGCCGACGTCGGGCTCGACACTGCCGTGCGGTGGGTGCGCGACGCCGGGCTGCGCGTCTCGTCCGTGTGCCGCGGCGGGTTCTTCACCGCGAGCGACCCCGACGCGCGCGCCGCCGCCCACGCGAGCAACCTCGCCGCGATCGCGGAGGCGGCCGCGCTCGGGGCGCGCACGCTCGTCCTTGTGCCCGGTGGCCTGCCCGCGGGCGACCGGGACCTCGTCGGGGCGCGCGCCCGGGCGGCGGACGCGATCGCGGCCCTCGTCCCGGCCGCGCGCGACACGGGCGTGACGCTGGGGATCGAGCCCATGAACCCGATCTTCGCCGCCGACCGCGGCGTCGTGTCGACGCTCGAGCAGGCGCTCGACCTGGCCGAGCCGTTCGCGCCCGCGGAGGTGGGCGTCGTCGTCGACACGTACCACCTGTGGTGGGAGCCGAAGGTCCACGAGCAGGTGGCGCGCGCCGGTGCGGCGGGGCGGATCGTCAGCTACCAGGTGTGCGACTGGATCACGCCCCTGCCCGCGGACACGCTGCTGGGCCGCGGCATGATGGGCGACGGCCACGTCGACTTCGCGGCCTTCACGCGGTCCGTCGCGGCCGCCGGGTACGCGGGCGACGTGGAGGTCGAGATCTTCCACGCCGACGTCTGGGCCGCTCCCGGTGCCGACGTCGTCGCCACGCTCGCGCGCCGCTACGTCGAGCTCGTGGAGCCCCACCTCACCACCCCGTGAGTGCGGGAGACAGTCGCGCGCCGGGACCTGCCGGACGCGACTGTCTCCTGCGCCCAGGGGTGGGGTGGCGTCTCGGGGCGGGTCACAGGTCCCGGAGCTCCGCCTCGCGCTCGTCGTAGGCGCTGCGGGCCGCCGCGATGCGTTCCTGGTGCGCCTCGGTCCAGACGACGAGCGCCTTGGTCGTCGCGTGGAGCGAGCGCCCCATCTCGGTGAGGGCGTAGTCGACGCGTGGCGGGACGGTCGGGTAGACCGTGCGCTCGACGATGCCGTCGCGCTCGAGCTGGCGCAGCGTGCGCGACAGCATCCGCTGGCTGATCCCGTCGATCTCGCGCTTCAGCTCGGTGAAGCGCATGACGCGGCGGTCGAGCAGCGCGATGGCGAGCAGCGACCACTTGTCGGCGATGCGGTCGAGGATCTGCCGCACCTCGCAGTCCTCGCGCGCGTCCCACTGCCAGACGTCGGCGTCGCTCTCCCAGCGCGACGGCGGTCGCGGGTCGCACGCCTCCTCCGTCGCGGCGTCGTCGGCCGCGCCTGCCGGTCGAGGGCGCGCCGCCACGGTATCCGCGGTGATACCAGGTGGGCGTGATGTGCCGTCTTCCATGCCTCCTGATCCTGACCCACGATGGGTTCGGTATCAAGAGGTAACCGGGTGCCGAAGGGTGCTCACGACGACAGGGGACGTCCATGGGCGACGGGACGACGAGCCGCAGCGGTGCGAGCAGCCGGGAGGCCGGCCGCGAGGCCGCGCGGGAGGCCGCGCGGTTCAGCCTCCGGGACTGGGGTCTCCTCCTCGTGCTGTGCGGGGCGATCTTCCTCGAGGGCAGCGACATCGCGATGCTCTCCGTCGCGCTCCCGGGCATCCGCGCCGACCTCGGCCTCGCGACCGGCGAGCTCGGCGGGGTCGTGACCGCCTACGTCGTCGGGTACGGCGGGTTCATGCTCCTCGGCGGACGCGCGGCCGACCTCTACGGCCGACGCCGCATGTTCGTCGTCTGGCTGCTCGTCTTCCTCGTGTTCTCCGGGCTCGGCGGGTTCGCGACCGACGGCTGGATGCTCCTCCTGTCGCGCTTCGTCACGGGCGTGGCGGCCGGCTTCCTCACGCCCGCCGGGATGTCGCTCATCACGACGTCGTTCGCCGAGGGACCGCGCCGCAACCGCGCGCTCGTCGTCTACGGGGCCGCGGGGGCGGCGGGCTTCTCGCTCGGGCTCGTCGTCGGCGGTCTGCTGGCGGCCGTCCACTGGCGGTGGGTCTTCTTCGCCCCGGTGCTCGTCGCCGTCGTGCTGCTCGCGCTCGCCCTGGTCACGGTCCCGCGCGACACGACGACGCGCGTCCGCGGTGCGCTCGACGTCCTCGGTGCCGTCCTCGCGACGACCGCCATGGTCCTGCTCGCCGTCGGCATCGTGCGCCTCGAGCACCCGGGCGACGGGCTCGCGTGGACGGTCGCCGCGCTCGGAGGCGGCGCGGCGCTGCTGGCGGGGTTCGTCGTCCGGCAGCGCCGTGCCCCGCACCCGCTGCTGCCGCTGCGGCTCTTCCGGTCGGTGGAGCTCGTCCGGGCGAACGTCACGGCCGTGCTCTTCGCAGGCGGGTTCTACGGCTTCCAGGTGCTCCTCACGCTCTACCTCCAGGAGCTCCGCGGGTGGACGCCGCTCCAGACCGGGCTCGCGATGCTCCTCATGGCGATCGACGTCGTGCTCGCCCCCGTCCTCACGCCGCGCCTCGTGGAGCGGTTCGGGGTGCCGCGCGTCATCGTCGGGGGCCTGGTCGCCGGCACGCTCGCCGCGGCGTGGTTCCTCGGGTCGGGGCTCGACTGGGCGTACGCCGTCATGGTGCCGTCGCTGGCACTCGTCGGGGTGGCGTTCGCGCTGGTCTACGGGCCGATCGCGATCGCCGCGACGACGGGCGTGACCGACGCCGAGCAGGGCGTCGCGGGCGGGGTGCTCAACACGTCGTTCCAGCTCGGTGCGGCGATCGGCATCTCGGCTGCGACGGCGGTCAGCGTCCTCGCCCTCGGGGACGCGACGGGTCCGGACGCGGGCCTCGCCGCCTTCCACACCGCGCTGTGGGTCCCCGTCGCGGCGTTCGCCCTCGCGGCCGTGGCGATGGGGGCGCCGCGCCGCCGGGCCGCCGTCGGGCCGGCCGCTCCCGACGCCGCCGACACCGCGACTGCCGCTCCCGCCATCCGGTGAGTGCACGGTGCGGGCACCAAGAAGCCCGCGGGCTGCAGGTTTCTCCTGTCGTGCTGGACGAGGGCACGACACCCGCGGGCTCCGGTGGTTGCGTGGTACTCGCTCGCCGCCGGGGGCTCCCCACGGGAGACCCCGCCCGGTTCACGGGCTCACCGCATCCGGTCCGTTGCTGGATCGGTTGCGCGACGACTAGCGCGCAACCACCTCACGAGTCCGAAGAATCTTCACTTCCAGGACCACCTCCTTTCGCGTGTACGACGACGGTACGTCCGCCTCCCGCGGCCACGCCAGGGGTTTTCGCCCACGGCGTGGAACCGCCGGGGAACGGCCCGCCGGGTCGCCCGGTCGGTCCTGCGAGGGGCGACCAGGCGACGCGCAGGCCGTCGTCGCGCGCTCGACGGGGGTCAGGCGGGGCGCAGGTGCGCCCACTCCTCGGGGTAGTCGTCGAGCCACGCGGCGAACGACTGCGCGGGCCGCTCGACGAGCCGCGGGACCGTGTCGCTCACGTGCGCGAGCTCGCCCGCGGCGATCGCCGTGTACGACGACACCCAGCCGTCCACCTCGAACCGCGGCGCCCCGTACCGGTCGCGCGACGCGTACGCCTCGTCGACGGTCTCCGGGTGGTACGTGATGTCGCGGCCCGTGGCCGACGACAGCTCGGCCGCGACCTCGGCGAGCGTGAGCGCCTCGGGGCCCGTGACGTCGTAGGTGACGCCGTCGTGACGGTGCGCGTCGGCGTCGAGCAGCACGACGGTCGCGACGTCGGCGATGTCGTCGTGCGAGACCGACGCGACGCGCCCGTCGCCCGCGGGGCCGCGGATCACGCCGTCGTCGCCCACCATGAGCGCGAGCCCGCGGTGGTAGAGGTTGTCGCGCAGGAACGTGTGCCGCACGCCCGTCGCGCGGATGTACTCCTCGGTGCGCCAGTGGTCGCGCGCGAACGTGAACACGGCGTCGGGGGCGGCGCCCACGAACGACACGTAGACGATGCGGTGGACGCCCGCCGCGACGGCCGCGTCCACGGCCGCGCGGTGCTGCGCGACGCGGTCGACGTCCTCGCGCGCGGACACGAGCAGGACCGTGTCCACGCCGGTGAACGCCTCGACCATGCCGCGCGTGTCCGTGTACCCGGCGACGACGGCGACGTCCGACTCCGGCAGCGGGTCGTCGCCCAGGCTGGGCGCGCGGGCGGCGTCGCGCACCACGAGGCGTTGCGGCGCGCCCTCGGCGGCGAGCCGGAACGCGAGCTTCGACCCCAGGAGACCGCTCGCGCCCGTCACGGCGACCCGTCCCGACCCCGCCCCGATCATCATCTCCTCACGGTAGGCGCCCTGGTCACGGGCCGCCCGACGACCGGCCCGGACGGGAGGGGAACGCCCTCCTCGCGCAGAATGGGGCCATGTCCAGTGCCGAGACCCGCCCCGGGCCCTACCGCGTCATGACCGTCTGCACCGGCAACATCTGCCGCTCCCCCATGGCCGAGGTGGTGCTGCGCGACCGCTTCGAGGCGGCCGGTCTCGGCGACCGCGTCGTGGTGGACTCGACCGGGATCAGCGACGAGGAGCGGGGGAACCCGATCGACCGCCGCGCCCGGGCCGTCCTGGCGGAGCACGGGTACGTCGTCGACGGGACGCACCGGGCGCGTCAGGTGCGCGCGGGCGACCTCGGCGCGCGCGACCTCGTGCTCGCGATGACCGCCCAGCACGCGCGGGCGCTGCGGCGCCTCGACGCGTCGGCGCCGGTGCGCCTGTACCGCTCGTTCGACCCGGCGGCGCCGCGCGTCGAGCCGGGCGGGTCCGAGCACGTGCTCGACATCGCCGATCCCTGGTACGGCGGGCAGCAGGACTTCGAGGACTGCCTCGCCGAGGTCGAGGCCGCGGCCGACGGGATCGTGGACCTCGTGCGCTCAGAGCTCGACGGCTGAGCGCGCGCGACGGGCGTCCGTCCCGCCGGCGCGCGACCCGCGCGGCCGCGGCGGAGTGGTCCAGCGGAAGCGGTCGAAGAACGCGTCGAGCGCGGGGACGCGGCACAGCACGGTGAACAGCCCGAGGCCGAGCGCGCCGCCCACGACGTTGAAGAGCAGGTCGCTGGCGTCCGCGACGTGACCGCCACCCAGCAGGTGCGAGGTGACGTACTGGGTGACCTCGATCGCGAGGCTGAAGGCCGCCGCCGTGAGCACGACGCGCCACCACGACGGCCGCGCCAGGAGGAGCGGCAGGAGCATGCCCAGCGGGACGAACACGAGGACGTTCATCACCGCGTCGGCGACCTCGTAGTCCACGAGGGGCACGAGGACCAGGTGGGCGTCCCACGCGGCGCTGCTCGCCGGCTTGTCGAGGAAGATCGGGAACACCGTGTTCGCCACGACCCCGGCCCCGTAGACGGCGAGCGCGAGCGCGACGGCGGCCCGCGGCAGCGTGAGACGACCGGACCGGTGCAGGCGCCACAGCAACAGCCCGAGGACCACCGCCCCCAGCGGGACGACGACGGGGAGGACGGGGACCTCGCGAAACACTCGAACCGCTCCTTCAGCTGACGACGCCACGCACGACGTCGCCGACGGTAGCGGTGCCCCGCCACCCGGGAGATCCCCCGACGGTGCGACCCCGGCCGCGGCGCCCTCCCCCTGCGGGTGGACCGGGGCGCGCCGCCCGAGGTGTCATCGGGTGTCGTCGAGCGTCACCGGCGGCGGGTCCGCCCGCGCAGCGTCCCGACGGCGGTGCCCACGGACCGCGCGACGGACCGTCCCGCGTGACGCACCGTGGCGCCGAGCCGGCCGAGCGCGCGGCCCACGCCGCCCGTCGCGCGCGGCGCGCCGCGGGGAGAGGGGGCGACGGCGTCGGGCACGGGCGGCGTGACGGGCGCGGGCCGCGGCAGGTACGCCCCGACCCACTGCGCGATGCGTCCGTACGCGAGCGCGCGCACGGGCCGGGAGGAGAGGACGACGTCGTGCAGGGCGCCGTCGAGGCGCGCGACCGTGACGAGGTCGCCGAGCTGGACCGAGCGCTGCGCGACGCCGTCGACGTCGATCGCGGTGTCCGTGCGCATCATCTCGGGCGACCAGCGGGGCAGCAGCGTGCTCCGGGCCGAGAGCAGGACGAGCACCGGGGCGCCGATCCCGAGGCCGCGCGCGACCGTCTGCTGGCCGTGGAAGACGGCGGACAGCCACGCGGGCGTCGTCCGGAAGCCGTGCTGGGGACGCCACGTGAGGTCGTACGACCACTCGCCGTCGAACTCCTTGCTCACGGAGCGCGTGTAGAAGCCGAGGTCGACGTTGGGCAGCGGACGCGTGGGCGTGAGCCGGGCGCGCGCGCCGATCACGGGCTCGAGCAGGAGTCGGCCGACCTCGCGCGTCTGGAACTCCAGCCACGGGCTGTTGAGGACGAGCGCCGCCGCGCGCCCGGGGTGGCGCGCGAGCCACAGGCTCAGCGTGAGGCCGCCCGTCGAGTGGCCCATGAGCACGACCTCGCGCGGGGACCGCCCGTCGCCCCGGTGGCCCATCGCGACGAGCGCGGCCTCGATGTCCTCGTCGTACGTCGCGAGGTCGGCGACGAACCCGGGCGTCTGGCCGGGCCGCAGGCTGCGGCCGTACTTGCGCAGGTCGAGCGCGTGGAACCGCGCGCCGTGCGCCTCCCAGAAGTCGGCGAGCTCGGTCTGGAAGAAGTAGTCGGACCAGCCGTGCACGTACAGCACGTCGAGGTACGGGTCGGGCCCCGGGCGCCGACGCCGCACGAGCGTCGCGACGACGTCGCCCTCCTCGTCGGGCGCGAGCGGCAGCGTGAGCTGCTCGTAGTCGTCGCCCAGGACGTCGGGCTGCCAGTCCGCCATGCCGCCGACCCTAGGCGGGCCCGACGACGGCCGCCCGCCCGGCGGGTCGCGAACCGGTCGGGCGGGGTCGGGTCCGGTCGAGCCGGTTCCGGTGGTCAGCGGGCGGTGCGACGGGCGCGCCAGCGCGCGACCTCGTGCTCGACGTCGCGCGTCGGAGTCACGACAGGCGGCCCGCCGAGCAGCTGACGACGGGCGTCGACGACGCGCGCGTTGAAGTCCGCGAGGATCTCGCGCACGGCCTGCTCGTCGAGCTCGCGGTCGAGGCGGTCGTCGAGCTCGCGGTCCTCGGTCTTGAGGAGCATCGCCGGCGGCCCGAGCCCGGTGAGCTGCTCGCGCTCGATCACCGCCTTGAGCCACCAGTCCGGGTCGTGCGTGCCCGTGAGCCCGGGGATCGGCTTGCCCGCGAGCGGGAGGTCGTCGAACTCGCCGCGCCGGACCGCCTGGTCGATCACCGTGTCGACGTACATCGCACGGTCCTCGGGTCGTACACGGCGTGGACCCCCAGCCGGGAGGTCGTCCTCGCGCGCCTCGGCCGCGCCGCGCGCGCCTGCCTCGCCCGCCGCGCCCACCGGCTCCCGGCGCGCGGGGTCGTCGTCGGGCGCCTCCCGCTCCGCGGCCTCGCGCGCGGCCTCCCGCTCGACCCGGTACTGCGCGGCCCGCCGGACCGGGTCGTCGTCCGGGGTGCGGGAACGTCGTCGGAACACGAGCACCTCCTCGTCGTCTCCGCCCAGCGTAGGCAGCCCCGGTCCGGCCGGACGAGCGGAGAGCTCAGCCGTCGAGGAGCGGGTGGTACCGACGGCGCAGGGCCCGGTCGAGGGCGGCCAGCACGCCGCCCACCGTGAGGACCGTGTTCACCGGGCCCGGGAGGTCGGGCACGAACGGCGGCGTCCACCCGGTGAACTGCGACGCCACCTCGAGAAGCTGCGGCACCTGCGTCACGAGCGCGACCGCGAGCACGACCCACGCCGTCACGCCCACGGCGCGGCTCGCCGTCGGGCGCTCGCGGTCCATGCGGTCGCGCAACGCCTCGGCGGTCCCGGGCAGCGGCGGGACGTCGTGCAGGGTGCCGACCGCGTCCACGACGCGCACGTACCGCATCCCGTAGGTGCTCATCCTCGCCTCGAGCGTCGCGCCCCCGAGGTCGAACCGGGCGCGCGAGCGCTGCTCGTCGACGAGCCGGCCGTCCCGGTACAGCCGGATGCGCTCGTCCCAGTCGAGGAAGTCCACGGCCACGACGTACTCGTGGCCGCCGTGCCGGAGCCCGAACGCGCTCCGCCACAGCACGGCCCACCCGCGCACGGGGCGGAAGGTCGCGGCGCCGTCGCGTCGGTCGCCGTGGTCGCCGTGGTCGTCGTCCTCCCGGTCGTCGGGGCCGTCGCGCCAGGCGTCGTCGGTCGTCATGGCACCATCCGACCGCGGGCGCGGGGTGCGGCGCGTCGCCCGGACGACCGACCACCCGGCGCGGAGCCGGACCGGCGTCCGCCGAACGGATGACCCGGGCATGATGGGCTCATGCCCGGGTCGATGAAGGTCTCACGCCGCTCCCACGTGCCGCCGTTCGCGGTGATGGAGGTCCTCGCCGAGGCGAACCGGCTGCGCGACGCCGGCGCGTCCGTGCTCAACCTCTGCGCGGGCGAGCCGTCGACCGGGGCGTCGGACGTCGTGCGGCGCCGGGCGATCGAGCTGCTCGAGCACGGCGACCTCGGGTACACCGAGTCTCTCGGGGTCCCCGCGCTGCGGCGCGCGATCGCCGAGCACTACGACCGCTGGTACGGCGTCGAGATCGACCCGGCGCGGGTCGCGGTGACCACCGGGTCGTCCGGCGGGTTCCTCCTCGCGTTCCTCGCGGCGTTCGACGTCGGCGACCGCGTCGCGCTCGCCCGCCCCGGCTACCCCGCGTACAAGAACATCCTGCGCGCGCTGGGCTGCGAGGTCGTCGAGCTCGACTGCGGCCCGGAGACGCGCTACCAGCCGACGGTGTCGCAGCTCATGGAGGCGTACTACGACGGCGGTCTCGACGGGCTCGTCGTCGCGAGCCCCGCGAACCCGACGGGGACGATGATCCTGCCCGCCGAGCTCGACGCCGTCGCGGCGTGGTGCACCGACCACGACGTGCGGCTCGTCAGCGACGAGATCTACCACGGCATCGTCTACGGCGACGGCGCGGACGGTCCGGCCGCGGCGCTGCCCACGGCGGCGCGGTACGTGCCCGACGGCGCGGTCGTCGTCAACTCGTTCTCGAAGTACTGGGCGATGACCGGGTGGCGCCTCGGGTGGCTCGTGCTGCCGGACGAGCTCGTCGGGCCGGTCGACGCGCTCGCCGGGAACGTCGCGCTGTCGCCGCCCGCGCTCGCGCAGCACGCGGGCGTCGCCGCGTTCTCCCCCGAGGGGTACGCCGCCGCGGCCGAGAACGTCGCGCGGTACGCGGCGTCGCGCGAGCTCGTGCTGTCCCGGCTCGACGACCTCGGGTGGTCGCGCGTCGCGCCCGCCGACGGCGCGTTCTACGTCTACGCCGACGTGTCCGGGGACGGCCTGGACTCCGTGACGTGGTGCGCGCGCCTGCTCGCCGAGGCGGGCGTCGCGCTCACCCCCGGCACGGACTTCGACGGCGTCCGGGGCGGGGACTGGGTCCGGCTGTCGTTCGCCGCGGCGCCGAGCACGGTCGCCGAGGCGGTCGAGCGGATCGCCGCCTGGCGCCGCACCCTCTGACGGGCCCGGGGCGCGCCACCCCTGCGGCGTCCCCGGTGCCGGGCGGGGGACCCGCCCTGGTCGCGACGGTCCGCGGCCCGCGCGAGGATCGTCCGGTGCCCCACGACTCCCGTGACCTGACCGATGGACCGCTGCCCCCGCGACCGGAGGGCGCCCTGCGCCTCGCGACCTTCAACACGCTGCACGGTGCCGCGCTCGACGGGACGGTCGACGTCGAGCGGTTCGCGCGCGCCGTCGCGTACCTCGACGCCGACGTGCTCGCGCTCCAGGAGGTCGAGCGCGACTCGCCCCGCTCGCACCGCGCCGACCTCGTGGCCGTCGCGGCGGAGGCGCTGCGCGCCGAGCACCGGCACCTGTCCCCCACGCTGCGCGGCGTCTCCGGCGCGTGGGTGCGCGCGGGCCGGCCGGGGTCGGGCGTGCGGCGCGTCCCCGGCGTCGCGTCGTACGGGATCGGGCTCGTCAGCAGGTTCCCCGTCGAGCGGTGGGCGCGCCTCGAGCTCGACCGGATGCCGTGGCGGTCGCGCGTCCGACGGCGACGGCCGGGTGCCGCGACGGGGGCCGCCCGCCTGCTGCCGTTCCGGGTGGTGCCCGACGAGCCGCGCGCCGCGCTCGCCGCCGCCGTCCGCACGCCGTGGGGGCCGCTCACCGTCGTGACGGCGCACACGACGTCGCGCCCCGAGTTCACCGCGGACCAGCTCCGGTCCTTCACGGGGGCCTGCGCGCCGCTCCCCCGCCCGCTCGTGCTGCTGGGCGACCTCAACCTGCGCGCGCCCGAGCCCGCGGAGATCACCGGGTTCACGTCGCTCGCCGACGTGCTCACGCACCCCGTGGACCGGCCCGTGCGGCAGATCGACCACGTGCTGGCCGACGGCCTGCCCGGCGGCCCGACGGTCCGGGCCCTCGGGCCCGCCACGGCCGTCGACACGGGGCTGTCCGACCACCGCGCGGTCGTCGTGGACGTCGTCCTCGAGCCCGCGCCGGGCGCCTCGCGCTGAGCGGGGCCGGGGGTCGTCAGGCGGCGAGCCCGACCTCCTGGGGTGCGGGGTCGCCGTCGGCGCGCACGGCGGCCGGTGCGGAGGCGGCCGCCGTGATCCCGGCGGCCTCGTCGAGCGCGCGGCGGCGCGCACGGCGCGCCCGGACGATGACGACGATCGCCTGGGCGCCGATGAGGACCCACACGAGGTTCGCGGCGACGGACGGCCACACGCCGTTCGCGGCGGCGACCATGCCCATGAGGCCTGCGGCGGTGAGGTTGGTGAGCTGGAACGGGGCGGACGACGGCGCCCAGCGGCCACGGCTGACCATCGCGTAGGCGACGACGCCGGCGGCGGCACCGATCCAGCCGAGGAACATGACGATCGCGTCGAGGGTGACGGGCACAGCGGTACTCCGGTGACGAAGAAGGGGTGGAGGGGGGTACCGCGACGCTGCGGTGGCTGTGCGCTCCGGGCCGATGGCTGGTGGCGCGGGTGGTGCGAAGCTCGGGCGCCGACCCGTAAGGAGGAGGAGGTAACCGACCGGCGCCACGACAAGTGTGAGGCCTTCCGAGGTTCAGCACAATCGAAGGATTCTGCACCGGGCGTTTAGCATCTCTACATGGCGACGGACCCACGCAGACTTGGTTTCCTCCTTGCCGTGCACCGGGGCGGAGGCATCCTCGCGGCAGCGGATCTCCTGCACGTCACCCCGTCCGCGGTCTCCCAGCAGATCCAGCGGCTCGAGGCCGAGGAGGGGGTCGTCGTGCTCGACCGCGGACCGCGCGGCGTGACCCTCACCCCGGCCGGTCGCGTGCTCGCCGAGACCGCTGAGCGCATCGAGACCGAGCTCGTCGAGGCCCGCAAGGCGCTGGCCGCGCTCGGCGACGAGGTGAGCGGGCGCGTCGCCGTCGGCTCCTTCCAGACGGCGATCCGCGCCGTCGTCGCGCCCGTCGCCGGGAGGCTCGCCGAGACCGCGCCGGGGATCGAGCTCGACGTGCAGGAGCGCGAGCCCACCGAGGCGCTGCGGCTGCTGCGCGCGGGCGAGCTCGACGTCGTGCTCCTCGAGCGCGACTACGAGGCCGACTCCCCCGCCCCGCGCGGCACGCGCGAGATCGTCCTGCTCGACGAGCCGTGGCGGCTCGTCGTCCCCGCGGGCATGCCGACGCCCACGCGCCTCGACGACGTGCGCGACGCCGTCTGGCTGGGACCGGAGCCGGGCACCGCCGCCGCCCGAGCGCTCCGGCGGCTGGCCCGCGGGCTCGGCGGGACCCTGCGCACGCGGCACAACTACTACGACTTCGACGTCGCGCTCTCGCTCGTCGCCGCCGGTCTCGGTGTCGCGATGCTCCCGGCGCTCGCCGTGGAGGGCGGCGCGTCGGACGAGGTGCCCGACGGCGTCACGGTCGTCGGGCTGCCCGGCCTCGGCTCGCGCCGCCTCGTCGCGCGCCACCGCGCGACCCGGCACGAGCCCCGCCCCGTGGTCTCCGCCGTGCTCGACGAGATGGTCGCCGCCGCGGGCGGCATCGCGTTCGCCTGACTCCGGGGCGTCGTAGCCTGCGGGTGTGGACGTAGCGGTGTTGGGGGCGACGGGCGACGTCGGCCGACAGGTGTGCACGCAGATCGTCGAGCGGCGGGTGCTCCCGCCGACGGCGCGGCTCCAGCTCGTCGGTCGGGCCGGCGGCGCGTCGGGGCGCGCCGTGCACGGGCTGCGCGCCGACCTCGTCGACGCGTACGACGAGCACGCGCCGCTCCTCGACGTCGCGCACTCGCCCGACGACGTCACCGCCGACGTCATCGTCGTCGCCGCCGGCCTCACTCCCCCGGCCCGGACGGGCGCCGACCCCGACCGGCGCGTGCTCGCCGCGACCAACGGCGCGGTGCTCGCCGAGTACGCGGACGCGATCGCGCGGCACGGCTCGGGGCACGAGGTCGTGATCGTCGTGACGAACCCCGTCGAGCTCGGCGTCGCGGTCATGGCGGAACGGCTCGGGCGGCACCGCGTGCTCGGCATGGGGGCCTGGCTCGACACGCTGCGGTTCCGACGCGAGCTCGCGGTCGAGCTGGGCGTGCGGCGGCACCGCGTCGGCGGGTTCGTGGGGGGTCAGCACGGCGAGGACGCCGTCCCGCTCTGGTCGACCGTCCGGGTGAGCGGGCTCGACGCCGACGAGCGGGCGCGCGCCGTCGCCGCGCTGCGCCGCGGCCGCACCCTCGACGCGCTGCCGGGCGAGATCGCCGCGGCGAAGGACGAGCTCGCGCGCGTCGCGAGCCAGGACATGGGTGCCGCGTTCGAGCTCATCGACACGTGGCCCGCCGACCTGCGGCTCGTCACGCGGCCCTGGATGACGCACCAGTCCGGCGCGAAGACCCCCGCGGGCACCGCGAGCGCGACCGTCGACCTCCTGGAGGTGATCCTCGACGGCCGCGAGATCGTCGTCGCGGGGCAGGTCGCGCTCGACGGCGAGCTCGACGGACGCCTCGCCCCGGCCGACGGCGTGCCGTCGCGCGGGGTCCTCGGCGTCCCGGTCGTGCTCGGCCCGGGCGGGTGGACGCGCGTGCTGCTCGACGAGCTGCCCGACGACGAGGCGCGGCGGCTCGCGGAGGCGGCCGGGAGCATCGACCGCATGGTGACGGCGAGCGCGATCTCGGCGCGTGCGGGGTCGCCCGCGGGTGGTGCGGCGAACGCGGCAGCGGGTGCGGAGGGTTCGTCGGGCGCGGCGGGGCCGCAGGGCGTGCCGTCGGGCGTGCCGGGCACGACCGTGGCGACGGGCGCGGAGCGCGTGTCGACCCCGGTCGGTGCGGAGCGCGACTGGGTCGCGACCGTGCACGGCCTCGACCAGCCGGGCACGCTCACCGCGCTCACCGGGGTCTTCTCGACGCGCGGCGTGAGCTTCGACTCGCTCGCGACCGGGCCGGTCGACGGCGACGGTCGAGCCGGGCGGATCGTCGTGTCGTTCCGTGCGACCCCCCGCCGCACGCGCGCCCTGGAGCGCGCGGTCCGGCGGCTCGCGACGGTGCGCTCCGTCGTCGTGGAGCCCGCGGGCGACTCCTCCCGGCACGGCACGCCGGGCTGAGCGACGGCCGGGCTCGCGGCGTCGACCGTGCGCGAGCCGCCGCCGGGTCAGCGGCGAGGACCCACCTCGCGGCGCACGGCCCGCGTCCCGACGACGAGCCCTCCCACCGTGAGCGCGAGCGCCAGACCGGTCGCGACCAGCACGACGACGAGGCCCGCGGCGTCGTCGACCAGGAGGAGCACCGGGGCGGCCGCGACGAGCACCCAGCCCGCCGCCTCGCTCAGCGGGCGGGCCGCGCGGTGTGCCGTGCGCCAGGCGTCGTCGCTCGCGAGCGTCGTCGCGGTGCGGATGCCCGCGACCTGGTTGCGGCCGATCCGTCCGGAGGCCGTGGCGCGGGCGCACCAGACGAGCAGGAGACCCGCTCCGGCGAGGACGAGCAGGAGCACGAGATCGGCGACGGTGTCGGGGTGCACGTGCCCCACCCTGTCACGGCGGCGCGCGCCCGTGCCGGGCTACCGGTAGGCGTGCGCCTGGAGCGCGGACATCTCCGCGCACGGTCCGCCGCGAGCGCGACCGTGGCGCCTGCCACGGCCCGCCCGGGCGGCACGACCCCGGTAGGATCGTGCGCACAACTGCAGTACTGCCGCCCGAACCTCGACGGGAGAGCTCGGCAGCACGGTCCCCGGACCGGGCGCCGGCGCCGAAGGAGCAAGTCCTCCCCGGGAATCTCTCAGGCCCACGTACCGTCGAGGCGAGGCAACTCTGGAAAGCGGTCGTGCGCTCGTCGGACCCCCGGCGACCTCGGCCCACCGACGGTGCAAGTCGGCGCGCCCCGGCCCTCGCGGCACGGCGGACCGGCAAAACTCTCAGGTCGACGCGTGCGTCCGATGACAGAGCGGGGAGGGACCCGCCGTCGTCCCCTCCCCCGGAGGTCCCCGTGACCCAGCCGTCCCTCGACCGCACCTCGCCGCCCGACGCCGCCTCCGGCGCGTTCGCGCCGCGCCACCTCGGCCCGCGCGGCCGTGAGGTGCAGGTCATGCTCGACCAGCTCGGCTACGCCTCGCTCGACGCGCTCGTCGACGCCGCCGTTCCCGCGACGATCCGCACCGAGCGCCCGCTCGACCTGCCGGCGGCGCGCACCGAGACGGAGGTGCTCGACCACCTGCGCGCGCTCGCCGCGAAGAACGTCGTCAAGACGCAGATGATCGGGCTCGGCTACTACGGCACCGTCACTCCCCCGGTGATCCGTCGCAACGTCCTCGAGTCCCCCGCCTGGTACACGGCGTACACGCCGTACCAGCCCGAGATCTCGCAGGGCCGCCTGGAGGCGCTGCTGAACTTCCAGCAGGTCGTCGAGGACCTCACGGGCCTCGACGTCGCGAACGCGTCGCTGCTCGACGAGGCGACCGCGGTCGCGGAGGCGGTCGCCCTCATGTGGCGGGCCTCGCGTGCGAAGAGCGGCTACGTGGTGCTCGACGCCGACCTCTTCCCGCAGACGCTCGCGGTGACGCTCGGTCGCGCGCAGGCCGTCGGCCTGCCCGTGGTGGTCGCTGACCTGTCGGGCGGCCTGGAGGCCGGGCTCGCCGCCGCCCGCGCGGCGGGCGCGTTCCCCGCCGAGGTGGACGACGACGCGCACCTCGTGGGCGTCGTCGTCCAGCAGTCGGGCGCGTCGGGTCGCGTCGTGGACTGGCGGCCCGTGGTCGCGGAGGCCAAGGACGCGGGTGCGCTCGTCACGGTGGCGAGCGACCTGCTCGCCCTGACGCTGCTGGTCTCCCCCGGCGAGCTCGGCGCGGACGTGGCGGTGGGCTCCGCCCAGCGGTTCGGCGTCCCGCTGTTCTACGGCGGCCCGCACGCCGCGTTCATGGCCGTCCGCAAGGGCCTCGAGCGGTCCCTGCCCGGTCGTCTCGTGGGCGTCTCGATCGACGCCGACGGCGACACCGCCTACCGCCTCGCCCTCCAGACGCGCGAGCAGCACATCCGGCGCGAGAAGGCGACGAGCAACATCTGCACGGCGCAGGCGCTCCTCGCGATCGTCGCCTCGATGTACGCGGTCTACCACGGCCCCGACGGCCTCCGCGCGATCGCCGAGCGCACCCACGCCCACGCCACGACCCTCGCCGAGCACCTGCGCGCGGGCGGCGTCACGGTCGAGCACGACACCTTCTTCGACACCGTCCGCGCCGTGGTCCCGGGCCGCGCCGCCGCCGTCGTCGAGGCCGCAGCAGCGGCCGGCGTCAACCTGTACAACCCCGATGCAGACCATGTACAGATCGCCTGCGACGAGACCACCACGCCCGCGATCCTCGCCACGGTCGTGCGGGCGTTCGGGATCGATCCCGCGACCGGGCAGAGCGAGGACGGCGCTGCGGCCGCAGCACCCGGCCACGACCTCCCGGCCTGGGCGACCCGGACGACGCCGTACCTCCAGCACCCGATCTTCCGTCTGCACCGCTCCGAGACGTCGATGCTGCGCTACCTGCGCCGTCTCGCGGACAAGGACCTCGCCCTGGACCGGACGATGATCCCGCTGGGCTCGTGCACGATGAAGCTCAACGCGACGGCCGAGATGGAGGCGATCTCCTGGCCGGGGTTCGCGGACCTGCACCCGTTCGTCCCCGCCGACCAGGCGCGCGGCTACGAGGAGCTGATCGGCGGCCTGGAGTCGGCGCTGGCGGAGATCACGGGCTACGCGGGCGTCTCGGTGCAGCCGAACGCGGGCTCGCAGGGCGAGTTCGCGGGCCTGCTGGCGATCCGCGAGTACCACGTCTCTCGCGGGGACGTGGAGCGCGACGTGTGCCTGATCCCCGCGTCGGCGCACGGCACCAACGCGGCGTCGGCGGCGCTGGCGGGCCTGAAGGTCGAGGTCGTGCGGACCGCGGAGAGCGGCGAGGTGGACCTTGCTGACCTGCGCGCCAAGCTGGCCGACCACGGCCCGCGGGTCGCGGCGATCATGATCACCTACCCCTCGACGCACGGCGTCTTCGAGGAGCACGTCCGCGAGGTATGCGACCTCGTACACGAAGCAGGTGGCCAGGTGTACATCGACGGGGCGAACCTCAACGCGCTCGTCGGGCTCGCGCGCCCGGGGGAGTTCGGCGGCGACGTCTCGCACCTGAACCTGCACAAGACGTTCTGCATCCCGCACGGCGGGGGAGGGCCCGGGGTCGGACCGGTCGCGGTCGGCGAGCACCTCGTGCCGTTCCTCCCGGGCGACCCGCTGGCGCCGGGCGCGTCCGCCGCGACGCCCGTCTCGGCGACGCGGTACGGCTCGGCCGGGATCCTGCCGATCTCGTACGCGTACGTCGCCCTCATGGGCCCGGACGGGCTGACGGAGGCGACGAAGACCGCGGTGCTCACCGCGAACTACGTCGCGAGCCGGCTCGCCGACCACTACCCGGTGCTGTACACGGGCCCGAACGGCCTCGTCGCGCACGAGTGCATCCTCGACCTGCGCCCGATCACCGCGGAGACGGGTGTGACGGCGGAGGACGTGGCGAAGCGGCTCATGGACTACGGGTTCCACGCGCCGACGCTCTCGTTCCCCGTGGCAGGCACGCTCATGGTGGAGCCGACGGAGAGCGAGGACCTCGCGGAGCTCGACCGGTTCGTCGACGCGCTCGTGGCCATCCGCGGCGAGATCGACGCGGTCGCGTCGGGCCGCTGGGCGGTCGAGGAGTCGCCGCTGCGCGGCGCGCCGCACACCGCGGCGGCGCTCGTGGCGGAGGACTGGGCCAAGCCCTACTCGCGCGAGCTCGCGGCCTACCCGGTCGCGAGCCTGCGCGCCGGGAAGTACTGGCCGCCGGTGCGCCGCATCGACGGTGCGCGGGGCGACCGCAACCTCGTGTGCTCGTGCCCGCCCCTGGAGTCCTACGTGACGGGAGACCTCGCATGACCGAGCAGCAGACCGGGACGACCGAGAGCGCGGAGCGCCGCAGCCCGCTGCACGACGAGCACGTCGCGCTCGGCGCGAACCTCACGAGCTTCGGCGGGTGGCTCATGCCGCTGCGGTACACGTCCGACCTCGCGGAGCACCGCGCCGTCCGCGAGGCGGCCGGCCTGTTCGACCTCTCCCACATGGGCGAGATCGAGGTCGCGGGACCGCAGGCCGCGGCCGCGCTGGACCACGCGCTCGTGGGGAACCTCTCCGCGGTCGCGCCGGGCCGGGCGCGCTACACGATGATCTGCCAGGAGGACGGCGCGGTCCTCGACGACCTCGTGGTGTACCGCCTCGCGGACGAGCGGTTCCTCGTGGTCGCGAACGCGGGGAACGCGGACCTCGTCGCGCGCGAGCTCGTGGAGCGGGCCGCGGGCTTCGACGCGACGGTCACCGACCAGGGCGCGGGCACGGCGCTCGTCGCGGTCCAGGGGCCGCGTGCGGAGGAGATCGTCGCGGGCCTCACGGACCCGGCCGACCCGGTCGCCGCCGAGACCGTGCGCGACCTCCGGTACTACGCGGCCGCGCCGCTCGTGCTGCGGACCGACGACGGCCCGGTCGACGCGCTCGTGGCCCGTACCGGGTACACGGGGGAGGACGGGTTCGAGCTGTTCGTGCCTGCCGACCGCGCCGCCGACCTGTGGCGCACGGTGCTCGCCGCGGGCGCGCCGCTCGGCCTCGTCCCGGCGGGCCTGTCCGCGCGCGACTCGCTGCGCCTGGAGGCGGGGATGCCGCTGTACGGGCACGAGCTCGACACCACGACCACGCCGTACGAGGCGGGGCTCGGGCGCGTCGTGAAGCTCGACAAGGTCGACGCCGACGGCGCGCCGCTCGAGTTCGTCGGCCGCGCCGCGCTCGCCGCGCGCCGGGAGTCGCCGCCCGCGCGCGTGCTCGTCGGGCTCCGGGGCCTGGGGCGGCGGCCCGCGCGGGCGGGCTACGCCGTCGTGCTGCCGGGCGACGGCGTCGACGCCGGGGGAGCGGTGGGGGAGTCCGCGCGCCGCGTGGGCACGGTGACGTCCGGCGCGCCGTCCCCGACGCTCGGCCACCCGATCGCCCTCGCGTACGTCACGCCCGAGCTGTCGGCGGAGGGCACCGAGCTTGCCGTCGACGTGCGCGGCCGGGCCGAGCCCGTGGTCGTCGTGCCGCTCCCGTTCTACCGTCGTCCCCAGCAGTCCTGACCGCCCCGTCGTCCCGAAGGAGAACCCCATGACCGAGGCCCAGTTCCCGGCGCACCTGCAGTACACGGCCGAGCACGAGTGGATCGACGGCTCGACGCCCGCCGTCGTCGGGATCACCGCGACGGCCGCCGAGGCCCTCGGCGACATCGTCTACCTGGAGCTGCCCGAGGTGGGCGCCGAGGTGACCGCCGGGAGCGTCATCGGCGAGGTCGAGTCGACCAAGTCCGTGTCGGAGCTCTTCTCGCCCGTGACGGGCACGATCGTCGAGGTGAACCAGGCGGCGGTCGACGACCCGGCCGTCGTGAACTCGGACCCGTACACCGACGGCTGGCTGTTCAAGGTCGACGTCGTCGACACGGGCGACCTGCTCACCGCCGACCAGTACGCGGCGCACGTCGGCAGCTGACGGCCGTGCCGGGGCGGTGCGGACCGCCCCGGCACAGGGTCGGCGCGCCGGTCAGCGGAACGTCGTCGCGTAGTACGTCTGCTGGTCGACGGTCTCGACCTCGACGTCTCGCGTCCGCTCGAGGTGGCGGCGCAGGTTGTCCGCGAACCGCAGCGAGTCGTCGTTGAACCGCGACACGTCGTAGGCGCACACGACGCGGTTCTCCGCGAGGTGCGCGACGAGCGCGTCGATCATGTCCATGAACGTCCGGCTCGCACGACGGCCCGGGTGGGCGAGCGTGAAGCCGATGTACCAGACGGCGCCGCGCGCCGCGTGCTCGGGGTAGCGCGCCGCGAAGAACTCCGGGCTCACCCACGGGACGGCCGCGAGGTCGGTCGCGAGCGTCGTCAGCCCGACGGCCGCGCCGTCGTCGTCGTGCGCGAGGAGCTTGAGCACCCGCGGGTCGCTCATCTCCTCGTCGAACTCCTCGCGGTGCAGCACGTGCCGGGCGGCCGCACGGGTCCGCAGCGGCTCGAACGCCTCGAGGTAGAGCTCCCAGAACCGGTCGGCGAGCTCGCCGTCCACGGTCTGCTCGAACGTCACCGCGGCGCGCCCCGCGCCCGCGCGCGCCGGCGCCGTCACCGGGTTTCCCCGTCCCAGCCCTCGCGGCGGTACGCGGCGACGACGACGGAGCACACGGGCAGCGACTCGCAGCGCACCCCGGCGACCCGGCGGCCGGCCGGGTGGAACCGGTTGCCGCGCGTCGCGGCCAGGTCCTCCAGGCTGAGCGTGAGGTCCAGCTCGAGCTGCTCGTGCGACGGCGCCTCGTGCTCCACGAACAGACCGGCACCGCTGTCGTCGTCGCGCAGCGACCACGCCACGCCCGCCCACGCCTCGTGGCCGGGCATCACGGCGTGCGCCTCGGCGTACACGCAGTAGAGGAGGTCGCCGTGCCCGCCGTACCCCTCCTCGAGGCGGTCCACCTCGACCACGCGGGACCCGGGCGGCACGACGGAGCTCAGCCGGACGAGGTTGAAGTCGCCGACGCCGGCGTCCGTGAGCGCCGCGTCGAATGCGGACAGCTCGGTCCTCCCCGTGCCCGTCCCATGGCTCACGTAGATGATGGGTCCCGCGGTCATGTGTTCTCCGTCCTCGAGGCTCTCGCCCCGTCGTCGTGCGCCGTGCCCCAGCGGCCCGCGGCCGTGTCCAGGAGGTCGAGCACGGGTTCCAGCAGCTTCTCGGGGGCGGTGCTCCCCTTGCGCAGGTAGACGGTATCTCCCAGCCGGAGGTCCGCACGCTGGTGCGCGTCGAGGCGCGCCCCGCTGTAGATGACGAGCGGGACCCGGCTCAGACGGCCGTCCTGGCGGAGCGCGTCGACGACCTCGCGGCCCGCGCCGTCGGGCAGCGTGAGGTCGAGCACGACGAGCGCCGGGTCGTCGCCGCCCGCGAGCACCTCCAGCGCCTCGTGGACGCTGCGCGCCAGCGTGACGACGAGACCCGCGCCCTGCAGGACGGCCCGGACCACCTCGCCGACCTCCGGGTCGTCCTCGACGACGAGCACGTGCTCGTGGTGCGGGCGCAGGCTCACGGCCTCCTTGACGGTGCGCTCGAGCTCCGCGGGCGCGACCGGCTTGACGAGCCAGCGGTCGGCGAGGGACGCCGTCGCCACGGCCTTCGAGGGCTGCGAGCCCGAGACGATGACGACGGGCACGTTCGCCGTCGCGGCGCTCCGGCGCACCCGGTCGAGCACGTCCTGCCCGTCGCGTCCCGGCATCGCGAGGTCGAGCACGACGGCGGCGGGCCGGGCGGCCTCGATGGCCGCGAAGGCGAGCGTGCCGTCGGTCACCCCGACGACCTCGTACCCGCGCGACTCCAGGACCGCGCGCAGCACGTCGACGACGTACGCGTCGTCGTCGACCACCACGACCCGGGGGCGCTGGTCGCCGGGCGCCGTCGCGGGCACGTCGTCGGCCGGGCCGAGGACCGGCTCGGGCCGGGGGAGGGTCGCGCGGAAGGTCGCGCCCATGCCCTCGCCGCGGCTCTCGGCCCAGATGCGGCCCCCGTGGCGCTCCACGATGCTCTGCGAGATCGCGAGCCCGAGCCCGCTGCCGCCCCGCTCGCGCGAGTCCGACGCGTCGACCTGCTCGAAGCGCCGGAACACCGCCTCGAGCTTGTCCGGGGGGATGCCGCGCCCCTCGTCCTCGACGCGGAGCTCGACCATCTCCCCGGCCGAGCGTGCGGACACGCGGACCGTCCCGCCCGGCGGGGAGAACTTCACGGCGTTGCTCAGCAGGTTGGTCAGCATCTGCACGACGCGGTCCCCGTCGACGGCGACGACCTCGTCGGTGTCCTCCTGCACGATCTCGACGCCGGCGTCGCGCGCGAGCAGCCCGACCGGCTCCGCGGCCGTCGCGACGAGGTCGGCCACGCGGTGGTCGGCCCGCTCGAGCGGCGTCGTGCCCGAGTCCATGCGCTCGATGTCGAGGATGTCGTCCACGATCCGGTTGAGGCGGTCGCTGCTGGACCGCGCGACGTGCACCATGCGCGCCGAGCGCTCGGGGAGCGTGCCCAGGGCACCGCTGTCGAGCAGGCCGAGCGCGCCGCGGATCGCGGTGAGCGGCGTGCGCAGCTCGTGGCTCACGACGGACACGAACTCGTCCTTGAGTCGCTCGACCTCCCGCCGGTCCGTGATGTCGCGGAACACGACGACCGCGCCCAGCGTGCGGCCGTCGTCCTTGAGCGGGCTCGCCGTGACCTCGACGGCCACCTCGGAGCCGTCCTCGCGGAGGTAGACGTCCTGCTCGGCGACCGCGGTGATGCCGTCGCGCACGGCCTCCCGGATGTAGCAGGACTCCGCGGGATAGGGGTTGCCGTCCGCGTCGGGCGCGTGGAAGAGGGCGTGCGCGTCCCGGCCGATGAGCGAGTCAGGGCTCGCGCCGAGCGTGCGGGACGCCGCCGCGTTGACGAAGGTGACGCGGCCGTCGGGGTCGACGCCGTAGATGCCGTCCGCCACGGACTCGAGCGTCCGCGCGCGCTCCCCGGCGAGTGCGCGGAGCTGGGACGTGCGCTCCTCGACGCGCCGCTCCAGGCCGTGCAGCAGCGACTCGTTGTCGGCGACGACGAGGATCTGCCGTGCGACGACGGCGAGCAGCACGACGACCCACAGCGCGTTCGGGGCCCACGTGAAGCCCGTCGAGGACTGCACGACCCGGATCAGGGCGGCCGCGAGGAACAGGCAGAACGTCACGGTCGTGCCCAGGATCGCGGACCCCTGCGCCCGCTCGTCGGCCACCGGGCTGCCGCTCGCCGCCCGGTGCCGCGCGGCGAGCGCGATCATGAGGTACCCGCCGACCCACCCGACGTCGATCGGGCTGCCGAACGTGAACGTGCCGTCGGCGGAGAGCAGGGCGAACGCGACGTCGGCCACGGCGTAGAGCACGAACCCGCTGCCCACGAGCACGAGGGGCACCCGCTCGGAGGCGGTCGAGCGGGTCATCACGAGGACGGCGAAGGTCGCGAGCAGCGCGTCCACCACGGGGAGCGTGTACGCCGTGACGGCCGCGGTGCCGGTCGGCGGCGCCTCCGCCGAGCGGAGCGTCACCGCGTAGAGCGCGATGTACAGCACCGAGCCGCCGACGACGACGCTGTCGAGCAGCATCCGCCCGATCTCCTTGCCGCGCGGGCGCACGGTGGGGAAGAAGGCGAGTCCGACGATGCCGAGGAGCAGCGCGGCGATGTAGGCGTAGTCGCCCGTCGAGGGGTTGTCGACCAGGCCCGCGTAGACGTTGCCGACGAGACCGACCACCCCGCCGAGCGCGAGCAGGCTCCACGCCCGACGCCGTCGGCCCGTCGAGCGGGCCGCGCGCCACCCGCAGCTCGCCGCGGCGATCGCCCCGGCGCTCACGATCGAGGCCTGCGAGACCGTGCGTCGGGTCTCGGCGTCGAGCGGGCTCGCGAGGACGACGACGAGGAGCACGAGGACGACGCCGACCACCCAGCACCAGAGGACGAAGGGGTCGTGCGTCCGCTCCGTCGGTCCCCGCTGCCCCACCATGCGTCGAGCGTAGGGGACCGCCCGTGGGCGCGCGCTGCCGGGCGCGGGCTTCTCGGCTAGCGTCGGGACGATGGACGCGGAAGGGCAGAGCAGGCGGCGCGTGGTCGTCATCGACGACGACCCGTCGATCCGCGAGGTCGTCGAGCTCGCGCTCGACGTGGTGGGCGGCTACGAGGTGCACGTCGCGGCCGACGGCGACGAGGGCGCGGCGCTCGCCGAGCGCGTGCGGCCCGACGCGATCGTGCTCGACGTGATGATGCCCGTCGTGGACGGGCCCACCGTGCTCGCGCGCCTGCGGACCCGCCCCGCGCTGCGCGACGTGCCGGTCGTCTTCCTCACCGCCAAGGTCGGCGCGGGGGAGATCTCGCGTCTCGACGGCCTGGGCGCGGCCGGCGTCATCACGAAGCCGTTCGACGCTCTCGACCTCGCGGCCCGGCTCGGAGCGCTCCTCGGGTGGGAGCCGTGACGGCGGGGCCCGACGGTCGTGCGGACGATCGGCTCGACGCCGCGCTCGTCGTGCTGCGGCAGCGGGCGCGCGCCCGGAACGCGGCCCGGGTCGAGGAGGCGGCCCGCCTCCTGGGGCACGGGGCAGACGACGCGGAGCAGCCCTCGGCCGAGGCCGTCCTCGAGGCGGCGGCGCTGTGCCACGCCGTCGCCGGGTCCGCCGGGACGTTCGGCGACGACGACACGACCGCGGCCGCGCGCGAGCTGGAGGCGGCGCTCCGCGGGGGCGACCTCGCCGCGGTGCCGGCACGTCTCCAGCGCCTGCGCGCCCTGACCGACGGCGCCCGGGAGGGCACGAACCCCGAGTCTTGAGCAAATCTTGAGGTTCTCCTGCGGCGGACGTGGGATTCCCCCAAGGGCCGCGCACCAGGGTGGTGGGTGCCGAGGGGACGGTCCCCCGGACTGGCAGGGGGGTACTCCCATGATCGACACCGTGACGTCGCCCGACAGCCCGACCCGGCGCGAGACCGGCGCGAGCCACGGGCCCCGCGTCCCGACGCCGACCTATCTCACGTCGGGCCCGCAGGCGAGCATCGACGCCGCCATGGCGGCGCTCAGCGACACCGTCGAGCGCACGCTGCAGGAGGACCTCGCCCAGGGAATGCTCCCGACGGTCGAGCAGATGAGCGTGAGCGTCGTGACCCGTTCGACGGGTTCCGTCGAGGACTACACGGCCGTCGCACTGCTGCTGCTCTCGTACCAGCACCTCGTCTGACCTGCACCGACGCCGCTCCGGCGGCTGGTTCGTCCGGGTCTGGACGAACGTCCTGAAACTCGTCGCGAGAAGTCGCGTCATGAAACGACTCCCGTCCCATCCCTTCAAGTAGCACCAACCGGAACTCGCCACGTGGGGATGACGTGACCGGAGAGCATCTGGAGGAGAACATGAGCACCATCGAGCTGGTCCGCCCCATGGCGGCCCCGTCGGAGCGGATCGCCACCCCGATCGCTCCGCTGACCCGCCGGGAGCGGGTCGTCCTGTCGAACCTGTCTGAGGACGTCACGCTCGAGCAGATCGCCACCAAGCTCTTCGTCACGCGCAACACGGTCAAGTCGCAGGTCCGCAGCCTCTACCGCAAGCTCGGCGTCTCGACCCGTGCCGAGGCCGTGGCCTGGGCCCGGGCGGCCGGCCTGCGCTGACGAACGGCTCCGCGGCCCTCGCAGGCCGCTGTCACGGTCGCGTCACCCGCACGTCACGACGCCGTGCGACACTCCGCGTATGACTCTGCGCAGACTGGTGGTGGCCGCGGCGATCGTCGACGATCTCGTCGCCCCGCGGCTCCTGCTCAGCGCGCGCCGGTCCCGTCCGTCGCACCTCGCGGGCCGCTGGGAGTTCCCCGGGGGCAAGGTCGACCCCGGCGAGACCCCGACGGAGGCGCTGCACCGCGAGCTCCGCGAGGAGCTCGGCGTGGCCGTGGAGCTCGGTGACGAGATCGTGGGCCCCGACCACGGGACCTGGATCATCACCGACCGCCACGTGATGCGCCTGTGGTTCGCGCGGGTCACCGCGGGAGAGCCCCAGCCGCTCGTCGAGCACGACGAGCTGACCTGGCTCGACGCCGGGAGCTGGCTCGACGTGCCGTGGCTCGACGCCGACGTGCGCATCGTCGAGGAGCTCGCGCGCCAGGTGGCGCCCGAGGCGGTCTGACCGCCGACCCCTCCCGGTCTCCGCCACGCGCTCCGCGCGCGCCCTGCGGGACGCGTGGCTACGGTCGCGACGTGAGCCGAACCACCGCCCGGGCGCGCCGCGCGCTGCGCGACCTCGGGGACCGCCTGCCGCCCTGGGCCGCCGTCGTGCTCGGCGCCGCCGCCACCGCGCTCGGCGCCGCCGTCGTGCTGCGGCCGTTCGCCTCGCTCGCGGTCCTCGTCGTCGCGGTCGTCGCGGCGTTCGTCGTCCTCGGCGTCGTCGAGCTCGTCGGCGACGGCGGCACGACCCCGGACGCGCGCGGTCCCCGTGCCCTGCGCGTCGTGCGCGGGCTGCTGTTCCTCGCGCTCGCGGTCGCCGTGCTCGTGTGGCCCGCGCCGACGATCGGGGTCGTCGCGCTGCTCGTGGGCGTCGGCCTGGTCGTCTCCGGGGTCCTCGACGTGGTCGACGGCGTCCGGTCGTCCGGCACGGACCGCTGGGCCCGCGTGGCGGTGGGCGCGGCGTCCGTGCTGCTCGGCGGGCTCGCGCTCGTCTGGCCGGACGTGACCGTGCTCGTCGTCGCCGTGGTGCTGGGGGTGCGCCTCGTGCTGCTCGGCGTGCGGCTGCTCGTCGCCGGCGTGCGCCGTGCGCGCGCCGCGCGCCGTCCGCCCGAAACCGGCGCCGCGCCGTCGCGCCGTTCCCGGTCGGCGCGCCGCGGCCCGGCCGCGCTCGTCGGGGCCGTGCTCGCGTTCGTCGCGGCCGCAGGGCTCACGGGCGTGAGCGTCGCCGTGCAGCGCGCCGCGCCGCACGCCGACGCGTTCTACGACGCGCCCGACGCGCCCCCGGACGAGCCCGGCAGCCTGCTGCGGGCGGAGCCGTTCACGCGACAGATCCCGGACGGGGCGTCGGCCTGGCGCATCCTCTACACGACGACGCTCGACGAGGGGGAGCCCACCGTCGCGAGCGGCCTCGTCGTCGTGCCCGACGGCGTCGGGACGGACGGGGGAGCGCCGCCGCCCGTCGTCGCGTGGGCGCACGGCACCACCGGCTACGCGCGCGGGTGCGCGCCCTCGGTGCTCGACGAGCCGTTCGAGTCCGGCGCGTTCTTCCTGCTCGACGACGTGCTCGCGCGCGGCTGGGCCCTCGTCGCCACCGACTACGCGGGGCTCGGCACGGCGGGACCGCACCCGTACCTCGTCGGCCAGGGCGAGGCCCGCTCCGTGCTCGACGCGGTGCGCGCGGCCCGCGCCCTCGACGACGCGACGCTCGGCGAGCAGACCGTCGTCTGGGGTCACTCGCAGGGCGGGCACGCCGCCCTGTGGACGGGCGCCGTCGCGCCCGCGTACGCCCCCGACGTGCCGCTCGCGGGCGTCGCCGCGCTCGCTCCCGCGAGCGACCTCACGGCCATGGTGTCCCACCTGGAGAACGTGCCCGGGGGGAGCGTGTTCGCGTCGTACGTCGTGGCGGCGTACGACGCGGCCTACCCCGACGCGGACGCGATCGAGGCCGTGCGCCCGGGGGCGCGCCTCGTCGTGCACGAGATGGCGTCCCGCTGCCTGTCCGAGCCGGGCGCGCTCGTCTCCGTCGCCGAGGCGCTGTCCATGGACCAGCCGCTGTGGACGACAGACCCCACGGACGGCGCCCTGGGGGAGCGGCTCGCCGAGAACGTGCCGACGGGGGCGGTCGAGGCGCCGCTGCTCGTCGCGCAGGGGGCGTCGGACCCGCTGGTCCTCCCGAGCACGCAGGACGCGTACGTGGGGGAGCGGTGCGCGGCCGGGCAGCCGGTCGACTACCGCACGTACGAGGGGCGGGACCACGTCGGCCTCGTCCAGGCGGACTCGCCGCTCGCCCCCGACCTCGTGCGCTGGACCGAGGCGCGGCTCGCGGGCGAGCCGCCGACCCCCACCTGCGCCACCGGCTGACGCGTCGGCGTCGCCGCGTGCCGTGACGCGGGCGGGCGGCGGCCGTCAGGAACGCTCGTCGTCCGCCACGTCCGCCGTGTCCCCCGCGCCCGCCGCGCCGGCGCGCGCCCGGAGCAGGCTCGCCACGTCGGCGAGCGTGCTGCCCACGGCCCGTGGGGCGCGGTCGGGCCGCAGGTAGCGCTCGTCGTCGTCCGGGGTGCCCACGGTCGGGCGAGGTGGCGCCGTCGGCTCGACCCCCGGCGAGGCGCCGGGCACGGCACCCGGCTCCGGGAGCCCTTGCACCACGCGGCCCCCGCCGGACCGCCACGCGAGCGTCGCGTCGACGAGGCGCCGGTACACGCCCGCGTCGAGCGGGTCGCGCAGCCACGCGTCGGCCGCCTCCGCGACGTGCCGCGCGAGGCGCCCGTCCTGGTCCGTCACGTCGTCTCCCGGTGGGTGGTGTGCCGTCGTCCGGTCCCATCCTCGCGTGCCGCGACCGCACCTGCTTGCGAGCGCGCGGGCGCGGCGCGACGGTGGCGTGCGGAGGTGGTCACCGTGGCCGACACGTTCCCCCGGATCGCCCAGGTCGTGCTCGACACGACCGACGCCCGCGCGCTCGCGGAGTTCTACCGGGGCCTGTTCGGGCTCGAGTACCGCGCGGGCGACGAGCCGCCCGCCGCGGGCGAGCCCGACCCCGACGGCGCGGACTGGCTCGTGCTGCGCGCGGCACCGGGCGGGGTCCAGCTCGCGTTCCAGCAGGTCGGGACGCTCCCGCTCTCGACGTGGCCCGACGACGGCGTGCCCCAGCAGCTGCACCTCGACTGCACCGTGCCCGACGTCGCGGAGCTCGACCGGCAGCACGACCGCGCGCTCGCGCTCGGGGCACGGCTGCTGCTCGACCGGTCCGACGACCCGGACGAGCCGCTGCGCGTCTATGCCGACCCGTCCGGTCACCCGTTCTGCCTCTTCGTGGGCTGACGCGCGCGGTCGCCGCCCGTCGCCGGGCGCGGGATCATGCGTGCATGACCGCGACCCCGCTGACCACCGCCCAGCTCACCGACGTCTACACCGACCTCCACCGGCACCCCGAGCTCGCGTTCGCCGAGCACCGGACCGCCGGGATCGTCGCCGAGCGGCTGCGCGGGTGGGGGTACGACGTGCACGAGGGGATCGGCGGGACCGGCGTCGCGGGCGTCCTTGCGAACGGCGACGGGCCGCGCGTCCTGCTGCGCGCCGACATGGACGGGCTCCCCGTCACCGAGCTCACCGGCCTGCCCTACGCCTCCACGGACACCGCGACCACGCCCGACGGCCACGAGTCCGGCACCATGCACGCGTGCGGCCACGACGTGCACGTGACGTGCCTGCTCGGCGCCGCGGCCGAGCTCGCCGCGCACCGCGACACGTGGTCGGGCACGCTCGTCGTCGTCTTCCAGCCCGCCGAGGAGGTCGGCGGGGGAGCGCGGGCGATGGTCGCGGACGGCCTGTTCGACCGGACCGGCGGGCGTCCCGACGTCGTCCTGGGGCAGCACGTCATGCCCCTGCCCGTGGGCGTCGTCAACCTCACGGCCGGTCCGGCGATGGCCGCGACCGACTCGTTCCGCGTCACCCTGCACGGCAAGGGCGGCCACGGCTCCAGCCCCGAGTCGACCGTCGACCCGGTCGTCATGGCGGCCGCGACGGTCATGCGGCTGCAGGGCGTGGTGTCGCGGGAGGTCGGGGCGCGGGAGTCCGCGGTCGTGACCGTCGGGGCCCTGCGGGCCGGGACGCAGGCCAACATCATCCCGGGGTCGGCGGAGCTGCTCGTCAACGTCCGGTCCTTCACGCCGCAGGTGCGCCGTCGCGTGCTCGACGCGATCCACCGCATCGTCGACGCCGAGGCCGCGGCGTCCGGGGCGCCGCAGGCGCCGGAGTACGAGGAGGTCTCGACGTTCGACCTCATGGTCAACGACCCCGCCGCCGCCGAGCGCACCCGGGCCGTCCTCGCCCGCACGCTCGACGAGCAGCACGACCGCATCACGGCCGCGGGCGGGCGGGCCGCCGTCGTGTCGCTGCCGCCGCTGCCCGGCTCCGAGGACGTCGGCGACCTCGCCACGGCCGCCGGCGTGCCGCTCGTCTACTGGAACCTCGGCGGGTTCGACCCCGCGCTCTTCGCCGCGTTCGACCTGTCCACCGCGACGGGCATGGGCAACCTGCCCGACGGCGTCGCCCCGAACCACTCCCCGTACTTCGCGCCCGTCCCCGAGCCGACGCTCGACCTGGGCGTCGCGCTCCTCGTCGCCGCGGCACGCGACTGGCTGCGCACGGCGTGACGTCGCCCCGCGCGACCGTGGCGTGCGCGTGGGGCCGCGGCTCCACCGGGATGAACCCGGGCTCTCCCTGAGCGGACTGGGGCCCTCCCTGAGCCGACCGGGCTCTACCTCGGCGGACCCGGGCATTACTCAGGCGAGCCCGGGGGGCGCGTCCTCGTCGGGGTCAGGCGGACTTCTCGCGCGGGGTGCGTGCGCGCGCGGTCGTGGTGCGCGGCACGATCGTGGGATTGACGTTGTCCAGCACGACCTCGCGCGTGATCACGACCCGCTCCACGTCATCACGCGACGGCACGTCGAACATCACCTGCTGCAACACCTCCTCCATGATCGCGCGCAACCCCCGCGCCCCCGTCCCGCGCAACAACGCCTGCTCCGCGACCGCCTCGACCGCACCCTCGGTGAACTCCAGCTCCACCCCGTCGATCGCGAACATCCGCTGATACTGCTTCACCAACGCATTCCGCGGCTGGGTCAGGATCCGCACCAACGCCTCACGATCCAACGCCGCCACCGACGCGATCACCGGAAGGCGCCCGATGAACTCCGGGATCAACCCGAACCGGTGCAGATCCTCGGGCCGCACCTGCGCGAACAGGTCCTCCCCCGCACCCGTCTCGATCGGCGCACCAAACCCCACACCCCGCTTGCGCGCCCGCGCCGCCACGATGTCGTCCAACCCCGCAAAAGCCCCCGCCACGATGAACAGCACGTTCGAGGTGTCCACCTGGATGAACTCCTGGTGCGGATGCTTACGACCACCCTGCGGCGGCACCGACGCCGACGTGCCCTCGATGATCTTCAACAACGCCTGCTGCACACCCTCACCCGACACGTCCCGCGTGATCGAGGGGTTCTCCGCCTTGCGCGCCACCTTGTCGATCTCATCGATGTAGATGATGCCCGTCTCAGCCTTCTTCACATCGAAGTCCGCCGCCTGCACCAGCTTCAGCAGAATGTTCTCCACGTCCTCACCGACATAACCCGCCTCGGTGAGCGCCGTCGCGTCCGCGATCGCAAAAGGCACGTTCAACATCCGCGCCAACGTCTGCGCCAGATACGTCTTGCCCGTCCCCGTCGGACCGATCAACAAGATGTTCGACTTCGCCAGCTCCACGTAGTCCGCGTCGTCGGTCGCGAGGGCCTCGCCCGCCTCCTCGGCGGCAGCGGCGGCGCGTACGCGCTTGTAGTGGTTGTGCACCGCGACGGCCAGCGCCCGCTTGGCGCCGTCCTGCCCGACGACGTAGCGGCTGAGGTGCGCGAAGATCTCGTGCGGCGTGGGGAGCGGGCCGCTGCCGGTGACGATGTCCTGCTCGGCCGACTCCGTCTCGCGGTCCTCCTCGACCATCTCGAGGCAGAGCGCGACGCACTCGTCGCAGATGAAGACGCCCGCGGGGCCCGCGATGAGCCGCTTCACCTGCCGCTGCGACTTGCCGCAGAACGAGCACGTGAGCGCGTCCGCCGCGCGGGGCCCGCGCTGACCGCGCGCGCCGCCGTCGTCGGTGCCGTCGGAGCGTGCCACCAGGTGCCTCCAGTCGAGTCGGTTGCGGCCGATCGTAACCGTCGCCCACGACACCCCCGCACGCGAGCCCTGGGACGCGCCGGTCAGGCGTGCGGGACGTCGTCCGCCGGGACGCCGCCCGCATCCTCGGTGAGGAGCTGGAGCCGGCTCGCGGTGCGGAACGCGTCCGGGCGGTCGGGGAGCGCGGTGCGGAAGGTGCCGAGCGCATGGGGCGACGTGACGACGAGCTCGACGTCCGCGTCGACCAGCACGTCGACGACCGCGACGAACCGCTGCTGGGCCTCGCGGTCGACGGCGGTGAGCAGGGGGACGTCGGTGACGACCCACCGGCGGAAGCGCACGGACCAGTCGAGGTACTCCAGGGTCGACGTCGGCCGGCCCGCGAGGTCGTCGAACGTCACCCACAGCTCGTCCGCGCGCGCCGCCGTCACGGGGAACGTGCGCGACCCGGTGCGCACCGCCGTCGCCTCGTCCGCGCCCGGGCGGCGCAGGCCGCGGGCCTCGAGCTGCGCCGTCGTGCCGGGGCGGAGCCACGCGCCCGCGGCGAACCCGGCGCGACCGCGCCCGCCCAGCGTCCGGTAGTCCGTGGGCCCGGCGAGCTCGACGACGTCGAGGTGCGCGCGCAGGAGCGCGATCCCGGGCTCGGCGACGTGGTGCCACAGCGGGTTCGGCAGCAGCGTGCCAGGCTCGTAGTTGGACGTCGCGAGCACGACGACGCCCGCCGCGAACGCGCGGCGCAGGAGCCGCGTGAGGAGCGTCGCGTCGCCCGTGTCGTGCAGGTGGAGCTCGTCGAGGAGGAGCAGCGTCGTGCCGCGCAGGAGGTCGTCGATCGCGTCGTCGACCGCGCTCGGGCGGTCCTCGGGCCGCACCTCCGGCCCCGGGGGTTCTGGCGCCGGGGGTTCCGGGACCTGCGGCGCCCGGGTGCGCCACCCGCGCGTCGGGCCCCCGTGCCCGACGGCGGCGCGCGGCTCCGCGCGGGCGACCTCCCGGCGCGCGTGGATGGCCGCGTGGAGGTCGCGGAAGAGGTCGTAGACGTGCGTGCGGCGCACGGCACCCGCGGGGAGCCCCGGCGTGACGGCGTCGACGAACGCCGTGGCGAGCCAGGACTTGCCCCGCCCGACCGGCCCCCAGACGTACAGCCCGCGGACGGGACGTCGTCGGGCCCGGGCGACGTCGTCACCGAGCCGCGCGAGCCGGCCGAGGAGGTCGCGCTGGCCGGCGTCGAGCACGATGCCGTCGCGGGCGGCGGCCGCCTCGACCGCGCGGCGGACGCGGTCGGCGCGGGGGCGGGTCACGGGGACACCCTAGGCGCGGCGGCCCGCCGGTCGGAGTCGGTGGCGAAAGCGCTAGACTGGAACCGTTCCAGAGAAGAGTGCGTCGTACCTGCCGCGGGAGGCCGAGTGACCGACCTGATCGACACCACCGAGATGTACCTGAAGTCGATCTACGAGCTGCAGGAGGAGGGGATCCCCCCGCTGCGCGCGCGGATCGCCGAGCGCCTCGGGCACTCGGGGCCGACGGTCTCGCAGACCGTGGCGCGCATGGAGCGCGACGGCCTCGTCGTCGTCGGGGGCGACCGCCAGCTCGAGCTCACGGCCCTCGGCCAGCAGACGGCGGTGCGCGTCATGCGCAAGCACCGCCTCGCCGAGCGCCTGCTCACCGACGTCATCAAGCTCGACTGGGAGCACGTCCACACCGAGGCCTGCCGCTGGGAGCACGTGATGAGCGACCTCGTCGAGCGGCGCCTCGTCGGGCTCCTCGACCACCCGGCGCACGACCCGTACGGCAACCCCATCCCCGGCCTGCGCGAGCTCGGCGAGGACCTGCCCGAGGTCGGCTACCTCCAGGGCGTCGTGTCCCTGCGCGCGCACCTCGTCGCGCGCGGCGCGGTGCCGGGCACGGAGGTGCGCGTCGTGCTCCAGCGCATCGCCGAGCCGATCCAGGTCGACGTCGAGCTGCTCGCGCGGTTCGCCGAGGCCGGTGTGCTCCCGCACCGGACCCTCGTGGTCACGGTGGGTGACGGCGTCGTCACCGCCTCGGGCGAGGGCGCCCTGACCGTCCTCGACCTGCCCGACGACGTCACGCGCCACCTCTTCGTGACCGCGGACTGACTGACGGGGTCGTGGCCCGAGGCGGCCGCCGAGAACGAGGTTGGTCCCGCTATCCACCGGATAGCGGGACCAACCTCGTTGTGGTGGGGGAGCGGGGTCGTGCTCGCCGACCGGGTGTCGTGCGGCGGGGTCGTCAGGGGACGATGAGCCCGGCGGTCTGGGTCTTGGCGCGCTGGAGGCGGGCCTCGGCGTCGGACCAGTTGACGAGGTTCCACCAGGCGGTGACGTAGTCGGCGCGCACGTTCTGGTAGTCGAGGTAGTAGGCGTGCTCCCAGACGTCGAGCAGGACGATGGGGGTCAGGCCGAGGGTGAGGTTGCCCTGCTGGTCGTAGAGCTGGACGGTGATGAGCTTCTGGCCGATGGAGTCCCAGGCGAGGATGGCCCAGCCGGAGCCCTGGACGCCGGCGGCGACGGCGGCGAACTGCTTCTTGAAGGCGTCGAAGGAGCCGAAGTGCTCGTCGATCGCGGCACCGATCTCGCCGGTGGGCTCGCCGCCGCCCTCGGGGGAGAGGTTGGTCCAGAAGGCGGAGTGGTTGACGTGGCCGCCGAGGTTGAACGCGAGGTTCTTCTCGTGGAGGTTGATCGCGGCGAAGTCGCCGGACTCGCGGGCCTCGGCGAGCTTCTCCAGGGCGGTGTTCGCGCCGGTGACGTAGGCCTGGTGGTGCTTGGAGTGGTGCAGCTCCATGATCCGCCCGGAGATGTGCGGCTCGAGCGCACCGTAGTCGTAGGACAGCTCGGGGAGAGTGTAGACAGGCATGGTTCCTCAGGTTCCTTCCGTCGGTATGCAGCCACGCTAGGACCTCGACCACGGTTGAGGTCAAGGAGGGCGCGCTGTGATCTTGCAGGTCGGACGGGTCGTCCCGCCCGTCGAGCGGCCTCGTTCGGCGTGCGCAACCATGGTCGGATGGGGACCGTCTCGGACTACCTCGCCGGTGCCGACGAGCCGGACCGCGTGGCGCTCGCGCGCGTGGTCGAGATCGCGCGGGACGTCGCACCGGCCGCCACCGAGGGGACGAGCTACGGCATGCCTGCACTGCTCTACCGCGGCAAGGCGCTGCTCAGCGCCATGGCGTCCGCGAAGCACCTCGCCGTCTATCCGTTCAGCCCTGCGGCGGTAGCGGCCGTCGAGCCGCGGCTCGACGGGTTCTCGCACGCGAAGGGGACCGTTCGGTTCTCCCGGGACCACCCGCTGCCGGACGACGTCGTGCGCGACCTCGTCGCGACCCGCGTCGCGGAGATCGACGCGCAGCTCGACCGCTGAGCCGCGCGCCGTCGAGCACAGGACCTGCGAGCGAGGTCGGCCGGGTGCTGGCTGGCGGACTGTGCTCGGCCCGCGTGCGCTCGGTGCGGGGGTCAATCCGCTGGGGCGGGCGGCCGTCGTCGGGCACCATGGACGGATGCCCGACGACGTCCGCCCCGGCCTGCGCGTGACGACCACCCTGGTCGTCCCCGAGGCGGAGCTGTCGTGGCGGTTCTCGCGCTCGTCCGGCCCCGGCGGGCAGGGCGTCAACACCACGGACTCGCGCGTCGAGCTGTCGTGGGACGTCGCCCGGTCGGCGGTCCTCACCGAGGCCCAGCGCGCGCGCCTGCTCGACCGGCTGGGTCGCCGCGTCGTCGGGGGCGTCGTCACGGTCGCGGCGTCCGAGCACCGGGAGCAGCGGCGCAACCGCGAGGCCGCACGCACCCGGCTCGCCGCGCTGCTGGCCGCGGCCGTCGCGCCTCCCGGGCCGTCGCGGCGGGCGACGCGGCCCACGCGCGGGTCCGTCGAGCGGCGGATCGCCGCCAAGAAGCGGCGGACGGACGTCAAGCGCCTGCGCCGCCCGCCGCAGGACTGACCGTGCTGGCACGCCTCACCGACCACGACCCTGCGCACGGTCGAGCACGGGCCTCCTGTCGTTCTCGACGCGAGAGCGACGGGCAACCTCGTGGTCGGCGGGGTCAGAGGCGGCGCGCGAGCTCCGGGTAGTCCACGACGAGACCGTCGGCGTCGACGGTGAGGTCGGCCGTGAAGTCCCGCGTCGCGCTCGTGTACCTGACGACGCCCTGCCCGGTCGCGGGGTCGAGCGGCTCGCGCGCCGCGTAGACCTGGTCGCTGCGCAGGACGCGCAGCGACGGCATCTCGACCCAGGCCATCACGAGGTGCGTCTCGTGCGCCGGCGGGTCGTCCCCGAGCAGCCCGAGCCGCAGGATCGGCATCGTGTTCGTCACCGGGCAGAGCGCGATGTCGCAGTCCAGCGCCCCGTCGAGCGTGGCCGGGTCCTGCACCCCGGGCGCGGCCAGGCCCGACGGCGGCGTCCCCACCTCGCGCACGTCGGCCCGCCACGCGCCGTCGGGCATCCGGACGAGGTCGAGGTGCCGCGACCACCCGAGGCCCCGCACCGACACGTCGAGGTGCTCCGTGGCCCAGCCCGGCCCGGTGCGCAGCGCCCACGCCGTCGCGTAGGTGGTGGCGCGCGACGTGCCGAGCGCGGCCAGGCGGTCGCCGCGGACGGTGACCGTCGCCGCCTCGAGGCGGTCGGGGTCGTCGTCCCAGCCGGTCCATGCGACGTGCCTCGTCCGTGGGCTCACGCCGGTCAGTGTGGGCCGAAAAGCCGGTGCCCGCGCGGCGAGCGCGTGGCAGGGTCGCGCCATGACCTCTCGTATCTCCCACACCACGTTCGACGCGCGGGACGCCTACGCGCAGTCCGTCTTCTGGGCCCAGGTGCTCGGGTACACCGACGTGCCCGGCGACCCGAACCTCCCCGGCCACGAGGAGTGCATGATCGTCCCGCCGGCCGGCGCGACGACGCCCGCCGAGAGCCGGGGGCACGTCCTGTTCGTCGAGGTGCCCGACGACAAGCAGCTGAAGAACCGCGTCCACCTCGACCTGCGGCCCACCGACGGGTCGCGCGAGGAGGAGGTCGAGCGCCTGCTCGCGCTCGGCGCGACCCAGGTCGCCGACCGCCGCACGCCCGACGGCGGCGGCTGGGTCGTCCTCGCCGACCCGGAGGGCAACGAGTTCTGCATCCTGCGCAGCGACGCCCAGGTCGCGGCGGACGCGGCGCGCTAGCGGTCGGTCATCCGGATCCAGCCGCGCTGCGCGGCCCGGACGCCGGCCTCGAACCGGCTGGTGGCGCCGAGCCGTCCCATGAGGCCGGCGGCGTGGCGGCGCACGGTGCGGGGCGAGACGCCGAGCCGGACGGCGACGGCGGTGTCGGTCTTGCCCTCGGCGAGCAGCCGCAGCAGCGTGTCCTCGCTCGGGGCGAGCGCGTCGCCGTCGGGCCGTGCGCGGTCCCACTCGGACTCGGCGAGGGCGCGGAGCGCGGCGACGGCGTCGCGGTCGGTCACGGCGCGCGTGCGCCCGGGGCGCGCCACGAGCACGACGGTGTCGTCGAGGGCGACGAGCGACACCGGGAGGGAGGTCGCGACCCGTCGCTCGACCGCGGGGGCGCCACCGCTCGCGTCACCGGGCCGACCCGCCGCACGACCGGGGCCGCCGTCCTGCGCGGGCGTGCCGTCCGTGCCCTCGTCGCGACCCGCACCGAGCATCACGACGCGGAGGCGTGCGGCGTGGCGGGCGCGCTCGTGGACCCGGAGCCACAGGGGCTCCGGGCAGGCCTCGCTGCCGTCGTCGAGGACGAGCACGTCGTGCGCGCGGCGCAGCGCGAGGGCCCGCGCGGAACGGCGGGCCCCGAGGACCGGGTCCCGCTCCGTCGAGGTCACGCCGTGTGACTGTAGTCGACCCCGGCAACGGTCCCGGGCCGTCCCGCGGTGCGGACCGATGTGACGGGTTGCGGTCGAGAGAAGGCATTTGTCCTCTTCCGGCCACGTGAATTTGTTTACACCGCGAGCAACCGCTGCGAGGCTTCCCCCGGACCGCCGGGGTGGGGCGTGTGCTTCCTGGCGTCCGCGTGCGTCGGGACGGTCCCGGCGCCGGCGAGCAGGGGGCGACGTGGGCGTGCAGCCGGACGACCGGACTCTCGTGGACCTCGTCCGCGACCACGTGCGCGAGCGCCCGGACCACCCCGCGGTCGTCGTCGTGCCGGAGGTGGGAGAGCGGCGCACGCTCACCTACGCCGAGCTCGACGCGCAGGCGGCGGCGCTCGCGGCCCGCCTCGCCGCCCGGCACGAGCCCGGCGACCGCGCGCTGGTGCTCTACTCGGCCACCGCGTCGTTCGTCGTCGGGCTCCTCGCGTGCTTCTCCGCCGGGCTGGTGCCCGTCCCGTCCCCCCTCCCGGGCGGGCAGGCGTACCAGCGCGAGCGCGTGCGCGGCATGCTCGCGGACTGCGACGCCGCCGTCGTGCTCGTCGACCCGACCGCCGCGATCGAGACGACGGAGTGGGCCGTGCCGCTGCGGCGCGCCGACGGCAGTCCCGTCGCCGTCACCGTGGTCGACGGCGCGACGGACGGCCCGGCGCGGCGGGACCGCCCGGGCCCGCAGGACGTCGCGTTCCTCCAGTACACCTCCGGGTCCACGAGCAGCCCCAAGGGCGTCGTGGTCACGCACGCGAACGTGCTGCACCACCACGACGCCTTCACCACGACGCTCGGCCTCGTCCCGGACGACGTCTTCTGCAGCTGGCTCCCGGGGTACCACGACTTCGGCCTCGTCGGGATGCTGCTCGTGCCGCTCGGCCTCGGGGCGACGGCGGTCGTCGTGCCCTCGACGTCGTTCCTCAAGCGCCCCGTCCGCTGGCTCTCCGCCATCACCGAGACGGGGGCGACCGTCACGGCGTCGCCGAACTTCGGCTACGACCAGTGCGCGCGGCGCGTGCGCGACGACCAGCTCGCCGAGCTCGACCTGTCCCGCCTGCGCTGGGCGCTCGGCGGCGCCGAGCCGGTCGACCCGGCCGTCCTCGACGCGTTCACGCGCCGGTTCGAGCCCGTGGGCTTCCGCGGGTCCGCGCACGGCCCGGGGTACGGCCTCGCGGAGGCGACGCTGACGGCCACGTACCCCGACAGGCGCCTCCCGCTCGTCGTCACGGCCGACGAGACGGCGCTCGCCGACGGCCGCCTGGTCGTGACGGAGGAGGCTTCCTATCTGTCCGCCCTCCCCGACGCCGCGACGGTCGAGGGGCCGGGCGCGCGCCTGGTGTGCTGCGGCGTGCCGAGCGGGGTGGAGCTGCGGGTCGTGGACGGCGAGGGCGGCACCGTGCCGGACGGCGCGGTCGGCGAGGTCTGGCTGCGCGGCGGCAGCGTCGCGGCCGGGTACTGGGGCGACGCGGCGGCGACCGCGACGGCGGAGATCTTCGGCGCCGTCGCCGCGGACGGCACGGGCCCGTGGCTGCGGACCGGCGACCTGGGGGCCCTGCACGGCGGCCAGCTCGTCGTCACGGGCCGCATCAAGGAGCTCCTCATCGTCGCGGGCCGCAACCTCTACCCGTACGACCTGGAGCGCGAGCTGCGCCGCCTGCACCCCGGGGCCGAGGGCCGCCCGGGTGCGGTGTTCGAGGCGGAGGGCCGACCGGGCACGCTGTGCGCGGTCCAGGAGTTCCGCCCCACGCCGGGCGCCCGGGCGGGCGGGACGGCGAGCGCCGAGGAGGAGCTGGACGCCGTCGTCCGGCAGATGGCGGCCCACCTCGCGACGGTCTCGGGCGCCGCGGTGCACGACGTCGTCCTCGTGCGTCCCGGCCAGGTGCCGCGGACCACGAGCGGCAAGATCCAGCGCGGCCGGGCGCGCGACCTGCACGGCCGGGGCGACCTGGCCGCGCTCCACTCCCTGCGCGCGGCCCGCGACCGCGCGCACCCCGAGCTCGCAGGGAGCCGACCATGACCGCACCCCGACCCGACGCCTTCGACGACCTCGTGCTGCGCCACGTCGCCACCGCGCTCGGCGTCGCCCCCGCCGACGTGGACGCGGGGGCCGACCTGGCCGGGCTCGGCCTCGGCTCGGTCCAGGTGCTGGCGCTGCTCGGCGACCTGGAGGACGCCCTCGGCGTCGACCTCGACCCGGAGGCCGTCGTCGACAACCCGACGCCCCGCGCGCTCGCGACGCACCTGCGCAGCGTCGTCGACGTCCCCGGGACGGCGGCATGACGACCCTCGTCGACGTCGGCGCGCACGTGCCCGCGACGCGCGTGCCGATCCGCGACCTCGCCGACGAGCTCGGCCTCGACCACCTCGAGCTCGGCGTGTTCGAGCGGTTCTTCGGGCTGCGCGAGGTGTGCACGGCGCCGGGGCAGACCCTCACCGACCTGCTCGTCGCCGCGGCGCGCGCCGTGCCCGGGCTCGCGGGCAACGAGCACCGCGTCCGGTACGTGCTGGGGGCGCGGACCATCGCGACGGTCGCCCCGGTCGGGGTGAACCCCCTGCACGACGCCGCGACGCGCCTCGGCCTGGACCACGCGGTCGTGTGGACGCTCACCCAGCACGCGTGCGCATCGGCGCTGCTCGCGGTCGACCTGGCGGGGCGCCTCCTCGCGTCGGACGGCGACCCGGACGCGCTCGCCCTCGTGCTCACGGGGGAGAAGGCGTTCAGCCCGGGCTCCCGGCTCATCGAGGGCACGACGATCATGGGCGAGGGCACGGCGGCGTGCCTCGTCGCGGCGTCAGGCCCGGCAGGCTCGTCCGCCGACGGGCCCGCGTCGGGCAGCCCCGTGCTCGCCTACGCGACCCGCACGCTGGGCGAGTACCACCAGGTGCCGCTCCCCGAGGACCTCGCGGGCCCGTTCGGCGTCGCGTACACCGAGGTGCTCGCCGAGGTCGTGCTGGAGGCCGTCGAGCGCGCGGGCCTCACGCTGGACGACCTCGCGCTCGTCCTGCCGCACAACGTCAACCGCGTGTCCTGGCGGCGGCTGTGCACGCGCCTCGGCCTCCCGCTCGCGCGCGTCCGGCTGGACGACGTCCCGGTGACCGGGCACTGCTTCGGGGCGGACTCGTTCATCGGCTACGCGGCCGCGCGCGCCGAGGGCCGGCTGCGGCCCGGCGACCCGTTCCTCATGGTCGCCGTCGGGCTGGGCGCCACGTTCTCCGCCATGGTCCTGCGCCACGAGGCCTCGGAGGGATTCAGGGTCTCCGGGGTCTCCGAGGGCTCCGACGGCGCCGCGGCCCACGACACGAAGGAGCAGGCATGACGGTCGAGCAGGTGACGGGGACCGCCCCGCAGACCACCACGGCGGCCGGCCGCGAGCCGTTCCTCGCGCGGACGAAGCGCGCGCTCGCGGGCGCGCCCGACGCGCCGCTCGTGCTGCTGGGGAACGTCGAGGTCGAGGACGCGTGGGCGGCCGGAGAGGTCGGCCTGCCCGCCGTCGGCGGCGCGTCGGCGACGGCGGCGCTCGTCCACCGCATGGACGAGCTCGCGCTGCTCCTCGCGGGCCCGCGCGACCACGTCGTGCTCAAGGCCGAGCCGGACCCCGACCACGTCGCGCACCTGGACGCGCTCGGCGTCGGGCTCCCCACGGTGCACGTCGCCGGGTCGAGCGACCCGCTGCGCACGGTGACGCTCGACGCGCTCGACTCGCCCGCGCTGCTCGCGCGCCTGGGGGAGCTCGCGGCGGACGGCGTGCGGCTCCTCGCGCACGGGACGTCGTCGGCCGAGGAGGACCTCGCGACGGCGACGGGCCTGCGCTCGGTGCTCCCCGACGCGGCGACGACCAAGACCGTCAACAGCAAGGTCTACAGCCGCGGGCTGTGCGACGAGCTGGGCGTGGAGCAGGCGCGCGGCTGGGCGTGCCGCACCGTCGAGGACTTCGAGCGTGCGTGCGTCGAGGCTGCGCGGCTCGTCGCGGACGGCGCGACCGTCGGCGTCAAGGACGCGTACGGCGTCTCCGGGAAGGGGATCCTCGTCGTCGACGACCCGCGCCGGCTCGACCAGCTCGTGCGCATGGTCGCGCGCCGGGCCGCGCGCTCGGGCGACGACCGCCTCGCCGTCGTGGTGGAGGTCTGGGCCGACAAGGCGACGGACCTTAACTACCACTTCACGGTCGCGCGGGACGGCTCGGTCGCGTTCGACTTCGTCAAGGAGGCGATCACGGAGGGCGGCGTCCACAAGGGCCACCGCATCCCGTCGCGCCTGCCCGCGGACCAGGTCGACGCGCTGGCCGAGCTGTCGGGCCGCCTGGGCGCGCGGCTCGCGGCCGACGGCTTCCACGGCCTCGTCGGGGTCGACGCGCTCGTGCGCACCGACGGCCGGCTCCTGCCCGTCCTCGAGATCAACGCGCGCAGCAACATGTCGACGTACACCGTCCCGCTCCAGGAACGGTTCCAGCCCGACGGGTGGGTCGCGCTCGCGCGCCAGTACCCCCTGGTGCTCGACGCGCCGCTCCCGTTCGCGGCGCTCCACGACCTGCTCGGCGACCTGCTGCCCGGCGCCCCCGGCGAGGCGGGCCTCGTGGTCCAGGGGACCGGCACGGTCAACGCGGGGGCGTCGGGCGCGTCCGGGCCGACGCCGGGCACGACGTTCGCGGGCCGGCTCCACGGCCTCCTCGTCGCGCCCGACGAGGACACCCTGACCCGCCTCGACCGCGCCGTGACGGAGCGGCTGGCCTCGCGGCCCACCGGCCGCCCCACCGAAGGAGACGCCCGATGACCACGACCCCGACCCGGCTGACGACGCCCGGGAGCGCGGACCTCGCCGCGGTCGCGGAGCGGTACGGGACCCCCGTGTACGTGTACGACGGCGACGTGCTCGCCGCGAACTACCGGGCGCTGCGCGAGCGGCTGCACCCCGCGCTGGGGATCTTCTACTCGCTCAAGGCGAACCCGAACGTCAGCGTCTGCGGGCTGCTGCACGCGCTCGGCGCGAACGCCGAGGTGTCGTCCCTCGCGGAGCTGCGCACCGCGCTCGCCGCGGGCGTCGCGCCGCAGGACGTCCTGTTCCTCGGCCCCGGCAAGAGCCGGGACGAGCTCGTCTCGTGCCTCAACACGGGCGTGCGCGCGATCATCGTCGAGTCGCTCCCCGAGCTCGCGCTCGTGGACGAGCTCGCGCAGGCGGTGGGACGGCCCGCGCGCGTCGTGCTGCGCGTCAACCCGTCGTTCTCGGTCAAGGGCTCCGGGCTCACCATGGGCGGCAAGCCGCGCCAGTTCGGCATCGACGAGCAACAGCTCCTCGACGCGCCCGACCTGTGCTACGGCCTCACCGCAGCCCGCGTCGTGGGCGTCCAGGTGTACATGGGGACGCGGATCCTCGACGAGGGCACGATCGTCGAGAACACGACGCGGATCTTCGATCTCGCCGAACGGCTCGCGGAGCGCCTGCGGTTCCCGCTGGAGCTCGTCGACGTCGGCGGCGGCCTGGGCGTCGCGTACTTCGAGCGCGAGCGCGACCTCGACGTCGAGGTCCTCACCGCGGCGCTCAACCCCGTCGTCGAGGCGTTCGTGCAGCGCCACCCCCGGACCGACCTCGTCATGGAGCTCGGCCGCTACCTCGTGGCGCTGTGCGGCACGTACGTCGCGCGCGTGCGGTACGTCAAGGAGTCGATGGGCGAGCGGTTCGCGGTGGCCGACGGGGGCACGAACCACCACATGGCGGCCGTCGGCATCGGGTCGTTCGTCAAGCGCAACTTCCCGATGCGCCGCGTGGGACCCGCCTCGACCGCCGAGGACGTCGCGTGGAACGTGACGGGCCCGCTGTGCACCCCCAACGACACGATCGGCAAGGCCGTGCCGCTCCCGGCCGACCTCGCGCCGGGCGACCTCGTCGCGGTGGACCGCTCCGGCGCGTACGGCGCGACGGCGTCGCCGGTGCACTTCCTCAGCCACGGGTACCCGGCCGAGGTGCTCACGCTGGGCGACGAGACGTTCCTCGTCCGGCACGCGGACACGCCCGACGACCTCCTCGCGCGCCAGGTCTTTCACGACCTCGGTGCGCGGGTCGAGCCCGTCGCCGTCGGCGCCGTCCCCTGAACCACCGCCCGTCCGCCGTCGTCCAGCCACCGCCCGCCCCGCGGGCGCCGACCCACCACCCGGAGGAACCATCGTGAGCACCAGCACCGAGCCGCAGGAGGCCCTCGGCCGCGAGCGCGTCGTCGGGGCCGTCGTCGAGGCCCTGTCGAGCGTCCTCGGACGACCGCTGCCCGACGTGACCTCGACGACGCGCCTGTTCGACGACCTCGACCTCGACTCCACGAGCGTCCTCGGCCTGCTCATGGCCCTCGAGGACTCCCTCGACATGGAGGTCGACCCGGAGTCGCTCGAGCAGCACCACCTCGAGACGGTCGGCTCGCTGACGGACTTCGTCGTCGAGCACTCGACCCGGAACTGACGTGCCGCTCGGGGGCAGCGGTGCGGGGCCCGGAGCCTCGCCGGCGTCGGGTCCGCGCGACGACGCGCTGCGGGTGCGGGCCGTCGTGGACGTGCCGGTCGACGACCTCGTGCCCGTCGGGGACGGGACGCGGCGGTCGGTCGCGGAGGACCTGCGGTACGTCTACGGCGAGGACCGGCCGACGGACTGGCTCGAGGACGGGCCGGGCCGCGACTACCCGACGATGATCCGCGCGGCGCGCGCGGCGCTCGACGGGCGTGGGCTGCTCGACGACGTGCGCCTCGTCGTGCTCGTCGTGACGACTCCCGACCTCCAGCACGAACGGCTCCTCGGCGGGTTCGTCGCGGACCTGTTCGACGGCGGCCCGTCTACCTTCTGCGTCACGGAGCAGGGGCTCGCGGGCCCGTTCACCGCGCTGCGCCTCGCGGGCGAGCTGCTCGCCGACGGCGGGCCCGTTGTCGGGTCGCGCGGCGGACCGGGAGGCGGGCCGGTCGGCGGGCCGGGCGATGCCGGGCGCGCAGGGACGGCCGTCGTGCTCGTCCTCGAGCAGTGCACGCTCCCGCCCACGGAGACGCGCGTCCCGGCGCGGGACCGCGTGGTGGCGCTCGTCGTCGCGCGCGACGGCGCGGGGCGGCCCGTCGAGGACCTGGTGGTCGCGCGCGCCCCGCGGGGTCCGCGCCCCGCGGGCCCCACCGCGCCGGCGGGTTCGTCCGATGTTCCCAGCGGGGCGGGCCCGGACGTCCGGCGCGTCGTCCTCGGTGTCGACGTGGACCCGGCCGACGTGCCCCTGCTCGACGGCGACGTCGTGCGGCGCGCCGACCCCGGGGCCGCGGCGACGGGCGTCTGGGAGGTGCTCGCGGACGACGACGCCCCGGCCGCGCCCGTCGTGCTGCACGAGCGGTGCGTCGAGCTCGGCTACCGCTGCTCGCTCGCCCTCGGTCCGCGGTCGGCCGCGACGGCCCCGGAGGCCGACGGCCGCGCTCGCGAGGCGGTGCTCGCATGAGCGCGGGGGTCGTCTCGCTGGACGCGGGCGCGGTGGGTGCCGACGTCGTGGCGACCGGGGTCCCCGGGGTGCGCGACGTCGCGCGCGAGCAGGGCGCGGTCGCGGCGCTCGTCGCGCTCGCCGCGGTGCTGCCTGTCGCGGTGCTGCCGGGGGAGTGCGTCCTGCTTCCCGACGACGTCGCCCCGCCGCCCGGGTCGGCGCTGCTGGGCGAGGTGCTGTCGGACGCGGGCCCGCTGCTCGCCTGGCGCGCGGCGGCGTCCGGGCCGGTGGACGACCGGCGCGACCGTGCCGCGGACGCCGCGTGGCGCGTGGGGGTGGCGTGGGCGCGGACGGGCCTGTGCGAACGGCTGGCCGACCGTGCGGTCGACCGGCTGCGCGGCCGGAGCGTCGGCGGCACGGCGACGGTGAACCTGCCGCCGGTCCGCCTCGTCCTCGCGGACGCCGCGCTCGCGCACCTGGAGGCGCAAGCGCTGCTGGCGCGCGTGACCGCGGAACCCGGGGAGCGGGCGGACGACCGACCGGTGCCCGCCACGACGCTCGCGCGCGTCACCGCGGTGCTCGACCGCACGTCGCGCACCGTCCACAACCTGTTCGGCGCCTCCGGGTTCGTCGACGGCGACGCGGCCCGGCTGGCCCGCACGATCGACCTGCTCGGCCACGCGAGCGGCACGCTGCCGACCGGGGCGACCCGCGGCGGGGAAGGGCAGGACGCATGACCACCGTCGACCTCGTCGCGCTGCGGGACCACCTGCGCCCCGTGGCCGTCGCGCTCCGCGAGCGCGCGCTCGCGGTCGACGCGGACCCGGGCGCGCTGCACGCGCTCCTCGACGCCGGCGTGCTGCCGTACCGGCAGCTCGGCGGCTTCCCGCCCGGTTATCTCGACGACCCGCTGCGCGTGCGGGGCGTGCCCGTGCTCGTGCGGACGTGCGTCGAGCGCGCCGTCGTCGCGGAGACGCTCGCGTGGGGCGACGCGTCCGTCGTCGTCGGGGCGCCGGGGCCGTCGATGTCCGGGGTCGTCGTGGACGACCTCGCGGACGACGAGCAGCGCGACCGCTTCTACCGGCACGTCGCGCAGCCGCGCACCTGGACGTTCTTCGGGCTCACCGAGCCCGACCGCGGCTCGGACGCCGCCGCGCTCGAGACCGCGGTGGTCGCGGGAGGCGTGCCCACGGGCGGCGCGACGGCGGATGGCGCGACCGAGGGCGGTGCAGCTGCGGACGACGGGAGCCCGGGCGCCGTTCTGCGCGGCCACAAGAAGTACGTCGGCAACGTCGCCCGGGCGAGCCTCGGCGTCGTGTTCGCGCGGCACCGACCCGGCCCGCTCGGGGTCGGGGTCTACCTCGTCGACACCGCGCGCCCGGGCTTCGACGCCGCGCCGCTCGTGACGACGGGCATGCGGGCCGTGCAGCTCGGCGAGGTCCGGCTCCGCGACGTGCCGCTCCGCCCGGAGGACACCCTGGGCCGGCACCTCTCGCCGTCGCGCCGTGGCCTCCTCGGGGCGGTCCGCACGTTCAACCGGCTGCGGCCCGTCGTCGCGGCGCTCGCCGTGGGTGTCACGCAGGCGGCCCTCGACTACGTGCGGGCCGCGCGGTCGTCGTTCCTGGCCGACGAGCGCCTGCTGCTCGAGACGTTCGACGACCGTCTCCACGCGGCCCGGGCCCTCGTGCTCCAGGCGGCGCGCGGCGCCGACGCCGACCCGGCGGACGGGACGCTGCCCGCGGCGGCGAAGGCCACGGCGCTGGACCTCGCGGAGGAGGTCACGCGCGCGGTGCCCGCGCTGCTCGGCCCCGGCGCGCGGTGGGAGCACCCGTACCTCGACAAGCTCGTCCGCGACGTGCCCGGCCTGGAGATGATGGAGGGCACGCGGACCGTCCAGCGGCTCACGCTCGCCCAGGGCTGGCTGCAGGGCAGGGCACGGCATGTCGAGCTCGTCTAGGGAGGCAGGAACGGCACCGGCCCTGCCCGTCCCCGGGCCCGATCCTGACGCCGCGCCGCCGGGCGGGTCGGGGCTGCCGGGCGCGTCGGCGCCGTCGGTCGCGGAGCTGCGCCGACGCGTCCTGCGGCTCGCGGGCCCGATCTGCGCCGCGCTCGTCGTCGGGGCGCTCGCGCAGCTCGTCGTCGCGGCGCTCCTCGGGCACATGGGCGACGACGCCCTGTACGTGCGCTCGCTGTTCATCCCGGTGACGTTCCTCGTCCTCGCCGTCCAGGAGGGTCTCGACGTCTCGACGCAGGTCGGGTTCGCGCGCCTGCGCGGCGCGCGCGGCCGGGACGACGTACCGGCGTCCGCGACGACGGCGCTCCTGGGGCGGTTCGTCGCCGCGGGCGGTGCGGTGCTCGGCGCCGTGGCGCTCCTCGTCGTCCTCGCCGCCCCGGCGCTCGCGACCGTGCTCTCCGTGCCGGGCCCGCTCGTCGCGGAGTTCGTGGCGTTCGCGCGCTGGACGGTGCTCGCGAGCGTCCTGTCCGTGCCGACGGCGGTGGCGGCCGCCGCGCTGCGCGGCTGGGGTCGCACGGGCGCGTCGGCGACCGTGGCGCTGCTCGTCGCGGGGCTCCAGGTGCTCGTCGTGTGGCTCGTCGGGCTGGTCGGCGGGTTCGGCGTCCTCGCCGTCCCGGTCGCGATCGCCGGGTCGACCCTCGTGGGCGCGGGCGTCGCGTGGGCCCTCCTCGTGCGGGCGGGCCTCCTACCGAGCCCAGGACGTCCGACGCGCGGCGCCGCGCGACCGGGTGCGGCGGACGGTCGGGGCGTCGACGTGCGCGTGCTCCTCCTCGGCGTCGGCCTGCCGGTCGGTCTGTCCTACCTCCTGCTCACCGTGACGAACCTCGTCATGGTGTGGGTGCTCGGGCCGTCGGGGACCGACGTCGTCGCCGGGTTCGGCGGCGCCGCGACGGTCCAGACGCTCGTCGTCGTGCCGGCCATCGGCCTCGCGGCCGCGGTGAGCATCGTCATGAACCAGCAGTGGGGCGCAGGTGCGCTCGGCCTCCTCCCGCGCACGTTCCGCGCCGGGACGGTCGTGGTCGCGGGGACGTACGTCGTCGTGGGCGCCCTCGTCCTCGCGGCGGCGCCCGTGCTCGCAGGGCAGCTCTCCGCCGACCCGGAGGTCGCCGCGCAGGCGGCGCTGTACCTGCGGGTCGTCGGGCCGTCGTACGCGGGGGTCGGCCTCGTGCTGTACCTCGTGACGCTGCTGGAGCAGCTCGGGTACGGGCGCGTGGCGGTGACGCTCAACGTGCTGTACCACGCGGTGTCGCTCGGGGTCGGCGGGGCGCTCGCCCGGGCGGGCGGCGGGCCGACCGCGCTGTACGCGACGATCGCGGTGGCGAACGTCGTCGGGCTGGCCGTCCTGCTCCCCGTCGCGGTGCGTCTCGTGCGACGACGCGCGGGCGGCGGCCGGGCGCGGCAGGTCACGTCGTGACGGCCGGACCGGTGGTCGTGCGCGCCGGGGAGCCGGGGCCGGGACCGGTGACCGCGGCGCGGGGCGAGGTCCGCGACCTGGTGCTGAGCGTCGTCGTCATGCACCACCCGGCGCGGGGCGACGTGTCCGCCCTCGTGCGCGCGTGCGCGCCGCTGGACGTCCGCGTCGTGGAGGACCCCGACCCGGACGGTCCGCCCAGCCCGCTGCGCACCGCGAAGCGCGCCTGGGCCGCCGTCGCGCCCGGTGCGACGCACCACCTCGTGCTCCAGGACGACGTCACGCCCGTCGCGGGCTTCGCGGAGCTCGTCCGGCGCGCGGTGCGGGCCCGGCCGCGGCACGCCGTCGCGCTGTACTCGAACTGGAACAGCCCGCGCAACGCCTACCTCGTGCGCGCCGCCGCGGCGGCGGGCCAGGCCTGGGCGCCGCTCGGTCACGACGAGTGGGTGCCGACGCTCGGCCTCGTGCTCCCCGCCGACGGCGCCCGACGGCTCGCCGCGCACCTCGCGACCCTGCCCGACGACGCGCGCGACGACGACGAGGCCGTCGTGACGTTCTGCGCGCGCGAGCGGTACCCGGTCGTCGCGACGCTCCCGCACCTGCTGGAGCACGGCGACGGCCCCAGCCTCGCGGGCAACGACGCGCACGGCGCCCGGCACGCCACCGTCCCGGCGGACGACGTCGTCGACCCGGACGCGTGGGACCGTCCTTGTCCGGAGCGGACGCCGGCGCGCGTCCCGGCGACCCTGCGGTCGGTCGCCGTCACGCTCGAACGGTCGCGCTGCACGCTGCGCGTGCTGCGCCCCGCCGCGGGCGAGCCGCTCGAGCACCCGTTCGGGTGGGCCTGGGACGCCTGGTCGGGGTGGCTCGGCGTCCACCCGGCGGCGGTCGCGCACGACGTCACGGCGCTCGCCGCAGGGGTCTGCCCGCGGCTGGGGGGCGTCGCGCCCGCCGCGCTCGTCGAGCTCGGCGCGGCGTGCTGGCTGCTCGGGTCCGACGTCGCGCGGACCGCCTGGCCACCGCCTGCCAGCCCCGGGGCGACGGCGCACCGGGCGGCCGCGGTGCGGACGTGGGTGCTCGCGGGGCTGCTCCCCGCCGACCGCCCCGAGGACCGCGTCGACGAGCTCGTCGCGTTCGGTCTCGACGCGCTCGCCGCGGGCGCGGCCTGGGCGGCCACGGCGCGGGACGCCACGGCGGACGGCGCGTCTCCTGCCGGGCCCGCCCGGCCCGGCCCCGGCGCGCGCGGAGACCGGCCCGACCCGGCCGCACGCGACGACCGTCGTGGCCCGACCGCTGGCGACGACCGGCTCGATCCGGCCGCTCGCGACGACAGTTCCGACCTGGCCGCTCGCGACGACCGGCTCGACCCGGCCGCGCTCGACGCGGTGCGGCTCCTGGCCGAGCGGGACGCGGCCGTCGTCTGCCGCGCGGCCGGTCCGGCGGTGCCGGTGCGGGTCGTCGTGCACGACTGCGCGTCGTGCGGCGCGCAGGCCGCGGACGCCGTCGCCGACCTCGCCGCGGACGGCGACCTCGACGGCGCGGCCGAGCACCTCGTGGCGGACGAACAGGACGTCGTGGACGAGCACGGCGTCGTGGACGAGCACGGCGTAGCGGCGACCGCCGTCGGGTCGGACGACACCGCGTCCCCTGCGGGCGACGGGACGGGCTGCCCTCGCCCGGCGCCTGGCGGCCCCGACCCCGTGCACGGCGACGGACGGACCCCGGACGCCCGCGCGACGGTGGAGGTCCTCGCGTGCGAGCGGCTGGAGGTGCGCGGGTTCCTCGGCCTCGTGCCGGGCGGACGGCACGTCTCGCGCGGGCTGTGGGCGGCACGCCGGGCGTCGGCCGCGGGTGAGGAGCGGCTCGACGCCGCCGACCTCCTCGCGGCGCTCGCGGACGAGGCGGCCGGCCTGCCCGTCGTGGCCCGCGGGGTGGGCGAGCCGCTCGGCCGCCCGAGCCGCGCGCCGCTCGGCCTCCAGCACGCGACGGGCGCCGCGCAGGCGTACGCCGATCGGTACGCCGCGGCGCGGTCCGCGCGCGCGGCGGAGCTGCTGTGAGCGGCGGCCCGGCGGGGGTGTGGCGGTGGCGCGGCGACGCGCTGCTGCTCGACCTCGACGGCACGCTCGTCGACTCGTCCGCCGCGATCGAGCGCCACACGCTCGCGTGGGCCGCCCGCCTCGGGCTCGACGGCGCGGCCGTCGTCGCCGCGTCGCACGGGCGGCGCGACGTCGAGGTCGTCCGCCTCGTCGCGCCGGGTGCCGACGTCGCGCGCGAGGCCGCGTGGCTGCACCGCCTCTCGTGCGACGACACCGAGGGCGTCGTCGCCGTGCCGGGCGCGGCCGAGCTGCTCGCCGGTCTGGACCCGCGCACGTGGACCGTCGTGACGTCGGCGGCGCGCGAGGTCGCTCTCGCGCGCCTCACCGCGGCGGGGCTGCCGGTGCCGGGGCGCCTCGTGTGCTCGGAGGACGTGACGCGCGGGAAGCCCGACCCCGAGGGCTTCCGCGCCGGGGCCCGGCTGCTCGGCGTCGACCCGCGGCGGTGCCTCGTGCTCGAGGACTCGGCGGCGGGCGTCGCGGCGGGGCGCGAGGCGACGGCGGCCGTGCTCGCCGTCGGGCCCGAGCCCGTGCCGGGGGCGCACCACCGCGTGCCGGACCTGCGGCCGGTGGCGGCACGACCCCTGCGCGGCGGGCTGGAGGTCCTCGTACGGGCCGACCGCCCCCTGCGCGTCGCGAGCCTGGAGGTCGTGGCATGAGCGGAGTCCTCGACGTCGAGGCCTGGTACGTCGACACGACGGTCCCCGTGCTCGGCGGCGACACCCTGCTGGGCGCGGCGGAACGGGCGCGGTCCCGGCGGTTCGCGGTCACCGCCGACGCCTCCCGGTACGTGCACGCCCACGTCGCCGCCCGCGTCATCCTCGCGCGGCGCGCGGGCCTGGCGCCCACGGACGTCGGGTGGGAGGTGGGGCCGCACGGGAAGCCGGGGCCCGTCGTCGGGCAGCGGTGGAACCTCAGCCGGAGCGGGGGGCACGCGCTCGTCGCGCTCGCCGCCGACGACGTGGGCGTCGACGTGCAGGTGCGCGACCCCCGCGTGGACGTCGCCCGCGTCGCGGCGCGCTACCTCGCCCCCGCGGCCGGGACCGCGGGAGCCGCCGACGACTGGCGTCGCCTCGCGCGCCTGGAGGCGTGCGCCAAGGCGGTCGGCGGGCGCCTGCTCGACCTGCTCGGGCTCGACGTCACCACCCCCGGGGTCGTGCGGGCCGACGACGGCGCGTGGCGCGGGCAGGAGTGGTGGGTGTCCGACGTGCCGGCCCCGGACGGAGCCGTCGCCGCGTGCGCGACGCCGGGCGCGCGCCCGCACGTGTGCCGCGTCCGGACGTGGCCGGGGGAGCAGCGCGACCGCCCGGTCCGCGTGCAGCGACCGGTCGCCGCAGGGGAGGGGGCCCGATGAGGGTCGTGCACCGGGTCGAGGTCCGCGGGAGCGCGGGCGAGGGGCCCGCCACGTGGGGGCAGACCGCCATCCGGCGGGCCCTCGCGGCGCTCGCGCCGCAGGACCACCAGTTCAACCTCGTGTGGGGCGGTCCCCTCGACCGTCCGCTGCCCACCACCGCAGCGCTCGAGGTGGTGCGGGCGCTCGTCGAGCGCCACGACTCCCTGCGGACGCGGATCCACGCGCGGGGCGACGGCTTCGCCCAGGAGCTCTGCGGCGCCGGGACGGTCGAGGTGGTCGAGGAGCGGGTCGACGACCTCGCCGCCGTCGCCGTGCGCGGCGCACGGATGCGCCACGAGCTCTGGAGCCGCAGGTTCGACTACACGACGGACCTGCCCGTGCGCGCCGGTCTCGTGACCGTCGACGGCGCGGTGCACCACACGGTGCTCGTCGTCGCGCACACGGCCCTCGACGGCTGGGGCCTGCCCGTGCTCGACGCGGACCTCACGGCCCTCGCCGCGGGGAGCGCCCCGCCGGAGCGGGTCGCGTGGACGCCGCTCGACGAGGCGGCCTGGCAGACGTCGCACGACGGTCGCCGGCACGACGCCGCCGCCCGAGCCCGCACCCTGCGCACGATGCGGGCGGCGCCCGTCGTCGTCTTCCCGCGAGGAAGCGCCGACGCCGAGGGCCCGGACGGCGGGGACGCCGACCGCGGCAGCACCGTCCGCAGGGGCACAGGAGGCGTAGGCGAGGAGGCCGGGGGCGCGGGCGAGGCGGTGGCCACCGCGCGGCCGCGGTACCGGCAGACCGTCCTGCGCTCGCTCCGCCTCGGGCCCGCCGCGGAACGCGTGGCCGCTCGGTGGCGCACGAGCACGTCCGGGGTGCTGCTCGCGGCGTCGTGCCGGGCGCTGTCCGCCGCCGCGGGCCGCGACGACCTCGCGCTCCAGGTCATGGTGAGCAACCGGTTCCGGCCGGCGCTCGCGGACGCCGTCGTGACGACGGCGATGGAGGGGCTGCTCCACGTCGACGGCCTCGACGCCCCGTTCGAGGAGGTCGGGCCACGCGTGTGGCGGGCCGCGATGACGGCGTACCGCTCGGCGTACTACGACAAGGACCTGCTCCGGCGGGAGGCCGCCGCCGACCCGACGACCGCGCACGACGGGACCTGCTGGTACAACGACCGGCGCGGCACCGGGCCCGACCGGACGCTGCGCGCACGACCCACGCGGTCGCGGCGGCTGGCTCGCGCCGACGCGTCCGACGAGCAGGGCGGCGTCACGCTCACGCTGCACCTCGTGGACGCGCCGGACGGCGGCGTCGACGTCGTGCTCACGGCGGACGCGGCGCGCCTCGACGACGCGACCGCGGAGTCCGTGGTGCGGGACGTCGAGCGCACGGTCCTGGCGGCGTCCCGGGCCCCGACCCCGTCGTCGCCTCGACGCGCCCCTCGGCCTGTCGCCCCCCGCGCCCCCTGACCGGGTCAGCGAGGGCCGCGCCCGCGCGTCGGGCGGTGTGACGTCCGCAACGGGCTGCGGGTGAGACGGCGCCAGCGCGTGCGAGGAGTGCCGGAGCCTGGGAGTGTTCACGTCCGCAGGGAAACCGACGTATCGGAGGAGTACTCATGGGTTGGATCGCGTACATCGTCCTCGGCCTCGTGGCCGGTCTCATCGCCCGTGCCGTCCTGCCGGGCAAGCAGACCGGTTCGGTGATCATCACCATCCTGCTGGGCATCCTGGGCGCTCTGCTCGGTGGGTGGCTCGGCTCGGTGTTCTTCGGGACCTCGCTGGGCGACCTGGGCGACTTCCGTACCTGGCTCCTCGCCATCCTGGGTTCGCTCATCACCCTCGGCGTGTACGGTGCGGTCACCCGGAACAACCGGGGCTGACCGTGCGGACGGCGCACCGTCGGTGACGTCGGGGACGGGAGCGTCGTGGGGAGCACTGGCACCGGGGGAGTCCGCGTCGAGGACGGCGGCCGTCGCTGGGTGATGTGGGGCCAGATCGACTTCGCGGTCACCCACGCCGTCAAGGCACGGCTCGCCGCCACGATCGACGGCCGACCCAAGACGGTCGACCTCTCGGCCGTGACGTTCATGGACTCGTCGGGGCTGCACCTGCTCCTCATGAAGGTGACCGAGGAGTCACGACCGCGGCTCCTCGGCGTCCCGCCGCAGGTGCTCGAGATCCTGGAGTTCAGCCACGCCCTCGACCTCGTCGAGATCGTCGGCCCCGACGAGGTGCCCCCGCCCGACGAACCGGCCGGTGCGCTGGCCGTCTGACCGACGCCCGCGGCGCGCGACGTGCTATCCCAGCGCGTCGCGCGCCGCGCGTGCGACCGCCGTCGCGAGCCGGTCGAGCGAGGCGGAGTGCAGCCGCCACTGCTGCCAGTGCTGCGGCACCTCCACCGCCCGCTCGTCGTCGAAGCCGACGAGGCGCCCGGCCCGCTCGGCCCGGGCGCTCTGCAGGTCGGGCAGCATCGCCCACGCCATGCCGAGCTCGACGGCCCGGCGGAACTCGTGCGACGCCGGGACGTAGTGGCGTGGCGGGTCGAGCGCGGTGCCCGCCTCCTGCGCCCGCAGCCGCAGGTAGCGCTCCTGGAGGTCGTCCTTGCGGTCGAACGCGAGGACGGGCGCCCGGGACAGCGCGGCCGTCGTCGGGCCGTCGGGGAACCAGCGCTCGACGAACGCCGGGCTCGCGCACGGCCGGTACCGCATCCGGCCCAGGAGGGTCGACCGGCAGCCCGGCACCGCGTCCGCGACCGACGTGACCGCGGCGACCGCCGTCCCGTCGCGCAGGAGACCGATCGAGTGCTCCTCGTCCTCGCGGAGCACCTCCAGCCGCGCCCACCGCGCCGCCTCGGCGAGCGCGGGCAGCGCCCACGTCGTCAGGGCGTCCCCGGAGACGACGAGCGTGATCTCGGGCAGCGCGCCCGGGTCGCCCGCGTCCTGCCCGTCCCGCCCGATGCCCAGCTCGGCGAGCACGTCCGCCTGCTGGAGCTCGAGGTGGCGTGCGTGCCGCACGAGCACCCGCCCGGGCGGGGTCAGCTCCGCGGGCTTGCCCCGCCGCACCAGGACCTGCCCGACGGCGGACTCCAGCGCACGCATGCGCTGGCTCACCGCCGACGGCGTGACGCCGAGCCGGCGCGCCGCGGCGTCGAACGTGCCGGTCGCGGCGATCGCCTCGAGCGCACGGAGCTGGTCGGGCTGGAGGTCAACCATGAGCACATCTTAGGGTTCTGCAGAATCTGTCGCTGTACTTCATCGAGCCGCGTCCCTACCGTCGAGGGGTGCTGTCCTTCCTCGCGCCCCTCGCCGCCGGCTTCGCCGCCGGGCTGTCCCTCATCGTCGCGATCGGCGCGCAGAACGCGTTCGTGCTGCGCCAGGGGCTCCGGCGCGAGCACGTGCTGCCGGTCGTCCTCGTCTGCGCGGTCTCGGACCTCTTGCTCATCGCGGCCGGGACGGCCGGCCTCGGTGCGCTCGTGACGGGTGCGCCCGTGCTCCTCACCGTCGTGCGCTGGGGTGGCGCCGCGTTCCTCCTGACGCTCGCGGCGCTCGCCGCCCGGCGGGCGCTGCGCCCCGGAGGGCTCGACCCGGCGTCGGGCGCGGGGGCGACGTCGGCGCGGTCGGCCGTGGGCACGTCGCTCGCCCTCACGTGGCTCAACCCGCACGTGTACCTCGACACGGTCCTGCTGCTCGGGTCGCTCGCCGCGGGCTACGCCGCCGCCCACGCGGGCGGGGCGGGGGCCGGAGGCGCCGACACCGCCCGGTGGCTGTTCGGCACCGGGGCGATGGTGGCGAGCGTCGTCTGGTTCACCGCGCTCGGCTTCGGCGCGCGGCTGCTCGCGCCGGTCTTCGCCCGGCCCGGGGCGTGGCGCGTGCTCGACGGCGTGATCGCCCTCGTCATGGCGACGATCGGGGTGTCCCTGCTGCTGGGTGGCTGAGAGGCTGGGAGCAGGTCACCGCGCGGGTCACGCGGGGGTACGGGGCGGTGGGGCCGCGGCGTCAGGGCGTCGGGTCGAGCTGGTAGAACGTGCGGATGCGCTGCTGGGTCGCCGGGTCGATGCGGCGCCGAGGGCTCGTCGAGCCGCCGGCGTGCACCGCGATCCACGAGCGCAGCACCGTCGGCTGGACGTCGACGACGCGCGCGAACTCGTCCACGGTGGGCCACGCGGGCTGCGGCGTGCGGACGCGCGGGCCGCTCGCGGCGAGGTGGAGGTCGTCGCCCCAGGCCATGGCCTCGGCGGTCGACGGGAAGCCGCCGATGCGGCCCGGCGTCGGGAACGGCTTCTCGAGGCACCACTCCGTGCCGCGCGCGACGATGCGGTAGACGCCCTCGGGCGCGCGCGCCTCGTACACGTCCGGTCCGGTGTTCCCCCAGTTCAGCCCCATGGGCCATATCTTCAGCGGAAAGCGCTGTCAGCGGAAGGGACCTTCGTCAACTTCACCCGCTCCTGCTACTGGACGCTTGTCCAGTTCGCATCTAGCGTGAGGGGCAGCCGGTGCCGCATCTCTGCCCCCTGCTGGTGCGGCACCGGCAACCACCCCCTCACCCCCGCGGCAGGCGCTCGACGTCCCGCCGGTAGAGCGCGGCGTGCTCCCGCAGGTCGTCGTGGCCCGTCGTCCGGGCACGCTCCTCCGTCCAGTCCGCGAGGTCGAGCAGGCGCTCGCGCATCGTGCGGAGCACGACGGCGGCCCCCGGCGCCGCGTCCGGCCCGTAGGCCTCCAGCAGGTGCGCGAGCCGTTCCTCGGGCCGGGCGTCCGCGGGAGCGGGCATGTCCTCGCACCACCCGCACATCCGGTAGGCCAGGTAGGCGAGGTCCCACGCGCGCGGCCCGGGCGCCGCCATGTCGACGTCGATGAACCCGACCACCCGCTCGCCGTCGTGCACCATGTTGTACGGCGCGACGTCGTTGAGGCACACGACCTCCGCGGGCTCGCGCACCGGCGAGCGCCACACGGCACCCGGGGGAGCGAAGCCGACCGAGGCGTCGTGCACCGTGCGCAGCATCCTCGCCGCCTGCTCGCGCCCCGCGGCCGTCCACACCCAGTCCGGGACCGGCCAGCCGCCCGTCTCGCCGGGGATCCAGCCGAGCACCTCGCGGCCCTGCTCGTCGAGCCCCAGCGGGGCGGGCACGAACGAGACGCCCTGGGCACGCACCCACGCCAGCAGCGCCTGGACCGTCGGGGTCCACGGGCCCGCCGAGCGCCGCACGGTGTCCCCGCGCCGCACGACGTCGTTCACGGTGCCGCCGGTGAGCTCCTGCTCCGTGGTGTCGTCCATGGCCCCGATCCTGCGCGGTGCGCGGAGCGTGGAACAGCGATTAACGGCCCGTCTCAGCACGCCCCACGCGCCGTCCCGAGGCCCGGAGCCCTCTACGATGCGGAGGTGAACGCGGACGCGAGCTGGTTTGACGAGGCGACGTCGGGCAGCGACGTCGGTCGCCTCGCTCGCGAGGTCGTGTGGGCGGACACCCCGCTGGGAGAGCCCGCGACCTGGCCGGTCGCCCTCCGCCACGCGGTGCGGCTGTGCTTCTCCACCCGCTTCCCCGCGATGATCGTGTGGGGTCCGGAGCTGACGCTCCTCTACAACGACGGGTACCGGGACCTCCTCGGCACCGACAAGCACCCGAGCGCGCTCGGCGCGCCGGTCCGTGCGGTGTGGCCGGAGATCTGGGACGACATCGAGCCACTGTTCGACGTGGTGCTCACCGAGGGCCGGTCCACCTGGAGCGAGGACATGCCCCTCGTCATGAACCGCTCCGGCTTCGACGAGGAGACCTACTTCACCTTCTCCTACAGCCCCCTCGTCGACGACGACGGACGGATCGCCGGCGTCCTCGACATCGTGACGGAGACGACGCGCGAGGTCGTGAACCAGCGCCGTCTGCTCACGCTCGGGGAGCTGCACGCCGTCCTGCCGACGACGGCCGGCAGCCTGGCCGCGTTCGCCCGCCCGGTCGTCGAGGTGCTCGCCCGCAGCGCCGACGTCGCGCGCGTCGCGTTCTACGCCATCGACGGCCCGCGCCCGCGCGTGCTCCTCGAGGCGGGCGCCGCGGCCGACGGTACGGAGGCCGAGGCCGTCGGGCGCACGCTCACCACCGGGCAGCGCGAGGTCGCGGCGGGCCGCGTCGTGAAGCCCCTGCGGGACGCGAGCCCGCGGGGCGCCGCGGGCGTGCTGGTCCTCCAGGCTGCGCCCGGGCGTCCGTGGGACGACGACTACGCGCGCTACCTGACGGGTCTCGCCACGACCATCGGTGCGGCGCTGCGCGACGCCGCGCGGATGCGGACGACCCTGGACGAGCTGCGCCGTCGGGCCGAGCGGTCGGAGGAGGAGACGGCGCGCGCCCGCGAGCTCGCGCTCGTGCTCCAGCAGGCCGTGCTCACCGAGCCGCCGCAGCCCGAGGACCTCGAGGTCGCGGTGCACTACCAGCCCGCGACCCACGACCGCGACATCGGCGGCGACTGGTACGACGCGTTCGTGGCGTCCGACGGCGTGACGACCCTCGTCATCGGGGACGTCGTCGGGCACGACCTCGGCGCCGCGGCGACGATGGGCCAGCTCCGCGGCCTGGTGCGCGCCATCGGCTACGACAGCGGCGCGACGCCGGCCCGCCTGCTCGAGCGCGTGGACGCCGCGATCGACGGCCTCGCCCTGGGGATCAACGCTGTCGCGACCGCGGTCGTCGCCCGCATCGAGCAGAGCGACGACGAGCGCTCGCGCGGCGTACGGACCGTCCGCTGGTCCAGCGCGGGCCACCTGCCCCCGGTCGTCGTCCGCGCGGACGGCACGGTCGAGGTGCTCACCGTGCGCAACGACCTCCCGCTCGGGCTGCGCCCGGGTGCGGGCCGGCACGACCACACGGTCGAGCTCGGCACCGACGACACCCTCGTCCTGTACACGGACGGCCTCGTGGAGCGCCGCGGGCACAGCATCCGCGACGACGTCGCCGCGCTCGCCGACGCGCTGCGGGGCCTGGCGGGCGCGAGCCTGGACGACGTGGTGCGGACGGCGCTCTCCCAGGTCCTCCCCGGCGACGGGGAGGACGACGTCGCGCTCGTCGCGCTCCGCACCGGTCCGCAGGCGGCGGTCGTGCGGCGCGACGTCCCTGGCACCCCGGTGGCCGTCTCGGCGTGAGTCCCGGCGAGCGCGGGCGTCAGGGCACGACGTCCACGAGCGCGGACGGCGGCGCAGCGCACCCCATCGTCGGGTCGACCTCGCACACGGTGGGGGCGTGCCGGAGACTCACCGAGACCTCGGTCTCGCCGGTCGGCGCGTCGTCAGGGACCGGGAACGTGCCCACCGCGTCGCCCTCGTCGTCGGGCTCGAGCACCCCGAGGGAGACGCTGTACCGGCCGGTGGCGGGATCGTCCGCGGGTCCCGCGACCGTGATCAGCACCTCGTAGCGCGCGCGGGCGGGCAGCTCGCGCTCGCACCCCGTGCTGCCGCTGCTTCCCGCCACCTCGACGTGCAGGTCGTCGCCCGGAGCGACGCGCTGCGGCGTCACCAGCGGGTCGTCGGGCTGGCAGTACGCCGTCGGCTCGCCGGTCCCGAGAGCGCAGCCGGACGCCACGGCCACGACGACGGCCAGCCCGCAGAGCACCCTGCGGGCGACCTGTCCACGACCCGGGGAGGACGCCGTCACGGTCGCGGGTCGACCCGGCGCCACGGCTTCTCGTCGCGCCGGGCGCCCGTCCCGGCGGCGCAGCGGCGGCAGACGGACGTGACGGCGTCGGCGTCCCGCCCGGTCGCGGGCTGGACGTCGGCCCACGTCACGTGGGGGAACCGCACGAGACCCTGGCGGCTGAGCTGCAGGCGGCACACCGTCGCGTTGGTGCCGCGCTCCCACGCGTGGACCTCGCCGGCGGGCATGCGGACGCCGTCCGGGTCGACCCACGTCCCCGTCGCAGCCACCGCGGCCCCTGAGACACGTCTCGGCATCGTCGTCACCTCCGGCTCCCATCCTCGGCCGGGCTGCGCGCGGTCGCAGCCCTGGCTGGCGGTGCGGTCAGGTGAGGTGGTCGAAGTCGCCGCGGACCCAGGCGGCGTGCCGCTGCGCGGAGCGGAGCACGACCGCCCGCGCGTCGGCGGGGATCACGCCCTCGAAGTTGTTGTAGAGCCGCTCGAACGGGCGCCGCGCCACGCGCTCGGCGACGCGCAGCACGACGGCCGCCGAGAGCGGGATGCGGTTCGGGTAGGACCGCATGAAGCTCACGGACGTGCGGTCGGGGTTGGCGAAGATCGTGTCGCCCGAGAGCAGCACGCCCCGCCCGTCGGCGCCCGCGGCCCAGTGCACGACGGCGCTCCCGGGGAAGTGGCCGCCCGGCTGCGACAGCACGACGCCGGGCAGCACCTCGCGCTCGCCGGTCCAGGTCTCGATGACCGGGTCGGGCCGCGCGACCCAGTGCGCGTCCGCCTCGGCGACGAGCACGGGGACGTCGCCGAGCGCACGGCTCCACTCGACCTGGACGCCGAACATGTGGGGGTGGCTCGCGGCGATCGCGACGACCGGGCCGAGCGCGCGCACCTGCTCGACGGCGGCGTCGTCCACGTAGCCCGGCGGGTCCCACAGCAGGGTGCCTGCCGGGGTGCGCACGATCTTGGCCTGCTGCCCGATGCCGACGGTCGGCTCGCTCGTCAGGCCGAACAGGTCGGGCTCGAGCTCCTCCAGCACGAGGCGCTCGCCCGCCGCGGCGAGCTCGGCGAGCGTGGTCCACGCCTGGCCCGTGGCGGGCACCCACTGGCGCTCGTCGGCGCAGATCGCGCACACCGCGGGGCGCTCGGCGTGCTCGACGGCGCACGTGCGGCAGATCCACCAGCCCGCGTCCGGGGTCGGGGCGGGCGAGGGCGCGGGCGTCGTCGTCATGGCACAGGTCTACCGTGCCCCGCCGACACGCGTCTCCTGACAGACTGTCGCCTCCATGATCTCCACGCTCCTCGTCGCGCACCCCTGGATGTCGCCGCTCGCGCTCGCGGCCCTCGTCGTCGTCGGCCCGTTCCTGGGTTCGTGGCTCGTCGGTCGCCGCCGCCTCACCGGCGCGCTGCTCACCCTGTCCCTCGTGCCGCTGCTCCTGCTGACGCTCGTCCCGGTCGACCGCGAGCTGTACGCCGTCTGCACGGTGGGGTGGGCCCTGCCGACGCCGGCCCGGGTCGAGCTGTTCGCGAACGTCGTGCTGTTCGTGCCGCCGGTCATGCTCGCGGCGCTGCTGCTCCGCCGCCCGCTCGTCGCGCTGCTGGGCGGGGTCGTCGCGTCGGCGCTCGTCGAGGCGTTCCAGGCGCTCGTCCCGGCGCTGGGACGGTCGTGCGACACGAACGACTGGCTCTCCAACTCGATCGGCGCGCTCGTCGGCGCGGGGGTCGCCGTCGTCGCGCTGCGCCTCGCCGCCTGGCGGGCGCGCACGACGGACGACGACCGCGTGGCCGCGAGCCGCGCCTCCTGACGGCGCGGCCGGGCGTCCGGTCGTCGGCTCCGCGGGCCGCGCAACCCGACTGCGGACACGGTGTGGGAACGCTTCCACGGAGCGTGCTCCCCGGGTTAGCGTGGTGGTCCGGGCGCGTCGCCCGTCACCGCCGACACGACCCCGCCCAGGAGAACGACATGCCGACCACCACGCTCGACGACGTCGCGGCCGCCGCGCGCGTCTCGCGGTCGACGGCGTCGCGCGTCGTGCGCGGGGCGGGCCGCGTGTCGGACGAGGCGCGCCGCGCCGTCCTCGCGGCGGTCGACGAGCTGGGCTACGTGCCGCACCCGGGCGCGCGGGCGCTCGCGAGCGGGCGGGGCGAGCGCGTCGTGGTGGCGGTCGGGTCGCCGTCGGCGGACCTGCTCGCCGACCCCTACGTCGCGCGCGTCGTCGCGGCGGCGAGCCGCACCGCGGACACCCAGGGCGTCGGGGTGGCGCTGCGCTGGCTCGGCCGCGACCCCGGTGAGGAGCTGCGACGCCTCGCGCGCGACCCCGGCGTGGGCGGCGTGCTGCTCGTCGACTACACGGCCGACGTGCTCGCGAGCGTGCCGCGCGAGCTCGTCGCGCGCGTCGCGGCGATCGGCCCCGCGGACGGCCGCGTCCCCTCGTACGACGTCGACGCCGCCGCCGGGATCGCCGCGCTCGTCGAGCACGTGCTCGCGGACGGGCGGCGCGACGTCGTCATGCTCACCGGGCCGGGCTGGCTGCCCGGCTCGCGGCGTGCCGTCGAGGCGTACGAGGGCGTGGTCCGGGAGGCGGGGGTCCCGGCGCGCGTCGTCGCGGCCGACCTCTCGTGGCTCGCGGGCGCCGAGGCCGCGCGCGAGGCACGACGGCGCTGGCCGGGCGTCGACGCGCTCGTCGCGATGAGCGACACCCTCGCCGTGGGCGCGATGCGCGCGCTCGCGGAGGACGGCGTCCGCGTGCCCGACGACGTCGCGGTCACCGGGTTCGACGACCAGCCGTTCGCGGAGCAGGCCGGGCCCGGCCTGACGACCGCCACGCACCCGGTGGAGCGCATCGCGGCCGCCGCGACCGCGGCCCTGCTCGGGCGGCGGCACGACGACGAGCGGACGTTCCCGTCCGTCGTCGTGCGGCGCACGAGCGCCTGACCCGGCCGTCGGGACTGCGCTGGCCGGAAGGGTGGCGCCTCAGGCGGGAAGGTCGTGCGCGAGCAGGTCCTCGCGCAGGTGCCGGGCGTACCCGCCGGGCGTGCGCCCGACGAGGCGCGCCGACGTCAGCACCTCCCCGGCCGCGTCGGCGACGACGCGCGCCCTCGCGGCCCGGGCGCGCTCCACGAGCCCCACGTCCTCGTGCTCCGCGACGGGCGCGAACCCGCCCGCGGCGTCGTGCGCCGTGAGGCGGATCCCCAGGTTCGCGCCGTGCACGTGCCCGTTGGCCGTGCCCGGCCGGTGCGTGGCGAGCCACGCGCGCGCCCGGTCCGGCGAGAGGGCGGCCAGCTCGGGGCGGACGGTGCCGACCACGACGTCCGCGCCGGCGTCCGCGAGGTCGAGCTGACGCGTCAGCCAGTGGTCGGGCACCGCGGAGTCCGCGTCGGTGCACGCGAGCCACGTGCGTGCCGCGGCGCCGTCCCGGCGTACCTGCAGGTCGGCGACGCCGGCGCGCACCCCCGCCCGACGAGCGCGCCCGACGTTGCCGTACGCGACCTCCACCACGCGCACGCCCGCGGCCCGGGCGACGCGCGCGCTCCCGTCCGTGCAGCCGTCGAGCACGACGACGACCGCGACCCGCACGCCCGGCCGGTCCCGCGCGACGACGGCCGTCGTCCGCCCGAGCGCCGCCAGGCAGCGGGGCAGCAGCTCTTCCTCGTCGCGGGCGGGGACGACCACGACGACGCGCTCGACGGCGCCCGCCGACCCGCTCCCCGGGGCGCTCACAGCAGCCCCGTCGCGCGCGCGACCGAGACCGCCGGACGGCGGACGAGCGCGTCGAGGACGAAGTCCTCCTCCACGTGGTGCGCGAGCCGGTCGAGCTCCGGGCGGGCGGCGAGACGCGCGTGCACCTCGTCGCCGCCCAGCGGGTACTCGACGACGTCGTGGCGCCAGTGGCACGCGACGAGCACGCCGTCGGCGGCGAGCGACGCCGTCGCGCGGTCCAGGGCGCGGTCGAGGTCGTCGCGACCGTAGTAGTAGAGGACCTCCGAGAGCACGACGAGGTCGAAGGTGCCGTCGGGCCACTCGCCCGGGGTGTCGAGACGCAGCAGCTCGACCTCCGGCCCGAGGCGGCGCCGCGCCTCCGCCAGCGGAGCCTCGGCGACGTCCACACCGACCACGCGGTCGCAGCGCGCGGCGAGCTCGGCCGTGAGCACGCCCGTCGAGCACCCGACCTCGAGCGCGGCGCGGAACCGCGGCCGCGGGAGGCTCGCGAGGAGGACGGCCCGCTTGCGCTGCTCGTACCAGCGCGTCTCGAACCCCCAGGGGTCGCGCCGGCCCGCGTAGAAGCGCTCGAAGAACCCCGCGCCGAGGCTCGCGCCCGGGTCCGCGGGCTCCTTCGCGACCCGGCGGCCCGACGCGTCGACGAGCACCTCGACGCCGCGGTCCGCGTGCCGGAGCATCTCCGGGCCGAGCGTCGCCTCGTCGCCGGGCGCCGCGGACAGCGGCTCGACCTGCGTCACGTGGGCGGCGAGGGCGCGCCGCTTGGCGTCCCGGGCCGCGGCGCCGAGGGGGAGGGCGCGCAGGGTCGGCCACGGCACCGCGTCGTCGCCCGGGTCCGCCCAGTGCCACAGCCACACCGGGTACTCCAGGAGCCGCACGCCGAGGCGGTCGGCGACCTCCGCCGCCACCTCGCCCGCGATCCGGTGGTCGCGGTGCCCGTCGCCGCGCCACGGCGCGCACAGCACCACCGACGACGGCGGCACGCCCTCGCCGGCCGGCCCGGCGAGCACGGCGTCCAGCACGTCGCCGAGCACCCGGGCGAGGTCCTCGCGGTGCTCGCGCAGACCGCCGTCGGGCAGGCCGGGCAGCACGAGCCGGGCCGCGGGGGCCAGGACGCCCACCGCCTCGGCCACCTCCGCGCGGCGGACGGCGCGGAGCCGCTCGGGCGAGATCGTCGCCGAGCCCGCGTGCGACGCCTCGCCGTCCGACGCGACCACCACGGTGACCGCGGAGCCGCGACCGGCCAGCTCGTGCACGAGCCCCGCCGCGCCGAACGACTCGTCGTCGGGGTGCGCGGCGAGCACCACGAGGTGCACGACCTCGCCCACGTCGAGGCGCGGGACGTCCAGGATCCCGGCGCGCACCCACGCGTCCTCCGACGTGCCGGGCTCGCGGTGGTCGAACGTCACCACGCCGTCGTCCCGTGCGCGAGGAGGGCGCGGCCGAGCGACGCGTCGTCGCGCTCCGCGTGGTGCTGGCGCACGTACAGGCCGAGGTCCGCGACGCGGCGCGCGAAGCGCTCGTCCGTGGTCAGGGGGCCCGGGCCGAGCGCGTGGGCGCAGCGGCGCTGCACCTCCTCGACGACCTCCGCGACGACCCCGCGGACGCGCCGCGCCAGCAGGGAGGCGTCAGGGCCCTCGATGCCCGCGTCTACGGCGCTCGCGGCCTCCGCGAGGACCGCCCGCCCGGCGGCGAGCGCGCGGTCCGTCGCACCGAGGTGCGCGAGCGCGAGCTGGTCCGGCTCGCGCGCGGCGAGCGCGTCGCGCTGCGTCCGCGCCAGCCCGACGGCGCCGCCCCACCAGCACGCCGCGACGCCGATGCCGCCCCACGCGAACCCCGGCCGCTCCAGGTACCAGCCGGGCGCCCCGACCGGCACGGCCGGGACGTCGTCGAACCGGACCGCGGCGCTCACGACCTGGGCGAGCCCGCGCGCGACCCACGGGCCGTCGGCGGGGACGACGCCCGGCGACCGCAGCCCGACCGCGAACAGCCGCCGACCGGCGTCGGCCCACGCGGTGACGAGCGCGTGCGAGAGGTCGGCGGCGAGGGAGCACCACGGCTTCGTGCCCGACAGCACCCACGCGCCGTCGCGCTCGTGCGCCTCCAGCCGGACCCCGGGACCCTCCGCCGCGTACACGCCCCAGGTGCTGTCCGGACCCGCCCCGACGGCGTCGAGCGCCACGGGGACCGGGACCTGCCCGAGGATCGCGAGGGCGTCGAGGTGCGGCTCGACGACGCGCGCGGCGCCCACGTCCGTCGCGGCGAGCGAGGCGAGCGCGCCCCAGAGCTCGGCGGTCCGCCCGTCGCCGGGAAAAGGTGCCCGGGCGCCGACCTTCCGCGCGTGGTCGAGGAGGGCCGCGATGTCGGTCCCGGCAGCGTCGATCGCGGCGAGCTCGTCCGTCCCGACGAGCGCGGGCCGGTCGGCGAGCGGGGTCGACGGCGGGCCCAGGTACAGCGGGACGAGGCCGGGGGCGGTGGGTCGAGCGAGGTCGGGCATGTCGCGGCTCCGGGGGATCGAGTTCGGGCCTCGTCTCGACCCGCCACGACCGTAACCGCGGGGGCGCCGCCGGGCGCGTCGAGCCCGGCGGCGCCGGCGCGGTCAGTCGCGGCGCGGCGTCGTGCCCGGGCCGGTGCCCTCGTCGTCCGTGCTCGCGCGCCCGGTCCCGGGGGAGTCGGTGTCGGTGTCGCTGTCGGTGTCCGTCGACCGGCCGTTCGACTCGCGGAGGGCGCGCGCCTGCTCGACGGCTTCCTCGCGCTTGGCGGCCTTCTTGTCGCTCGCGCGCGTGTCGCGCGGCGGGAGCTGGATGCGCTCCTCCGCGGGCATGCCGCTCTGCAGCTCGCGGCTGCGCTCGACCTCGGCGTCGAGCTCGGCGCCGAGCAGGAGCGCGAGGTTCGTCAGCCAGAGCCACAGGAGGAAGATGATGACGCCCGCGAGGGTGCCGTAGGTCGCGCCGTAGTTGCTCAGCCCGCTGCCGAGGTAGAGGCCGAACGCCGCCGAGGCGACGACCCACACGAGGATCGCCAGGATCGCGCCCGGGCTGACCCAGCGGAACTTGGGCTGCTTGATGTTCGGCGTGAGGTGGTAGAGCAGCGCGACGAGGATGACGACGAGCAGGAGCGCGACCGGCCACTTCGCGACCTGCCAGACGGCGATCGCGGTGTCCCCGAGGCCGACGAGCTCGCCCACCTGGCGCGCGATCGGCCCGGACAGGACGAGGCTCCCGACGACCAGGCCCGCGAGCAGCACGGTGATGACGGTGACGCCGAGCATCACGGGGCGCAGCTTCCAGATCGGGCGCCCCTCCTCGATCTCGTAGATGCGGTTCATCGACCGGGAGAACGCGCCCACGTAGCCGGACGCCGACCACAGGGCCAGCACGACACCGATGACGAGCGCGAACCCGGCCTTGTCCGTGTTGGCGGCGTTCTCGACGAGCGGCTTGATCATGTCGAGCGTGGTCTGCGGCACGACGCCCTCGACGCTCTGGAGCACCGACTCGACGGCCTTCTCGCCGTCGCCGACGAGCCCGAGGATCGACACGAGCGCCAGCAGCGCGGGCGCCGACGCCAGCACCGCGTAGTACGTCAGCGCGGCGGCCAGGTCGGTGCACTGGTCGTCCATGAACTCGCGCACCGCGCCCTTGACGGCGAAGCCCCACGACGGCTTGCGCAGGTCCGTGGGGGAGTCGGGCTTGTGGTCGGCGTCGGGGGCAGGCCGCGACTCCTCGTCCCGTGCGGTGCCGGACGCGTGGCGTCCGCTGCTGTCGGTCATGGCGGCCTCCTCGGTGGGCGTCGCCTCGGCGCACGACGCTCGCGTCGGTGGACGGCCTCACGGCGCGTCCCGGACGAGCACCACGCTCCGTGCGCCGGGCTCCACCCGCAAGCGGAGCGCCCCCGCGCCGGCGGCTACTCCAGCCCGAGGTCCTGCTGCGCGGCGTGCAGGGCGTCGGCGGACGCGCGGAGCTGACGCTCCTCGGCCGCGGACATCGTGAGGTCGAGGACCTGCTGGACGCCGCTGGACGCGACGACGCTCGGTACGGAGAACGCGACGCCGCCGATGCCGCGGTAGCCGTCGTGCACCGTGCCGACGGGCAGCACGGCGTGCTGGTCGCTGACGACCGCCTCGACGATCCGGGCCCCCGCGAGCCCGATCGCGTAGTTCGTCGCGCCCTTGCCCTCGATCACCCGGTACGCGGCCTGGCGCACCTGGTCGGTGATCTCGTCGAGCTCGCCGTGCGTGAAGTGGTGGCCGTCGGGCGAGACCCAGTCGAGGATCGGCACGGGCCCGATGCGCGCCTGCGACCACAGCGCGAACCCGGTGTCGCCGTGCTCGCCCACGATGTCCGCGTGCACGCTCGTCGCCGCGACCCGAGCCTTGTCGGCGATGAGGCGGCGCAGCCGAGAGGTGTCGAGCACCGTGCCGGACGAAAACACGCGCGACGTCGGCAGGCCGCTGATCTGCTGCGCCGCGACGGTGAGCACGTCGCACGGGTTGGTGACGATGCAGTAGACGGCGTCCGGCGCGTGCTCGAGGAGCTGCGGCAGCAGCGTCTTGAGGATGCGGACGTTCGTGCCCGCGAGGTCCAGGCGGCTCTGGCCCGGGTCCTGCTTCGCACCGGCGGTGATGACGACGACGTGCGACCCCTCCGCGACCGACGGGTCCGCACCACCGACGACCTGGCTCGCCCCCGTGAACTGCGTGCCGTGCGCGAGGTCGAGCACCTCGGCCTCGACCTTCGCGCGGTTGATGTCGTAGAGCGCCACCGTCCGTGCGGAGCCGCGGATCAGCGCGGCGTACGCCAGGCTGGTTCCCACGCTCCCGGCGCCCACCACCGTGACCTTCGAGCTCTCGACGCGTGTCATGGGCACCACGCTACGCAGACGGCGCCGCTGCGGCTCGTGCTCGCCGTCCGAGAGCGGTGACGGAGGGCCTGGGGCATCATCGGCAGTGCTCCTCGGGCCGCCCGGGGAGGCCGGGCCGCCCAGGCCGGGCGGGGTGCGAGGCGAGGACGGTCATGAGAGCTCTGCGGTCCCGGGTCGCGGCGGTCGCCGCGGCAGGTGTGGTGCTGGTGTCGGCAGGGGCCTGCTCGGCGGACGAGCCGAGCTTCTGCGACGCCGCCCGGTCCTACGAGGAGACCGTCAGGGCCAGCACGGAGTCGCTCACGCGCGAGGAGGCCGCGGACGCGTTCGCGGAGGACGCCGAGGCGATGCGCGAGGTCACCGCGCCCGACGCGCTCAGCGCGGACTGGGACCGCGTGACGACGACGGCCTCGGACGTGGCGGACGCCCTGGCCGACGGCGACGACGGGACCGAGCTCCTGCTCGACGACGACTACCAGGCCTCGTTCAGCGCGGTCACCGAGCACGTCAAGAACAGCTGTAGCTGAGACGGCTCGCGCGCGAAGGCCGGGAAGGGCGGTCGTGGCTCTGGGATGACGCCAACGAGCGCCGCAGAGTCCGGGGGCGACGAGCCTCGACCGGCCCAGGGGATAGCAGCAGAGGCGTCGTCGTGCCGTACCCCTGTCGCTCGGGGGAGCGGCGCGCGCACCGGTGAGGTCCTGCCCGAGAAGGCGCTCGACACCCCCACCACGCCGTAGGCCGACACCCGCGCGCCGATCCGTCCGAGACGACACCCGGCCTCTGCCAGACTCCTCAGGCATGGACGACGGACGAGCCTGGACGTGGGGCTTTCGCGCTGCGCGCCCGGCCGTCGAGCTGTTCGCGATCGCGACCGTCCTGCTCTGCGTCGCCTGGCTGGCTGATCGGCCGGCGGCAGGGCACGCGGACGACGCTCGGGCCCCACGGGTGGGCCGTCGACGGCCGGTCCGTGCTCGGAGGTGATCAGAGCGTCCAGCCCACCCGGGCTTCCATCGGGCCGCCGCACGCTTCCAACCCTCCGACGCGGACCCAGTCGACGGACTTCTCGGTCTCGGCGAGGACTGCTCCGGTCTCGTCGAGGGCGCGCAGCCCGACCGGGTTGGTCCGCGAGAAGACCGTGAAGGACCAGGTGTCACCCTCCCGTGAGGTCGCGATGGCCGGCTCCTGCGCGTCGGGACCTGTCGGCAGCGGTGGTTGCCACCCGGCGTCTCCGCCGTCGCGCACCTGAAGATGGTGCACCTCCTCGGTGTCGCCGGTCAGCACCACCTCGAGGAGATCGGCGTACGCGATCGCGGGGCAGACCTCGGCGCCGCCGGAGAGCCGCGAGACGAGGAGCGCCACGACGACCAGCGCCCCGACGACCACGAGGCTCGTCCCCGCCCAGACGGGCAGGCGCACGCGCCGAGGTCTCGTCGGCCGGTGCGCCCGGTCGACGTCCTGCTCCTCCATGAGTGCCCCCCTCGTCGCGGGACCGGTCCCGGTACCGTGCACGTCGCGGAGGACGACCCTGGCCGCGCGCGACACCGAGGACCATCATGGCCGATCCGCCGCCCGGTCAGGCGGTGCGCACCCGTCCCCGCAGGTCCGCGTCTCCTCGCGGAGCCGGGTGTGGTGGCGTGGACCCCACCCGGTTCGCCCGCCGCGGGTGATGCCGCGCCTCGCTCGTCGTCCGTACGGTCGAGCCGATGCCCTCCGCCGCGCCGTCCTGCTGCGCGCCGGTCGGCGACGACGTCGCACCCGCCCACCGCACCTCGGCAGGTCCGCACCCGAGGCGGGCCACGGCGTCGGTCCGCACGGCCCAGGACAGACGGGAGAGAGTGGATGAGCACCGAGCCCCGCCGGACGGTCGTCGGACCGCCCCTGCCCACGGAGCGGTCGTTGCCGTTCCCGCCCCGCCGCTCCGGCAGCGTCGCGGGCCGGACGATCCAGGAGTCGACGTACTCCCCGCGCCCGCCGGAACGCCACCTGCCCCCGGGCACGCCGAACGTCGTCGTGATCCTCATCGACGACGCGGGGCCCGCGCTCCCGACGACGCTCGGGGGCGCCGTCCGCACCCCGACTCTCGACCGGGTGCGCGCGAACGGCATCGGGTACAACCGCTTCCACACGACCGCGATGTGCTCCCCGACGCGCGCGTCCCTGCTCACCGGGCGCAACCACCACCGCGTGGGCAACGGCCAGATCGCGGAGCTCGCGAACGACTGGGACGGCTACTCGGGGCACATCCCGAAGAGCAGCGCGACGATCGCGGAGGTGCTGCGCCAGTACGGGTACGCGACCGGCGCGTGGGGCAAGTGGCACAACACCCCGGCGGAGGAGACGACGGCGGCCGGCCCGTTCGACCGCTGGCCCACGGGGTACGGGTTCGAGTACTTCTACGGCTTCCTCGCGGGCGAGGCGTCGCAGTACGAGCCGCACCTCGTGCGCAACACGACCCCGACCTTGCCGCCGAGGACCCCGGAGGAGGGGTACCACCTCAGCGAGGACATCGCCGACGACGCCATGCGGTGGCTGCGCGACCACAAGGCGAACGCGCCGGACAAGCCGTTCTTCGTCTACTGGGCCACCGGCGCGCTGCACGGGCCGCACCACGTCATGAAGGAGTGGGCGGACAAGTACGCCGGCGCGTTCGACGACGGGTGGGACACCTACCGGGAGCGGGCCCTCGCGGGCGCGAAGGCGGCGGGCTGGGTGCCCGACGACGCGGAGCTCACCCCGCGCCCGGAGAGCCTCGCGGGGTGGGACGACATCCCCGACGACCAGAAGGCGTTCCAGGCGCGGCTCATGGAGGTCGCCGCGGGGTTCGGCGAGCACGCGGACGTGCAGGCCGGGCGCCTGCTCGACGAGGTGGAGCGGCTCGGCTACGCGGACGACACGATCGTCGTCTACATCTGGGGCGACAACGGCTCGTCGGGGGAGGGGCAGAACGGGACGATCAGCGAGCTGCTCGCCCAGAACGGCATCCCCTCGACGGTCGAGCAGCACATCGCAGCCCTGGAGGAGCTCGGGGGCCTCGACGCGCTCGGCACCCCCGCGACGGACAACCAGTACCACGCCGCGTGGGCGTGGGCCGGGTCGTCGCCGTACCAGGGCATGAAGCTGCTCGCGTCCCACCTCGGCGGCACGCGGAACCCGATGTTCGTGAGCTGGCCCGGGCACATCGAGCCCGACCCCGTGCCGCGCACCCAGTTCCACCACGTCGTGGACCTGGTGCCGACGATCTACGAGATCCTCGGCATCTCCCACCCGGAGACGGTGAACGGCGTCCCGCAGGACCCGATCGACGGGACGAGCCTCGCGTACTCGATCGACGACGCCGGGGCCGAGGGCCGCCGTCGGACGCAGTACTTCGAGATCATGGGCAGCCGGTCGATCTACTCCGACGGCTGGATGGCGTCGGCGACCGGCCCACGCCTGCCGTGGGTCCAGGGGATGCCGGCCGGGATCCAGACGTGGACCCCGGACCAGGACCGGTGGGAGCTCTACCACCTCGACGAGGACTGGAGCCAGGCGCACGACCTCGCCGCCGAGCACCCCGAGAAGCTCGCCGAGCTCAAGGAGCTCTTCGCGATCGAGGCGGCACGCAACGACGCGCTCCCGGTGGGCGGCGGGCTGTGGGTGCCGGTCATGCACCCCGAGGACCGGATCAGTCCCCCGTACACCGCGTGGGACCTCTCGGGGGACACCGTGCGCATCCCGGAGTTCTGCGCGCCGGCGCTGGGCAACCGCCCGAACCGGGTCGAGATCCGGCTCTCCGTCCCCGACGCCGCGAACGGCGTGCTCTACAAGCTCGGGGGCGCGGGCGGCGGGCTGACCTGCTTCCTGCTCGACGGCGTCCTCACCTACGAGTACAACCTCTTCCTCGTCCAGCGGACCGTGGTGCGGTCGGGCACGCCGCTCGCCGCCGGCGACCACACGGTCGAGATCGTCACGACGTACGCCGAGCCGCGGCCGGCCGGGCCGCTCGACGTCGTGCTGCGGCTCGACGGCGAGGAGGTCGGTTCCGGCACGGTGCCCGTCAGCGCGCCGCTGCTGTTCTCCGCGAACGACTGCCTCGACGTGGGACGCGCGTACGGGGGCGCGGTGTCGCGCGCGTACGCGGACCGGATGCCGTTCGCGCTCGACGGGCGCATCGACGGCGTGCACGTCGCGTACCTGTGACGCGACTTCACACTTCCCGGGTGAGGACGCGGACGGCGCCCGGGGGCGAGCCTGGGGGTCGATCCCGTGCGCCGCGCGGGACGGACGCGGGGAGGACGCCACGATGACGCAGGAACTCAGCGACGGGCCCGGTGACGGGCTCGACGACCTCCGGGAGAGCGGGCCCGTCGACTTCCTCGTCGTCGAGCTCCCGACGGACCGCGCGACGGGCGACGCCGCGTTCCCCTACCTCGTCGACCTCGTGGACCGCGGCATCATCCGCGTGCTCGACCTGGTGGTCGTGCGCCGCGAGGACGACGGCGGCGTGACGGCCGTCGGGCTCGAGGAGCTCGACGACGGGTCGACGGAGCTCGCGGTGTTCGAGGGCGCGCGGTCGGGGCTGCTCGACGACGACGACCTCGCGCAGGCGGTGGACGCCGTCGAGCCCGGCATGACGGCCGTCGTGCTGGTGTACGAGAACGTGTGGGCGGCGCCCTTCGCGACCGCGCTGCGCCGCAACGGTGCCCAGCTCGTCGCGAGCGGGCGCATCCCGGTCCAGGCGCTCATCGCGTCGCTGGACGCCACCGAGCCGGTCGGCTGACCGGCGCCAGGAAGGAGACCACCGTGCCAGGACTGCTCCGCGGCGTCGCCCGCACCGCCGTCGTCGCCGGGACGGCGACCGCCGTCTCGAACCGTGTCTCGCGCCGCCAGGCGGGCCGCTGGGCCGCCCAGGAGTCGGCGCAGGAGCCGCAGTACGCGGACCCGCCGCAGCAGCCGCAGTACGCGGCCCCGCCGCCGCAGTACGCCGCGCCGGCACCCGCCCCGGCGGCCACGGACGCGCGCATCGAGCAGCTCACGCAGCTCGCCGCGCTCCGTGACCAGGGCGTGCTCACCCCGGCCGAGTTCGAGGCCCAGAAGGCCCGCATCCTCGCCTGACACGGCCGGTCCGCCGTCGCGCGGGCCGGCCCGGCCCGGCGGAAGGACGAGCATGACCCGCACCCGCACCGCCGACCCGGGGCGTCGCCTGCGGCGCGAGGCGTGGGGGTTCGCGGCGGGGTCGCTGTGCTTCCTCGTCGGCGCGCTCCCGCCGTACGCGGGCGCGGTGGGCGCCGTGGCGACCGGGGTGACGTTCGTCGTCGGCTCGGTCTTCTTCACGGCCGCGGCGTTCGTCCAGCTCGGCCTGAGCGGGCGCCGCCCGCCCCGCACGGGCACGCCGCCCGCCGACCGCTGGGACTGGTGGTCCGCGGCCGTGCAGCTCGTCGGGACGCTGTGCTTCAACGTGAGCACGACGGCGGCCCTCGTCGCGGCCGTGAAGGCCCCGACCGAGCTGTGGGTGGGGTGGAGGCCCGACGCCTACGGCTCGGTCGCGTTCCTCGTGTCGTCGGCGCTCGCGGTCCTCGCGACGCGCGACCGGGGCCATCTGTGGGACACCGACGCGCGCACGTGGCACGGCACGTGGCTGAACATGATCGGCTCCGTCGCCTTCGCGGCGTCCGCCGTCGGGGCGTACGTCGACCCGTCCACGGGCACGTACCTGAGCGCGTGGTGGGACGACGCCGGGACGCTCCTCGGCGCCGTCTGCTTCCTCGCCGCCGCGCTGCTCTCGCGCCGGTCGGCCGGTGCCCCGGCCCGCACCGACGCCGTCCCGGCCGGGTGACGCCCCCGCGTCACCCGGCCGGACGCTCCCGGTGTCAGGAGCAGTCGGTCGCCGCGTAGTCGGCGTCCACGGCCGCGGTGGCCGTCCCGGCGCTCGCGCTGCCGGCGTCGACCGCGGCCGCGCGGACGGCGAACGACTGGTACGCCGCCCGGCCCGGCTGGACGTCCGCCACCGTGCGCTCGCCGTACGGCGTGCGCAGCGTGACGTCGGCGGGCTCGTCGCCGGTGTTGCGCGCCGTGACCGCGACGTACGCGCCGCCGGCGAGGCAGCGGCTCGTCGCCTGGACCGCGAGCACGGCCGGGGCGGCGGCGAGCTCGACCGTCGGACCGTCGAGCTCGACGACCGTCACGCTCGACCCGGAGGTCGAGGTCCACGTCGTGGCGGGCGTGAACGACCCGCGGTCGAGGTCGGCCTGCGTGACGACGTGGTGCGCGAACGTGCACGTGTACGACCCCTCGGCCGGGAGGTTCCGGTACCGGCAGTTCTGCGCGGCGTTCGCGGGGTCGAGCCCGGCGAGGTTGCCCGTGGGCACCACCTGGGTCGCGGCCGTCGAGAGGTTGCGCACGTCGAACGTGAAGCTCAGGCGGTCGCCCACGGCGTACGACGGCTGCGGGTTCGCGTGCGTCCCGCGCACGCCGATGTTCCCGGGCGCGCCGAAGTACACGCCGGGACCCTCGTGCTCCACGGTGGTGACGGTCGTGCCGGACGTCGACGTCCACGTGGTGCGCGGGGCGAAGAAGCCCGCGTCGAGGTCGGCCTGCGTGATCGTGTGCCGGGCGGACGTGCACGTGTACGCCGCGCGCGCCCCGAGGTTGCGGTAGCGGCAGTTGGGCGCGCCCTGCGCGGGGTCGAACCGCTCGAGGTTCCCCGTCGGCGAGACGGTCGTCACGGCGTCGGACAGGTTGGTCACCGTGAAGGAGTAGGTGACGACGTCGCCGACCTTCCAGCCGCCGGCCGGGGTCGCGCTCGTGACGCTCGCCGCGGTGACCTCGACCTCGCCCGGGGTGCTGCTCGGGGCCGCGAGGAGCCAGTCGTGGTCGAGCTTGGCGAACCGGATGCCGCCCCCGCCACCGCCGGGCTCGTAGAGCAGGCCGACGGTCCCGTCCGCGAGCGTGGCGAGCGTCGAGTACGCCATGCCGCCCGGCTGGAAGACGCGCGCGACGGGCCACGTCTCGCCGTCGTCGTAGCTGACGCGGACGGTGCCGTTGACGCGCCCGGTCTGCGACGCGGCGTTCGAGAAGAGGAGCACCTTCGCCTCGGCCGACCCCTGCGGCGCGTTCGGGTAGGCGCGCACGATCGACGCGTTGTTGGTCGGGTCGGGCAGCTCGGTGTCGAGCGTGACCGGCCCGTACGTCACGCCGCCGTCGGTCGAGTACGCGACCTTGCGGTACTTCGACCCGGCGGAGTCGCGCGAGTTGAGCATGACGCGCCCGTCTGAGAGCTCGACGGTCTTGTTCTCGTCCATGCCCGTGCCGACGGGCTGCCCGACCTGCCAGGTCGCGCCGTGGTCGTCGGAGTAGGCGGACACGGCCTGGAACTGGCCGGAGCCGTTGATGATCGTGTACTGCTGCACGAGCCGGCCCGCGTGGGGGCCGTAGCGGAGCTGGATGCCCTGGCCCGACGCGGCGAAGCGCGAGCGCCACCCGAGGTCCGCGGTGACGTCGGCGGTGATGGTGCGGTGGGTCCACGTGCGGCCGTCGTCCGTGGAGGCGGAGACGTTGGCGTGGATGACGTCGCGCGCGGTCGGGTCGACGCCCGGCCGGGACCCGCCGAAGCCCTGGTCGTACGACTTCACGTGGAAGTTGAAGATCGTCCCCGTCTCCCGGTCGACGACGTAGCTCGGGTCGGAGTAGCCCTCGATCGGCGCGGTGGTCTTCCCGGCGGCGACGACCTCCTGCGGCCCCCACGTGACGCCGTCGTCGGTGGAGCGGCGCTGGAGGATCGAGTTCGGCCCGGGGGAGTCGGCCGCGGTGGGGCGGCCGTCGTACGAGGCGAGGACGTCGCCGTTGGGCGCCACGGTGAGCGCCGGGATGCGGTAGTTGGGGAAGCCGCCCTGTCCGTTCGTCGCGAGCTGCTGCTCGGTGTACGAGCCCGGTCCGCCGGTGGCGGGCGCGAGGTCGAAGTCGGGGGCGAGGGTCGTGTGGTGGGCCGACGCCGTCGTGACGGGGGCGACGACGCCGCCCACCGCGAGCGTGAGCGCCGCGGCGACGGTCACCGCGCGGTGCGCGGGTCTGCGGAGGTGTCCGATCATGCCGTTCCTTCCGGTCGGTGCTCGGCGCGGGCGGACGGTCGCGGGGGAACGCGGCGACGCTGCCGAGAACGCTTGAACAGATGATGTCAGATGTCTGACGTCAGGAAGGTAGCCCGGCGGGTCGGCAGGGTCAAGGGCGGCGCGCGGACAGCACGACGCCCGCCGACCGCGGGGTGCGCGGCCGACGGGCGTCGGTGGGGGTCGGAGCTCTCCGGCGGCTCAGCCGCGGCGGGTCCGGCGGGACGCGAGCACGACGGCGGTGCCCGCGGCGGCGAGCACCGCGGCGATCCCGGCGTACAGCGCCGCGCTGACGCCGGTCTCCGCGAGGCCCGGGTTCGCCGCGGAGGCGCTGACCGTGCTCGAGACGGGGACGACGCCGGCCGGGTCGCCCAGCCCGGGCGGGTTCGTCGCGCAGTCGGGGGACGCCGGCGGGTAGACGGTCGTCACGACGACGTGGGGGTTGACCTCGAAGCGGACGTCGACGGAGGGGCGCACCCAGTCGTACTCGTCGCCCTCGACCCACCGGCCGTCCTCGAGGCGCCAGCCGGGCCAGTCGACCCCGCGGCCGGAGTCGTCGACGACCGCGCCGGGCCACAGGAGGCGGCCCGAGAGCGGGAGCCCGCTCTGCACGACGCTCTCGCCGTCGGGGTTGATCCACGTGACCGTCGCGGTGTCGTGGTCGGTGCCCTCCACCTCGATCGCGTAGTCGAGGTACGCGGCGTCGCTCTCGCACACGGGCGCGAGGGTCGTCAGTCGCATCGAGGGCTCGGTCGGCACGTAGGTGTCGCCCTCCGCCGCGTGGGCCGGCCCCGCGAGGAGCGCGGCGGTGGCAGCGAGGGCGGCGGCGGCGGTGGCCCGCCCGGCGGCGCGGCGCCCGGTCGAGGTGCTCATGGTGGTTCCCGTCGGGTCGTGGTCGGTCGGGTCTCGGCGGTCGTCGTCCACGGGCGCCGCCGTACCCCCGCGGACCAGCGGGACCGGAGCAGCAGGGGCACGGGCGTGTCGGACACGATGAGGCGGCACCGCCGTCGTCGCCGATGCCCGCACCTGCAGGGGGCTGTGGTGCGGGCATCGGCTGGGCCTCAACCTAGACACCCAACTGGACAGGCGTCCAGTTCTCGAGCGGGTGAAGTCCGGGCGTCGTCGAGCCGCCCGTGCGGCGGGCTAGAGGCCCTGCCAGTCGGGCTTGGACGCGTACGTCTGGCGGTAGTAGTCACCCAGCTGCAGGCGCGAGGCCGCCGCGTCGTCGACCAGGACCGTGGCGTGCGGGTGCATCTGCATGATCGTCGCGGGCCACATCGCGCTCACCGGGCCCTCCACCAGCTGGTGCACCGCCTCCGCCT